>CP108997.1:5476376-6084862 GCA_036226585.1 Streptomyces sp. NBC_00708
CGAACGGTGCGCGGGCAACTGCGCATGCTCTGCGCCGCGGCGGGCGTCCCCGCGATCAAGGCGGACGAACTGCTTGAGGCGGTGGGCCTCGCCGGCCTGGGGGACCAGCGCATCGGCACGCTCTCCCTCGGCATGGACCGGAGGCTGGCGCTGGCCTGTGCGTTGCTCGGTGACCCGCACACGCTGCTCCTGGACGACCCGGCGGAGGGGCTGGCGCCGAGGGAGGCCGACTGGCTGCACAGCATGCTGCGCTCCCACGCCGATCGGGGCGGAACCGTCCTGTTCGCCACCAGCGACCCCAAGGAGGCCGCGCGTTCGGCCGGGCGTGTGGTGACCATCGACGGTGGGCGCCTGATCGCCGACCAGGACGGCACGGCCTTCTCCCGTACCCGCCTGCGACCCCGCGTCGCCGTCCGCTCCCCGCAAGCCGCTCGCCTCGCCGCGATCGTCAGCAGGGAAGCGCGAGTTGCCCGGCGCTCCGTCGAGGTCGTCGCCGAGCCCGTCGGCAACCGGCTCTCCGTGTACGGCAGCAGCTGCGCGGAAGTCGGTGACGCCGCGTTCAGGCACGGGCTCCCCGTCCACCAGCTCGCCGACGAGGTGGGCGACGTGGGCCCCGTCGGTACGGCCGGAGCGCGGCCCGAGGCCGAGGGCTCCTCAACACACACGGCCGGAACCGCCGGCCCCGGAGCCTCGGCGCGAAGAGTCTCGGCCCACACCGCCGATGCCGCCCGCCGACCGCTCCGGCCCCATGCGCGCGGGGAAGTTCCGCCGCCCATCAGACGGCGCCCGGCGCGGGGGCCGCTGTGGCCGGTCCGCTACGAACTGCGCCGCTTGTTCGGGGTGCGGACCACCACCGTGATCATGGCAGTGGTCCTGACCGCTTCCGTCGGCCTGTCCGTACTCCTGGCCCGGGGCGGTGGTACGCCACTGGTGCGTGTGATCGCCGCCTGGCCCTCGCTGTTGCCGCTTCCGCCCGCCGCGCTCGGGGCCGGACTGCTGGGAGCACTGTCCTTCGGCGACGAGTTCCGCTACCCGGCACTGGCCGCCGGCCGGGGAACGGTGCCCCGCAGATTCGGGCTGCTCCTCGCCAAGCTGGCGGTGTCCGCGGGCGTGGCGCTCCTGCTGGCGGTCCTGGTCGTGCTGGCGTCGGCCGAGACCCTTCGCATCGCGTACGGCGGGGGCTCGCTCCACGTCCCCGAGAACGCGGCTTCCCTGACAGTGAGCTGGTTCGGGCTGACCGTCGGCTGTGCCTGGGCCGGACTGCTGGCGGCCGGAATCTTCCGGGTGACGGCCGCGGGCATTGCCGCCGTGCTCGCCGTACCCGTAGTGATGGTGCCGCTCGTCGAGCGGATGCCGAAGGCGTCGACCGCCCGTTCGATGGCCGGGCTTCCCGGCCGACTGCGGGAGCTGGCCTGGTTCCAGTGGCCAGGAGCGGTGGACCGGTGGCTGCTGGCCGCGGTGCGGGTCGTGGCGCATCCCGTGGGAGCGGCCCTGAGCCTGTCGTTGGCGGCTCTCGTCTGCGCGTTTCTCTTCACCAGCCTTCGCGGCAGGGTCCGTTGGTGATCGCGTGACGTGACCGAAGGGGCGAGTTTCCATAGCCCTCTTCGAGGCGTCCGGTTTATACCAGTAAGGCGTCAATTGAGGGGCTGGTGCCGATCACCCTTTCGTGTGCTTTTCAGCAAAGACCTCAAGGGGCGGCTGGGACCCGCCGACAAAGGATGCGTGAGTACCCTTGCGCACACCATGATGACCACCGCCCGCTCCGCCGATTCCGGCCTCGCCGGTCCGGGCGAACTCGACCGATACCCGTACGCGGAGGCGCCGGCCGGCGAGCGCGCCGCCGCGCGCTCCTGGAGTGGTCCCGATGCCGAGCTCGGCCGGGTGGGCCGACGGGGATCGGCCAGCCGCGGCCGCGGACTGCACGGCCAACTTGTTCAGCAGCTGGGGCAGATGATCGTCTCCGGTGACCTCGGTGCGGACCGCCCCCTGGTGCCGGAAGAGATCGGCCAGCGTTTCGAGGTTTCCAGGACCGTCGTGCGGGAATCGCTGCGCGTGCTGGAAGCGAAGGGGCTGGTCAGTGCCCGCCCCAATGTAGGTACCCGGGTGCGGCCGGTCAGTGACTGGAATCTGCTCGATCCCGACATCATCGAATGGCGCGCCTTCGGCCCGCAGCGTGATGACCAGCGCCGCGAGCTGGGTGATCTCCGGTGGACGATCGAGCCGCTGGCGGCTCGCCTCGCCGCGGGGCATGGGCGCGAGGACATTCAGCAGCGCCTTGCCGACATGGTCGAGATCATGGGACACGCGCTCGGACAGGGCGACATGATCACGTGCGCCCGCGCCGATGCGGAGTTCCACTCCCTGCTCATCCAGGCCGCGGGCAACCGGATGCTGGAGCACCTTTCCGGAATCGTCTCCGCCGCACTGCAGGTCTCCGGGGGTCCGGCCACCGCGTGCGACCGGCCCAGCGAGGCGTCCCTGGCCCTGCACGCACGCATTGTCGACGCGCTCGCGTCCGGTGACTCCGCGGGCGCCGAGAGCGCCATGCGCCAGTTGCTGGTGGGCCACCACGAGCCGGAGCGAGTGGTGCCGGCGCCGCGCGAGCACTGACCGCGGCGCGGGCGGGGTGTACGCGCCATGTGTCGTCGGACCTCGGCGGTCCGGCGGCACGATGGCGGGGAGATGTCACGTTAGTCGTGTTCATACCAAAATCAGGTGTGACTCGGGCCACGCGGATCGGACGTAACACTCCTCGAAACAGCGCGATGACTTAAGAGGTGACCGTCACAGAAGGAATACAGCAGCCGTTCCGGGCGCTGTGCAGTTCTGAGGCCTAGCCCGCGCCGTCGGTGCATTCCCCGCCCGGCGGTCGTCGGTTCCAGCCCTCTCCGGGCCGGGCCGGAAGCCGTTTCCATCGTTCCGAGAGGTTGTTCGTGTCGGCCAGCACATCCCGTACGCTCCCGCCGGAGATCGCCGAGTCCGAATCTGTGATGGCGCTCATTGAGCGGGGAAAGGCTGATGGGCAGATCGCCGGCGACGACGTGCGTCGGGCCTTCGAGGCTGACCAGATTCCGCCAACCCAGTGGAAGAACGTTCTGCGCAGCCTCAACCAGATCCTCGAGGAAGAGGGTGTGACGCTGATGGTCAGTGCCGCGGAGCCGTCGAAGCGCGCCCGCAAGAGCAGCGTTGCAGCGAAGAGCCCGGCCAAGCGCACCGCCACCAAGACCGTCGCGGCCAAGACCGCGGTGACACGGACTGTCGCGGCGCCCGCCGCACCGTCCGCCGAGCCCGTGGACCCGGCGGCCGAGGACGCCCCGGCGGCCGCGCCCGCGAAGAAGGCCGCAGCCAAGAAGACGGCTGCCAAGAAGACCGCCGCGAAGAAGACGGCTGCCAAGAAGACGGCCTCGAAGAAGGCCGGCAAGCAGGACGACGAGATCCTCGACGGCGACGACGTCGCCGAAGAGGTCAAGGCGGGCAAGGGCGAGGAAGAGGAGGGCGAGGGCGAGAACAAGGGCTTCGTCCTCTCCGACGACGACGAGGACGACGCGCCCGCGCAGCAGGTCGCCGTCGCCGGTGCCACGGCCGACCCGGTCAAGGACTACCTGAAGCAGATCGGCAAGGTCCCGCTCCTCAACGCCGAGCAGGAGGTCGAGCTCGCCAAGCGCATCGAGGCGGGTCTGTTCGCCGAGGACAAGCTGGCGAACGCCGACAAGCTCGCCCCCAAGCTCAAGCGCGAGCTGGAGATCATCGCCGAGGACGGCCGTCGCGCCAAGAACCACCTGCTGGAGGCCAACCTCCGTCTCGTGGTCTCGCTGGCCAAGCGCTACACCGGCCGCGGCATGCTCTTCCTGGACCTGATCCAGGAGGGCAACCTCGGTCTGATCCGCGCGGTGGAGAAGTTCGACTACACCAAGGGCTACAAGTTCTCCACGTATGCCACCTGGTGGATCCGTCAGGCGATCACCCGCGCCATGGCCGACCAGGCCCGCACCATCCGTATCCCGGTGCACATGGTCGAGGTCATCAACAAGCTCGCGCGCGTCCAGCGCCAGATGCTCCAGGACCTGGGCCGTGAGCCCACCCCGGAGGAGCTGGCCAAGGAACTCGACATGACCCCCGAGAAGGTCATCGAGGTCCAGAAGTACGGCCGCGAGCCGATCTCCCTCCACACCCCGCTGGGTGAGGACGGGGACAGCGAGTTCGGTGACCTGATCGAGGACTCCGAGGCGGTCGTGCCGGCCGACGCGGTGAGCTTCACGCTGCTCCAGGAGCAGCTGCACTCGGTGCTGGACACGCTGTCCGAGCGTGAGGCCGGTGTGGTCTCCATGCGCTTCGGACTCACCGACGGGCAGCCGAAGACGCTGGACGAGATCGGCAAGGTCTACGGCGTGACGCGCGAGCGCATCCGCCAGATCGAGTCCAAGACCATGTCGAAGCTGCGTCACCCGTCGCGGTCGCAGGTCCTCCGGGACTACCTCGACTAGGTCGACGGCGGCATTACGCGCAACGAGGGCCCGGATCCCATGAGGAACCGGGCCCTCGTGCTGTGCGCCCTGATCCATGGGGGAATCGCGGACGTCTCCGTACGGAGCGGAGGTGCGCATCGGCGTCGTCGGAATGACTCTGGGTAGGCATGGTCCATCACAGAGTCAGGAGTACGCATGTCCCGCACCATCGTCCGCACCATGACCGGGGCGCTTGCCCTCGCCGCCGCCACGGCCGTGATACCGCTCGCGTCCCCCGCCCCGGCGGTCGCGGACAGCATCGTCATCGGAGGTCAGCCCGCCCATGTCGCGGACAGCCCATGGGTGGTGGCCCTGTCCAGCCGTGACCGGTTCGGGGGTACCAGGGCCGGCCAGTTCTGCGGCGGCGTCGTGGTGGAGCCGAAGAAGGTGCTCACCGCCGCGCACTGCCTGAGCCGGGAGGCCCTGGGTACTGATGTCGGCCAGGTGGACGATCTTCGGATCATCTCCGGCCGGGACGAGCTGAACGGCGCGGGTGGCAAGGAGATCCCGGTGAGCGGGACGTGGGTCAACCCCGGGTTCGACGCCACCACCAACAGCGGCGACGTGGCCGTGCTGACGCTCTCCGAGGCGCTGCCCGAAGGGGACACGATCCCGCTGGCGAAAACCGGTGACTCCGCGTACAAGGCGGGCACCCCGGCGGTCGTCTACGGCTGGGGTGACACCACGGGTTACGGCGACTACGCGTCGTCGCTCAGGTCGGCCCAGGTGAGCATCCTGCCCGACAGTTCGTGCGAGCAGGCCTACCCGGGCGGCAGGAACGGCGCGTACGACGCCTCATCGATGCTCTGCGCGGGCGAACCCGAGGGTGGGTACGACGCCTGCCAGGGAGACAGCGGAGGGCCTCTGGTGGCCCAGGGGCGGCTCGTGGGGCTGGTGTCGTGGGGGAACGGCTGTGGGCAGGCCGGGAGCCCCGGCGTCTACACGCGGATCTCCGCGGCCATCGGGTGGATGGCGGACGCCGGCTGACCTGCGCAGGCTCCGCGAGTACGAGAACGGGCGGCTTCCCTTCAGAGGGGAGGCCGCCCGTCGGCCGGTCCGGGACCGACCCCTGGCTCGTCGTGGATGCGAGGTGTCAGTGTTCCTCTTCGGCGGCTTGGGCCTGCACGGCCGTCAGTCGGTCCGTCTCATCCTGTATTTCCGCGGCGATCTTCTTGAGTTCCGGCTCGAACTTGCGACCGTGGTGGGCGCAGAAGAGCAGTTCACCGCCACTGATGAGCACGACGCGCAGGTAGGCCTGGGCGCCGCAACGGTCACAGCGGTCTGCTGCGGTCAGCGGGCTCGCGGGGGTCAGAACAGTAGTCACGTCGCCTCTTCTCTAGCTCGACGAGCTGTCGTACCAGGGTCAACATCCAACCAGGCCGAAAACGTTCCCGCTCGTGGCTTTTCTTCGAAACTTCTTCTCGGTATGGCTGTCTGTTGCCGGTTCGCGGCGAATGTGCCGTATTGCGTGGCGCTACGGTTTCGCGTTGCTTGGCTTGGTCAGTCCGGGCCGGCTGGCTTGCCGGTTGTTCATGAGGACGTGCCCGGAGCCTAAATGGTTCATGCCTGGAAGGGAACGTGATGTGCACGTCACTCCAAGGAGGGATCGAACAGATAAGCGAATCTGGTTTAGTCTGAGGGTTCTTCGAGGGTGGCGTTTCACCCGCTCTACCAGGCCTCGGTACCCTCACAGCGGCAACCGAAGCCGAGCCCGTGACCCACTGGGCCCCAAATGAAATTCAGCGAGGAGCGAACCGCGTGACCGCCGATACGTCCGTGCCGTCCACTGCGCTGCTGACCGGAGCAGACCGAGACGGTTCCAACTACACCGCGCGGCACCTGCTCGTACTCGAGGGGCTCGAAGCGGTTCGTAAGCGCCCTGGCATGTACATCGGGTCCACCGACAGCCGCGGTCTGATGCACTGCCTCTGGGAGATCATCGACAACTCCGTCGATGAGGCCCTCGGCGGCTACTGCGACCACATCGAGGTCGTCCTCCACGACGACAACTCCGTCGAGGTCCGCGACAACGGCCGGGGCATCCCCATCGACGTCGAGCCCAAGACCGGCCTGTCCGGTGTCGAGGTCGTGATGACCAAGCTGCACGCCGGAGGCAAGTTCGGTGGCGGCTCCTACGCCGCGTCCGGCGGGCTGCACGGCGTGGGCGCCTCCGTGGTCAACGCGCTCTCCGCCCGGCTCGACGTCGAGGTCGACCGCAACAGCGCGACCCATTCGATCAGCTTCCGGCGCGGTGTTCCGGGGATCTTCACCGAGCAGGGCCCGGACAGCCCGTTCGACCCGGCCAACGGACTGCGCAAGGGCAAGCGGGTCCCGAAGACGCGTACCGGTACGAGGGTGCGGTACTGGGCCGACCGGCAGATCTTCCTCAAGGACGCCAAGCTCGCTCTGGAGACGCTGTACCAGCGGGCCCGCCAGACGGCCTTCCTCGTCCCCGGCCTGACCATCGTCGTGCGCGACGAGCGGGGTGTGGACGGTGCGGGCAAGACGGAGGAAACCTTCCGCTTCGACGGAGGCATCAGCGAGTTCTGCGAGTACCTCGCGCAGGACAAGGCAGTCTGCGACATTCAGCGCCTGACCGGGCAGGGCACGTTCAAGGAGACCGTTCCGGTCCTGGACGACCGCGGCCACATGACACCCACCGAGGTCACGCGCGAGCTGGGCGTCGACATCGCGCTGCGCTGGGGCACCGGATACGAGACGAACGTGAAGTCCTTCGTCAACATCATCGCCACCCCCAAGGGCGGCACCCACGTCACCGGCTTCGAGCGTTCCGTGACCAGGACGGTCAACGAGGTGCTGCGCTCCGCGAAGCTGCTGCGCGTGGCGGAGGACGACATCGTCAAGGACGACGCCCTGGAGGGCCTCACCGCGGTCGTGACCGTACGCCTGGCGGAGCCGCAGTTCGAAGGGCAGACGAAGGAGGTCCTCGGCACTTCGGCGGCCAACCGGATCGTCGCCAATGTCGTGGCCAAGGAGCTCAAGGCGTTCCTGACCTCCACGAAGCGGGACGCGAAGGCCCAGGCCAGGGCCGTACTCGACAAGGCGGTGGCCGCGGCCCGCACCCGGATCGCGGCCCGCCAGCACAAGGACGCCCAGCGGCGCAAGACGGCGCTGGAGTCGTCCTCGCTGCCGGCGAAGCTCGCCGACTGCCGCAGCGACGACGTGGAGCGCAGCGAGCTGTTCATCGTGGAGGGCGACTCCGCGCTGGGTACGGCGAAGCTCGCCCGGAACAGCGAGTTCCAGGCGCTGCTGCCGATCCGCGGCAAGATTCTCAACGTTCAGAAGGCGTCGGTTTCCGACATGCTGAAGAACGCCGAGTGCGGTGCGATCATCCAGGTCATAGGAGCCGGCTCCGGGCGGACCTTCGACATCGACGCCGCCCGGTACGGCAAGATCGTTCTGCTGGTCGACGCGGACGTCGACGGCGCGCACATCCGCATCCTGCTGCTGACGCTCTTCCAGCGGTACATGCGGCCGATGGTCGAGGCGGGCCGGGTCTTCGCCGCCGTGCCCCCGCTCCACCGGATCGAACTGGTCCAGCCCAAGAAGGGCCAGGACAAGTACATCTACACCTACTCGGACAACGAGCTGCGCCAGCGACTGCTGGAGCTCCAGCGCAAGAACATCCGCTACAAGGACGCGATCCAGCGCTACAAGGGCCTGGGCGAGATGGACGCGGACCAGCTGGCGGAGACGACGATGGACCCGCGCCACCGCACGCTGCGGCGGATCAACATCGGTGACCTGGAATCGTCCGAGAAGGTCTTCGACCTGCTGATGGGCAACGAGGTGGCACCTCGCAAGGAGTTCATCACCAGTTCGGCGGCCACGCTGGACCGCTCGCGCATCGACGTCTGAGCGTCCGGCCCCGGGCCGGGGCGATGTCCGGTGCCGTCCGGCACCGGACATCGCCGTCTCCACCCGTGGGTGGAGACGGCCTCTCCACCCATGATCCACCCTGGAGCCGATCTGCTGAGCCGGACTCTTCCGTAGCTTCGGAGGTGCAGAACTTCTCGCACCTCGGAGGCGCCCATGTCCGGGCTCGTCAATGCTCTGGTGATCGTCGCGGTCATCGCTCTCGTCGTGGTCCGTCAGTGCTCGGCGCAGCGGATCTCCGGCGACCGGCGCTGGTGGGTCCTGCCCGCCGTGCTGCTCGTCATGGCCCTGCGCGAGCCCGGCCTCGTCGACCCGCACCACCGGATAGTCTCGTCCGTCGTGCTGGGCGCCGAGCTGATGGTCGGGCTGGTTACGGGCGCCGGATGGGCGTGGACCTCTCGCGTATGGCGTGCCGAGGACGGCTCCCTGTGGAGCAAGGGCACCAAGGCCACCGCCCTGGTCTGGGCCGGCGGACTGGGCCTGCGGGCGGCCCTGTACGGGATCGCGGTCGCGCTGGGCGTGCATCAGGGCAGCCCCGCCCTGATGGCGGCTCTCGCGGTGACTCTGCTGGCGCGGGCGGGGCTGCTGGCGCGTCGGGGCGGGGCGATACCCGCGCCGTACGGTGGACCTGCCGCCGGCGTTCCGGTCCGGCAGGAGTGGAAGGACCGCGTGTGACACCCGCCGCCTGGACGAGCTGGCCGTCAAGAGAGGCTCTCGCCCGGGACACCCGCCGCCGCTCGCGGACTGTGATCGCCTGGTCCGTGCGGGCCGGCCTCCTCACTCTGATGCTGTGGGGGACCTTCACCGGTGGGCGCTTCGGGCCCTGGGAGATCGTCGCCGGACTGCTGGGGGTGCTCGTCTGCGCACTGCTCGCGATCGCCTTCTTCCGGACCACTCTCGACAACCGTCTGTGGCCGTCGCTCGGTCTGCTCGCCCTGCTGATGCTGGCGGCGTTCGGAGCGGGGCAGGCGGGGGCGGCCACGGCCGCGACGGTGCTCTGGTGCGGCTGTGCGGTCACCGCCCTCGAACGGCTTCCCCTCTCGGCGGGGACTCCGGCCACAGCGGTGGCTCTCGGCGCCTACGCGACGGTCAACACCGACGACTGGACGACCACTGCGATCACCGCGGCAGGGCTCTGCCTCGCCGGGTACGTGCTCCGCCTGGATGCCGAGGCCCGTGGCAGCGCGCAGCGGTTGCTGGCCCAGGAGCGGGCGGCCCGGGTGGCGGAGGCGGAGACGGCCGCACTGGACGAGCGGTCCAGGATCGCCCGGGAGATCCACGATGTGCTGGCGCACAGCCTCTCCGCGCAGCTGGTGCACCTGGAGGCCGCGCGACTGCTCATCGAGAGAGAGCCCGCCGGGGAGTTCCGGGACCAGGTCCTGCAGCGGGTGGTCGCGGCCCGCTCCATGGCCCGTGAGGGCCTCTCCGAGACCCGTCAGGCGCTCTCCGCGCTGCGGGGCGAGGTGTCACCGGTGGAGGACTTCCTCCGGCAGCTGGTGACGGCCGAGCCGGCCGAGGTCCGGGTGGAGGGGGAGCAGCGGGCGTTGACCGCCCAGGCGTCGCAGACGGTCCGGCGAGTGGCTCAGGAGGCGCTGACCAACGTCCGCAAACACGCGCCCGGGGCCCGGGTGGTCATGAGACTGGAGTACCAGTCCGACGGAGTCGTGCTGGAGGTCAAGGACTCGGGTGGGCGGGGTCCGGCAGGGGATCTGGCTGTCAGCGGTTCCGGATACGGTCTGCTCGGGATGCGGGAGCGCGCCGAACTGCTGGGAGGCACGCTGGAGGCCGGTCCCGGCGAGGAGGGGTTCGTGGTGAGTCTGCGGGTGCCCGCGTGACGGCGCGGGTGGTGGTGGCCGATGACCAGGCGGTGGTGCGGGAAGGCATCGTCATGCTGCTCGGCCTGCTTCCGGGAATCGAGGTGGTCGGATCGGCGAAGGACGGGGAGGAAGCGGTCGCGCAGGTGGCCGAGCACGCGCCGGACGTGGTGCTGATGGATCTGCGGATGCCTCGCTGCGACGGGGTGGAGGCGACGCGGCGCATCCGTGCGGAGTTCCCCGGTACGCAGGTGGTGGTCCTCACGACCTTCGCGGACGACGAGTCACTGTTTCCCGCGCTCAGGGCGGGTGCGCGGGGGTACCTCACCAAGGATGCCGGCGGCGACGAGATCGTGCGGGCCGTCCAGGCCGTGCTCTCGGGGGAGGCCGGTCTCTCGCCGACCGTGCAGCGCCGTCTGCTGGAACAGGTGACCGCGGGGCCTCTCGTGACTGGTGGAGACGGTGGTGGTGAGCCGGAGCCGCCGGACGGGATGACTCCGCGTGAGGCCGAGGTGCTGGTCCTGATCGCCGAGGGCATGTCCAATGCCGACATCGCCCGCGCCCTCCACATCTCGCAGGCCACGGTGAAGAGCCATATCAACAACCTCTTCGCCAAGGCGGGGCTCCGCGACCGGGCGCAGGCGGTGCGCTATGCCTACATGCGGGGGCTGGCGCGTCCTCCCGGGAGATCCTTCACCTGAAGAGGTGAAGTCTGACGAATGAAGTGCCCGGGATCTTCCCGATCTGCCCATTCTTGGATACGCGGCCGAAGTGGTCCGTGGACAAGGGGAGTTGTTCGGTGGAGAAGGAAGCAGGGCGCGAGTCCGCAGCGGTGCGGCTCGACGACCCGTGGGATGACGCGCCGGCTTCCGGCTGGGAGGAGCCGGACGGCGCCGAGGGTTCCACGCCTGCCGCGGTGCCCCGTCAGGCCGCGCCCCGGGGTGGCCACAGCGCGGCGGACATCTATCTGGAGGTGCAGCGCAGCGAGGCATTCCAGGAGGTGCGCCGTCGCTACCGGCGCTTCGTCGTACCCGCCACCGTCGCTTTCCTCGTCTGGTACCTCGCCTATGTGGTCACGGCGGTGACCGCACCCGGGCTGATGGCGCGGCCCGTGGCCGGGGCGGTCAATGTGGCCATGGTCGTGGGGCTCGGCCAGTTCCTGACGACGTTCCTGCTCACCGGGGCGTACGCGCGGCACGCGCGACTGCGCCGGGACCGGGCCGCGCTCGATCTGCGCTGGGAGACCCAGGAGATGACACGGGGGGCCGGGCGTTGAGCGGCGATCACCAGACCCTGGCGCTGCTCCTGTTCAGCGCTTTCATCGCGGTCACCCTGGGCATCACCACCTGGGTGAGTCGGAACAGGCACGGTTCGGCGGAGGAGTTCTACGCCGGAGGCCGTCTCTTCTCCCCGATGGAGAACGGTTTTGCCATCGCGGGCGACTACATGTCCGCGGCATCCTTCCTGGGCATCTCCGGCCTGATCGCTCTCTTCGGCTACGACGGCATGCTCTACTCGGTCGGCTTCCTGGTCGCGTGGCTCGTCGTTCTGCTGCTCGTCGCGGAACTCGTGCGCAACTGCGGCCGGTTCACGCTTGCCGATGTGGTCGCGGCCCGGATGGCGGAGCGCCCGGTCCGCATCGCGGCGGGGACGTCCTCCGTCACGGTGTCCGTGCTCTACCTGGTGGCGCAGATGGTCGGGGCGGGCAGTTTGGTCGCCCTGCTCCTCGGCGGGACGAGCGGCGCCGCCCGGTCCTGGACCGTCATCGGTGTCGGTGCCCTCATGGTCGTGTACGTGTCGCTCGGCGGGATGCGGGCCACCACCTGGATCCAGATCGTCAAGGCCGTCCTGCTGATGGCCGGCACCGTCGTTCTCACCGTGCTGGTCCTGGTCCACTTCCACGGCAATGTCAACGAGTTGCTCAACTCCGCCGCCGATCGCAGCGGGCACGGCAAGGAGTTCCTCGCGCCGGGTCTCCGGTACGGCGGGAGCTGGACGGCGCGCGTCGACTTCATCAGCCTCGGCCTCGCCCTGGTGCTGGGCACGGCGGGGCTGCCGCACATCCTGTCCCGCTTCTACACCGTGCCCACCGCCCGCGCGGCCCGCCGGTCCGTCGTCTGGTCCATCGGCCTCATCGGGAGCTTCTACCTGATGACGATCGTGCTCGGGTTCGGGGCGGCCGCGCTGGTCGGCTCCGCGGACGTACGGGAGTCGAATCCCGCGGGGAACACCGCGGTACCGCTGCTGGCCATGGTGCTTGGCGGAGGTGAGGGCTCCACCGGGGGAACGATCCTGTTCGCCGTGGTCGCCGCCGTAGCATTCGCGACCATCCTGGCCGTCGTCGCGGGGATCACCCTCGCCTCGTCCGCGTCCGTCGCCCACGACCTCTACGCCTCGCTCAAACGGCCCGGCGCCAAGCAGCGCAGTGAGGTGGCCGTGGCCCGGATGGCGGCGGCAGGCATCGGAGTCGTCGCCATCGGGCTCGGTCTGCTCGCCCAGGATCTCAACGTGGCGTTCCTGGTGGGCCTCGCGTTCGCCGTCGCCGCGTCGGCCAACCTCCCGGTCCTGCTCTACTCGCTGTTCTGGCGGAACTTCACCACACGCGGCGCGGTCTGGTCGGTCTACGGGGGACTGATTCCGGCCGTGCTGCTCGTCGCGCTCTCCCCGGTCGTTTCCGGCAGCCCCAGCTCGCTCTTCCCCGGTGCGGACTTCCAGGTCTTCCCGCTGGAGAACCCCGGCCTGGTCTCCATTCCGCTGGGCTTCCTCGCCGGCTGGATCGGGACCATCACCGCGAGCGAACCACCCGACGCGGCCAAGCACGCGGAGATCGAGGTGCGCGCGATGACGGGGGCCGGCGCGGTGTGAGCATCTGCATGGGCGGTCAGAGGCCATCCGTGCAGAACACGCACTCCTCCCAGAACGGCAGCCCGTTCAGGACGCGGTGACGTACGCAGGAGGCCCTCGCGGCCTCCTGCGGTCCGGGCAGGACGTCCTCGCCGGCCTTCGCGGTGGCGGGGTCGAAGTCCTCGACCATCGCCCGGTAGGTGCGCAAGTACCCTTCGGCCCGCGGTGGTTCGTAGGTCAGCTCGTCCCACCGGTGGCGGGTCAGGGCGAGATCGAGGACCCGCAGCAGGAAGCCCTTGGCCGCAGCGGCCTCCTGCGGCGAGTCGCCCCAGTCGAGCTCCTTCAGAGCGAAGCCGACCACGCCACGGCCCATCACGTTCTGGTTCTGGAGCGACAGGAGGGCGGCGAAGCGGAAGTCCCAGGGTTCCCGGGCCAGCTCCGAGACAGCGAACGTCAGTACGTCCACGAACACCGCAGTGCCGCCGTTGGTCATGGACAGATACCGGCCGTCGCCGCCCTCGAACTGGTTCATGTCTCCGAGGGTATGGGCGAGCCCGACTCGCGCCCCGAGGGGTGCCCCCGCGGGGTGGTGGCGGGTACGGTGGCGCCGACGGGGGAGTGGCGGCGCCGGGGCCGGTGCAGGGCTCCGGGGAGGCTGCGGAGAAGCCGCGTGCCGCTGCTTGCTGAAATTCGTCTTCGGTTCCTACCCCACGCAATCTGCTTGCGTTTCTTGCGCTAATCTTGCGCGTATGACGCGACGACTTGCTCAGGTGGCACAGAAGGTTGGAGTCAGCGAGGCCACGGTCAGCCGGGTGCTCAACGGCAAGCCGGGCGTTTCCGACGCCACGCGGCAGGCCGTCCTGTCCGCGCTGGACGTCCTCGGCTACGAGCGCCCGACCCAGCTGCGCGGCGAACGGGCCCGGCTGGTCGGCCTCGTCCTGCCCGAGCTGCAGAACCCGATCTTCCCCGCCTTCGCCGAGGTGGTCGGCGGTGCGCTCGCCCAGCAGGGCCTCACCCCGGTCCTGTGCACCCAGACCAAGGGCGGTGTCTCCGAGGCGGACTACGTGGAGCTGCTGCTGCAGCAGCAGGTCTCGGGTGTCGTCTTCGCCGGTGGCCTCTATGCCCAGGCCGACGCCCCGCACGACCACTACAAGGTGCTGGCCGACCGCAAGATCCCCGTGGTTCTCATCAACGCGGCCATCGCCCATCTCGGCTTCCCCTGCGTCTCCTGCGACGACTCCGTGGCCGTGGAGCAGGCGTGGCGCCACCTGGTCTCGCTGGGCCACGAGCGCATCGGTCTGGTGCTCGGCCCCTCGGACCACATGCCCTCGCAGCGCAAGCTGGCCGCTGCCCGCACGCTCGCCGAGGAGTCGGGTGCGGCCATCCCGGACAAGTGGGTGACCCGGGCGATGTTCTCGCTGGAGGGCGGCCAGGCCGCCGCCGCGCGGCTGCTGGACGAGGGGGTCACCGGGTTCATCTGCGCCAGCGACCCGCTCGCCCTCGGGGCTGTGCGCGCGGCCCGGCGGCGGGGCCTGTCGGTACCCGATGACGTGTCCGTCGTCGGGTACGACGACTCGGCCTTCATGAACTGCACCGAGCCGCCGCTCACCACCGTCCGCCAGCCGATCGAGGCCATGGGCCGCGCCGCCGTCGAACTGCTCTCCGTCCAGATCGGCGGTCGGGCGGTACCGTCGGACGAGTTGCTCTTCGAACCCGAACTGGTGGTCCGGGGTTCGACGGCTCAGCCTCCCCGTGCCGCAGCTTCCCGCTGACCGTCACGATTTTGCGCCCTCGGTTCCCTCAATTGCGTGGCTGTTCCCTCAATCGTAGGGCGAGAGCGACGGGAGGGGCTGGGGCGGCCGAGGGCCCGTGTAGTGCCCGCTGGGACGCATGCGCAGCGGGCGTTCCCCGTACTCCTCCAGCGCGTGCGCGATCCAGCCCGCCGTACGGGCGATGGCGAAGACCGTCTCTCCCGCCTCCGCCGGCATGTCCGAGGTGACCGAGAGCACGGCCAGTGCCAGGTCGACGTTGGCATGCAGGGCCCTGTCGCGCGCCGTGGTGGCGACCACGTCACGGGCGGCGTCCAGGGCCGGCCCGGCCTGCGGGATGCGTGCGAGCAAGCCGAACAGGGTGCGCGCGCGGGGGTCCTCGCCGGTGTACAGCCGGTGTCCGAGCCCCGGTACCCGGCGGCCGGCCCGTAGGTGGTCGGCCACCACCGGTGCGGCGCCGCCGCGTTCCAGGACCTCGGCCAGCATGCGGTGGGCGAGCCCGCTCGCCGCGCCGTGCAGAGGGCCTTCCAGTACCCCCAGGCCCGCCGACACCACCGCGTACGGATGCGCCCGCGCCGAGGCGGCGACCCTGGCAGCCAGCGTGGAGGCGGCCAGGTCATGGTCGATCAACAGCGCAAGTGCCGTGTCCAGGGCGGCGAGTGAGGGTTCGTCCGGCTCGCGAGCAGTGAGTTTCGGCCACAGTTGACGGGCCAGGCCGACGGCCGCGGCCGACCCGCCCGGAACCGCCGCACCTTCGCCCGTGCCATAGCCCAGGCCGAGGCTCAGGCCCGAGTCCAAGTCCACATCGCGCGCCCCCGCCGCGTCGTCCCCGCCCACCGCCGGCAGCGCCGCCACCAGGGCCGGAATCAGGCTTCGCGCGCCGCCGAGCACCGCCTCGCGCGACAGGTCGAAGCGCAGCGGGTCGGCGGCAGCGGCGGCGACCACCGCCACCCGCAGCCGGTCCGTGGAGCCGCAGTGCACCGGCAGGGCGCCGACCGCCCGCCGGGCCGCCGCCACCGTCTGCGCCGGGGCCGTGAAGCGGACGCCCGGCCTCAGCTCGCCGGTCCACAGCCACTCGGCGACCTCCTCGTACGTATGGCGGGTGGCCAGTTCCGTCGCGTCCACGCCCCGGAAGTAGTACCGGTCGTCGGCGATGAGGGTGATGCCGGTACGCACGGCCGGCTCACCCGTGGCCGAGGACGGCTCCCTGCGCCCCGTGCGCCGGGCCAGCGCCTCGACCTCCGCCGCGTCGAACGTACTGCCGCGCCCGCCCGGCGCGCGGCTGCTGCTCAACTGGCCCCGGCTGACGTAGGCGTACACCGTCTCGGGCTTCACCCCCAGACGCTCGGCCGCTTCCCGCGTGGTGAGCCGCTGCCCGCCCGCGTCCGGCCGCTGCCCGTCCGCCTCTGATCGTTCCGTCATGCCGCCACCGTATCCATACGCCGTCCTCGGCATCCATGCGTTCATATTGATTCAATCAATATTGACAGAGATCTAGTCATGCATGGACAGTCGAATCAATACCAAGGAGTTCCCGGACTGTCCACGGAGGAAGCAATGACGACCATGACCGGCGGAACACCGCTCGACGTCCCCCGAGGTCTCGCGGGTGTCGTCGTGACCGATACGGCTCTGGGAGACGTCCGGGGCCGCGAGGGCTTCTACCACTACCGCCAGTACTCGGCGGTGGAGCTGGCCCGGTCCCGCAGCTTCGAGGATGTCTGGTACCTCATGACCGAGGGCGAGCTGCCCGGTCCGGCGGCCCGCGCCGACTTCGCCGCCCGCACGGCGGCCCTGCGCGTACTGCCCGCACCGGTACGTGACGCCCTGCCCGCCATCGCGCGTGCGAGCGAGGTGTCGGGTCCCCTGTCCGGGCTGCGTACGGCGCTCTCCCTGCTCGGGGCGTCGGCCGGTTTCCGGCCGGTGTACGACATCGACGCGGACCGGCGCCGTGCCGACGCGCTGGCCGTCTGCGCCGCCGTCCCCACCGTGCTGACCGCCCTGTACCGCCTCGGCCAGGGGCTCGAACCCGTCGAGCCGCGTGCCGATCTGCCGCACGCCGCCAACTACCTGTACATGCTCACGGGGTCGGTCCCGGACGATGCCCGGATCAGGGCCGTCGAGCAGTATCTGATCTCCACCGTGGACCACGGTTTCAACGCCTCGACGTTCACCGGACGGGTCGTCGCCTCGACCGGGGCGGACGTCGCCGCCTGCCTGGTGGCCGCCGTCGGAGCGCTCTCCGGCCCCCTGCACGGCGGAGCCCCCAGCCGTGCCCTCGACACGCTCGACGCGATCGGCACCCCCGACCGCATCGACGGCTGGATCCGTGAACGGGTCCTGGCCGGCGACCGGATCATGGGCTTCGGCCACCCGGTCTACCGCACCGAGGACCCCCGCTCGCGCATGCTGCGGTCCATCGCCCAGGGCTTCGGCGGCCCGCTCGTGGACTTCGCCGTCGAGGTGGAACGGCAGGTCGAGGCGATCCTCGCCGAGCTGAAGCCGGGGCGCGAACTGCACACCAATGTGGAGTTCTACGCCGGGGTGGTCATGGAGCTGTGCGGGCTGCCGCGCGAGATGTTCACGCCCACCTTCTGTGCGGCGCGGGTCGTGGGCTGGAGCGCCAATATCCTGGAGCAGGCGGAGGACTCGAAGATCATCCGCCCGGCGGCCCGCTACGTCGGTCAGCCCCCGCCGCAGCCGGTCCCGGCAGTCTGACCCCGCAGGAAGGTCCCCGTTGAGCCCGTCGTCGCCCCGCAGCCCCCGGATCCCGGTCGTCGTCCTCGCGGGATTCCTGGGATCCGGCAAGACGACGCTGCTCAACCACCTCCTGCTCCACCGCGCGGGCAACCGCATCGGCGTCATCGTCAACGACTTCGGGTCCATCGAGATCGACGCCATGACCGTCTCCGGGCAGGTCGGGTCCACCGTGTCCCTGGGCGGCGGCTGCCTGTGCTGCGCGGTCGACGCGAGCGAACTGGACACCTATCTGGAAACCCTGACCAGGCCCTCCGCCCGGCTCGACGTGATCGTCATCGAGGCGAGCGGCCTCGCGGAGCCGCAGGAACTCGTCCGGATGATCCTCGCCAGCGACAACCCGCACATCCTGTACGGGGGACTGGTCGAGGTGGTCGACGCCGCCGAGTTCGAGGCGACCAGGGAACGCCATCCGGAGATCGGCCGCCATCTCGCGGTGGCCGATCTGGTCGTGCTCAACAAGACGGACCGGGCCGGGGACGAGCAGTGCGCACGCGTCCGGCAGGCCGTCGCGGAGACCGGCAGCACGGCGGCAGTCGTCCCCGCCACCTACGGCCGCATCGATCCGGAACTGCTCTTCGACCCGGCGCTGCGACCCGACGGCGAGGAGAAGGCGCGTCAGCTCACCTTCGAGGACCTGTACCTGGAGGAGCGTGCGCGGGAGGACGGCGCCGGGCACGGGGGCCATCTGCACACCGCGTACGAGAGTGTCGACTTCGAGTCCGAGGTGCCGATGGACCCACGGCGGCTGATGCGGTTCCTCGACTCACGGCCCGAAGGGCTGTACCGCATCAAGGGGTACGTCGATTTCGGCGCGGGCGACCCCGGCAACGCCTACGGGGTGCACGCCGTGGGCGGATTCCTGCGGTTCACCCCCACGCCGTGGACGCGCGGCGAACCGAAGCGGACCCAGCTCGTCCTGATCGGCTCCGGCATCGACGTACCCGCCCTGCGCAAGGAGCTCGAGAACTGCCGGGCCGAGGAGGAACAGGCCGGGGAAACACCGCAGGACGCCGCACACGAGCGAGCCATGTGGGGCGTCCTGCGGTACGTACAACAGCCCGGCGACGACGACGCGTAGCGCGCCCCCCGTCGCCGGCCGAAGGCCTACACCGGGCCGGCGATCACCGCGACCGGGTTCGCCAGCGGCGTCCCCGAACCGTCGCGCCGCGGGTCGGGCTCGGGCAGCGCGGCCGGGGCACCGTTCTTCTGCGCGGCCCTGGCAGGCGTCGCACCCGCCCAGGCGAACACCAGCACGTCCTCGCCCTTCAGGAACCGCTGACAGCGCACCCCACCGGTCGCCCGGCCCTTGCGCGGATACTGGTCGAACGGCGTGAGCTTGCAGGTCAGGACCGAGTCGTCCAGCGTGCCGTGCGAACCGGCGACCGTGAACACCGCGGCGTCCGCCGCCGGGTCCACCGCGGCGAACGAGAGCACCCCGGCCCCCGCCGCCAGCTTGACGCCCGCCATACCGCCGGCCGCCCGTCCCTGGGGACGTACCTGCGCGGCCGGGTAGCGCAGCAGCTGCGCGTCCGAGGTGATGAAGACCAGGTCCTCCTCGCCCGTCCGCAGCTCCACCGCGCCCACGATCCGGTCGCCCTCCTTGAGCGTGATGACTTCCAGCTCGTCCTTGTTCGCCGGGTAGTCCGGCACCACGCGCTTGACGACGCCCTGCGCCGTACCGATGGCGAGACCGGGTGACGACTCGTCGAGTGTGGTGAGGCAGACGACCTCCTCGTCCGCCTCCAGCGTGAGGAACTCCCCGGTCATCGCCCCGCCCGACAGATTGGGCGCCGCGTGCGTGTCCGGCAGCTGGGGCAGATCGATCACCGGCAGCCGCAGCAGCCGCCCGTTCGACGTCACCACCCCGACGTCGCCGCGCGCCGTCGCCGGCACCGCCGAGACGATCACATCGTGCTTGGACCGCTTGGCGCCCTCGGCGAACTCGATCGGCTCGTCGTTGGCCGTACGCGCCAGCAGACCCGTCGAGGAGAGCAGCACCCGGCACGGGTCGTCCGCCACCTCCAGCGGCACCGACGCGATCTGCGAACCGGCCGACTCCAGCAGCACCGTACGCCGGGCGGTACCGAACTTCTTCGCGACCGCGGCCAGTTCCGAGGAGACGAGCTTGCGCAGCTCGGCGTCCGAGTCCAGGATCGCCGTCAGCTCGGCGATCTCGGCGTTCAGCCGGTCCCGCTCGCTCTCCAGCTCGATCCGGTCGAACCGGGTCAGCCGGCGCAGCGGCGTGTCCAGGATGTACTGCGTCTGGATCTCGCTCAGCGAGAAGCGCTCCATGAGCCGCTCCTTCGCCTGCGCGGAGTTGTCGCTCGACCGGATGAGGCGGATGACCTCGTCGATGTCGACCAGCGCGACGAGCAGGCCCTCGACCAGATGCAGCCGGTTGCGGCGCTTGGTGCGGCGGAACTCGCTGCGCCGGCGCACCACGTCGAAGCGGTGGTCGAGGTAGACCTCCAGCAGCTCCTTGAGCCCCAGGGTGAGCGGCTGACCGTCGACCAGCGCCACGTTGTTGATGCCGAAGGACTCCTCCATCGGCGTCAGCTTGTAGAGCTGCTCCAGCACCGCCTCGGGCACGAAGCCGTTCTTGATCTCGATGACCAGGCGCAGGCCGTGCGAGCGGTCGGTGAGGTCCTTGACGTCGGCGATGCCCTGGAGCTTCTTCGCCGAGACCAGGTCCTTGATCTTGGAGATGACCTTCTCGGGGCCGACGGTGAAGGGCAGTTCGGTGACGACGAGGCCCTTGCGGCGCGGCGTGACGTTCTCCACGGCGGCCGTGGCACGGATCTTGAAGGTGCCGCGGCCCTTGGCGTAGGCGTCCTTGATGCCGCCGAGGCCCACGATCCGCCCGCCGGTCGGCAGGTCGGGACCGGGGACGAACCGCATCAGCGTCTCCAGGTCCGCACCCGGATGCTTGATCAGATGCCGGGCGGCGGCGATGACCTCGCCCAGGTTGTGCGGCGGCATGTTGGTCGCCATGCCGACCGCGATCCCGGTCGTGCCGTTGACCAGGAGGTTGGGGTAGGCCGCCGGGAGGACGACCGGCTCCTGTTCCTGGCCGTCGTAGTTCGACTGGAAGGCGACCGTCTCCTCGTCGATCGACTCCGTCATCAGCGAGGTCGCGTCGGCCATCCGGCACTCGGTGTACCGCATGGCGGCCGGCGGGTCGTCGTTGCCCAGGGAGCCGAAGTTCCCGTGTCCGTCGACGAGAGGGAGGCGCATGGAGAACGGCTGGGCCATGCGCACCAGCGCGTCGTAGATCGACGCGTCGCCGTGCGGGTGCAGCTTGCCCATGACCTCGCCGACGACCCGGGCGCACTTCACGAAGCCGCGGTCCGGGCGCAGGCCCATCTCGTTCATCTGGTAGACGATGCGGCGGTGCACCGGCTTCATGCCGTCCCGGGCGTCCGGCAGGGCGCGGGAGTAGATCACCGAGTACGCGTACTCGAGGAAGGAGCCCTGCATTTCGTCGACGACGTCGATGTCGAGGATCTTCTCCTCGAAGTCGACCGGCGGCGGGGTCTTCGTGCTGCGGCGGGCCATCGCTGCTGCGACTCCTTCACGGATTTCGATCGGGCAACCTCAGGTTCCCTCAGGTTCTGACGCGCACCATTGTGGACCGCCTGACTGACAACCCCGACCTCGACCCGTCCCAAAGCGCCCTCGCCGTCCGTCCCGAGGCGGCGGAAGACCCCCTTCCGGCGAATTTCGCGCGAAGCGTCGCCGCACGGGAACTTCGGCAGGTGCCGGTTCGCTTGCATACAGTGGCTGTGTCTCGAAGCAACCTTTCGAAGCAGCTTCCCGCAGCGGCTTCTTCATACGGACATCCAGTAGCGCGATCGAAGGGACGTACATGCCCATGGGTCACACGGCCACAGCCCAGGCCGGTTCCGGCGGCTTGACAGCGACCGAGCACCGTCTGGCCAATGGCCTGCGCGTGGTGCTCTCCGAGGACCATCTGACCCCGGTCGCGGCGGTGTGCCTCTGGTACGACGTCGGCTCACGCCACGAGGTCAAGGGCCGCACCGGCCTCGCCCACCTCTTCGAGCACCTGATGTTCCAGGGTTCCGGCCAGGTCAAGGGGAACGGACACTTCGAGCTGGTGCAGGGCGCCGGCGGCTCGCTCAACGGGACCACGAGTTTCGAGCGGACCAACTACTTCGAGACGATGCCCACGCACCAGTTGGAGCTGGCCCTGTGGCTCGAGGCCGACCGGATGGGCTCGCTGCTCGCCGCGCTCGACGAGGAGTCCATGGAGAACCAGCGCGACGTCGTCAAGAACGAGCGCCGCCAGCGCTACGACAACGTCCCGTACGGCACCGCGTTCGAGCGGCTGACCGCCCTCTCCTACCCCGAGGGTCACCCGTACCACCACACCCCGATCGGCTCCATGGCGGACCTGGACGCGGCGACCCTGGACGACGCCCGCGCCTTCTTCCGTACGTACTACGCGCCGAACAACGCGGTGCTGTCGGTCGTCGGCGACATCGACCCCGAACAGACCCTCGCCTGGATCGAGAAGTACTTCGGCTCCATCCCCTCCCACGACGGCAAGCAGCCGCCGCGCGACGGCACGCTGCCCGCGATCATGGGCGGGCAGCTGCGCGAGGAGGTCCGCGAGGAGGTGCCGGCGCGCGCCCTGATGGCCGCCTACCGGCTGCCCCACGACGGCACCCGTGAGTGCGACGCCGCGGACCTCGCCCTGACCGTGCTGGGCGGCGGCGAGTCCTCCCGTCTGCACAACCGCCTGGTCCGCCGCGACCGTACGGCGGTGGCCGCCGGGTTCGGACTGCTCCGGCTCGCCGGCGCGCCCTCCCTGGGCTGGCTGGACGTCAAGACGTCGGGCGGCGTCGAGGTGGCCGAGATCGAGACCGCGGTCGACGAGGAGCTGGCCCGGTTCGCCGAGGAAGGCCCCACGCCCGAGGAGATGGAGCGCGCCCAGGCCCAGTTGGAGCGCGAGTGGCTCGACCGGCTCGGCACGGTCTCGGGCCGCGCCGACGAACTGTGCAGGTACGCGGTGCTGTTCGGCGACCCGCAGCTCGCGCTGACCGCCGTCAACCGGGTCCTCGACGTCACCGCCGAGGAGGTCAAGGCGGCCGCGCAGGCCCAGCTGCGGCCCGACAACCGGGCGGTCCTGGTCTACGAACCGGTCGAGACCGCCGAAGAGGCCGCCACCGACACCGACGCGCACGAAGGGGCGGACCAGTGACCGACGCTGCCGCGACTGAAGTATCGATGCAGTACCACCCCCAGCCGACTCCGGGCCTGGCGCGGCCCTGGGCCTTCCCCGCGCCGGAGCGCGGCTCCCTGCCCAACGGGCTGACGGTGCTGCGCTGCCACCGCCCCGGCCAGCAGGTCGTCGCCGTCGAGATCTTCATCGACGCCCCCCTGGACGCCGAGCCCGAGGGGCTGGACGGCGTGGCCACGATCATGTCCCGCGCCCTGTCCGAGGGCACCGACAAGCAGAGCGCCGAGGAGTTCGCCGCCGAGCTGGAGCGATGCGGCGCCACGCTCGACGCCCACGCCGACCACCCCGGCGTCCGGGTCTCCCTGGAGGTCCCGGCCTCCCGGCTGGCCAAGGCGCTCGGCCTGGTCGCCGAGGCGCTGCGGGCGCCGGCCTTCTCGGACAGCGAGATCGAGCGGCTGGTGCGCAACCGGCTGGACGAGATCCCGCACGAGCAGGCCAACCCGGCCCGCCGCGCGGCCAAGCAGCTCTCCAAGGAGCTGTTCCCGGCCACGGCCCGCATGTCGCGCCCGCGCCTGGGCACCGAGGAGACCATCGAGCGGATCGACGCCGCGGCCGTGCGCGCCTTCTACGACGCGCACATCCGCCCGTCCGCCGCGACCGCCGTGGTCGTGGGCGACCTCACCGGCATCGACCTGGACGCGCTGCTCGCCGAGACCCTCGGCGACTGGTCCGGGGACACCGCCGAGCCCCGCCCCGCCCCGCCGATCACGGCCGACGACACCGGCCGGGTGATCATCGTGGACCGTCCCGGCGCGGTGCAGACGCAGCTGCTGATCGGCCGCATCGGCGCCGACCGCCACGACAGCGTCTGGCCGGCCCAGGTCCTCGGCACCTACTGCCTGGGCGGCACGCTCACCTCCCGGCTCGACCGGGTGCTGCGCGAGGAGAAGGGCTACACCTACGGCGTGCGGGCCTTCGCCCAGGTGCTCCGCTCCACCGCTCCGGACTCCGCTGCGGGCGCTACGGGGGCCGCGATGCTGGCCATCAGCGGTTCCGTGGACACCGAGTCCACCGGCCCGGCCCTGGACGACCTCTGGAAGGTCCTGCGGACGCTGGCCGCCGAGGGCCTGACGGACGCCGAGCGCGAGACGGCCGTGCAGAACCTCGTGGGGGTGGCCCCGCTCAAGTTCGAGACGGCCGCCTCCGTGGCGAGCACCCTCGCCGACCAGGTGGAGCAGCACCTCCCGGACGACTACCAGGCGACGCTCTACGCCCGCCTCGCCGAGACCGGCACCGTCGAGGCCACCGCGGCCGCGGTCAGTGCCTTCCCGGTGGACCGGCTGGTCACGGTCCTGGTCGGCGACGCCTCGCGCATCGAGGAGCCGGTCCGGGCCCTCGGTATCGGCGAGGTGTCGGTCGTCACCGGCTGACCTGTCGCTTCGCCCGCCGTACGGGCAACGGGGAGGCTCCGGCGCGCTCCTGCGCCGGAGCCTCCCTCCGCTGCCGGACACTTTTGCCCCCTATTTGCCCTATTTGTAATAGAAAACGCAGATTGGCCCTGTGGGATGCGCTACAAATCCCGGTGCCCGTTTGGTGACGGGAAGTCCGTCCGCTTAGCGTCGGGTCCGCTGTCCGCCACTTGTACGCCGCATCCCGGCGTACCGGGCAGCCATCGCCGAGTCCCCGTCCGGCGCGAGCCCGGGGAGCCGGGGACCCACGAAGTCCCTGGGGTGAATCGGACGTCCATGCCCCGTTCCGGGGTGAGGTGTCCGTAGGAGACCTTCCTGCTCCGAACCCGTCAGCTAACCCGGTAGGCGAGAAGGAAGGAAAGGACCCGCCACCCATGGCGTTCACCCGTGCCACCGGGAAGCACCGTGCCCCGAGCCGTCTGAAGCGCACCGGCGCCAAGGCCGTCGGCGTCGCGACTCTCGCCACCACCGGCGTCATCGGCTCCCTGGCCTCCCCGGCCCTCGCCGACTCCGGTACGGCCCCCTCCGCCACCGAGACCGGGCTCTCCCAGGTCCTCACCATCGAGACCACCCTCGCCGACCGGATCGACGCCCAGGCCACCGCCCAGCAGCACCAGGCCGACGTCGCCGAGAAGAAGGCGGCGGCCAAGGCGAAGGCCAAGAAGAAGGCCGAGGCCGCGAAGAAGAAGGCCGCCGCGAAGGCGGCCGAGGTCAAGGCAGCCGCCAAGGCCAAGGCCAGGAAGAAGGCCGAGGCCGCCCGCGAGGCCTCCTCGCGCGCCGGGCGCTCCACCGCCCGCACCGCCCTGGGCTCGTCCTACCGGCTCCCCGTCGCCGGCTCCTACGTGACCACCGGCTACAAGTCCAGCGGCTCGCTCTGGTCCTCCGGCAGCCACTCCGGCATCGACTTCCACGCCGCGTCCGGCAGCTCCGTCGTCGCCGTCGGCGCCGGCACGGTCGTCGAGGCCGGCTGGGGCGGGGCGTACGGCAACAACATCGTGCTCCGGATGACGGACGGCACGTACACCCAGTACGGCCACCTCTCGTCGATCGGTGTCTCCGTCGGCCAGAGCGTCGCCGCCGGGCAGCAGATCGGGCTCTCCGGCTCCACCGGGAACTCCACCGGCCCGCACCTCCACTTCGAGGCCCGCACCACGCCCTCCTACGGCTCCGACATGGACCCGGTCGCCTATCTGCGCGCCCACGGCGTCAGCGTCTGACCGCACAGGCTCCCCGCGAAGGCCCCGGCATCCTGCCGGGGCCTTCGCCGTACCCGTTCCGCGCTGTCCGCCCCCGCTCGTCCCTGGCCAAAAGATATTCATGAATTCCCGCCCGGCATCGGAAATGCGAGCGCATTGCAATAGAGTCACGGCATGAGGTGTCGATCGGCCGCTGTTCGCGGGGATTGAGGCGGAGGTTCGGACATGCGTGTTCCGGCGCATTCGGTATGCACGGCAATCCGTGACGACATCGTTTCCGGTGTCTTCGAACGCGGCAGCCGGCTCACCGAGGAGGTGCTCGCACGGCGCTACGGGGTGTCCCGCGTCCCCGTACGGGAAGCGCTGCGCACCCTGGAGTCCGAGGGCTTCGTCGTCACCCGCAGACACGCCGGAGCCTGCGTCGCCGAGCCCTCGGAGCAGGAGGCCGCCGACCTCCTGGAGGTCCGCAAGCTGCTGGAGCCGCTGAGCGCTGCCCGCGCGGCCCAGCGCCGGACGGAGGCCCACCTCAAGGTGTTGCGCGGCCTGGTGAGGCTCGGTCAGGAGCGGGCCCGCCGGGGCGAGGGCGAGGACCTGCGGTCCCTGGCCGCCTGGTTCCACGAGACGCTGGCCCAGGCCTCCGGCAGCCCGGGCCTCATCGCCCTGCTCACCCAGCTCCGCCACAAGATCGCCTGGATGTACGCGGTCGACCAGCCGGCCAGGCCGGCCGAGGCCTGGGCCGAGCACGGGGCCCTCGTGGACGCCGTGGCGCGCGGCGACGCGGAGCGGGCGCGGGCGCTGGCCGCGCAGCTCGCCGAACGCCAGGGCGCCGCGCACCGGCTGCGCCGTGCCGCCCGGCCCGTCCCCGCCACCGTGCCCCCGGCCGGCCGCGTGAGAACTTCGCAACGTGCCGTAAACACCGCGGGCGGCCGGAATTAACAAAGTCCGCGTACAAATGAATAAAGGCCCGCGTGAAAACCGTAAAAGGCGTCGCGCGCTATTCGGTCCGGGTCGTCGAGCCGGTGAGCATACGCAAAAGCCGCGGCGCCCCGTGCGGGGCCGCGGCTTTTGCGTGAGAATTCCGGCGGTCGTGACCGCTCGGGCTCAGACGGTCTCCGGCAGCTCTTCGAGGCCCTCGGCGACCAGCTTGGCCAGGCGGTCCAGAGCGGCCTCGGCGTTGTCCGCCTCGGACGCCAGCACGATCTCCTCGCCACCCTGGGCACCGAGACCGAGCACCGCGAGCATGGAGGCCGCGTTCACCGGGTTGCCGTCCGCCTTGGCGATGGTGACGGGAACGCCGGAAGCCGTAGCGGCACGGACGAAGATGGAAGCGGGGCGGGCGTGCAGGCCCTCGGCCCAACCGACGTTTACGCGGCGCTCAGCCATGGTTCTGCCCTTCACGAATCAACGGTTGTCTAGACCAGTGTCTCATGTGGTGCGCGATGCTCCGGGCCGACCCGCGGGCCCTCGCGAGGCCTGTGTCCACGGTCGTCCGGACAGCCCAGCCTGCCCCGGCCCCAGCACCCCCGCGACCCGTGCGACCGCCGTAGGCTTGGCCCATGCAGCCCTCTCCGGAGCAGAGTCCGCATCACGTCTACCCCGATCACTGGGAGGCGGACGTGGTGCTCCGCGACGGCGGCACCGCGCGGATCAGGCCGATCACCACGGACGACGCCGAGCGCCTCGTCAGCTTCTACGAGCAGGTTTCCGACGAGTCGAAGTACTACCGCTTCTTCGCGCCCTACCCCCGGCTCTCCGCCAAGGACGTCCACCGCTTCACCCATCACGACTACGTCGACAGGGTGGGCCTCGCCGTCACGGTGGGCGGCGAGTTCATCGCCACCGTCCGCTACGACCGGATCGACGCGACCGGCCGCCCCGCCTCCGCGCCCGCCGACGAGGCCGAGGTCGCCTTCCTCGTCCAGGACGCCCACCAGGGCCGCGGCGTCGCCTCGACCCTGCTCGAACACATCGCGGCCGTCGCCCGTGAGCGCGGCATCCGCCGGTTCGCCGCCGAGGTGCTGCCCGCCAACACCAAGATGATCAAGGTGTTCCGGGACGCCGGCTACACCCAGCAGCGCAGCTTCGAGGACGGCTCCGTCCACCTCACCCTGGACCTCGAACCCACCGCCGAGTCCCTGGCCGTCCAGCGAGCCCGTGAACAGCGCGCCGAGGCCAAGTCCGTGCAGCGGCTGCTCGCCCCCGGCTCCGTCGCCGTCATCGGTGCCGGCCGCACCCCCGGCGGCGTCGGCCGCACGGTCCTGCGCAACCTGCTCGGCGCGGGCTTCACCGGCCGCGTCCACGCGGTCAACAGCGCCCTCGACGCCGGCCAGGACACCATTGACGGCGTCCCCGCGCACCGCTCCCTGGGCGAGATCGGCGAGCCGGTCGACCTCGCGGTCGTCGCCGTGCCAGCGGACCGGGTCCCGGAGGCCGTCGCGGACTGCGGCGAACACGGCGTCCAGGGCCTGGTGGTCCTCTCCGCCGGTTACGCCGAGTGGGGCGCCGAGGGCCGCGAGCGCCAGCGTGAACTGGTGCGCCAGGCCCGCTCGTACGGCATGCGGATCATCGGGCCCAACGCCTTCGGCATCATCAACAACTCCGAGGAGGTCCGGCTCAACGCCTCGCTCGCCCCGGAACGGCCCGCCTCCGGGCGCATCGGCCTGTTCACCCAGTCCGGCGCCATCGGCATCGCCCTGCTCTCCGGGCTCTACCGGCGCGGGGCCGGACTCTCCACCTTCATCTCGGCCGGCAACCGCGCCGACATCTCCGGCAACGACTTCCTCCAGTACTGGTACGACGACCCGGACACCGACGTCGCCCTGCTCTACCTGGAGTCGCTGGGCAACCCCCGCAAGTTCACCCGGCTCGCCCGCCGCACCGCCGCCGTGAAGCCCGTCGTCGTGGTCAAGGGCGCCCGGCACAGCGGCTCCACCCCGCCCGGTCACGCGGTCCCCGTCAGCCGCATCCCCGACTCGACGGTCTCCGCGCTGATGCGGCAGGCGGGCGTCATCCGCGTCGACACGGTCACCGAGATGGTCGACGCCGGACTGCTCCTCGCCGACCAGCCGCTCCCGGCGGGCGGACGCGTCGCCATCCTCGGCAACTCCGAGTCCCTCGGGCTCCTCACGTACGACGTCTGCCTGGCCGAGGGCCTGCGCCCGCGCCCGCCCATCGACCTCACCACCTCCGCCACCCCGCAGGACTTCCGGGACGCGCTCTCGGCCGCGCTGGCCGACGGGGGCTGCGACGCCGTGATCGTGACCGCCATCCCCTGGGTGGGCGAGAACGGCGAGGCGGAGCCGGGCGACGGCGAGGTCCTGGCCACCGCTCTGCACGCGGCCGCCGCGACCGGACCGGCCAAGCCGGTCGCCGTGGTGCATGTGGAGATCGGCGGTCTGGCGGAGGCGCTGTCCGCCGCCACCAGCACGGTGTCCCAGCAGCGCCCGGCCGCGCAGCCCTTCACCGCGGCCCCCGGCGCCCCCGCGGAGCCCCCCGCACCGGCGCCCGGCACCGACACCCCCGAGGAAGCGCGCCGCATCGGCCGCATCCCCGCCTACCCCGCCGCCGAGCGCGCCGTCCGCGCCCTCGCCGAGGCCGTACGGTACGCCCGCTGGCGCCGCCAGGCCGCGATGCCCGGGAAGGTGCCCGACTTCCTCGACGACACCATCGACGCCCCGGGCGCCGCCGCCCGCATCGACGCCCTGCTCGGCGAGGACCCCGACCCGCGCGGCCGGCCGCTCGGCCACGACGAGGCCCGCGAACTGCTCGCCTGCTACGGCATCGCCGTACGCCCCACGCTGCCGGCGCCCGGCCCGGAGGAGGCGGTGGCCGCGGCCGCCCGGCTCGGCTACCCGGTGGCGCTGAAGACGACCGCCCCCCATCTGCGCCACCGGGCCGACCTCGGCGGCGTACGCCTGGACCTCGACAGCGAGGCCGCGCTGCGCCGTGCGTACGGCGACCTGACCGAGCTGCTCGGCAAGCCCGCGGAGCTGCGGCCCGTCGTCCAGGCCATGGCGCCGCGCGGCGTCGACACCGTCGTCCGGGCCACCATCGACCCGGCCGCGGGCGCCGTGCTCTCCTTCGGCCTGGCCGGAGCACCCTCCGAACTGCTCGGCGACACCGCCCACCGCCTGGTTCCGGCCACCGACCGCGATGTCGCCGAACTGATCCGGTCCATCCGCGCGGCCCCGGTCCTGTTCGGCTGGCGTGGTGCGGCGCCGGTGGACACGGCCGCGCTGGAGGAGCTGCTGCTGCGGATCTCCCGGCTGGTCGACGACCACCCCGAAGTGGTCTCCATCGCCCTGGAACCGGTCGTGGTCGCCCCGCAGGGGATCTCCGTGCTCGGGGCGAGCGTCCGCCTCTCGCCGCCCCCGGCCCGGACCGACCTCGGCCCCCGCCGCCTGTCCAACTACTGACCGAGCACCCGCTCGCGTGCCCCTGGACCCGCCGGTGCGGGCGCGCAGCGGCGTCCCCGGCAGCCATCCGGCCCCCGTAGGATGGGTCCCATGGCTAAGACCGGTACGACCACCCAGGGGCTGCGCGCGGCGATCGAGCGCAGCGGCTACTACCCGGCCCTCGTGGCCGAGGCGGTGGAGGCCGCCGTGGGCGGCGAGCCGGTCGCGTCGTACCTGGTGCACCAGGAGACGACGTTCGACTCCAACGAGGTGCGCCGGCACGTCACGGTGCTGGTGCTGACGGACACCCGTTTCATCGTCAGCCACACCGACGAGCAGAACGCCGACACCAGCTCCCCGTCGCCGTACGCCACCACCTCCACCGAGTCGGTCAAGCTCGACCGGATCTCCTCCGTCGTGGTCAGCCGTGTCGTGGCCAACCCGGAGAAGTACGTCCCGGGCACGCTGCCGCGCGAGGTCGTCCTGACCATCGGCTGGGGCGCGGTCTCCCGGATCGACCTGGAGCCCGCCGCCTGCGGCGACCCCAACTGCGAGGCCGACCACGGCTACACCGGCAGCACGACCGCCGACGACCTGTCCCTGCGGGTCAGCGAGGCCGGCGACGGCCCGGACACCGTGCGCCAGACCCTCGCCTTCGCCCAGGCGCTCTCCGAGGCCACGGCCGCGACCCCCGCGGCCGGCCGCTGATGGCCCAGCCGGCCTGGCAGGACGACTTCGTCCCGCTGTCCGTCGACTCCGCGCCCGTCCCGGAGTACGGCAGCGGCTCCCTCGCCGACCTGCTGCCGACCCTGCTCGCGGGCCAGGAAGTGCCCGGCTTCGCCGCGGCCATCGGCGAACTCGCCCCCGCCGACCGCAACTGCGTCTTCCTGATCGACGGCCTCGGCTGGGAGCAGATAAAGGCGCACCCGGACGAGGCCCCGTTCCTGCACGCGCTGCTGCCCACCTCGCGCGGCGGCACCGGCCGCCCGATCACGGCGGGCTTCCCGGCCACGACGGCGACCTCGCTCGCCTCCGTCGGCACCGGCCTGCCCCCCGGCGAGCACGGTCTTCCCGGCTACACGGTCCGTAACCCCGAGACCGGCGAGCTGATGAACCAACTCCGCTGGAACCCCTGGACCCCGCCGAAGGCCTGGCAGCCCCACCCCACCCTCTTCCAGCTCGCCGACGCCGCCGGTGTGCGGACCGCCCAGGTCTCCGCCCCCGCCTTCGAGCAGACCCCGCTGACCAAGGTCGCGCTCAGCGGCGGCTCCTTCCTCGGCCGGCTCAGCGGCGAGGACCGGATGGACACCGCCGCCGAGCGACTGGCCGCCGGCGACCGCTCGCTCGTCTACACGTACTACAGCGAGGTCGACGGCAAGGGCCACCGCTTCGGCACCGACTCCGACGCCTGGCGCGGACAGCTGATGTACGTCGACGGGCTGGCGCGCCGCCTGGCCGAGCAGCTTCCGCCGCGCTCGGCGCTCTACATCACCGCCGACCACGGCATGATCGACATCCCGTTCGACGAGCAGTCCCGGATCGACTTCGACGAGGACTGGGAGCTGAGCGCCGGCGTCGCGCTGCTCGGCGGCGAGGGCCGTGCCCGGCACGTGTACGCCGTCCCGGGTGCCGCCTCCGACGTGCTGGCCGTCTGGCGCGAGGTGCTGGGCGAGCAGTTCTGGGTGGCGAGCCGGGACGAGGCCGTCGCGGCCGGCTGGTTCGGTCCCACCATCGACGAGCGGGTGTACGGCAGGATCGGGGACGTGGTCGCGGCGGCCCACGACGACGTGGTGATCACCGCGTCCCGCAACGAGCCGCACGAGTCGGCCATGGTCGGCATGCACGGCTCCATGACCCCCGTCGAGCAGTTCGTCCCGCTCCTCGAAGTACGCTCCTAGCCGTTCGCTCCGTTTCAGCCGCTCTCTCTTCCCGTCCCGAAAGGTGCTCAACCCCTCATGCCCGAGCTTGTGTTCTTCTCCGGGACGATGGACTGCGGCAAGAGCACCCTGGCCCTCCAGATCGGTCACAACCGCTCGGCGAGGGGTCTGCAGGGCGTCATCTTCACCCGGGACGACCGGGCGGGGGAGGGGAAGCTGTCCTCCCGGCTCGGTCTTGTCACGGAGGCGGTCGAGGCGGACGAGGGCATGGACCTCTACGCGTATCTCGTCGCCCAGCTCTCCAAAGGGGGCCGGGTCGACTACGTGATCGTGGACGAGGCGCAGTTCCTGGCCCCGGACCAGATCGACCAGCTGGCCCGGGTCGTGGACGACCTGGAGATGGACGTCTTCGCGTTCGGTATCACGACGGACTTCCGCACCCGCCTGTTCCCCGGCTCCCAGCGGCTGGTCGAGCTGGCGGACCGGATCGAACAGCTCCAGGTCGAGGCCCTCTGCTGGTGCGGCGCCCGCGCCACGCACAACGCCCGGACCATAGACGGCGAGATGGTCGTCGAGGGCGCGCAGGTCGTCGTCGGCGATGTGAACCGCCCGGCGGGCGAGGTGGGTTACGAGGTGCTCTGCCGCCGTCACCACCGCCGCCGCGCGACCGCGGCGTCCGCGCGGGCGGGCGCGCTCTCGCCGGACGTCCTGCCGGTCTCCTCCGCCTGACGTTCAGCCCGCCGCCCGCAGGGGGCAGCCCGAGCCGACGCGGGCCGTGAGGTCGGCCCGCAGCGCGGCGAGTTGGGCGGTGCGCGCGTCGATCGCCGCGATCTTCTCCTCGAACAGTGCGGACAGGGCCGCGGCACTGTCGGGTGCGTCGCGCAGTTCCTCACCGGTGCGCGCGATCTCCGCCAGCGAGAAGCCGAGCGCCTGCGCGGTACGGACGTACGCGAGCCACGGCACCGTCTCGGGCGGGAAGTCGCGGTAGCCGTTGGCCAGCCGCTGCCCGGTGATCAGCCCGGTCCGCTCGTAGAAGCGGAGGGCGTCCCTGGTCAGCCCCGTCTGCGCGGCCAGCTCCCCGATACGCACGGCTCTCCCACCCCTTGGGCTCGCGGATTTGACCTTGGACAGTACTCCACTGTTTACGGTCGGGGGCGTCCGTCCAGGAAGCAGGCAGGAGCCCGCCGTGATCCGTACCGTCGCCCCCTCACACCCCGTCTATCCGCGTTTCGTACGCGCGAGCGCGTGGTACGACCTCGTCGTCACCGCGGGTTTCGCCACCCCGTGGACGTACAGGCTGGTGCACAGCGCGCTGTCCCGGCTCGGCGAGGCGATCGGGGCGGGCGCTCTGCCCGCCCTCGACCCGATACAAACCCTCTACGCGAACCTGATGGGTTCGGTGGTGGTCGTCTGGGCGCTCCTGCGGCTCCTGCGGCCGTTGCCGGCGCACGGCCTGTACGACGGCTTCGCGCGCACGCTGTTCGCCGTATGGCAGGCGTACGCGCTGGCCCACGGAGCCCCGTACTGGCTCTGGCTGTTCCTGGTGGCCGAAGTGGCGTTCGGTGTCGTCCAGCTCGTGCCCTGGCGGTGGGAGCGGAGCGCGGTCAGTCCTTCGCCGACCGCTGGATCGTGAACACCGCGCCCTCCGGGTCCGCGACCGTCGCGACTCTGCCGCTCGGGCTCTCTCTCGGCGGGCTGAGGACGTGACCGCCGAGCTCCGCCACCCGCTGCGCGGCCTCGTCGGTGTCGGCCACCTCGAAGTACGTCATCCAGTGCGGTCCCCGGTCGCGCAGCAGGGCATGGCCGACGCCGTGCAGGGAGGCCACCGGACGGCCCTGGAGATGCAGGGTCTGGTAGTCGAAGTCCGCCGAGACGACGGCCTTGGTCTCGTAGCCGAAGACCGCCTGGTAGAACTTGGCGACCGTCGACGTCTCCCGGGTCACCAGCTCGTTCCAGACCGGGGTGCCGGGCTGCCCGGCCAGCGTGGTGCCGATGTGCGCGGCGGCCTGCCAGATGCCGAAGACGGCCCCGCCCGGGTCGGACGCGATGGCCATGCGGCCCGCCTCGCCCGCGTCGAGCGGCCCGACGCCGACCGTGCCACCGCAGGCCCGGATCGCCTCCGCCGTCTGGTCCGCGTCGTCGGTGGCCAGATAGGTCGTCCAGGCGATCGGGAGATGCCGGTCCGGCGGCAGCTGTCCGATGCCCGCCACCTCCTTCCCGTCGATCAGCGCCCGCACGTACGGGCCGAGCTGCTCGGGGCCGGGGCCGAACTCCCAGCCGAACAGCTCGGCGTAGAAGTTCTGGGTCGTGCGCAGGCCGTGCACGATCAGGCTCACCCAGCAAGGTGTTCCGGGTGTACGCCGAGCGGCAGCCTCGGTCATCGTCACTCTCCTCGGACCATCGTGGTGGCCGTACGGGAAATCGGGGCCGACGCGCCGTGGTGCGGTGCGAGCGGTGTGCGCCCCGTGCAGATGCTTGCACCACCGGGCGCGGGATGCGCTCCGGCCGCGCCGTCCATTCCGGGATCTCGCCACAGGCGGCCCGGTTTGTCGTGGTATGGCGGCTTCGCTGTTGTTACGGAGGGCCGGGCGTCTGCGCGAGGATGGCACGCATGAAGCCCATCATCTCCGTATCCGAATGTGTGAGCGAACTGGCGGGGCCACGTCCGCCGGTGCTCCTGGACGTACGTTGGCAGCTGGGCGGCCCGAACGGCCGGCCCGACTACGAGGCGGGGCACATCCCCGGCGCGGTCTACGTGGACCTCGACACGGAGCTCGCCGGTCCGGCGGGTGCCGGCGGCCGTCACCCGCTGCCGGACCCGGCGGAGTTCGGGGCTGTGATGTGCCGCGCGGGGGTCCGCGGGGACGCACCGGTCGTGGTCTACGACGGCGGCCAGGGCTGGGCGGCCGCGCGCGCCTGGTGGCTGCTGCGCTGGACGGGGCACCGGGACGTCCGGGTGCTGGACGGCGGGCTCGCGGCCTGGACGGGGGAGCTGTCGAAGGAGACCCCGGACCCCGCCGAGGGTGACTTCGTGCCCGCGCCGGGCGCGCTGCCGCTGCTCGACGCGGACGCAGCCGCGGTCCTGGCCCGTTCGGGCGTCCTGCTCGACGCGCGGGCGGCCGAGCGCTACCGGGGCGATGTGGAGCCCATCGACCGGGTCGGCGGCCACATCCCGGGCGCCCTCTCCGCCCCGACCGGCGAGAACATGGACGCGGACGGACGCTTCCTGAGCCCCGGCCGCCTGGCCGCCCGGTTCGCCGGCCTCGGCGTCGGCGGGGACACGGCGGAGGTCGGCGTCTACTGCGGTTCGGGCGTCTCCGGGGCCCAGCAGGTGCTGGCACTGGAACTCGCCGGGCATCGGGCGGCCCTCTACGCGGGCTCCTGGTCCGACTGGTCCGCCGACGAGTCGCGCCCGGTCGCCACCGGACCCGACCCCCGCTAACGGGGCGCCGTCGCGCGACGCCCAGGGGCCCGTACGCGTTCGCGTACGGGCCCCTGTCATGCCGGCGGGTCCTTCTAATCCTGCTTCTTGCGGCGCGTGCCGAAGACGATCTCGTCCCAGCTGGGCACCGCCGCGCGGCGTCCCGGCCGGACCCCGTCCGCCTCGGCCTGCCGGTCCGTCGTCCCGGTCAGCCGGTCGCGGTGGCCCGCGACCGCGCGCGGCATCAGGACGTCCGCGTACGCGGAGCCCGCGCCCGCCGACGCGGCCGGCGGCTCCTCGGCCTCCGGTTCCCGCTCCGCCGGCTCGATCGCCGGGGGCTCGGGCGGCGATGGCCGCTCCGGTACGACCATGTCACCGCGGAAGCTCGGGACCGCCTCCAGCAGGCTGGTGAGCGAATCGCGCTCGCTCGCGGTCACCCCGCTGATCCGCTCCTCCGGCTCCGGGGGCGGCGGCGGGGCCGGGCGCTCGATCTGCCGGTCCAGCGCACGGTCCAGCGGCCGGTCGCGCGGCAGCCGGGCGATCCGGGGGACGAACGGGAAGCTGGGCTCGGGCGCGGCGACCTCGTCCGTCTCGCCGATCAGCGAACGCGCCTCGTCGTCGACGGCCTGGACCAGCCGGCGCGGCGGGTCGTACGTCCAGCTCGCCGAGTGTGGCTCACCGGCGACCCGGTACACCAGGAGGACCTCCCAGGTGCCGTCGTCGCGGCGCCACGAGTCCCACTGGACGGTCTCCTTGTCGGCGCCGCGCAGCAGCAGCCGCTCCTGCACCGCCTCGCCGAGCTGGGGGCCGGTGTTCTCGCCGGGACGGCGCACGGGAGTCTTCCGGGCCCGCTCGGCCATGAAGGCGCGTTCCGCGAGCACGGGGCCCTCGAAGCGGCGGACACGGTCGACGGGAATCCCGGCGAACTGGGCGACCTCCTCCGCGGAGGCGCCGGCTCGTATCCGGGCCTGGATGTCGCGGGGGCGGAGGTGGCTCTCCACCTCGATCTCGATCTGGCCGAGCCGGGCGCGGTCGTTGCGCACGGCGGCTCGCAGCCGCTCGTCGATCGGAAGCGTGTACTCCGTGCTGTCCGCAGCCTTGAGCACCAGTCGTGTGCCGTCGTTGGAGACGGCCACGACACGCAGTTCGGGCATGGGGACCTCCCGGGTGGTGCCTGCCGACGTCACGTGCGTCGCTGCTTCCGCTAGTCGAGTGTGGCCTGCCCGGGTGCAGCCTGCCACAACATTGCCGTGTTGCCCGGCGTGTCGGGCGTGAGCCCTTGATCGCCGGTATGCCACGGTAGCCCTTGCGCAACGCAAAGTGACCGATGGTCACTCCGTGTAGCAGGCCGCCGTGCGATGCCGTGCGCCGCCGGATCGAGTGCCTCCTTCGGCCCCCTCCCGAGGGTTCCGGACGCCGCGTGGGTGTCCGGCCCCAGGGCTCGCCACAGTACTCCATTCGGGCCATGTGGGTGGACCGCCGCGCCGTCGAAGTTCTCGTCGGGTGCGGGAGTTGACCTACCCCTCCAGACGCCGCCCGCTCATGATCCGTGTCGTGCTTCACACAATCCGCGCAACCGGAACTTTCGGCTTCGCTCACGTGTCCCTAGTTGGTGCAGGGTGGGAGAGATGTCAATCAAGGGCTGGAAATGGTGCAGAAGCCGGAAAGCGACATGGAACCCAAGGAGAGGCGGATCGATCTGAGCCTGCCCCAGGTCGCGGGCAGTGCGGTCGCGGCGGTGGCGGCGGCCGTGGCGGCTTCACAGCTCGGTGTGTACGGGACGATCGCCGGCGCGGGTGTCATGAGTGTCGTGGCGACCTGCGGCGGCTCGGTGTTCCAGCACTTCTTCCGTCGTACGGGGGAGCAGATCCGCGAGGTCACCGTCCAGGTGAAGCACCCGGACCGCGAGGTGACCGTCCATACCCGCGAGACCGGTCCCCGGCAGCCGGCCCGGCCCGCCGAGCAGGAGACGGCCCTGCTGGGAAGGGCGGACGACGCCACCACGGTGCTGCGCCGCGTGGACACGGGCGCGGACGAGACGACGGTGCTGCGCCGCGTGGACGCCGATGCGGACCGGACGACGGTGCTGCGCCGCGTGGACGAGACGACCGTCCTGCGGCAGGTGCCGGACGAGGGGTTCTCCGATGCGACCACGCACGGCACCCGGGTACGGGGCTGGAAGCGGTCGGCCATCGGCGCGGCGGTGGTCTTCGCGGTCTCGATGGCCGGCATCACCACGTACGAACTGATCTCGGGCGGCGATCTGAGCGGCGGCCACGGGACGACCGTGGGCTCCGTCGTACGCGGTGAGCGCGATGCCGGGCCTTCCACGCCCGAGCCGGCCGGAACCACCGGCCCCGGCCGGGACGCCACGGACCCCGCCCGGCGGGACGACGGCACGGCGACGCCCGGCACGGACGGTCAGGACGACAACGGCACCGCCCCGCAGCCGGGCCGGAGCGGCGCTCCCACCGAGGGGACGACGCCCTCGCCCACCCCCTCGGACCCGGCGGGCGGCGCGGTCGAGCCGTCGCCCACGCCCACCCCGGGCACCACGGACGGCGGCGAGAGCACGGCGCCCGACCCGACGGCCACCGACGGCGCCCCGGCGCCGGCCGGAACCGGCGCGGGGGAGTGAGGCCGGCTCAGTCGCCCAGCACCCGGCGCAGGTAGTCGTTGCCGAACAGGCGGTCCGGGTCGAGCCGGTCCCGTACGACCGTGAACTCGCCGAAGCGCGGATACACCCCGGAGAGGTACGCGGCGTCCCGCGTGTTGATCTTTCCCCAGTGCGGGCGCCCGCCGTGCGCGGTCATGATCCGCTCCACCGCCGTGAAGTACGCCTGGTAGGGCGTGCCCCGGTACATGTGGACGGCGATGTACGCGCTCTCCCGGCCCGAGGCCGTGGAGAGCGCGATGTCGTCGGCAGGCGCGGTGCGCACCTCCACCGGGAAGCTGACGCGCAACGGTGAACGGTCGACCATCGCCCGCACCTCGCGCAGCGCCTCCACGGCCGCTTCGCGCGGCAGCGCGTACTCCATCTCCACGAACCGGACCCGGCGCGGGCTGGTGAACACCTTGTACGGGATGTCGGTGTACGTACGCGCCGACAGGGCGCGGCTGGAGATCCTGGCGATCGAGGGGATCGTGGCGGGGACGGCCCGGCCCAGCGAGCAGGCGACCTGGAAGACGCCGTTGGACAGCAGTTCGTCGTCGATCCAGCCGCTGACCTTGCCGGGAGGGGCGGCGGGGCCGGCGCTGCGGTTGTTGCGCTTGGTGTTGCAGTTCCCGGTGTGCGGGAACCAGTAGAACTCGAAGTGCTCGTTCTCGGCCACGAGCTGATCGAAGTCGCTCGTCACCTGGTCGAACCCCATCGGCTCCTCGCGGGCGGTCAGCAGGAAGACCGGCTCCACGGCGAAGGTGATCGCGGTGATGACGCCCAGGGCCCCGAGCCCGATCCGCGCCACCGCGAACACGTCGGCGTTCTCGGTCTCCGAACAGGTCAGGACCGTGCCGTCGGCGGTGACCAGCTCCAGGGCGCGTATCTGCGCGGATATGGACGCCGAGTCACGGCCGGTGCCGTGCGTCCCGGTGGAGGTGGCCCCGGCGACCGTCTGCTCCATGATGTCGCCCATGTTGGTGAGCGAGAGGCCCTCGCGGGCGAGCGCGGTGTTGAGCCGCTTCAGCGGAGTGCCCGCCTCGACCGTCACCGTCATCGCCGTGCGGTCGATCTCGCGGATGCCCGTCAGCAGATCGGGCCGGATCAGCACCCCGTCGGTGGCCGCGGTCGCCGTGAACGAGTGACCGGTGCCGGCCGGCTTCACCCGCAGCCCGTCCTCGGACGCCCTGCGCAGCACCTCCGCCAGCTCGTCCACCGAGGCGGGGGACACGGTCCTGGCCGGCCGGGCCGTGACGTTTCCCGCCCAGTTGCGCCACGGGCTCGTCGCCGTCCGTGCGTAGGTCTCGGTCATCTTCCCCGCGCCCTTCCCTAGGAACCGGCCCACCCAGCCGGTGCTTCCCCCGGACGGAAACCACGGGTTACCGGCGGGTTGGAGGGGGATCATACTCACGGTTCCCGCCCATGCATCCACCCCTCCCGCCGCCCGTGCGGGGCCCGGCCGCGCGCCCCGGTACGGATGTCGGTGGGACCGGCCCCGGGCGCGAGTGGCAGGATCGAGGGCATGTCCGATCTGCGCGATCCCGCCCCCTACGACGCCCTGCTCCTGCTCTCCTTCGGCGGCCCCGAAGGCCCGGACGACGTGGTTCCGTTCCTCGCGAACGTGACCCGCGGCCGGGGCATCCCCGAGGAACGGCTCAAGGAGGTCGGCAAGCACTACTTCCTGTTCGGGGGCGTCAGCCCGATCAACGCCCAGAACAGGGCCCTGCTCGACGCGCTGCGCAAGGACTTCGCCGGACACGGACTGGACCTGCCCGTCTACTGGGGCAACCGCAACTGGGCTCCCTACCTCACCGACACGCTCCGTGAGATGGTCACCGACGGGCACCGCCGCATCGCCGTCCTGGCCACCAGCGCCTACGCCTCGTACTCCGGCTGCCGGCAGTACCGCGAGAACCTCGCGGAGTCCCTGGCAGCCCTGGAGGCCGAGGGTCTTCCCGTTCCGCGCGTGGACAAACTGCGGCACTACTTCAACCACCCCGGCTTCGTGGAGCCCATGGTGGAGGGCGTCCTCGCCTCCCTGGCGGACCTGCCCGACGACGTGCGTCCCGGCGCGCACCTGGCCTTCACCACGCACTCCATCCCGTCCTCGGCGGCCGACACCTCGGGTCCCGTGGAGACGCACGGGGACGGCGGCGCGTACGTCGCCGAGCACCTGGACGTCGCCCGGCTGATCGTCGACGCGGTGCGCGAGCGGACCGGTACGGCGTACCCCTGGCGGCTCGTCTACCAGTCGCGCAGCGGCGCCCCGCACATCCCGTGGCTGGAGCCCGACATCTGCGACCACCTCGAAGCCCTCCACGGCGACGGGGTCCCCGCCGTCGTGATGGCGCCCATCGGCTTCGTCTCGGACCACATGGAGGTCCTGTACGACCTCGACACCGAGGCCACCGCCAAGGCCGCCGAGCTGGGCCTGCCGGTGCGCCGCTCCGCGACGGTCGGTGCCGATCCCCGCTTCGCCGCCGCCGTACGCGACCTGGTCCTGGAGCGGGCCGCCGCCGAGCAGGGCCGCCATCCGCAGCGGTGCGCCCTCGGGGCTCTCGGCCCGAGCCACGACCTCTGCCCGGTGGGCTGCTGCCCGGCCCGTGCCCCCAAGCCCGCCGCCGCCGGGGCCGACAGCCCCTACGCGTAAGCCCTCGCCCTTCCCCGTCCGACCCCCTCTCAACCTCTAGGGAGCGCCGTGACCGAAACCGACCACTCAGTGGAGACCCTGCTCGACCTCGCCAGGGAGGCCGCGCGACGCGCCGGCCGCCTGCTGCGCGACGGGCGTCCGGCGGGACTGGGCGTGGCCGCGACCAAGTCCAGCCCGGTCGATGTCGTCACCGAGATGGACATCGCCGCAGAGAAGCTGATCACCGAGTACCTGATCGAGCACCGCCCCCTCGACGGCTACCTCGGCGAGGAGAGCGGTACGACCGCCGAGGGCAGCACCGGTGTGCGCTGGGTCATCGACCCGCTCGACGGCACGGTGAACTATCTCTACGGGCTGCCGTCCTGGTCCGTCTCCATCGGTGTCGAGCTGCACGGCGAGCGGGTCGCCGGTGTGGTGGAGGCTCCCATGCGCGGCGAGACGTACTTCGCGCGCCGCGGCCACGGCGCCTTCGTCACCGGCGGGCCCTACGGGGACGAGCACGTACGGCTGCGGTGCCGGCCCACCGCCCCGCTCGCCGAGGCGCTGGTGGCCACGGGCTTCAACTACGTCGCCGACGTCCGGACGCACCAGGCCGAGGTGGCCCGCGAGCTGATCCCGCGGGTACGGGACATCCGGCGGGGCGGCTCCGCGGCCATCGACCTCTGCGATGTGGCCGCGGGCCGGCTCGACGGCTACTTCGAGCGCGGCCTGCACCCGTGGGACCTCACCGCGGGCGACCTCATCGCCCGGGAGGCGGGCGCCCTCACCGGCGGGCGCCCCGGCCGGCCGGCCGACGGAGACCTGACGGTGGCCGCGTCCCCGGGCGTCTTCGAACCGCTCCAGGCCCTGCTGGAGGAGCTGGGAGCCTGGCACGACTGACTCGGGGCCCCGGAACCGTCCCCGGGCAGCAGAAGGGCCCCGCAGCCGCCGTACGGCGGCTGCGGGGCCCTTCTGCTCGGTCAGGCGTTCGTCGTCGTGCCGATGCGTACACCGTGCTCGGCGGCGAGGCGATGAAGGTCGTCGAGCTCGCTCTGCTCGACGTCCGCGAGGAAGTCGTCGCCCGTCTCTCGGGCCTTGGTGAGGTCGTCCTCGGTGGTCTTGATGCGTTGCAGCAGACCTGCGGTGAAAGCGTCCATGAAGCGCCCCCTCATCGTGGGTCGGTGGCACGGGGGTGTGCCCGGGTTTCCCTCCGCCGAAGCGGTAGGGCGGGTGATCACGCACTCTCCGGGGGACGGAGGGGCCTGTGACAACGCCACATGGGAAGACGTGATCTCGGGTGTGAATGCGTCCTCCCCCGCCCGAAGCTCAGAGAAACCTCAACTGGCCCGGAAATCCCGTTGTTTCCCTGAAGCCGCAGGTCGGACCGCACCGTCTTACCGCCGGTTTATACGTGATACGGGCAGGATGGAGCCGCACGAGGTGCGCCGGGGCATGCCCGCGGCGCGGGCGGCCGGGCCGTTCCGGACGCCCTGGGGCCCCGTGGTGAAGATCGCTTGCGAAGTTCTAAGGAAGGAAGCGCCGTGCGCGTACTCGTCGTGGAGGACGAGCAGCTGCTCGCCGATGCGGTGGCCACCGGATTGCGCCGCGAGGCCATGGCCGTCGATGTCGTGTACGACGGAGCCGCGGCCGTGGAGCGCATCGAGGTCAACGACTACGACGTCGTGGTGCTCGACCGCGACCTCCCCCTGGTCCACGGCGACGACGTGTGCCGCCGGATCGTCGAGCTGGGCATGCCGACCCGGGTCCTCATGCTCACCGCGTCCGGAGACGTCAGCGACCGGGTGGAGGGCCTGGAGCTGGGCGCCGACGACTATCTGCCCAAGCCCTTCGCGTTCAGCGAGCTGACCGCCCGGGTACGGGCCCTCGGCCGGCGTACGACCGTCGCCCTGCCGCCCGTCCTGGAGCGGGCCGGGATCAAGCTCGACCCCAACCGCCGCGAGGTGTTCCGGGGCGAGCAGGAGGTCCAGCTCGCCCCCAAGGAGTTCGCCGTCCTGGAGGTCCTGATGCGCAGCGAGGGCGCCGTCGTCTCGGCCGAGCAGCTGCTGGAGAAGGCCTGGGACGAGAACACCGACCCGTTCACCAACGTCGTCCGGGTGACCGTGATGACCCTGCGCCGCAAACTCGGCGAGCCCCCGGTGATCGTCACCGTGCCCGGCTCCGGTTACCGGATCTGAGGCCGGTGCCCGCCACCCCGCCGCCCATGGCGGCGCCCCCCAAACCCACCTGGGAGCCCAAACAGCAGGAGCCCCCCTACCCCTGGCTGCGCCCGACCATCCGGATACGGCTCACGCTGCTGTACGGCGGCATGTTCCTGATCGCGGGCATCCTGCTGCTGTCGATCATCTACATGCTGGCCGCCCAGGCCATGCACGTGGGCAGTGAGCTGCCGTTCAAGGTCGTCAGCGGCAAGGTGACCAGCGAGGTCTGCACCCTGCCGGAGAACGCGTCGGCCGAGACCTTCAACGCCGCGATGAACTCCTGCGTCAACCACCAGCGCCAGCAGGCACTGGACACGCTGCTCAACCGGTCACTGCTCGCGCTGGTGGGCCTCAGCGTCATCGCCTTCGCCTTCGGCTACGCCATGGCGGGACGGGTGCTCTCGCCGCTGGGCAGGATCACCCGCATCGCCCGTACGGTCGCCGGTACGGACCTGGCCCGCCGCATCGAGCTGGACGGGCCCGACGACGAGCTGAAGGAGCTCGCCGACACCTTCGACGACATGCTGGACCGGCTGGAGCGGGCCTTCACCGCGCAGCAGCGGTTCGTCGGGAACGCGTCGCACGAGCTGCGCACCCCCCTGGCGATCAACCGCACGCTGCTGGAGGTCCATCTCTCCGACCCCGAGGCGCCCCCCGAGCTCCAGCAGCTGGGCAAGACGCTGCTGGCCACCAACGAGCGCAGCGAGCAGCTCGTGGAGGGCCTGCTGCTGCTCGCCCGCAGCGACAACCAGATCGTCGAGCGCAAACCCGTCGACCTGGCCGAGGTGGCCTCCCGGGCGCTGGACCAGGCCCGGGGCGAGGCCGAGGCCAGGCACGTGGAGATGCGCGCCTCGCTGGCCCCGGCGGTCGTCCAGGGCAACGGCGTCCTGCTGGAGCGGATCGCACTGAACCTCGTCCAGAACGCGGTGCGCTACAACGTCCCGGCGGACGGCTGGGTCGAGGTCACCACGGAGCTCATGCCGGGACAGGCCCTGATGGTCGTCACGAACACCGGACCCGTGGTCCCCGCCTACGAGATCGACAACCTCTTCGAGCCGTTCAGACGGCTGCGTACGGAGCGGACGGGCAGCGACAAGGGGGTCGGGCTCGGCCTGTCGATCGCGCGGTCCGTCGCCCGCGCCCACGGCGGCCGTATCATCGCCGAGCCCCGTGAAGGCGGTGGTCTTGTGATGCGTGTCTCACTGCCCGTCTGAACGGCGGGAGAAGAGGTTCGCGCACTGATTATTTTTTGTTCGCTTTGAGCGGAATTTTCGGGACCTGATCCGGAAGAGACCGTGTGTGATCGATCACAGGAGCGAATATCTCCCTGTCCACGCTCCGTGACCAGGGAACTCACCGGAATCCCGGCGAAACGCCGGGTTTTCGGGGGTAGACATCACGGGAAGTACACGGGGTGGCGCCTGTAAAGGGCACCGCCGGGACCGTGTACGGTCCCCATCGCCACCCAAGCCGATCACTCCCGAGCGGTCCTTTTGGGTGTCGATTGAGTAACAGACCTTGATGTGAGGCAAAATCTCCGCCTCAGGTCGGGCACAAGTCCGGCCTCTCACGCGTTACGAGCGCTGAGACACCGCAGACACCCAGAGGGGGAGAGCGCGACATGGCAACGGATTACGACACCCCACGCAAGACCGACGACGACGTCGATCAGGACAGCCTTGAAGAGCTGAAGGCACGCCGGAGCGACAAGACGGCGTCCGCCGTCGACGTCGACGAGTTCGACGCGGCCGAGGGACTGGAGCTGCCCGGCGCAGACCTGTCCAACGAGGAGCTGGCCGTACGGGTCCTGCCCAAGCAGGCCGATGAGTTCACCTGCATGAGCTGCTTCCTCGTGCACCACCGCAGCCAGCTGGCCCGCGAGAAGAACGGCCAGCCGATCTGCCGCGACTGCGACTGAGACCGGTCGGCCGTGGCAGGGGACACACCGTTCCACAAGCGGCGCCCCTGGGGCAGGAAGTCGCCCGGGGAGCACCAGGGCGGTACAGGCCCGGCAGAAGGCGCTCAGGCGCCTGCCGAGCGGTCCGCCCTGCCACCCTCGCCGGACGGACAGGACGACGAGCGAGGCCTGCAGGCCTCGCTCGAAGCGGCCGAAGCAGCAGTGGAGGCAGCCCGTGAGGCTGCCGGAGCCGGCGCGGCCTATGGGGCCGGAGAAGCCGGCAGGACGGAGCCCGTGACCGGGGCAGGCCGTCTGGATTCAGTGAAACGGGGCGTACGCAAGGGCGGGGAGAGCGCCAAGGCAGCGATCGGTCATATCGCCGACCTGATCATCCACATCGCTCCCCGCGTCCCTGTGCGCGACCTCGCCACCCTGCGCAAGCACTTCCCCGGCCTCGGGCCGGAGGAGATCGCCGACCGGCTCGTCGCGGGCGCGAGCCGCGCGACCGCCACCGTCGGGGCAGGAATCGGCGCGGCGGCCATGATGCCCGTGCCGCCCGCGATGTTCGCGGAGCTGGCGGCCGAGATCACCGGCGTCGCCGCGATCGAGATGAAGCTCGTCGCGGAGCTGCACGAGCTGTACGGACGCCGCCCTCCGGGCAACATCGGCCGGCGCTCCACCGCCTACCTCACCGCCTGGACCGAGGAACGCGGCATCGAGGTCACCCGCCCGGCCTCGGTCGACGCGGCACTGAGCGGCCGGATGAAGCGCGAACTGCGCCGGCAGATCATGAAACGCACCGTGCGCGACCTGCCGAGCCTGATCCCGTTCATGATCGGCGCCGCGGTCGGCGCCTCCATGAACCGCCGCGACACCAGAAAGCTCGCCGAACGGGTCAGGAAGGACCTGCGCGAGAAACAGATCCCCTGGGACCGCCTGCCTGAGCTGCCCCCGCTGGAACAGCCCGAGCTGCCCTCCCGCGAGAGCTAGGCCCGGACCGCCGCCTTCAGCGCCGCCACCAGAGCCTGCGGGTCGCGGGTCGACAGATAGACGTACGGGGTCGGGTCCTCGGGGTCGGTGACCTTCACCCGCACCGCCGTCGGGATGTAGCTGCGCAGCAGCATGAAGGCCCGTGTGTCCGCCTTGTACGTGCGCCAGGCGCGCGCCTCCTCGGCGTCCAGCACCTCGGCCTCGCCGAGCGCCGATACCGGAATCCGCGCGTCGCCCGCGACGAGCGCCCCCGCCACCACACGGATGCGGGCGGAGCCGTACGTACTCACGGCGACCGCCGACAGGACCGTGCCGCCGGCGAGGCCGGCGAGCAGCGGCAGGGTGCCCAGGGGCAGCAGCATCAGCGCGCACGCGATGCCGATGAGGACGGCGATCAGCCACCACGAACGGGGAGCGGTGAGGCGTTCGTCGAAGGGCGGGGTGGAAGGCTGCATGGTTCCAAGCTTGGCACGGCGCGACCGGCGGGTACCCGCGCGGGTAAGGTCTGCGCCTGTGAGTGGAACATCTGCGGCTCTGACGCCCCCGGCCGACGCGGTGAAACCGGTCCGGCACCCCGACGCCCCGGCCCCCGGCGAACTCCTCGGCGCGCACTACGAACACTGCTTCGGCTGCGGCTCCGGACAGTCCCACGGGCTGCACCTCCAGGCGCGGGCCGAGGAGGGTGTCCGGGTGACCGCCGAGTTCACCGTGAAGGCCGCCCACCAGGGTGCCCCGGGCCTGGCCCACGGCGGGGTGCTGGCCACCGCGCTCGACGAGACGCTCGGCTCGCTGAACTGGCTGCTGCGGGTCATCGCGGTGACCGGACGGCTGGAGACCGACTTCGTGCGGCCCGTCCCCGTCGACACCGTGCTGTTCCTCGACGCCGAGATCACCGCCGTGCACGGGCGCAAGCTCTACTCCCGGGCGACCGGCCGGATCGGCGGGCCGGACGGGCCCGTGGCGGTGCGGGCCGAGGCCCTGTTCATCGAGGTCAAGGTCGACCACTTCATCGACAACGGCCGCCCGGCCGAGATCCAGGCCGCGATGGCCGACCCGGACCAGGTCAAGCGCGCCCGCGCCTTCGAGGTGAACCCCTGATGCGCCACCCCGTCGACGTCCTGATCCGCCGGGTCGACCCGGACGTTCCCCTCCCGGCCTACGGGCACCCCGGTGACGCCGGCGCCGACCTCGTGACGACCGAGGCCGCCGAGCTGGCGCCGGGGGAGCGGGCCGTCCTGCCCACCGGGGTTTCGATCGCGCTGCCCGACGGGTACGCCGCGTTCGTGCACCCACGATCCGGTCTCGCCGCCCGCTGCGGAGTCGCCCTGGTGAATGCCCCGGGGACGGTCGATGCCGGGTACCGTGGAGAGATCAAGGTGATCGTCATCAATCTCGACCCGCGCGAGTCCGTGCGGTTCGAGCGGTTCGACCGGATTGCCCAACTGGTCGTGCAGCAGGTCGAGAAGGTGCGCTTCCACGAGGTGTCGGAGCTTCCCGGCTCGGCGCGGGCCGAAGGGGGCTTCGGGTCCACCGGCGGCCATGCCGCCGTTGATGTTGATGGCGTCCGGGGCGGGGTTCCCCAGGGCGGGAACAGCTACGCTTCGGTCGAATCCGACCGGGAAGGACAGTGACGTGTTCGGACGTCGCAAGAACAGTGGTTCCGCCGATGACACGGCGGACGAGGCGCGCGAGGCCGAGCAGGTCGTCGACGAGCAGGGTGACACTGAGGGCACCGCACGCCGGACGAACCTTCCGCCGGCACCGCGCCCGGACGGCCCGTGGGACATCAGCGAGGTGTCCCAGCCCGGCGACGGCCGGGTGGACCTGGGCGGCGTCTTCGTGCCCGGTGTCGAGGGCATGGAGCTGCGCGTGGAGGTCGCCGGTGACGCGATCGTCGCGGCCACCGTCGTGCTGCGCGACAGCGCGATCCAGCTGCAGGCCTTCGCCGCCCCCAAGAAGGAGGGCATCTGGGGCGAGGTCCGCGAGGAGATCGCCTCCGGCATCACCCAGCAGGGCGGCATCATCGACGAGGTCGAGGGCCCGCTGGGCTGGGAGCTGCGCGCGCAGGTCCCCGTACAGCTCCCCGACGGGACGAACGGCGTGCAGCTGGTGCGCTTCGTCGGTGTCGACGGCCCGCGCTGGTTCCTGCGCGGAGTGATCTCCGGCCAGGGCGCCGTGCAGCCGGAGGCCGCCGGGCTGCTGGAGACGGTCTTCCGGGACACCGTGGTCGTCCGCGGCGAGGGCCCGATGGCCCCGCGCGACCCGATCGTCCTCAAGCTCCCCAACGACGCCCAGATGGTCCCCGAGGGCGTGCAGCAGGAGGAGCAGGAGGGCTCGAAGTTCTCCGGCGGCATGGCCGGGCTGCAGCGCGGTCCCGAGATCACCGAGGTGCGCTGACCCGCACCCCGTAAGCACCGGCCGGTGGCCCGTACCCCCTTCGAGGGGTACGGGCCACCGGCTTCTGTGCGTCCGGGGGCGGGAGCGGGGCGGGGCAGCCCGTAAGGGGCGCGTATCGGGCACGTACAGGCGCCGTCAAGGCTGTGCCCGTCCCCGTATGGAAGCCATCAATGCAGGTCACGGCGGTGCGGGAGCGAGGTTTGCTCAAGAGGTCCGAGAAAATCCGCACCTCATCCAGGAGCACCCGATGGCCGACCTGGCCTTCGTCGTCACCACGATCGCGGTCTTCGCGCTGGTGGCTCTCATCGCCAAGGGGGTGACGAAGCTGTGACTGCCGAAAACGTGGCCGGCCTCGTCGTGGCCGTAGCCCTGCTGGGCTATCTCGTCCTCGCCCTTCTGTACCCGGAGAGGTTCTGAGCCCGATATGAGCCCCGTCCTCGCCGGCGTGCTGCAGGTACTCGCGCTCGTCGTGGCGCTGGGTCTGGCGTACCGCCCGCTCGGTGACTACATGGCCGGCGTCTATTCCTCTCCGAGGCATCTGCGGGTGGAGAAGTGGATATACAAGGCCATTGGCGCCAACCCGGACACGCGGATGCGCTGGCCCGCCTATCTGCGCGGTGTTCTCGCCTTCTCCGCCGTGAGCGTCCTCTTCCTGTATCTGCTGCAGCGGCTCCAGGGCTCGCTGCCCGGTTCGCTCGGCTTCGCCTCGATCGATCCGGACCAGGCGTTCAACACGGCGGCCTCGTTCGTCGCGAACACCAACTGGCAGTCGTACTACGGCGAGCAGGCCATGGGCCACGTCGTGCAGACCGGCGGCCTCGCGGTGCAGAACTTCGTGTCGGCCTCCGTCGGCATCGCCGTCGCGGTGGCACTCGTCCGGGGGTTCTCCGCCGTCCGCAGCGGTGAACTCGGCAACTTCTGGTCGGACCTGGTGCGCGGCACCGTGCGGATCCTGCTGCCGATCGCGGTGATCGGTGCGCTCGTGCTGGTCGCCTGCGGAGCGATCCAGAACTTCTCCGGCATCCACGAGGTCGGCCGGTTCACGGGCGGCTCGCAGCAGTGGAACGGCGGCGCGGTCGCCTCGCAGGAGGTCATCAAGGAGCTGGGCACGAACGGTGGCGGCTACTTCAACGCCAACTCGGCCCATCCCTTCGAGAACCCCAACGGGCTCTCCAACCTCTTCGAGATCTTCCTGATCCTCGTCATTCCCTTCGCCCTGACGCGCACCTTCGGCCGCATGGCCGGCTCGCTCAAGCAGGGGTACGCGATCCTCGCGACGATGGGCGTCATCTGGCTCGGATTCACCGCGCTGATGATGTGGACCGAATTCGCCCACCACGGCCCCGCGTTCGACATCGCGGGCGGGGCGATGGAGGGCAAGGAGAACCGATTCGGTGTCGGCGGCTCCTCCATCTTCGCGGTGGCCACCACCCTCACATCGACCGGGGCGGTGAACTCGTTCCACTCCTCGTTCACCGGCCTCGGCGGCGGCATCACGATGCTCGGCATGCAGCTCGGAGAGATCGCGCCGGGCGGCACCGGCTCCGGTCTCTACGGGATGCTGATCATGGCGATCATCGCGGTGTTCATCGCGGGTCTGATGGTCGGCCGTACGCCTGAGTACCTGGGCAAGAAGACCGGCACCCGCGAGATCAAGCTCGCCGCCTGCTACATCCTCATCACACCGGCCCTGGTGCTCTGCTTCACCGCCGTCGCGATGGCCCTGCCCACCCCGGGCAACTCGATGACCAACTCGGGCGCACACGGCTTCTCGGAGATCCTGTACGCCTACACCTCGGGCGCCAACAACAACGGCTCGGCGTTCGCCGGGCTCAACGCGGACACCCAGTGGTTCAACACCACGATCGGGCTCGCGATGCTGCTGGGCCGGTTCCTGCCCATGGTGTTCGTCCTGGCCCTGGCCGGCTCGCTCGCCGAGCAGCGGCCCGTACCCGCCACCGCCGGCACCCTCGGCACACACAAACCGCTCTTCAGCGGACTGCTGGTCGCCACCATCATGATCATCGCCGGTCTCACCTACTTCCCTGCCCTCGCGCTGGGGCCGCTGGCCGAGGGGCTGGCGTCATGACCATCCGTACGAAGCAAGAGGACGCGATGTCCACAGTCACTCCGGCCCGCGCACCGCACGAGGACGCACCGGCCGGGTCCGCTCCCGAAGGGCGCGCCGGCGCCGGACTGTTCGACCCCCGGATGCTGATCGCCTCCTTCCCCGACGCGATACGCAAGCTCGACCCACGGATCATGGTCAAGTCGCCGGTGATGTTCGTGGTGCTGGTGGGTTCGGTGCTCACCACCGTGCTCGCCGTGCTGGACCCGACCGACTGGTTCGGCTGGGCCATCACGGTCTGGCTGTGGCTCACGACGGTCTTCGCCAACCTGGCGGAGGCGGTCGCCGAGGGCCGCGGCAAGGCCCAGGCCGACACCCTGCGCAAGGCCAGGACCAACACCGTCGCCCGCCGGATCATCGGCACGAACGAGGAACGGATTCCCGGCACCGAACTGCGCATCGGCGATCTGGCCGTCTGCGAGGCCGGCGACATCATCCCCGGCGACGGAGATGTCGTCGAGGGCGTCGCCAGCGTGGACGAGTCCGCGATCACCGGCGAATCGGCCCCGGTCATCCGGGAGTCCGGCGGCGACCGCAGCGCCGTCACCGGTGGTACGAAGGTGCTCTCCGACCGCATCGTCATCAAGATCACCACCAAGCCCGGCGAGACGTTCATCGACCGGATGATCGCCCTGGTCGAGGGCGCGGCCCGGCAGAAGACACCCAACGAGATCGCGCTGAACATCCTGCTGGCGTCGCTCACGATCGTGTTCCTGCTCGCCGTCGTCACCCTGCAGCCGTTCGCGGTCTACGCGGGCGGCGAGCAGTCCATGATCGTGCTGGCGGCGCTTCTGGTCTGCCTGATCCCGACCACCATCGGCGCGCTCCTCTCCGCCATCGGCATCGCCGGCATGGACCGGCTCGTGCAGCGCAACGTCCTCGCCCTGTCCGGGCGCGCGGTCGAGGCGGCGGGCGATGTCTCGACGCTGCTGCTCGACAAGACCGGCACCATCACCCTCGGCAACCGCCAGGCCGCCGAGTTCCTCCCCGTAGCGGGCGTGACAGAGGCCGAACTGGCGGACGCCGCCCAGCTGTCCTCGCTGGCCGACGAAACCCCCGAGGGCCGGTCCGTGGTGATTCTGGCCAAGGAGAGGTACGGCCTGCGCGAGCGTCACCAGGGCGAACTCGCCCACGCCGAGTGGGTGGCGTTCACCGCCCAGACCCGCATGTCCGGTGTGGACGTAGACGGACGCAAGGTCCGCAAGGGCGCGAGCGGATCGGTCGTCGCCTGGGTGAAGGAGCAGGGCGGCAGCGTCTCAGCCGATGCGCGGGCGCTCACCGACCGCATCGCCGAGGCCGGCGGCACCCCGCTGCTGGTCGCCCGCCGGGACGCGGACGGTGCCCGGGTCCTGGGTGTCATCCACCTCAAGGACGTCGTCAAGGAGGGCATGCGGGAGCGGTTCGACGAACTGCGCCGGATGGGCATCCGTACGGTGATGATCACCGGCGACAACCCGCTCACCGCGAAGGCCATCGCCCTGGAGGCGGGCGTCGACGACTTCCTGGCCGAGGCCACCCCCGAGGACAAGATGGCCCTCATCAGGCGGGAGCAGGCCGGCGGCAAGCTCGTCGCGATGACCGGCGACGGCACGAACGACGCGCCGGCGCTCGCCCAGGCCGATGTCGGCGTGGCCATGAACACCGGAACCTCGGCCGCCAAGGAGGCCGGGAACATGGTGGACCTGGACTCCAACCCGACCAAGCTCATCGAGATCGTGGAGATCGGCAAACAGCTCCTGATCACCCGCGGCGCCCTCACCACGTTCTCCATCGCCAACGACGTCGCGAAGTACTTCGCGATCATTCCCGCGATGTTCGCCGTGGTCTACCCGGGCCTGGACAAGCTCAACATCATGGACCTGTCCTCACCGCGGTCCGCGATCCTGTCCGCCGTGATCTTCAACGCGCTGATCATCGTCGCGCTGGTCCCGCTCGCCCTCAAGGGCGTCCGCTACCGGCCCAGCGGCGCCGACTCGATGCTCCGGCGCAACCTCGGCGTCTACGGACTCGGCGGCCTGATCGCCCCGTTCATCGGCATCAAGATCATCGACCTGATCATCTCCCTCATCCCCGGAATCGGCTGACCTGCCATGAACAACTCCGTAGGAAACTCCGCCCGACTGCTCTGGGCCGGACTGCGCGCCCTGCTCGTCCTCACCCTGGTCTGCGGCGTCATCTACCCGCTCGCCGTGACCGGCATCGCCCAGGGACTGATGCCCGGCCACGCCAACGGCTCCGCGATCACCTCCCACGGCAAGGTCGTCGGCTCCGAACTCATCGGCCAGCGCTACGACCTCCCCCTCAAGAAGGGCCAGGGCACCCCGGCCCCCGACCTCAAGTGGTTCCAGCCCCGCCCCTCCAACGGCCTCGGCACCAACAGCGTCAACACCCAGTACTCCCTGATCCTCTCCGGCGCGACCAACCGCTCCGGCGACAACAAGGAACTCATCGACTGGGTCACCGCCGCCAAGGCCGACGTCGTCAAGGACAACTCCGTCCCCGGCCACCCCGTCAGCCCCTCCCAGGTCCCCGCCGACGCCGTCACCTCCTCCGGGTCCGGCCTCGACCCCGACATCTCCCCGGCCTACGCCGACCTCCAGGTCAACCGCGTCGCCGCACGCAACCACCTCGACGCCGCCCAGGTCCAGAAGCTCGTCGACCGGCACACCGACGGCCGCATCCTCGGCTTCGTCGGCGAACCCCGCGTCAACGTCCTCCAGCTCAACATCGCGCTCAAGGACCTCGTCCACGAGGCCGGAACGCGCTGAACACCCCGAATGCCCGGGTCCGGCCGCTACGGCCCGACCCGGGCATTGCCCGACCCCGTGCCGCATGCACATACTGGCGGCCGACAGGACCGACACACGGGGAGCGACATGACCGAGAGCACTGCCGCCACGGGCACCGGCAGAGAGGGCGGCACGACCGTCGCCGAACGGCCGATGGTCCGGATCGAGGACCTGCACCGCTCCTACGGCTCCGGGGCAGGCGCCGTGCACGCGCTGCGTGGCGTGTCCTTCGAGGTGCCGCGCGGTGAGCTCGTCGCGCTCAAGGGGCGTTCCGGCTCCGGCAAGACGACCCTCCTCAACCTGGTCGGCGGCCTCGACACCCCCGACAGCGGCCGGATCACCGTCGACGGCACCGACCTCTCCTCGCTCAGTGAGAACGGGCTCCTGGAACTGCGCCGGGACCGCGTCGGCTTCATCTTCCAGTCGTTCGGCCTGCTCCCCATCCTGACGGCCGCGGAGAACGTCGGCGTCCCCCTGCGGCTGCGCAAGGCCGACCCGCGCGAGCGCGAGGAGCGCGTATCGCTGATGCTCTCCCTCGTCGGCCTCGCCGACCACGCCGCCCAGCGCCCCGGCGAGCTCTCCGGCGGCCAGCAGCAGCGCGTGGCGATCGCCCGCGCGCTCGCCAACCGGCCGGCCCTGCTGATCGCCGACGAGCCCACCGGACAGCTCGACGCGGAGACCGGCCTCGCGGTGATGGAACTGCTGCGCGCCGTCGTCCACAGCGAAGGCGTCACCGCGCTCGTCGCCACCCACGACGCCCAGCTGCTCGGCCTCGCCGACCGCGTCCTGGAGCTGAGCGACGGGCACATCATCGAGCACTGACAGGGGAGTTGGCGGTGCTGCGCCGGGTTCCCTAGAATCGCCGCGTCGTGACTGGCGAAGGTGGATCACCACCGGGGAGCGACCCTCCACGGAGGAGCCGCCGACCGCCTGGGCGCTCCGTCGGCCCGTCCGACCAGGAGTGCCCTGTGCGCATGCGTTACGGAATGAATCCCCAGCAGACCGCCGCCGAAGCCACTCCCGTACATCCGGGGCGTCCGCCGCTGAAGGTGCTGGGCGGCATCCCGTCCTACATCAACTGGCTGGACGCCCTGAACGCCTGGCAGCTCGTCCGCGAGGCGGCCGCCGTACTCGGTGTGCCGGCCGCGACCTCGTTCAAGCACGTCTCGCCCGCCGGGGCGGCACTCGCCGGTCCGGTGGACGAGGCCGTCGCACGCCTCCAAGGCGTCGATCCCGCCACCGTCGGACCGCTGACCAGTGCCTATCTGCGGGCCCGGGACGGCGACCCCAAGTCGTCGTACGGGGACTTCGCCGCGGTCTCGCACGAGGTCGACGCCGAACTGGCCGAGCTGCTCGGCCGGGTCGTCTGCGACGGGATCGTCGCGCCCGGGTACGCGCCGGGCGTGGCCGGCACACTGAGCCGGAAGAAGAACGGCACCTTCCTCGTCATGGAGGCCGACCCGGACTTCACCGCCCCTGCCGCCGAGTCCCGTGAGGTCTTCGGCCTCCGGCTGTCCCAGGAGCGCGACCCCGTACCCGTGTCGGACGAGGTGATCGCGGATGTCGTGTCCGGCGAGCTGCCGGCCGCCTCCCGCCGGGACCTGCTGCTCGGGCTCGTGGTGCTGCGCCGCACCCAGTCCAACGCGGTGTGCTACCTCAAGGACGGCATGGCCCTCGGAATCGGCGCGGGTCAGCAGTCCCGGGTGGACTGCACCCGGCTGGCCGGAGCCAAGACGGACACCTGGTGGCTCCGCAGGCATCCGCTGGTGCGCGATCTCGCCTTCCGCACGGGCATCCGCCGCCAGGAACGGATCAACTGGCAGATCCGGCTCGTCGAGGGAGACCTGACGGCCGACGAGCTGGACCGCTGCCGGGACGCACTCGGCAGTGAACCGCCCGAGCTGGATGCGGCGCTGCGCACCGAATGGCTCGGCCGGCTCACGGGGGTCTCCTTCGTGTCGGACGGCTCGCTGCCCTTCCGGGACAACGTCGACCACGCCCGGCGCCACGGAGTGACGTGCATCGCGGAGCCCGGCGGCTCCATCCGGTCCGACGAGGTCGCAGAGGCCTGCCGCGCCCACGGGATCGCCCTGGCGCGCACCGGCCTGCGGCTCTTCCACCACTGACGACGGCCCCGCCCGCCCCGGCCGGAGCACCCCGGCCGGGCTTCTCCCCGGAGGCATCAGAGTTACGTCAATACGGACCGCAGCCGCACCCCCCGCCCGATATGCCGGAAATTCACGAGGTAGTTTCGACAGTGGCTGCCGCATCGGCCGCCACCGGTTTCCGTGAGAAGATCCGGTTTCAGGAAGACAATGGGGCCATGGCGCGCGGCAAACTTCGGATCTACCTCGGTGCGGCACCCGGCGTCGGCAAGACGTACGCGATGCTCTCCGAGGCGCACCGGCGCGTCGAACGGGGCACCGACTGCGTCATCGGCTTCGTCGAGCACCACGACCGCCCGCGCACCGAGACCATGCTGCACGGCCTCGAAGTGGTCCCGCGCCGCGAGATCGAGCACCGCGGGGCCGTCTTCACCGAGATGGACATCGACGCCGTCCTGGAGCGGGCCCCGGCCGTCGCCCTGGTCGACGAGCTGGCCCACACCAACGTGCCCGGCTCCCGCAACGCCAAGCGCTGGCAGGACGTCGAGGAGCTCCTCCAGGCCGGCATCGACGTCGTCTCCACCGTCAACATCCAGCACCTGGAGTCCCTCGGTGACGTCGTCGAGTCCATAACCGGCGTACGCCAGCGCGAGACCGTGCCCGACGAGGTCGTCCGCCGGGCCGACCAGCTCGAACTGGTCGACATGTCGCCCCAGGCCCTGCGCCGCCGCATGGCCCACGGCAACATCTACAAGCCGGACCGGATCGACGCCTCGCTCTCCAACTACTTCCGCCCCGGCAACCTCACCGCCCTGCGCGAACTGGCCCTCCTCTGGGTCGCCGACCGGGTCGACGAATACCTCCAGCAGTACCGGGGCGAGCACAACATCCGCACCACCTGGCAGGCCCGCGAGCGCATCGTCGTCGGCCTCACCGGAGGCCCCGAGGGCCGCACGCTCATCCGCCGCGCCGCCCGGATGGCGGCCAAGGGCTCGGGCAGCGAGATCCTCGCCGTCTACATCGCCCGCAGCGACGGACTGACCTCGGCCTCGCCCAAGGAGCTGGCCGTCCAGCGCACCCTCGTCGAGGACCTGGGCGGCACCTTCCACCACGTCATCGGTGACGACATACCCTCGGCGCTGCTGGAGTTCGCCCGGGGCGTCAACGCCACGCAGATCGTCCTCGGCTCCAGCCGCCGCAAGACCTGGCAGTACATCTACGGACCCGGCGTCGGCGCCACCGTCGCCCGTGAGTCCGGCACCGACCTCGATGTCCACATCGTCACCCACGACGAGGTCGCCAAGGGCCGGGGGCTGCCCATAGCGCGCGGCGCCCGCCTCGGCCGGGCCCGCATCATCTGGGGCTGGGCGGTCGGCGTCGGCGGGCCCGTCCTCCTCGCCGTGCTCCTCAAGTCCCTGGAGTCGGGTCCCGGGCTCGCCAACGACGTCCTGCTCTTCCTCTTCATGACCGTCGCCGCCGCCCTGGTCGGCGGACTGCTGCCCGCCCTCGCCGCTGCCGCCGCGGGCTCCCTGCTCCTGAACTACTGGTTCACCCCGCCCACCCACACCCTGACCGTCCAGGACCCGGAGAACCTGGTCGCCATCGTGATCTTCTTCGCGGTGGCGGTCGCGGTGGCCTCCGTGGTCGACCTCGCCGCCCGCCGCACCCACCAGGCCGCCCGGCTGCGCGCGGAGTCCGAGATCCTGTCCTTCCTGGCCGGCAGCGTGCTGCGCGGTGAGACCACGCTCGACGCGCTCCTGGACCGGGTCCGGGAGACCTTCGGCATGGGCTCCGTCGCCCTGCTGGAGCGGCGCAGTGACGTCGACCCCTGGACGTGCGCCGGCAGCGTCGGCCCGGCCCCGGCCGCCCGGCCCGAGGACGCCGACGTGGACATGCCCGTCGGCGACCACATGGCCCTGGCCCTGTCCGGCCGGGTGCTGCCCGCCGAGGACCGCCGGGTGCTCGGCGCGTTCGCCGCCCAGGCCGCCGTCGTCCTGGACCGCCAGCGCCTGGTCGACGAGGCCGAGGAGGCCCGCAGACTCGCCGAGGGCAACCGCATCAGGACCGCGCTCCTGGCCGCCGTCAGCCACGACCTGCGCACCCCGCTCGCCGCGATCAAGGCCGCCGTCTCCTCCCTGCGCTCCGACGACGTCGCCTGGTCCGACGACGACGAGGCGGAACTCCTCGCAGGCATCGAGGCCGGCGCCGACCGCCTCGACCACCTCGTCGGCAACCTCCTGGACATGTCCCGCCTCCAGACCGGCACCGTGACCCCGCTGATCCGGGAGATCGACCTCGACGAGGTGGTGCCCATGGCTCTGGGCGGCGTCCCCGAGGACAGCGTCGACCTGGACATCCCCGAGACGCTGCCCATGGTCGCCGTCGACCCCGGACTCCTGGAGCGGGCCGTCGCCAACATCGTGGAGAACGCCGTCAAGTACAGCCCCGACGGCGACCGCGTCACCGTCGCGGCCAGCGCGCTCGGCGCCCGCGTCGAACTCAGGGTCACCGACCGCGGCCGGGGCGTCCCCGACGAGGGCAAGGAGCGCATCTTCGAGCCGTTCCAGCGCTACGGCGACGCCCCGCGCGGCGCCGGAGTCGGCCTCGGTCTCGCGGTGGCCCGCGGATTCGCCGAGTCCATGGGCGGCACGCTCGACGCCGAGGACACCCCCGGCGGCGGCCTCACCATGGTCCTCACCCTCAAGGCGGCACCGGGCCACGCCCCGGCCGCCCCCGGCCTGCCCGCGCGGGTCACCTCATGACACGCGAAGACCTCCCCGCGACGACGTACACCCAGCAGAAAGGCAGGACCGCGATGACCCGGGTGCTAGTGGTCGACGACGAGCCGCAGATCGTACGCGCCCTCGTGATCAACCTGAAGGCGCGCAAGTACGAGGTGGACGCCGCGCCCGACGGGGCCACCGCCCTCCAGCTCGCCGCCGCCCGCCACCCCGACGTCGTCGTCCTCGACCTCGGGCTGCCCGACATGGACGGCGTCGACGTGATCAGGGGCCTGCGCGGCTGGACCCGGGTGCCGATCCTGGTGCTCTCGGCCCGCCACACCTCCGACGAGAAGGTCGAGGCGCTGGACGCGGGGGCCGACGACTACGTGACCAAGCCGTTCGGCATGGACGAGCTGCTGGCCAGGCTGCGGGCCGCCGTCCGGCGCGCCGAGCCGGTCGGCCAGGACGGGGGCGACCAAGCCGTCATCGTGGAGACCGAGGGCTTCACCGTCGACCTCGCCGCCAAGAAGGTCCACCGCGAGGGCAAGGACGTACGGCTCACGCCCACCGAGTGGCACCTGCTGGAGGTCCTCGTCCGCAACGGCGGCCGGCTCGTCAGCCAGCGCCAGCTGCTCCAGGAGGTCTGGGGGCCCTCGTACGGCACCGAGACGAACTACCTGCGCGTCTACATGGCCCAGCTGAGGCGCAAGCTGGAGGCCGACCCCTCCCACCCCCGCCACTTCGTCACCGAACCCGGCATGGGTTACCGCTTCGAGCGCGCCTGAAACCGGCTCGTCCGGCGTGTCCGCGTCCCCCGTCCGGGTGAGACGGTGGCCACCCGCGACGACCTCACGGGACCGGTACCCTTCGGGTATGAGTGCTGTTCCCCGATTCGAGAAGCCCCGCAAGGGCGAGCGGCCGTCCGGGCGCTTCCGGCGGATGCTCGACCGGCTTTCGAGCTCCCAGGAGGACCTGGAGTGCGAGGAGCTGGAGGAGGACTCGCAGGCTTCGGGGTGCACCCGGATCTCCGAATGCACCGACCGCCAGATCGTGAAGGTCACTGGTACCTTGCGGACGGTCACCCTGCGACCGCGCGCCGGAGTGCCCGCCCTGGAGGCGGAGCTCTTCGACGGCACCGCACCGCTCGACGTGGTCTGGCTCGGCCGCCGCTCCATCGTGGGCATAGAGCCGGGCCGCAAGCTCATCGCCTCCGGCCGGATCGCCATGAGCCACGGCCGCCGGGTGCTGTTCAACCCCAAATACGAACTCCGACCGCTCGGCAAGGAGTAGCCGGTGACGTCTCTCGACAAGCCGACGTCCGAAACGGACCGCACCACCGACCAGCAGGAGGCCGACAGCAGGGCGGTCACCGAGGCCGCTCTCTTCGAGGCCTTCGGCGGCGTGAGGGGCATGGTGGAGACGGTCCTGCCGGGCCTGCTCTTCGTCACGATCTTCACCATCGACAAGAACCTCACCCACTCGGCCGTCGCCGCCCTCGCGGTGTCGCTGGCCCTCGTGGCCGTCCGGCTGATCCGCAAGGACACCGTCAAGCACGCCTTCAGCGGCGTCTTCGGTGTGGCCTTCGGCGTGGTCTTCGCCAAGATGACCGGCAACGCCAAGGACTTCTACCTCCCGGGCATGCTCTACACCCTCGGGCTCGCCCTGGCGTACCTGATCAGCACGGTCGCCGGCCTGCCGCTGATCGGCCTCATCCTGGGCCCGGTGTTCAAGGAGAACCTCTCCTGGCGCACCCGTAACCCCGGCCGCAAGAAGGCGTACGCCAAGGCCAGCTACGCCTGGGGACTGATCCTGCTCGCCAAGTGCGCGATCCTCTTCCCGCTGTACTGGTGGGCCGACACCACCCAGTTCGGCTGGGTGCTGGTCGCCCTGAAGATCCCGCCCTTCCTGCTGGCGGTCTACCTGACCTGGGTCTTCCTCGCCAAGGCGCCGCCGCCCATCGACGTCTTCGCCGAGATGGAGGCCGAGGAAGAGGCCGAGAAGGCCCGCAAGGCGGCCGCCGCCGAAGCGGCCGGGGGCCAGGAGTTCTGAGACGTACGAGAGAGGCCTGTCACCGCCACCGGCGGCAACAGGCCCCTCTCGTATGTCCCGGCTACTTCTCCGGATCGCCCTGCCGCACCGACAGCAGGTCCTCCAGCTGCTCCTCGCGCGCCTGCGCGGCCACGAACAGCAGCTCGTCACCGGCCTCCAGACTCTCCTCCGGGCTCGGCGTCAGCACCCGCTGGCCCCGGATGATCGTCACCAGCGAGGTGTCCTCCGGCCAGGCGACCTCCCCGACCTGCGTACCCGCCAGCGCCGACTCCGGCGGCAGCGTCAGCTCGACCAGGTTCGCGTCGCCGTGGCTGAAGCGCAGCAGCCGGACCAGATCGCCGACGCTCACCGCCTCCTCCACCAGCGCCGACATCAGACGCGGCGTGGAGACCGCCACATCGACGCCCCACGACTCGTTGAACAGCCACTCGTTCTTCGGGTTGTTCACCCGGGCGACGACCCGCGGCACGCCGTACTCGGTCTTCGCCAGCAGCGAGACGACCAGGTTCACCTTGTCGTCACCGGTCGCCGCGATCACGACGTTGCAGCGCTGCAGCGCCGCCTCGTCCAGCGACGTGATCTCACAGGCATCCGCCAGCAGCCACTCGGCCATCGGCACCCGCTCCACCGAAATGGCGGTCGGCGCCTTGTCGACGAGCAGCACCTCGTGCCCGTTCTCCAGCAGCTCGCCCGCGATGGAACGCCCCACCGCACCGGCCCCGGCAATCGCGACACGCATCAGTGACCGCCCTCCTCGGGGCCCTCGGCGAAGGCCGCCTCGACCTTCGCGATCTCGTCCGTCCGCATCATCACGTGGACGAGGTCGCCCTCCTGCAGCACCGTCTGCGACGACGGCAGAATCGCTTCGCCCAAGCGGGTGAGGAAGGCGACGCGCACGCCCGTCTCCTCCTGGAGCGTGCTGATCTTGTGGCCGATCCAGGACGGCGTGGTGTGCACCTCCGCGAGCTGCACCCCGCCGCTCGGGTCGCGCCACAGCGGCTCAGCGCCCGAGGGCAGCAGCCGGCGCAGCATCTGGTCCGCGGTCCAGCGGACGGTGGCGACCGTCGGAATGCCCAGCCGCTGATACACCTCGGCGCGCCGGGGGTCGTAGATCCGGGCCGCGACGTTCTCGATGCCGAACATCTCGCGCGCCACCCGGGCCGCGATGATGTTGGAGTTGTCGCCGCTGCTCACCGCCGCGAACGCGCCGGCCTCCTCGATCCCCGCCTCACGCAGGGTGTCCTGGTCGAAACCGACCCCGGTCACGCGACGCCCGCCGAACCCGGAGCCGAGGCGTCGGAACGCCGTGGGGTCCTGGTCGATGACGGCGACCGTGTGCCCCTGCTGCTCCAGGGTCTGCGCGAGAGCGGCTCCCACTCGCCCGCAGCCCATGATGACGATGTGCACCTTGCGCCTACCTCGCAGTCCTGGTCGTCCGGCTGACCTGCGAAAACACCCTGCTCACACTCTTTCCTCGGCTGGCCGGGCAAACAACGGGGCAACGGTGTGTCCCGTCGCCCGGATACGAGCTTATGCGGCGGCGGTTGCGTTGCCTCATCCGAGTGTGCGCATCGCGGGGCCGCCGGGGCAAAGACGACGTGGCGCGGGCCACTTCGCACCCCCTCCCCGGCGGGCACGGCGCAAGGATTGCGTTAAGGATTCCGCGGCGTTTCGGTCCGAGTGCAGGAGATTGGCGGGCCACGCCGCCCGTGCGGGGGCGGGGCCCATACGGAACCCTTACGATCCTCAGCGTGTCCAAACTGACCGACGTGCCCAAACGGATCCTGATCGGGCGGGCCCTGCGCAGCGACAAGCTGGGGGAGACGCTCCTCCCCAAGCGCATCGCACTCCCCGTCTTCGCATCCGACCCGCTGTCCTCGGTGGCGTACGCACCCGGAGAAGTCCTCCTCGTGCTCTCCATCGCGGGTGTGTCGGCCTACCACTTCAGCCCCTGGATCGCGGTCGCGGTCGTGGTCCTGATGTTCACGGTCGTCGCCTCCTACCGGCAGAACGTGCACGCCTACCCGAGCGGCGGCGGCGACTACGAGGTCGCCACCACCAACCTCGGCCCGAAGGCCGGCCTGACCGTGGCCAGCGCGCTGCTGGTCGACTACGTCCTGACCGTCGCCGTGTCGATCGCCTCCGGCGTCGAGAACCTGGGCTCGGCGATCCCCTACGTCGTCGAGCACAAGACGGGGTGCGCGGTCGCGGCCATCGTGCTGCTGACCCTGATGAACCTGCGCGGGGTGAAGGAGTCCGGCAAGCTCTTCGCCATTCCCACGTACCTCTTCGTGGCCGGCGTCTTCATCATGATCATCTGGGGCGCCTTCCGCGGACTCGTCCTCGGCGACACCATGCACGCCCCGACCTCCGGGTACACGATCAAGCCCGAGCACCAGGGGCTCGCCGGCTTCGCCCTCGTCTTCCTGCTGCTGCGCGCGTTCTCCTCCGGCTGTGCGGCGCTCACCGGTGTCGAGGCGATCAGCAACGGCGTGCCCGCGTTCCGCAAGCCCAAGAGCAAGAACGCCGCGACCACGCTGGCGATGATGGGCCTGCTCGCCGTCACCATGTTCTGCGGCATCATCGGGCTGGCCATGGCCACCGATGTCAAGATGGCCGAGAACCCGGCGAAGGACCTGATCAGCAACGGCCGGCCGGTCGGCGCGGGCTTCGTCCAGGACCCGGTCATCTCGCAGGTCGCGGCCGCGGTCTTCGGCGACGGCACGTTCTTCTTCGTGATCCTCGCCGCCGCCACCGCCCTCGTCCTCTTCCTGGCCGCGAACACCGCGTACAACGGCTTCCCGCTGCTCGGCTCGATCCTGGCCCAGGACCGCTACCTGCCCCGCCAGCTGCACACCCGCGGCGACCGGCTCGCCTTTTCCAACGGCATCGTGCTGCTGGCCGGCGCCGCGATCCTGCTGGTCGTGATCTACGGGGCCGACTCGACCCGGCTCATCCAGCTGTACATCGTCGGCGTGTTCGTCTCCTTCACGCTCAGCCAGACCGGCATGGTCCGGCACTGGAACCGGCACCTCGCCGTGGAGAAGGACCAGGCCAAGCGCCGCCACATGATCCGCTCCCGGGCGATCAACACCTTCGGCGCCTTCTTCACCGGCCTCGTGCTCGTCGTCGTCCTCGCCACGAAGTTCACCCACGGCGCCTGGGTCGCGCTGCTCGGCATGGTGATCTTCTTCGGCACGATGACCGCGATCCGCAGGCACTACGACCGGGTCGCCGAGGAGATCGCCGCCGACGAGACCGCCCCGGACGAGTCGATCCGCCCCTCCCGGGTCCACTCGATCGTTCTGGTCTCCAAGCTCCACCGCCCCACCCTGCGCGCGCTCGCCTACGCCAAGCTGATCCGCACGGACCACTTGGAGGCACTCTCCATCAGCGTCGACCCGGCCGAGACGAAGGCCCTCAGGGAGGACTGGGAGCGGCGCGGCATCAACGTACCGCTGAAGATCCTCGACTCCCCGTACCGCGAGGTGACCCGCCCGGTCATCGAGTACGTCAAGAGCCTGCGCCGGGAGAGCCCGCGCGACGTCGTGAGCGTCTACATCCCCGAGTACGTCGTCGGCCACTGGTACGAGCACCTGCTGCACAACCAGAGCGCTCTCAGGCTCAAGGGCCGGCTGCTCTTCACCCCCGGCGTGATGGTCACCTCGGTCCCGTACCAGCTGGAATCCTCCGAGGCCGCCAAGAAGCGCGCCCGCAGGCGCGCCGACTGGAGTGCCCCTGGCTCCGTGCGCCGCGGCCCGGTGGAGCGCAGGCAGAAGGAACCGACGCCGAAGGGCTGAGGCGGGGGACCGCCGCGTGTGGTCGGAGGCCGGGCGACACCCACGTAGACTCGTAGGTTGTTGTCCGGCCGCCGGCCGTCCCCTTCCCTCCCTGGAGCCATCCCCTCATGCAGAACGAATCCACGTCGCCGCAGACCGGGGAGACCGCGCCGGAGTCGCTGGTCGGGCGGGAGTACGAGGTCGAGGTCGGCCCGGTCGCGCACGGCGGCCACTGCATCGCGCGGACGGACGAGGGCCGGGTGCTGTTCGTACGCCACACCCTGCCCGGCGAGAAGGTCGTCGCCCGGATCACCGACGGCTCCGAGGACTCGCGCTTCCTGCGCGCCGACGCGGTGGAGATCATCGACGCGTCCAAGGACCGGGTGCCGGCCCCCTGCCCGTTCGCAGGCCCCGGCAAGTGCGGCGGCTGCGACTGGCAGCACGCCAAGCCGGGCGCCCAGCGCCGCCTCAAGGGCGAGGTCATCGCCGAACAGCTCCAGCGCCTCGCGGGCCTCACCCCCGAGGAGGCGGGCTGGGACGGCACGGTCATGCCGGCCGAGGGCGACAAGCTCCCCGCGGGCGAGGTGCCCGCCTGGCGCACGCGCGTCCAGTACGCCATCGACGAGGACGGCCGCGTCGGCCTGCGCAAGCACCGCTCGCACGACATCGAGATCATCGACCACTGCATGATCGCCGCGCCGGGCGTCTCCGAGCTGGGCGTCGAGCAGCAGGACTGGCCCCGGATGGCCACGGTCGAGGCCATCGCCGCCACCGGCTCCCACGACCGCCAGGTCATCCTGACCCCCCGCCCGGGTGGCCGCCTTCCCCTGGTCGAGCTGGACAAGCCGGTGTCCGTCCTGCGCGTCGACGAACGCGACGGCGGCGTCCACCGCGTCCACGGCCGCGGCTTCGTCCGCGAACGCGCCGACGACCGCACGTACCGCGTCGGCTCCGGCGGCTTCTGGCAGGTCCACCCCCAGGCCGCGAACACCCTGGTCCGCGCGGTCATGCAGGGCCTCCTGCCCCGCAAGAACGACACCGCCCTCGACCTCTACTGCGGCGTCGGCCTCTTCGCCGGCGCCATCGGCCAGCGCATCGGCGAGAAGGGCGCGGTCCTCGGCATCGAGTCCGGCAAGCGCGCGGTCGAGGACGCCCGCCACAACCTGGCGGACCTGGACCGCGTCCGCATCGAACACGGCAAGGTCGACCAGGTCCTGCCCCGCACCGGCATCACCGAATGCGACCTCATCGTCCTGGACCCGCCCCGCGCGGGCGCCGGCAAGTCCACGGTGAAGCAACTGGTGGGCCTCGGCGCGCGCCGCATCGCCTACGTGGCGTGCGACCCGGCGGCGCTGGCGCGGGACATCTCGTACTTCGCGGAGGGCGGCTACCGGGTGCGGACGCTGCGGGCGTTCGATCTGTTTCCGATGACGCATCATGTGGAGTGCGTCGCGATCCTTGAGCCTGCCGCAAAGGGCGCCTGACCTGCTGTTTCGCCGAGTGGGCATGATGTGCGCTGTGGGCGTTACGGGCGATATCTTCACGCGTATTCGACGCGCGTTGGGCCCCTCTGACGCCCGTTTGACGCACGTTCTGATGAGGTGCCAGATGCCCGTTTCTGCAGGTGACGGTGTGTCGAGTACGGCTTGAGGTCGTCGCCGCTGGGCTTGGGGGTGTTGATCTGGTGATGTGACCGGGTGAGTGAACGCAAGCCGTACCCGGTTCGCCCTGGAGGACGCTCTCCCAGGTTACTCAAAGGACGTCCACCGCTCAGCTGTCACAACCGTCGATGTCGTCGTCACACCCGTCCACCGCATCCCGGGCGATGGTATCCAGGCGCCACAGGATCAGGCCGGTCCCGTTCCTGACCGGGTCGACCCGTGCGGTGAACGGCTTACCCGCAGGGATGTTGAACTGGTCGGCCTCCCGGTCCCCGCACTCGATTCCGTACGCCTGCTCCTGATCGCCTCGCGACAGGGTGAGGGTGAGTTCCCCGATCCCGTCTGTGTCGCAGGTGATGCTGAGGAGGTACGGCCGGTCGCCGTGCGCTGTGTGCTTCTTGTCCACGCCGCTTGCGACGAACGCGCTCGCGGTGTCGACGAGTTCCGGACGCGCGTCGCTGTCGGAGGCCGCCTTCAGAGCCCGCTCCGCCCGTTGCATCGCGTCGTCCGGCTCCCAGGCCCGGCTGCCGTCACCAGGCGGCTTGCTCTGCCGGTCGGCGGGCGCCGACGACCGGCCCGTTGCGCCGTTCGGCTCCTTGTTCGCTTCGGCACAGCCGGCGAGCAGACCGATCGCTGCGACGTAGGTCGGCAGGAATTGACGTATACGCATGTATCCACCGTAGGTTCGAGGCCGACGGCAGGGCGACAGCCTCGCGGACGGCCGAGGAGCGCCTCACGACCGCCGGCCTGCCGCTTCGCCCACCACTCGTCGACAGCCTTCAACGACACCTCGAACACCGCGGCCGCGTCCTCGCGGTCCCGACCTGCCACCCGCGCGGCCACCGCCCGTAACCGCAGGGCCTCCTGCGCCGACGGCGACAGATGCGACGCGTCCCCAGATCGCGCACACATCCTCAACGACCCGGAACCCCACGGTTCCTGGATCGATAGGTGATCCAGGAACCGTGGGTAGTGCTTGCCGGAGGCCTACGGCATCTCCGAGGCGTAGGCCCAGGCCGCCTGACCTTGGTTCGTGCGAGATGGAAGTGGGGCGACCAGGGCCAGAGTGGACCGCGTCAGGGGAAGGTCAGACCTTCACGAGGTCGTACGTACCCGTACCGTCCGGTCTTCCGCTGGAGTACTGGCGGATGAACTCCCCGTCCGCGTAACGGTCGTGGCCCATCATCGAGCCGGTGTACTTGTTCTGCAGGCCGATCTTCGAACCGCCAGGTACATCACGATAGATGTAGAATCGCTGGAGGTCATCCTCCCCGCAAGGGGTCGTTGTGAGGGCGGCCTGCTCCTGATTGGCGATGTTGGCCGGGATGGTCGCGCACCCGCCATTGCCCCAGTTCCACAGGGTCGCCTCGATCACCCCGTTTTGCTCCGTCACGTTGCACAGCCGCCAGTTGTCCAGGTGGGCGCTGGTCCAGTTGGACTCGCGTAGCCGGATGCCATCGCCGGCCTGCAGCGGTGCGCTCCAGTTCAGGGGCTTGCCGGGGACGTGGATCCTGTAGACGTCGGGCTGGCAGTTCAGCGCGGCCCGCGTGGCGAGCGCACTGGTCCGCGCGGTGGCCGCCTTGCGCGCTGCGCCCTTCGTTGCCGCGTTCCTGGCCGCGGCAACCTTGGCGGAGGACACCGGCCCTGGTGCGTGTCCGGCCCGGAGCGGGGTCTCGCAGTCCAGGAGACCCTGTGCCTTGCGCATGATGCTGCTGGCGGGCACCTCGTCCTCGCAGCGCACCGCACCCTCTTCGAGGGTGGTGTAGGTGGTGAAGCTGCCGCTGTCGGGACCCTCGACCCACTTCAGCGCCCAACTGCCGTCGCCCTGTTGGACGCGGTTGCAGTTGAGGCTTCCGTAGGTGCCGGTGACCTTCTTGGTTCCCTTGTAGACGCCGTAGTAGCCGGGCGCGTCGAAGTTCCAGCTGACCGAAGTCGACTCACTGCTGGTGGAGGAGTAGTTCACCTGTACGTTCAGGCCCAGCATCGCGCCGACGTTTCCGAGGGCTTCGACGGCGAAATCGCCCTTGATCTCGCCGTTGAGGCCGACGGAGACCGAGATGGTGGTCTGGGTGTTGGTGGTGACGTTCTGGTAGCCGGTCGAGCCCTGGGTGACGTACCAGCCCTTGAAGTGGGTGATCGTCGGGGCCACCTCCGTGCTCTTGATGGTCGGGTGGCGCTTGCCGAGATCGGCTGCGGTGCAGGTCTGGCCGGCCTGGACCGTCTGCCCGGAGGCGGCGGGCGCGACCGGGGTGGCGGCGGCCGGGGTGGCGGCCAGGCCCATGGCGGCCGTCGGCATGGCTATGAGCGCTCCGATCCCTCTGCTCAGCCGGGTTCTTGTGGTGCGGCGCATCGTTGTTTCCCCCTGCTACACGCAATTCGTCGGGTGACGTTCAGTGAAATTAGCGTCACCGGGGGAAGCGGGGGGACGGTGTAACTAGCCAAAAGAGCGGTCAAGAAATGTCCTGATCTCGGTTGGCATGAACGGGAGATGCCCGGTTCCATACCTGCGGTGTGCCCGTCAAGGGGCACCGACGGAAGGGACCACCTTGTGAAACACGTCAGACGCGGCATGGCGGCGATATCCTCGCTCGTCCTCACCGCAGCCCTGCTCGCGCTGGGTGCCTCATCGGTCGATGCCGCAAGCCCCAAGCCACTCGCGTCGGTCCCGGGCATCGAGTACACGGCCACGCTCAGCGACGCTGCTCAGCCCAGCAGCAACGGCAAGGGGACGGCGGAGATGCCGATAGCCCCCGACAACTCCGCAGGCACCGAGTGGCTCAACGACTGCCTCGGTTCCTCGGAAGCGCAAGACCCCAGCGGCCGTGTCTACAACCGGTTCAAGTGGTGCAGAGATTTTGAGTTGAAGGCCGAGTACTACAAGATCGAGAACGGCAAGCCCGTCCTGAAGGGCACCAATGCGATCAGGTTGCTGGCCGCCGCCATCGGCTACAACGACACCCGTGCCACCCGGGTCTTCCTCCGCGCCAAAACCGGGCAGGTCCGCTACGACGGGTGGAACCTCATCGAGAAGCGGACCGTCGCCCCGAACCTGAAGCTGGAAATCTCCCCGGAATGCGTGCCGGGCGCCGATCAGCCCACCACTGCCACGTGCGGCGTCGGGCGGTCTCCGGCGAAGATGGAATGGGCCCAGTGGAGCAACTTCCCTGACTGGGTCTACTGGGACGTCTCCTCCAGCAGCAGCGAGGGCGTGGACCAAGTCGCCTTTCATCAGTGGCGCTTCGACGAGAACGGCGCGAGCCCCGGATACGAACAGATCCAGCGCGGCAAGAGCTCGCCCGTCGGTATCCGCTGCGACTCGGCCGACTATTTTTCCCAAGGCGTCAAGCGCTACCCGCGTGCCTGCATCTACACCGGGGCGCTGCCCTTCCTCACCTACGACGACAACCACCCCAACATTCGCCAGCACATCCGTGACGCACAGAACGCCCCGGCCACCGACGGCGTCACCTACCCCAAGGAGGGCCACCCCAAGAAGGTTCCCGGCAAGTGGTCGTCGACCGCCGGGTCTCGGGGCGCGCCGCTGCACCGCGTGGTAAGCCGGGGCCAGGGCGGCGCAATCGCACTCGCGAACGAGGCGGTGAAGAAGGCGGCATGCGGGCAGACGGGCGGGGTCAACCCGTGGGGCCCGGACTACAACGCCGCGACTGGCCTTCCGCCGTACAACACCTCGGTTGACGATTGCGATGAGTACCCCTTCAGCTCCACCTACGAGGGCGCATCGTCGACCGATTGGGACTTTTCAGTGCGCAATATAGCAAACGGCGAAAACCGGTCGGCTGGCACAAAACTCGGCAACTTCTATGTTGATGACCGGATCCTTGCCTGGCCGGTAGAGGACCCGTACTGGGTGAACGTCGACTGATATCACCCGTGTTGGGGCGCGTGACCTGCGTCTTTGTCGGGATTCGCAGGTCTCGCACTCGATCTTCCGGCGTTTTCGGGACGGTCCGCTAGCTGCGCTTCACGCGCTGACCGGGCAGCAGGCGGATGGCGAGGACGGATCCGTCGGCGTGAATGGATACGGGACCGCCCCACTTCTTGTCCCAGGCGAGCTGGGGGCGACTGTGCCGGGCCGCGTGTACGCGGAGGCGGTACTCTTCGACCTCCCCTTCGGCGAGAAGGTCGAAGAGTTCCTTGTCCACGCCGGAGAACGCTTCGACGCGCGGCCCGTTCAGCCGGAACACGTGGTCGGTGCCGGCGTAGGTGTGCCCGAGGAGGCGGTGGCTGATGTCCTGCACGCTGCCGGCGGCAGCGTGCTCGAAGTCGTCGAACCGTTCGTTGCCCTGCCGTTTGGTGAGATAGCGGGCAGTGCCCTGACCGGAGCCGGTGAAGGCCATGAGCCCGGCCGCCGCCGTATGCCCGAGGACCTGCTGGAACCACCCGAAGTACTCGGGGGTCACGTGGCAGCCGGGTACGGGCTCGCGAGCCATCTCTCCCTCCTGGGGCGGCTGGATCCCCGGAAACGGGTTCTTCTCCGAGGGGGCAGTGTCCAGGTCGGTTGTGCTTTCGCCGGAGGGGTCGGCGAGCCAGCCGTCACGGCCGGGAGCCTGCAGCGCGTGGACGGTCACGGTGCCGTCCGCGGGCAGCTCCGTGCTGAACAGCAGGCTCGGGGTCTCGTTCCACGCGCCGATGTGCACGGCCTCGGCGTGCACAGACGCGGACGCCAGCTGGCCGGCCGATATTGCCCCGTTGCTGTGGTTGCCCTTGGTTGCGATGGGGATTGCGAGGGACGGCTCCCCAGGGCGCCAGACCTCCGCGAAGTACTGCGGCCGGTACCCGTACCCGATCTTGTTGCCCTTCTCCCTGCTGGTGAGAGCCCACCCGGCGCGCAAGACCGTGTCAGCGGGGACGATGCTCACGGAGTGCTCGGGGAACCGGCGCCCGAGCACCTGCTTGGCGAGCGTGAGCCCGAAGGCAATGCCGAGCTCGTGCGACTGGATGGACTTGTACCGTTCGGCGATCTTCCGTCCTTCGGTCGAAAGCCCGAGGAACGAGTCAGGGCCGCCCGTCAACGCCTGGTTGTACTTCAGGGCTCCCCAGTGCTCCGCAAGGCCGCGCCCGGCCCCCTTCCAGGACAGCGTGGTCGCCCGGCCGAGCGTGTGCAGCACGTCCCACATGGAGACCCGCACCCGGCGGTCGAGCTCGTTGCCCGGGATCCCGGACAGGACCGGTTTGCGGCGGAGCGGCTCGGTTTCCTTCTTCTTGCGCGCCTTGTCGTCCGCGGCGATCGCGGACTGCACCTTGCCGAGCAGCTCCTCGTTGGATCGGACGGATACGTTCGATGATGCGTCGAGGTCGAGAAGTACCTTCTTGGCAGGCTTCAAGGAGTCCCCTACGGCTCGCACGGACGGATGTTTCACGAACCCCGTGAAGATACGGACCAGGCCATCGGAGCGCGCAAGTGCGCAGGGGCGCACGAGGTGCTGGTCACCCCCTGGCCACGCGAACCGACCCATCGCGCGACGCTGCTCTCAGCCGAACGGCTTGAACCCGTTGGAGCCTGCGATCCGGCACCCTCGGGCAAGGGTGCTGCCCGGGGGCGCCGGGGGCGAGTCCCGACTATGCGCCATCGCCGCTCAGCGAAGGGCCCTTGGTTTTCCATGAGGGACGCACGACGTGGGCTGCGACGTCGGCTTGCCGCAGCGCTGTCGTCACGACGAACTGCCGGCAGAAGCCGAACTCTTCGCGCGTCAGTGACGCCGAGCCCCTGACACTTTCGGCAACGGTGTGCAGCGTCACGCCGGGCCGCACCTGGGGCAGCGTCAACGAGCCCAAGTGGGGCGTGTACGAACGCGACAACGCGACCCACCCGATCGTGAATCGAGTCGACGGCTTGAAGCGGGGCACCACCTGCGCAGACGTCGGGTGAGGTGGTCCGGCAGAGAAAACGATCGAAACAATCAAAAAGCTCGACTCCCTTGAGTGTTTCGAGCGCGGGGTGGTAGAAAGCGCGTACCCCGCCCCCCGACGCCTTATTCCGTCTCCCTCGTTTACGGAGCACCTCATGACGTCCTCCTTCCCCGAGCCACGTACATCTCCTTGTTCCCGCCGAGGCTTCCTTTCCGGCGCCGCGGCAGCGGGGGCCGTGCTGGCCGTGGGACTGCCCCGTGCTGCTGCCGCCGCCGAGGGCCCGGTCTCCGTGGACGAGTTCGCCGAACTGCGAGCGAAATGGCGCACGCTGTACCTCGGAGAGGGTTTCAGCCCCACCGCCGAACCCTTCAAGTCGAAGCTCGCCACTCTCGGAGCCCAGGCCGGCGCCTGGCAGGACTCGATGACGCCCTCGGCGGGATCACTCTGGCCCGACGCCGTGTTCGCCGACCCGGAGCCCGACGCGGACACGGAGTCGTACGGCTTCTCCGAGAAGATCCAGGCCAGCTACGAACGCATCCGGGTCCTCGCCGAGGCGTTCTGCCAGCCCGGGACCGGGCTGACCGGCGATGCCTCGCTCAAGGCCGCCATCCTGCTCGCCATCGACCACATGAGTGCCCAGGTCTACAACAAGTCCCAGACGCAGTACGGCAACTGGTACAACTGGCAGATCGGCGCGCCACAGCGCCTGCTCGACATCTGCGTCCTGATGCACGACCACCTCTCGGCCGAACAGATCGCGGCGGCCGTCCAGGCCATCGACCACTTCGTGCCGGACTCCGCTGTCGCCGCCTACACCGGCACGAGCACCGGCGCGAACCGCATCGACCTGTGCCGGGTGCTCGCGCTGCGGGGCATGCTCGACGGCACGGCGACGAAGATCGCCCTGGCCCGGGACGCGATCTCGCCGGTCTTCCCCTACGTGACGTCCGGAGACGGGCTCTACGAGGACGGCTCGCTCATCCAGCACACGTACGTGGCGTACACGGGTTCCTACGGGGCGGTTCTGATCGACGGCCTGGCCAAACTGTTCGCCCTGCTCGGCGGCACCAGTTGGGCGATCACCGACCCCCAGCGGCAGATCTTCCTCAACTCGGTGGAGAAGGCGTACGCGCCGTTCCTTCATGACGGCCTCATGATGGACAGCGTGTCCGGCCGTGCCATCAGCCGAGGCGTCGCCTCCGCGGATCCGCTCAAGATCCAGCAGGACGACCACGCGCGCGGTCACAGCGTGATCGCTTCGATCATCCTGCTCGGCCTGGGTGCGAGTGCGGACGAGAACGCCCGCTGGCGGGCCCTGGCCAAGGGGTGGCTCAAGCGGGACCGCTACAGCGACGTGACGTCGGGGCGCACCCTGGGTGTGGCCGCGCTGTCCCGAGTCGCTGCGGTTCTCGACGACATCGGCGTGAAGGCGGCGTCCGAGCCGACGGGTCACCAGGCGTTCCCCGGTATGGCCCGCAGCGCCCATCGCACCGGGCAGTTCGCCGCCAGCCTCTCCTTGGCCTCGAAGGACATTACGTACTACGAGAACGGCAACGGCGAGAACGTCCGCGGCTGGCACACGGGTTCGGGGATGCTCTACTGGTGGGCCGAAGGGGACAGCGTGGGTGGCGGCCAGTACAGCGACGGCTACTGGCCCACGGTCGACCCCTACCGGCTGCCCGGCACCACCGCGTCACGCAAGACGCTCGCCGACGGCGAAGGCGGCGTCTGGGGGATCGCCAGGCCCGACACCACATGGGTGGGAGGGGCGACCGACGGCACCTTCGCGACGATCGCCCAGGACCTGCGCGGGCTGTCGTCAACGATGCGGGCGAAGAAGTCCTGGTTCTTCCTTGACGATTCGGTGGTCTGTCTGGGCGCAGGGATCACCGGCTCGGACGGCGTCGGCGTGGAGACGGTCGTCGACAACCGCAACCTCGGCGGCGCCGGCGCGGCGAAGCTGAGGATCGACGGTCGTACGCGACTGTCCGGGGAAGCGCCCGGCACTCTGGTCGAGGATGCCCGGTGGGCCCACCTGTCGGGCCACGGCGGCTACGTCTTCCCTGACGGCATGACGCTGACGGCGCTGCGCGAGGAGCGCACGGGAACGTGGAGCGCGATCAACGGGGGCGGATCCACCGACCCCGTCAGCCGCCGCTATGTGACGCTGCTTGCCGACCACGGAACCGACCCGGTCGATGCCTCCTACGCCTACATCCTGATGCCCGGTGCCAGTGAACTCCGGACCATGACAAGGGCGTTGAACCCCCTCTGGCTCGACGTGACCGAGAACTCCGGTGCACGGCAGGCCGTCCGGGTCCCGTCGCTCGGCTTCACGGGAATTACCTTCTGGGAACCCGGCACGGCGGGGAAGGTCACCGTGGACGCGCCGCTGAGCGTGCAGATCCGCGAGCGGAGGGACGGCACGGCCACGGTCTGCGTCAGCGATCCGAACCGAACCGTGAAGGGCTGCACCGTCACCTGGCGGCGGCCGGTCCGGTCCGTCGCGTCGAAGCCCGCCTCGGTGACGGGAGTCGAGACGGGCCGCGAGCTCAAGCTGACGTTCGGTGACCTCGGCGGAGCCAAGGGCGTGACACAGAAGGTGACCGTCCGGCTCGTGTGACGCTCCTCCGGAAAGGCCGTACCGATGGCCGGACGGCCTTCTCCGGAGTGAGGAATGACTGATTGAGCAGCGACCGGGACACGCCGAGGCGGCGCTTCGAGGTCGTACGGGCGGCGGTGCAGCAGCTCGACCGCGGCGCCGGCCACGGCAGTACACCATCCGATTCTCCAGCGCCGTACGCACGGTACGTATTGATCAGCTTGCGTGTAAGTGATCGATACGACATGTGCGTACAGTGACCTCTCTGCGGGTATCGGACAACTCCGTCAGGGGGAAGTGTGCGGATTCATGTCGGTCAGCGCCGGGAACGCGTGCTCGCTCTCGTGCAGGAGCGTGGCAGTCTGCGCGTTGCGGCGCTGGCGGATGAACTCGGCGTCTCGGCCGTCACGTTGCGCCGGGACGTGGAGTACCTGACTGCCGAGGGCAAGCTGAGGCGGCTGCACGGAGCTGTGGTCTGGCCCGGTGCGCCGGCTGTCGACCAGCAGGCGGACAGTACGCCTTCCCTGGAAGGCGGCGAAGCCGAGGGCTTCATGGTGGGCATGATCGTCCCGACCCGCAACTACATCTTCGCCGATGTCATCAGGGGTGCCCGCGAGGCAGTGGAAGCCGCTGCGGGTCGTCTCGTGCTGGGCATGTCCGGCTATGCCGAGGAGGAGGATCTCCGGCAGGCCGAGCACCTGCTCGCGAGTGGCGCCGAGGGGCTCCTCGTGGCGCCGAGCTGGTACGAGGGAGTGCCCGCGCCCGGACAGGCGGACTGGCTTCTCCAAAGCGGGATTCCCGTCGTGCTGCTGGAGCGGTCCGCGCCCCCCGGCAACCCCGTGGCAGGCATGGATCGGGTACGCACCGACCGGGCCTACGGTGCCGCCATGGCGGTCGGGCATTTCGCCCGCCTGGGACACCGTAGGGTCGCGGCACTCCTACAGCCCGGACCGCATGCCAACCAGGTCACCGAGGGCTTCCGGGCGGCCGTGGCCTCCCTGGGGATGGCCGCGGTGCCGGGCATGCCCTACGTCTTCGAGTACGGCGCCTACGACGATGTGCTCGACCGCCTCGTGACCGCGGTGAAGGACCACGGGGCGACGGCGGCGCTCGTTCACAGTGACGAAGACGCGATCATCCTCGTGCCGAGGCTGAGGCTGCGAGGGATCCGCGTCCCGGAGGACCTCGCGCTCATCGCGTACGACGACGAGGTGTCCGAACTGTCGGAGGTGCCGCTGACCGCCGTCGCCCCACCTAAGCGGGCTGTTGGTGAGTATGCGGCGAAGCTGCTGATCACCAGGCTCGCGGAGGTCCGCAGTGGGAGCCCCGCCGGCCCCCGCCAGCACCTGAACCTGCTTCCGGAGCTGCGTGTGCGAGAGTCGTGCGGGGTACGATCGCAAGAAGTGAATTGATCGAAACGATCGATTTCGCGTCGGAGGGTGAGTGGTTACGGTGCTTCCCTGACGCAGGAATGCCTCCCAGCGCGGCCTTTGGTAATGAGGAGGCCCGGAGCGCGATGCCGAGATCCTCGAAGCGTACTCAGGTGCCCAGTCGGGGGCCGGAGGTGACGCGATTCCTTCAGAGGCAAGGGCGCGACGCTGGAGGTGTCGTACGACGATGGCGCGAACTGGACCCCCGCAACTCTGCGCAGGGCGGGGCACGGCACCTGGACGACGGACATCAAGGAACCGAAGTCGGCCGAGCACGTCTCGCTCCACGCCATCTCCACGGACGACGCGAACAACAGGGGCCGGACCGTCCTGCGTGCGTACGGCGTGAAGGAGCACCACCCCCAGAAGCCGCGCCCTCGCCAGACGCGGCTTCTCGGGCGCATGCCGACGCGCTTGCCGACGGCATGGCGGCACCGCTCAGATCGCGCGGTCCTCGATGCCGGCCCCGGCCGCGATTGCGGCGGCGGTTGCCACGGTGTCGCCGCTGATCAGGATGTCGGCCACCAGGTCGTCGTCGTAGTCCAGCCCGAATCTGTCGGCGATGAGGAACGAGATCTCGACGGCTGCCATGGAGTCGCCGCCCAGCTCGTGGAAGTTGTCGTCCCTGCCGACCTCGTCCAGGTCGAGGACCCGTGCCCAGATCTCGGCGATGTGGGCCTCCAGCCTCGTCGCGGGGGGCTGGAACGGGCGGCCGGTCTCGGGGCGGGTGCGGGCTGGGACGGGGAGGCGGGAGCGGTCGACCTTTCCGTGGGCGCTGAGCGGCAGTTCGTCGACGGGGACGATCCTGCCGGGCAGTGAGCGGCTCGGCAGGCGTTGCACCAGGTGCTCGGTGAGCTCGCCGGTGATGTCGCCGCCGCGTGCCTCCGGGGTGACGACGGCGTACACGGAGAGGCAGAGCCGTCCGGTGCCGCTCTCGTAGGTGCGGGCGCAGGCGTCGTTCACCGCCGGGTGGCTGCGGACGGCGGCCTCCAGTTCGCCCAGTTCGATCCGCTGGCCGCGGATCTTCACCTGGTCGTCCGTCCTTCCGCCGAACTCGATCCGGCCGTCCGGGGTGTACGTGCCCCTGTCCCCGGTGCGGAAGGTCCGCCATCCGTCCGGGGCGGGGAGGCCCAGCGGGGCGAAGCGTTCGTTCTCGCCGGCGTCGGCGCCGGTGTAGCCGGCCGCCACGCCGAGGCCGTTGATGTAGATCTCACCCGTTTCACCGACCGGGCAGACCTTCCGGTCCTCGTCGAGGACGTAGATCCGCGTGTTGGCGATGGGGCGGCCGATGGGCACCGGCGTACGTGCGTCCTCGCTCGCGTCGAAGTGCGTCACGTCGATGGACGCCTCGGTCGGGCCGTAGAGGTTGTGCAGCCGGGCGCCGCTCTGGGCGCGGAACTCCTCGACCAGACCGGCGTCGAGCGCCTCGCCGCTGCAGAAGACCAGGCGCAGGTCCGGGCAGCGTCGGGCGCCACCGGCCTGCAGCCACAGCCGCAGCATCGAGGGGACGAAGTGGGTGACGGTGACACCGTGCCGGGTGAAGACATCGATGAGCGCTTCGGGCGAGGCATGGGCGCCCTCCGGAATCACCACGGTCCGCGCTCCGGCGTACTGCGGCCAGAACAGCTCCCAGCCGGCCACGTCGAAGGTGAAGGGCGTCTTGAGCGCGACGCGGTCGTCCGGTGTCAGCTCGAAGGCACGCTGCATCCAGTGAATGCGGTTGGCGAACCCGCCGTGCGTGCAGAGCACCCCCTTCGGCCGCCCCGTCGAACCCGAGGTGAAGATCACCTGCGACAGGTCGTCCGCCCCCGGACGCACGGGTGCGAAAGCCGCTGCCGCAGGGCCGGGAGCGTTCACGTCGATCCGCGGTATCCCCTCGGCCCCGGGGTCCGCGCCGCCGGCGACGAGTACGGCGGCGGCGCCGCCGCGCGAGGCGATCGAACTCCTCCAGGCGAGCGGATCACCGATACCGAGGGGGCAGTACGCATGGCCGGACAGCGCGATGGCGTGGGTGGCGGCGACCAGCTCGGCGGAGCGGCCGATCGCCACCGCGAAGGTCTTCCGGTTCTCCGCCGCCCCCTCGGCTCCGGTCGTCCCGAGGCGGGCGCCGAGCGCGAACACCTGGTGCCCCAGCTCCTCGTAGGTCCACTCACGATCGCCGTCGACCAGGGCGGTACGCGTCCCGAGGTCCCGGTAGTTGCCGGCGATGCGCAGCACGACCTCGTCCGGGGGGACGTCCTGGGGGTGTCCCTGGAGTTCTTCGATGATCTTCCTGTCCGCCGGACTGCAACGGCTCCACGGGTCCTGATCGAACGACATTGCTCACCTTGCCCACGAGAATCCAGTTGGTGTGCCGAGAAAACTTCTGCCGCGCCGGGATCAGTAGAAGCGCACCGAAACGCCGTCCCCCGCGGCGGCACCCTGTTCGAAGTCGGCCAGGTCGATGGCGACACCGAAGTCCAGCAGGGCGGGCAGGCAGTCCCCGACGTTCATCAGTGGTGCGGCGGCGGAACGGAACTCCCGCGGGTCCACCAGCCCCTGGAGACCCAGGTCGCAGATGGTGTCCACCGCCCGCAGCGCCTGGTGGAGGGACGGCGCAAGATAGGGGTGGCGCCGTCCCGCCTCATGGACCCCGGCGACGTCGAACCGGCCCCGGTGCCACAGGAGTTTGATGTGGCACAGCGATTTGAGGCCCGTCTCCTGGAGGACCGTGCAGTCCACGTACAGCCGGTGCAGCAGCGCCCAGGAGAGCACGGCGTCACTGAGCGTCCTGACGGTCGCGCCGCCGACGCGGATCTCCTGCGTGTCGTCCCACCAGGTGTCCTCGCCGGGCTTCACACGCGTGCCGATGTCCTCGGTCAGCAGATTCAGGCTGTAGTGCAGGTCGACGGAGATCCTCAGATGGAGGCGTCCGGACACGGTGCAGAACGTCCTGGGCATGAGCGCCTGGACCCTGTCGGAAAGGCCTTCCAGGGCAGGAACGGGCACCAGGCGGTGGTACGGCTGGACCTGCCCGTACGAGTAGACCGACTCCTCGGTCATCCGGCTGATGCGCGCCGGCATGCGCCGCACCCGTCCGTTGTCGATGCGGATGCCCACCTCGTAGCCGGAGGACTCCAGGATCCTTCTGGCGTCGGCGAGCGAGTCCTTCCGTACGAGCAGATCGATGTCGTTGCTGAACGACGGGGCGTCGGTGTTGTCGGTCAGGGCGTCCAGGGCGAGGCCCTTGTAGACGATCAGCGGGACGTCCTGTGCGTCGAACTCACGTGAGATCGCGGCCAGTTCGGAACGGTGGATCTCACGGATCTCCAGCGCCGCCGTCCGGTAGAGCTGGAACGGTCCGTCCTCGTCGGCCACGGCCGGATGCCCGGCGTGACTGACGAGTGTCGCGTTGATGATGTTGCGCTGCCGGAGGTAGGAGTAGACGGTCCCGGCGCCGTGGCTCTCCAGGAGGCGGTCGAAGCAGTCCCGGTGCGGCTTCGCGGCCTCCCCGGGAAAGGGAGCGAGGCTGGACCTGATGATCCCTATGCGTTCGGCAACGGTGAGCGGGGACACGTTCTCTCGCCTTCTCGTAGGTACGGGTCCGGCTCCCCTGTACGGGTCCGGAGATTGCGGTGCCGTCGGCGGACGGCCGGAAGCGCGCCGCGGGCCGGGACCCCGGTGCGTCCCGGCCCGCGGCGTCGCGCCGTACGGCTACCCGCCCGTCACGTCCGCGGCATGCCGGACCTCCCCCTCCACCCCGTCCTGCGGGGCGAAGGCCGTGGCGGCGACGAGGAAGCCGGGGTCCAGCGCCTGCCACACCTCGTCCAGGAGCTGCCCGGCGTCCCCGGCGTCGACCAGGACGTCCAGGTGGTGGCGGGCGGTCGCGACCCGCTGTCCGTCCGACTCGTAGGTGGAGAGCAGGACTCCGTGACCGATCGGCAGCCGGCCCAGCGCCGTCACCGTGGTGTCGGTGCTCTCCCGGCCGTTCTCCGGGCGACGGGCCGCACCCAGCCACGCCTTCCCGTCGGCCCGCTCGACCACGACGGTGATCCTGGGCGTGAAGATCGGCGGGTCCGGCTCGTACTCCAGACCGTGCAGTGCCTCGGCGGGCGACTGCCCCCCGGTCAGCCGGGCCGCCACCTCGGCGACCTGCTCGCCGTTCCCGTAGACGGTCCAGGGGCCCGCCACGCACGCGGCGACGTAGTGGCGCAGCGCGTCGTTGTCCTGGGCGCCCACGGGGACGACCGCGAGTTCCCCGGCCGCGGAGCCTTCCATACGGCGGGCCCGGGACGCCTCGCTGCGCCCGGTCAGCGCGTACGCGGCGGTGAGAACGTCGTCGTGCGTACGACACAGCACGACCAGCCGACCCGGGTACCGGTTGGCGCGGAGTGCTTCGCCGAGATGTTTCATGTGCCAGTCCTCTTACTCGTTGCAAGTGCGGGTGCCTGTTCCGGCCGGCGCAGGAGAGCCAGGTCTTCGAGCCGGAACAGCGCGGTGAGCGGGCAGTCGACGCGTTCGAGGGCCTCGGCCGCGCCCTGTTGCCGGTCAAGTATGACGAACGCGCCGACCACGGAGTGCTGTTGACGCCTCAGCTCGGTGACCGTGCGTTCCAGCGCGGCTCCGGTGCCCGCCACGTCGTCGACCACGGCGAAGTGCGTACCCGGCGGCACCTGGCTGGACAGGCGCCCGGAGAGTCCGTAGGACTTGGGCGTACGCCGGACGGCCCTGGCCTCCAGGGGGCGGGAGGCGGACGCGCTCACCAGCGATACGGCGGTGGCGAGCTGGCCTCCCGCGGCGACCTCGCCGGCGACCACCTCGGCCGTCGTCGCGGCGATCCGCTCGTACAGGGCGAGGGCGAGGGCGTGCAGCAGCGCCGGTTCGCCCAGCACCCGGTGGCCGTCGAAGTAGTCGGTCAGCAGCAGTCCGTCGGACCGCTCGGCCGTCACGAACGGAGCGCGGTCCAGCAGCGCCTGTGCCAGCGCGGTGGACGTCATGCCCCGGTCCTCGGCGCGCCCTCGCGGCCGGCGCGTGCGGCTTCGACCGCCTTGAGGGCGGAGCGGAGCGTTTCGTCGGCGTCGGAGAGCGAGGTGTCCAGGCCCGTCAGGTGACCGCCGTCGACGAGGTCGAGGAAGCCGGTGCGGACGCGGGTCATGTGCGCGATGTCGATGGGCCGGTCGCGCTCCTCGGGACGCTGCCGGATGCGTTGCACGGCCACGTCGACCGGACTGTGCGCGAGCAGGGCCAGATCCGGCTTCGGCAGCAGGGCCACCGTGTCCTGGAACCAGCCGTCGAAGTGCTGACCGCGGGCGAGTGCGTTGGCGACGGTGGTGTAGATGTAGCGGTCGCAGATGACCGTTTCGCCCGCCTCCAGCCGGGGGAGGATGGTGGCCCGCGCATGGTAGAGGCGGTCGCCCAGGGTGACCAGGTAGAGGGCCCGGTGGATCGCCGGGTCGTCGCCGCCCCGCTCGGCGAAGCCGCGGAAGACCTCGGTGGCACGGGCGCTCGGGGTCGGCTGGAAGGTGCTGAACACCTTGTGGCCGGACGCCCTGAGTGCGGCACTGAGCCCGTTGACCAGGGTGGTCTTGCCCGCGCCGTCCGTGCCCTCGACCACGACGAGGAGGCCGGGCGCGGTGTGCGGGCGCATCCGGCGGAGGAAGCCGAAGGCGGTGGGGGCCTGCGCCGGTCCCGCGTCGGAGGAGGGGGCGCGTACGGAGACCCCGTCCCGGGACACGTCGATCCGGATGAGGGAGCCGACCTCTAGACCCGTACGCGAACGGAGCGCCTCCCGGCCGCCGTTGGCCGGCTTCTCGACGACGACGGCCGCCTCGGTGACCTCGGCGCCGATCTCCCGGACGGCCTTCACCAGGGCGATGAGGGTTCCGCCGGTGGACAGGGTGTCGTCGACCAGGCAGACGCGGTCGCCGGGTTCGATCCCGTTGACGTAGAGGGAGCCCCCCGTGTACTCGCTGTCGAAGTCGACCCGGTGTCCCGGGACGTCGTAGGGGTACGCCCGCGCGAGGGCCAGGGGGAGTCCCGTGGCCAGCGAGAGCGCGGCGCCGATGACGGCCCCCTTCTCCTCCTCGACGAGGATCTTCGTGCAGCCGGCCAGGTCCAGGGAGGCGAGCAGCCTCGCCGTCACGTGCTCCAGCAACCGCGGTCGCAGCGCGGGGATGTGGTCGCACAGTTCGTTCACGCTGGTGAGGTAGCGACCGGAATCGACCACACGCGCTGCGGCATAGGAGTCTTCGAGAATCAAGCGATCAGCCTTCCAGGATGGCGAGGACGCGCGCCCGGTCCGGCTTGCCCGAAGCCGTGCGCGGAATGGCGGGGGTGAAGACCCAGCGGCGGGGCACCGCGAAGCTGCTGAGGCGTTCACGGAGGTGCTGGGCCAGCTCCGCGGCGGTGGCGCCGGGTTCGGCGTGGACGAGAGCGGCCACCATCTCGCCGCGATCGGGGTCGGGGACCCCGGCCACCACCGCGTCCCTGACCAACGGGCTGTTCAACAAGTGGTGTTCGACATCGAAGGGACTGACCTTCGCACCGGCCACATTGATGAGCACCTTCGTCCGGCCGGTGAGCCAGAGCCTTCCCCGGTCGTCAAGCCTGCCCAGGTCGCCGGTCTCCACGAAGCGCGTCGCGGGGCCGTCGCCGGGAACGGCCGGGCTGGTGGGGACCGGCGCCCGGCCGCCCCCTCCCGTGAGGTAGTGGACGGGGGCGGCGGGCCGGCCGATCACGACGTGTCCGGTGCGCCCCGCCCCGAGGGGCACGCCGTCCGGTCCGACGACGCGCACGGTGACTCCGGGGACCGGCAGCCCCACCGATCCCACCGTGTCCGGGTGAGCGGCGAGGTTCATCGTGGCGATGCCCCCCTCGGACAGCCCGTACTCCTGGCAGACGGGCACACCGGTGACGTCCTGCCATCCCTCGGCCCAGGAGGGGTGCAACGGGGCACCCCCCGAGAGCGGGTGGCGGAGCCCGGGGAGACCGATGCGGCGGACCTCCTTCGAGCGGGCCACCGCGCGGAACACGTAGGGGGTGCCGGAGAGCGTCCCGGGGCGGTGCTCGTGCGCCATCCGCACCATCGCCGCGGGGTCGTAACGGGGCGTCAGCAGGGTCGTCGCGCCCGCTCGGAGCGCCGCCGTCAGCAGCCCGGAGGCGAAGCTGTGCGAGACGGGCGTGCCGGTCAGGACCGGGTGCTCCGGTCCGAGGCCGAGTGCGCGTGCGACCGCGTCGGCCTCGTCGTCGATGTTCGCCGCGCTGCGCAGGACCCCTTTGGCGGTGCCGGTGGTGCCGGAGGTGAGGTGCACCAGCGCGGGGCGGTCGGCATCCGCTTCGGCGGGCTCCCGGCAGGGCAGTGGCCCGGAGCCGTCCGCGGAGACGAGGAGGGCGGCCGACAGGTCGGCGGCCAGCGCTTCGGCGGTGGGGGCGGGCATGGCCTCGGGCAGCGGCAGGACCGGGAACCCGCAGGACCGCAGGGCCAGGAAGTCGATCACCCACTGGCAGTCGGCGGACCGGTGGAGCGCCGCGATGCCGGGGCGGGTACCGGCCGCCGGGGACAGTTCGCGGGCCCGCTGCGCGACCCGGTCGACGAGCCGGGACCAGGTCAGCGAGTGCTCCGGGTCGGCCAGCGCGAGCGCGTGCGGGCGTTCCGTCGCGTGGGCGTGGAGGATGTCGAGCATCATGCGGCCTCCTCCGGCTCCGGGCGCCGGTAGTGGACGAGCACTGTGGAGGAGTAGGCCCCCGTGCAGGCGACGACCGCTTCGCCGGCCTCACCACGCGCGATCATGTCCATGGCCTCCAGATGGGCGTTCAACGGTTCGGCGGCACCGCCCAGCGACTCGTGCTCCGTCCATCCGGCGTCCGTCGCGAGGCCGGCGTCCGTACGGTTGAGCCCGGTGACGATCAAGGTCTTCGGCCGTACGGGGCAGAGCCTCGCCAGCCCTTCCTCCAGCACATCGATCCCGGCCGGCGCGGCGGCGACGGGCAGGCGGACCGCTGCCACCAGCTCGACCGCGGACGCCTCCGCAGGGGAGGGCCCGCAGCCGACCGCGATCACTGTGCCTGTCGGCGGGACCGGGGGATCACCCGCTTCCGCCCAGAGCCGGTTCTCCGGGGCGTCGTAGCCCCCGGCGAGACAGGCCGGTGCCCTCCCCGTCGCGACCAGGTGCGCTGCCGAGACGAGGGCCTCGACCGCCGCCGTCCTGCCGAGGAAGGTCTCGGTCTGACCGGTGACGCCGAAGAGGACGGACGCCATCGCGGCGGGGGTGTTGAACGTGGACAGCGCGAAGTCCATCGGATCGACCCGGCGCGGTCCCCGCTCCCGGAGGGTGGTGTGGATGCGGGCATGGTGGCTCTGCATCCCGTACTCGGTGCCGAGCAGCAGACCACCGGCGAGGAGGTCCGCACGGGTCGTCGCCCCCAGGCCGCCCAGCAGGGCGCCGGCCGCGTCCGCCACCAGGAGGCAGGTCCGGTCGGGGCGGGGGTTGCCGACGGGAGCGGCGGCGACCGCGGGCGAGGCGCCGTTCCAGCCCGCGGACCAGCCGCGAGCGGTGGCACGGCCGTCCGTGACCGAGGCGGCCGCGTACACGTGGACGGGCCTGCGGACCACGGGACGGGGCTCGGCCGGACGGTCGTCCAGTACCACCGTGCAGTTGGCGCCCCCGAAGCCGGAGGCGTGCACCAGGACCGACCCCCCGGGATGGGGCCCGTGCCCGTCGGAGAGTGCGAGCGCCCGGGTCCCCGGGTCCTGCTCCCCGGGGTGCAGGACCGGGGGCACCTCGTTCCGGAGCAGCCCCTCGGTGGCCGCGATGAAGGTGAACAGGCCCGCGGCGCCTTCGGTGTGGCCGGCGGCGGCCTTGATCGCCGTGGTCCGCACCGGGCGGCCGCCGTCGGCCAGCACACTGCCCACCGCCTGGGCCTCCGCCAGGTCGCCGGCCTGCGAGGCGGTCCCGTGCGCGTGGTAGAGCCCGATCTCCTGCGGGCCGCGGCCGGCATCGTCGAGCGCGCGGGACAGGGACCGGGCGATGCCCTGTGCGGCGGGGGTCGTCAGATGGACGGCGTCGGAGCAGGCGCCCCAGCCCTGGACGGTCACCAGAGCCGGACGCCCGCGCTCCGCCGCGTGCCGGGAGCTCTCCAGGACCACTACCGCCGCGCCCTCCGCCAGAATGAATCCGCTCCGGTCGGCGGAGAACGGCCGCGTCGTCGTCCGGGACAGCAGGCGCATCGAGTGGAAGCCCGCGAAGACGACCTCGGTCAGCACGTCGACCGCGGCGACCAGGACGACCGGGGCCTCTCCGCTCCTGATCCGCTCACTGGCCCAGGCCAGCGCCCCGGTGCTCGACGCGCAGGCGGAGGACAGCACCACGCAGGGGCCGTTCAGCGCGAGCCGCTCGCGCAGCGAGACGGCCGGCCCTTCCTTGCGGTACCGCCTGGCGTCGGTCCCTTCCCCGGGCGGTACGGACCCGAAGGCCACGTCCGGCAGGTGCCAGCCCGCACTGGTGGACGCGAGCGCCAGCCCGGCGGACCGCAGCTGTTGCGGTGCCAGACCGGCCTGGGCCAGGGCCTGGTCGGCAGAGGCCGCCAGAAGATCCGCCGGACGGTCCTCGAACGGGCCCTCCCAGGCGGGGACTTCGTACACGGCGGTGGTCCGGTAGCCGGAGCTGCCCGGCCAGGCGGCCGTCGTCGGTGCCCGTCCCGCGAAGAGGCCTTCCCAGAAGCGCCGCACCCCGGTTCCGAAGGGCGAGACGCAGCCCATGCCGGTGACCACTACCCCCGTCGACTCCGTCACGCCGGGCCGGTCCCGGATGCCGCGTCCACGATGCGCACGAGGTCGGCTACGGTCTTCGCGGTGTCGAGATCGCTGTCGTCGACGTCGATCCGGAACGCCTCCTCGATATCGGCGGCGAGCGACAGCAGCTCCAGCGAGTCGATGCCGAGATCCACCAGTCTGGCCTGCGGCGACACCGAAGCGCTTCCCTCCCGCAGTTCCGGACTGTGCGCGATCAGCAGCTGTTCGAGTACGTCGGTGACGCCCTGCTCGGTGATGCCCTGCTCGGTCATGTGCTCGTCCTTGTCTCGGTCCGGCCGGGCCGTGTCAGTGGAAGTCGGGGTCGAGCCGGCCCATGGCCGCGAGTCCGACCTTCAGCTGGCCGTCCGGGTCGAAGGTGTCGTAGAAGGTGCCGCGTTCCATGTCGAAGATGCGCGCGGCGCGGAGAACGGAAGGTCCGCGGACGAAGAGCGTCAGACAGGGGTCGGTGTCGCTGTCGTTGATGACCTGGTGCGGCCGGCCGGCCGGCAGCGAGTTGGACTCCCCTTCCGCCAGGGAGTGTTCGAGGTCCTCGCGGAGCAGGGACTCACTGGCCTCCTCGTCGGTCCTCAGGACCTCGAACTGCCTCTCCCGGTACCCGCCGCGCAGCATGACGGTGCTGCAGTGCCACTTGTGGTAGTGGACCCGTTCCTGGGCGCCGCCGTTCTGCAGCCTCGTCTTGAACCGGTGCAGCCGGATACGGAAGCCGTTGCCCGGCTCCGAATGGAGGACGAACTTGTCCATCAGGATGCGCGGATAAGCGGAATGCGGAGCGAGGCTGCGGAACAGCTCACCGTCCGCCAGGATCTCGTCCGTACGCTCCGCGAAGATCTCCGGACGTGCGGCCGCGGCCCGCAGGATCTCCTCGACGACGGACGCCTGCCGCTCCATGTACGAGCCGTCGCGCCAGTCGACCTCGCCCCGCAGGGCCGTCACGAAGTCGTTCCACGTGCTGATTGACACGATTTCCCCCAGGGCATTCGGCGACAGGTTGGAGAGGCGCGAGACGTCAGGTCGGGCAGGTCAGGCCGGGGAGACCCCGGTGGTGCTCCCGGCGGGGACGACGGTCCACAGCGCGGGCACCATGGCCGCGGGGAAAGCCGGCAGGGCGTGATGCGCCGCCTGCCGCAGCTCCTCGACGTCCACGGGCTCGTCGCAGAAGACCCGGGCCGACAGGACGGGGCCGTCCGCGCCCTCCGTGACGGCGGCCTCGACACGTCGGCCGGGCAGGGCTTCGGACAGCATCGACACGACATCGGGCAGATGGATCCAGCAGTGGTCCACCAGGGCCCAGTCCGCCCCTCTGGCCGGGGGGCGGCAGCCCTCGTCGGCGAGGATCCGGCGCAGCTCCGAGAGCGGCAGGTCGGCGCCGGCGGCCCGGACGAGTACCTTCTCCAGGCCCCGCATCAGCAGCTCCGCCGACTGCGCCGGCATGAAAGCGGTGTCGACCATGGCGTATACGTGGTCGCAGTCGCCCAGCGTCCTGGCGTGGAAGAAGAACTTCGCGTCCTGCCGGTCCCACGCGCCGATCCACTCCAGCCGTGTACCGCGCGCGAGCGATTCCAGGTCGGCATCGTCGTCCGGCCCTGCGGCCCGGTCGCCCATGAACACCCTGATGTCGTTGAAGAACGACGAGAGATCGAGGCGGACTCCCCGTTCACGGTCGACCCGGGCCATCAGGCGGTCGCGCTCGACCGGATCGCACTGACTGCGCAGCAGGTCGGCCCTGGTGGCGCCCGCCACGGAGTGGACCAGGCCGGTGAACGTTCCGTCCGCGAGATCGGCGCACACCATGCCGTTGCTCACGGCGCTGCTCACGATCCGCTTCAGATCGGGGAAGGACCGATTGCCGAGGATCGTCTTGAAGGCCACGCGCCGGTTCCCGGTGAACACTCCGAGCATCAGGGCGGTGGCGGCGAGGAGTACGTTCGACGTGGTGGATCCGTCGCGCCCGGAGATCCGGCGCAGCGCCTCGGTGAGGGCCGGGGAGCGCATTTCGATCCGCCGGAAGCGTGCCTGATCGGGCGGCAGTTGGGGCCCGGGGAACATGGTCTGCGGGATCGTCCGGAGCTGCTGTTCCAGACGTTCGAGCGAACGGGCGGAGAGCCGCTGTCCGGCAGCCGACCGTTCATGGGCGGCACGCTCCAGGGGCTGCGGCGCGGGCGCGGTCCAGGAGGTTCCGCGCATCAGCCCGCTCAGTTCCTCGGAGAGGACCCGGGTCGCGCCGCCGTCCGCGAACACATGGGAGAGCACCATGACGACCCGCGCGGGCGCCCGTCGCACGGAGACGACGCAGAGGCGCGCGGGCCAGTCGTCGAGCAGGTCGAAGGACCGGCCGGACAGCTCCTCGCGGCACCGCGCGGCGACCTCGTCCACGGTCTCCTCGGACGCCTCCGCCAGGAGCACCGGCAAGGACCCCGAGGCGAAGACCTCCTGGAGCGGTTCGCCGTCGGCGGCGAGGGTGATCCGGCTCCGGAACGCCTCATGGCGGTGGACGACACGGCTCAGGGCGTCCATGACCTCTTCGTGCGACAGCCCGTCGGGCACCGGGACGGACAGCGCCATGTTGAAGTAGTGCGCCTCCTGCCCCATCCACTGGCAGTCGTTCCACAGCAGCCGCTGCGCCCACATCAGGGGGCCCGGCCCGCGCGCCGGGCCGGAGAAGGCGAGGCTCCCCGGAACCCGTGATCCGTCGGCGGAGCTCCCGGATCTGTCGCTCGTGGCGGTCACAGCGCTGAACTCTCCGTCCGGTGCGGGCAGGGAACGCGGTCTCTCGGCGCGCGACCGGCTGTGAGGACAGCATCGACAGCGCCATTCCAGCCAGCGGCTGGGCCGCAGTGGCTGAATGTGCCCTCATATTGGACTGGACCAATGGAGGGTGTCAAGATCGTCCCGCGAGGGAGGTCATGATCAACAGGCATACGGACAGGGCCAGTTGGGGCACATATCCGGGCATCATGGGTCAGGCGGTGTAGGCCCCCGCCTGAAGGTCGAACATCTCCTGGTACAGCCCCTGCCGGTCCATGAGCTCCTGGTGGCTGCCGGCCTCGGCGACCCGGCCGCCGTCGAGTACGACGATCCGGTCGGCGAGCCGCACGGTGGAGAAACGGTGCGAGACGAAGAGCGTGGTCGCGCTGCCGGAGGAGGCGGCGGCCGCGAAGCGCTCGAAGAGGGAGTGCTCGGCGGACGCGTCCAGGGCGGCGGCGGGTTCGTCCAGGACGAGCAGCAGCGGATCGGGACGGAGCACGGTACGGGCCAGCCCGAGGGACTGCCACTGGCCGCCGGAGAACTCCTGGCCGTCCCCGTAGCCGCGTCCGATCAGTCCGTCCAGCCCGCCCGGCACCTTGGCCTCCAGAGCGTCGGCCCGCGCGTCCGACAGGGCCGTACGGAGTGCGGCGTCGTCGTCCAGGGCTTCGAGCCGGCCGATGCCGACGGACTCGCGGAGCGTCAGTTCGACGCGGGCGAAGTCCTGGAACAGGGTCGCGAGCCGTTGCTGCCACTGCTCGGGGTCGAGGTCGGCGAGGTCGGTGCCGTCGACCAGGATGCGGCCCTCGGTGGGCCGGTAGAGCCCGCAGAGCAGTTTGACGAGGGTGCTCTTTCCGGCCCCGTTCTCGCCGACGAGCGCGGTGCTGGAATCCGCCGGGAGGAAGAGGGAGACATTGTCCAGGATCTTCCGGTCGCTGCCGGGGTAGGCGAAGGAGACATGCTCCAGCCGGATGCCCTCGCGCAGTGCGGGCGGCGGGGCGGCATGCCCGGCAGCCTCCTTCGCGGGGACCAACGACCGCAACTCGGCCAGGAGTTCGATGATCCGGCCGGCGCTCTGCAGCCGCCCCAGCTGGCCGAGGGCTGCCGCGACCTGCCCGCCGACCTGGACGGCCAGCGTGAGGGTCAGCACCAGTTCGCCCACGCCCGCCTCGCCGCGCGCGGCCCGCCGCAGCACGATCAGGATCGCCGCCCCGTAGGCGGCGGCGAACCAGACCTGTCCGGCCGCGCGGACCAGTGCCCCGCGCAGTTCGCCGCCCAGCTGCCGGTCGGTGACGCCGCGCCATGCGGCGCCGTGCCGTTCGGTGACCGCCTGCCGGGCCCCGAAGAGCCGGATCTCCTTGGCGGTGGCGGCTGTCGTGCCGACCTCCACCAGGTGCCGGGCGAGCTGGAGTTCGGAGGCGCTGCCCGCCCGTGCGGCGTCGACGATCCGCTGCGCCCGGCTGCTGGCGAGCACCGCCGGGACGGCGGCGAGCGGCAGCAGGGCCAGCCAGGGGTCCACGCGGGCCAGCACCACGGCGGTCAGCAGCCCCTGCAGCAGCGAACCTCCGAGCAGCAGAACCGCTTCCATGGCGGCCCGGACCTGGAAGATCCGGTCGGCGAGCTGTGTCAGTGTCTCGCCGAACCGGGGGTCGTCGTGGGCCTCGACGCCCGGCGAACCGTTGACCGCATCGGCGATCTCCCGGCTGATGGCGAGCTGTTGGAGCTGGGCGAGCTCGTAGTAGGAGAGGTGTGCGAAGTGCGCCATGGTGAGATCGAGGACCAGCACCAGGCCGATGCCGACGGAGAGGGTCAGGGCCGCACCGCCCCGGCCGCCGAGTGCCGCCTCGGTGAAGGCGGCGAGCAGTACGGCGGCGGCCGGCGCGGCCAGGTATCCGGCCGCGAGCAGCCCGACGGAGGTGAGCAGCCGCCCGGGGCCGAGCCGCCACCCGAGGGCCAGCAGGTAGCGGGCCGAGGCCGCGACGGTTCTCAACTTCTGCTCCCGGCGGTGGTGTTGTCGTCCTCGAAGCGCTGGGCCTGCAGCCGGAAGAGCCCGGCGTAACGGCCGTCGGCGCGCATCAGGGACTTGTGGTCGCCCTGTTCCAGGACCCGGCCGTGCTCCACGACCACGATCCGGTCGGCGCGCCGGACGGTCGAGAAGCGGTGCGAGATGATCAGGCTGGTGATGCCGCGCGAACCGGCCTCGGCGAGGAACTCGTCGAAGAAGGCGACCTCGCCACGCACGTCCAGTTGCGCCGTGGGTTCGTCCAGGACGAGCAGCGAGGCTCCCCCCTCGACGGCGAGCAGGGCACGTGCCAGCGCGATGCGCTGCCACTGGCCGCCGGAGAGGTCGTGCCCGCCGGGGTAGCGGCGGGAGAGCGGCGTACGCAGTCCGTCGGGGAGCCTGTCCACGACGGCCCCGGCCCCGGCCCGCCGGGCGGCGTCGAGCAGGACCGCTTCGTCGGGCGCCAGGTGCGGGGCGCCCAGGCCGATGTTGTCGGCGGCGGGCAGTTCGTAGCGGAGGAAGTCCTGGAAGACGACGGCGATCCGGCGCTGCCAGGACTCCGGGCTGTGAGCGGCCAGATCGGCGCCGTCCACGGTGATCCGCCCCGAGGTCGGTTCGTACAGCCGGGCGAGCAGTTTCACCAGGGTCGTCTTCCCGGCGCCGTTGAGGCCGACGATCGCGGTGCAGGCGCCGACCGGGATCTCCAGGTCGAGGCCGTCCAGGACCGGGGGCGCGTCCGGACGGTAGGAGAAGGCGACGTCCTCGAAGCGGATGCTGTGCGCGGGGCGGGGCGCGGGCTCCGTGCCGGCCGCCGGGCGGGGCTTCAGCTCCTCCAGCGCTTCCAGCCGTTCGAGGGCGTGGAAGGACTCCAGACCGAACTGGGTCTGGGTGTCGCACTCGGGGAAGGCGACGCCGAAGCGCATGGTGACCAGCGCGGCCTGGAGGCCGATACCGAGGGCGAAGAGGTCGGTGCGTCCCTGCACGGTGCCGTGCGCGAGCAGCGCGAACACGGCGGTACCGCCGACGAATCCGGCGGCGGCCAGGGCGACGAAGGGCCAGAACTGGAGTCGGCGGCTGCCCGCCCAGAGCGGATGCAGGCCGTCCATGGTGTCGCGGCCGAAGCGGGCACTCAGCCAGGGCATCAGGCCCAGCAGCCTGATCTCCTTCGCGGCGCCCGTCCCCGTAGCCAGCTGACGGATGTAACCGGTGCGCCGCCGGTGTCCGGCGAGGGAGTCCCACAGGGCGGCGTAACGGCCCAGGGTGCCGCGGACGCCGAAACGGATCGCCAGTGCGGTGACGGCGGTGACGGCGGCGCCGGCCGGTCCGGCCGCGTATCCGACGAGGGCCACGGCGAAGGTGAGCTGGAGGTACCGGGCGAGCAGCAGCGGCAGCGCGGCGGCGGCCTCGCCGGGGGTGGGGACGGTACGGGCGAAGGCGGCCCTGGCGTCGGCGAGCAGGTCCTCGTGCGCGCTGTCCTCCAGGACCCCGAAGGGCGCCCGGCGCAGCGTGACATCGAGCAGCCGGCCGATGCAGTGGCCGTCGACCCGGCGGGAGACCGCCTCGGTCAGCGCGGGCTGGAAGGGGGCGAGAGCGTGCTGGAGCGCGAAGGCCCCGACGACGACGGCCAGCCAGCCGTAGACCTCGCCCGTCAGGCCCGCGCCCCCGGCGGCCCGGTCCAGGAGCACGCTCGCCGCGAGCACGAACACCCCCGGCAGCAGGCCGAGGACGGTGTTCACCAGCAGTGACGCGGCCACCAGTGACGTGCCCGCGCGGGGCAGGAGCCGGGCGAGGTCGATCCAGCGGCCGGCCCTGCGCCGCACCACGGCGACGGCTCCGGCAAACGGTCTTCGTCCTGGCACAGCGGCATTCCCCCGTACGTCCGTGTGGCGGCGGCGACCGGACCGGACGGCGCGCCCGGAGGCACGGTCGGTCCCGGAGGCGCTCGGTGATCCACATATTGGCCTGGACCAATTCGGGGCGTCAAGGCGCGCCGCTCACCACTCGGCACACGAACTCGCCCCAACCGGACAGCCGTTGCCGGCCCGCGCGCCCTCTCCGGGTCTCCGGGTCGGCGCCCACCGATCGGTCTGCCGGACCGGGTGGGGCCGGCTCGGTCCCTCGGCCGGCCCCCCCTCAGCCCGTCAGCCGCACCGGCAGTTTCCGCACGCTGTTGCCCACGAACGATGCGTGACGCGGGAGTTCCGGCTCCGGAACCGCGAGGTCCAGGGCCGGGAAGCGGGTGAAGAGCTGTTCCAGGGCCGTGGTGCTCTCCAGGCGGGCCAGGGGTGCGCCCACGCAGTAGTGCGCACCGTGTCCCAGGGAGAGATGGCGGGACGCGCCGGTGCGGGTGATGTCGAAGCGCGCCGCGTCCGGACCGTGGGCCCGGGTGTCGCGGCCGGCCGCCGAGTACCCCGCGAGGACCGGGGTGCCCCGGGGGATCACGGTGCCGCCCAGGGGCACGAGGAGGCGCACCGTCAGCTCGGCCAGGTGCGGACACAGTTCCTCGGCCGGCCGGGGCCGTGCACGCCTTGCTCATCAGCTACCGCAGCTGCCAACGCGTCATGGCTGGGGTGAGGTGGCCAACGGGGCTCCGGGTCTTTGGAGAGGAGACGAAGAGTGGACCTCGGTGCCGCGCACAGCTCACCACGGCGCCGAGGTGGTGGACGGCACTATCCCGCCCACCACCTCGGCGGCCGCCTGGTCACAGATCCGCTAGGTCGTATCCGAGTTCCGTTGCCTCGGCCTGCAGAAGACTGCGGATCTCCTGCGTGTCGGACTTCGTCAAGTACGAGCGGGAGGGGTGTCCGGGGAGTCCGCGCTCAGGGTGCACACAAGCCCGCATGGAGCCCAGTTCCTCCGGTTCGCGCTCATACCCTTCGAATGCGGGAAGTTCGCGCTTCACGAACTCGCCCAGCCGCAGGGCATTCGCGCCCGGATCGGCCAGAAGGCCTTCCCAGCGAAGTACGAGGACGTCGCAGCCCCGCAGTTCGAGATCGCGGATCAGCTGCAAGGTGCTGAGCCAATAGGCGCAGTGTGCCTCCACCGACAGCGGGCGCCAATTGCTTGTCGCAGCTTCACGGCGACGCCCGGAGGCAACCACGTCGAAGGGGTGTCGTACGGTCACGACGGCCTGACTGCACCGCGTACGAAGAAGAGTGCCCAGCGGGTCGGGAACCGCTTCCAGGCCACCCCCTTCCCACGCCACGGGTTCCTTCCAGGCGAGGAGTTCGAGATCGTGGGCCTCGAGTCCCTCGCTCGGCCAGGAGAGGAATTCCCGCTGCCGCACCTTGTCGAGCCTGTCCGCCCCCGACGACGCGTACGCGTTGAGCGCGGCGAAGGCATCCTCCGAGGGCTTCCCCCTGAGGTCGGTGAGGACCTCGTGGACGCAGTAGGCATCGTCCAGCTGGGTCAGCCAGTCACTGACGTACGTGGTGCCACTGCGCGGCGCACCGGTGACGAAGAGAAACTCCTTTGGCATTCATGTGCCCTTCGCTTGCGAGGTAGGTGTGGTGAGGTGCCCACCGCGAGATGCGGCCGCGGTGGCCGCGTAGATCGCTTCCGTGCTCTCGACCCAGCGGTCGAGGCCGTAGAGATCGCGGGTGAGGCTTCGGATGGCTTCGCCGTCGATGCGCCCATCCGTCGTCGCGTCCAGGGTGTCGCCGAGCTTCTCGGCGTATGCCTGGACATCCCAGCGGGGGACGAGTACGGCCGCGTCCCCACCGACTTCGCGGGCGAAATCGGTGTCCCAGGCGACCACCGGCATGCCCCGGAGGTTCGCTTCCGCGAAGACAAGTCCGAAGGACTCGTACCGCGAAGGCATCGCGCACACGTCGCTGGTCCAGTAGAGCTCGTCCAACTCGGCGTCGGTGACTTCGGGACGCCACTCGAGACGGTCGCCGTACTGGCGCTTGATCGGCTCTCCGTACCGCTCCCAGGCGCTGCCGTTCGCGTCCACGAGGTCGTGACCGACCAGAACGATCCGGGCAGTTGGCCGCGCCGCGAGAAGGAGTTCCGCCGACTTCGCGAAGAGGTCGAACCCCTTGCGCCCGCTGAGACGGCCGACGAAGAGCACGGTGTTGCCGGCGCGGCGGGGGGTGCCGGTGGGTACGGCGACGCCGAACGGCATGATCGTCGTGGCCCGGCGGGCCCGTCGAGGCACATGCTCCAGGTGAGCCGTCGTGGGAGCCACCACGACGTCGCTCTTGACCAGGCACACCCACTCCGCGGCACCCAGCACCCAGCGGCCGATCTGATCGCGGGCGCGGTCGGCCAGGCCGCCTTCATCCCGAGGGACCTGTGCGATCCCTGTGGTGGCCCGCAGGAGCTGGGGAGCCACCTTCGCCATCGAGTGCATCATGCCGAGAGCTCGCCAGCTCGCGAATTCGATCACGTCGAAGGGGCCGTGCCTGGACTGCAGCCTGCTCAGCTCACGACGGACCCGAAGGCTGCGGCTGAGGTCCGATACTCCCGGCAGGGCCCGCAGCGGTCCGCCACCCTTTCGACCGTCCTCCAGCCAGTGAACGGTGAGATTGTCCCGGACGGTGCCCGATTCGGCTCCCTCCGGCTTGCGACCGCATGCCACGAGCACCAGGACCTCATGACCGCGGCCCACAAGGCCACGGGCGAGGTCCCAGGTGTTGCGACCGATGCCGCCGACCATGGGGGGATACGCGGGCGACACAAGGCACAGACGCATGGGCTGTTCCGGCCGGCCGTCGTCCGGCCCCGCGGTCCGAGGGCCGCTCTGCTCAGTTTCCGCCACGTCGTACCTCCAGCAGTTCGAGTAGTTCGCGGTCCACCCGGGGCAATTGCCCCAGCAGTCCGGCAGCGGTGCGGGCGGGCGCGCCGGGCCGACGAATGTGCACGGCGGCGCCGACACCCGCCCGGATGGCTCCCAGGACGTCGTTCTCCCAGGAGTCCCCGACCACGACGCCGCGTTCGGGGGAGGTGTTCAAGCGATCCAGTGCCATGTGGAAGACGGCAGCGTCCGGCTTGGTGCGTCGGGCATCCTGAGAGGTCACCACGGCGTCCACGGCAGCGGTCAGTCCCAGCCGGGCGCACTTGGCGTTCTGCATACCTCCGGGGCCGTTCGTGATGATGCCGAGGCGCACTCCCGCGCTCCGCAGAGATCCGAGTACGTCGAGGACGCCCGCATGCAGTTCCACCCGCGCGGCTGTCATGTCGGCGCAGGAGGCGACGGCGGTCGCAAGCTCGTGAGAGGGCTCGCACCACGGCTTCAAGGCATGACGAAGCCGGCTTTCCCGGTAGTCGTCCACGGTCACACGACCGGTGTCGACCTCGGCGTGGTGGCGTGCCAGGTGTCCGTCGTACCGCTCCCAGAAGCCGTCCATCGCACCGGCGGGAAGGTGAGGGAGCACCAGGCGGTGCACACTCTCGCGCTCGTCGGCGGCAGCGGACGAGTAGTCGATCAACGTGTCGTCCAGATCGAACAGAACCGCCTTCCAGAAGGGGGCGGTCATGCTCCGGTTCCGGCGCCGGTCACCGCGGTGATGAACTGATCAAGCGTCATCCCCGCCTCGGTGCAGGCATTCGTCCGCAGGAATCCCCACTTGGCGTAGAAGTGCCGCCACGAGCTGATCACGTTGTCGGGAGTCCGGAATCCCGGAGCGTCCTCTTCACCGTGTGCACGGTGCTGGATCAGCGCCGATGTGGCGATGGCAAGCGCGTCGTCGCCGAGATCGCGACGCAGTTCCAGGCTGTAATCGAGATCCTCGCCCCCGATCCGGTAGGCCTCGTCGTGCCGCACCGCGGAAGCGGCCTCGCCCAGCACGGCCAGGGCCCGGTGCCCGGCAAACGCCACCGGCACGGTTCCGGTTGTGCTGCCGACGCCCTGCCACTCCCATTCCCAGCAGCGCAGGGGGCCGCCCGTCGCCCTGGGCAGTTCCGTGAACCGCAATTCCGTCTGACCGCTGTACACGAGCTCGCCCTGCCAGTGCTCCACCGAACCGCAGGCCGCGTGGCGACCTTCCTTGAGTACCGCGGTCGTGCTTGTCAGCCAGCCGGGCTCGAGGACGACATCGTCATCGAGATGCACGACCACGTCGGGGCTCGGGCCCTCGTTGAGAACGTGGTCCTCAAGCAGTCTCTTGCCGCGCATGTACGCGTTCTCGGTGTGGCGCACGTAACGAGCCGCATAGGTCAGGCACGCGGCCTCCATCAGGGTGCTCAGATGGGGGCGCGAGGCGTTGTCGAGCACGGTGATCTCGACCGAACCGGAGAATCCCTGCTGAGCACGGATGCTGGCCAGCAGACTTGCCAGGCCCTTGGGCCGTTCATAGGCGAGTACAAGGAAGTGGGTGCGCATCGATGTGCCTTTCTGACGGTGACTCATGCGGCCGCGCCCGCGTCGACCCGGAGAACTTCCGCGGTGATCGCCCCGGCGGCAGACGACAAGAGGAAGGACACGGCTGCCGCGGCATCGCCGGCCGACGTCTCGTGCGCGAGCATGGAGCGGCGCCGGATACGACCGCGCGCCACCTCGTCGAGGCCCTCGCTCATGGCCGTATCGATGAACCCCGGGGACACGCAGTTGGCGGTGATTCCCCAGGGGCCGGCTTCCGCCGCGAGTACCCGGGTGAAGCCTTCCAGCGCTGCCTTGGTGGCGCTGTACACCCCGAGCCCGCGGTACGGCCGCTGTGCACAGATGGAACTGATGGTCACGATGCGTCCCGTGCGGGCACGCATCATGGCCTTCACGGCGGCCTGGGAAAGAACCATGGGGGCCAGGAGGTTGACGGCCAGCATGGACTCCATGCCGGCGCGCGGGAGACCGGCGTGAAGGCCGCTGAACGCCACGGCCGCGTTGTTGACCATCCCGTAGAGCCCGGCGCAGGAGCGAATTCTATGAGCGACCGCGTCGACACCCTCCGGTGAGCCGAGGTCGGCCGCCATGAATTCGGCCCGTGCACCGTGCCGTGAGCGCAGTTCCTCGTACTCTTCGGTGGGGTTCCTGGCTACGGCGATCACACCGTAGCCCTCCTGGAGCAGGACGCGGCCGATCTCAAGACCGATGCCGCGGGTGCCGCCGGTGACGACGACGACCCTCTCGGCGGTGGGCGTGCTCAAAGTTGCACCTTTCCGGATTCGGCGACTGCCAGACTTTCGACGTTCTTGATGCGCTGTGGGCGCTCATGGGCATCCAGCAGCCCGGCGGAGTACCGCTTGAGTTCGGGTATCAGCAGGAGGGGGTCGCTACCCGGTCGCAGCACGACGTCAGCGGCCACCACCTTGCCGAGCAGCGCGTTGCGCAGCCCGTAGGCCCGCGCGGCCAGGACGGACTCGTGTTGCTGGAGCACCTGCGCGACCCGGTAGGGGTTCGCCTTGAGGCCGCCGACATTCACGAAGACCCCAGTCCTGCCTATGACGTGTACGCGGCCTTCGTCGATCTTCACCTCGTCCCCGGTGTCGACGAATGGCGTGCCAGGGCCGACCGAGACACACAGGTGTCCGTCACGGATGTCGAAGGCGGCACCGCTCGGGAGCCGACGCCCAAGGAGCGATTCGGGAAGACCGGGACGCCCGTCATCGACGTGGAGGACCGTGCCCAGCTCCGTCGTGCCGAAGATCTGCTTGATACGTCTCGGTGTGACCGTGTCGCCGAGCAGCCGCAGCAGTGACGCGTCGGTGGGCTCCCCGCCGATGGTCACGGTGTCCACCCGCCGGAACTCGGCCGGATCCCGGTTCGCGATCGCGGCGAGCCGCCAGAATGACGGCGTGGCCGCAGCGACCGTCAGCGGGACGGCGTCCGGCCGCGCCGTGGCCAGCTCCGCCGGACGAACGAACTCCACGCAGGCTGCCCGGCCCAGCGCCTGGCACGTCGCTGAGACCGCCGCGAAGCTGTGCGGGGCGTAACCGATCGCCCAGTGCTCGCTTCCTCTGCCCCACTCGCCGCGCGCGAGCGTACGCCACGGCCAGTGGGTCGGCTTCGGCTCGCCCGTGGTTCCGGAGGAGAGCAGACACAGACCCGGCTCCGCGGGGGCGGAAGCCTCCACCGCCCCGGTGAGCCGCCGTACGGTGCAGTCCTTCGACGCTTCCGGCCACTCCACCACGGCGTCCACCCCGAGGGCGGCCAGGCGGTCGTCGGAGACCGAGGGACCAGTGATCATCACAGTCGAGTCCATGCCGCGCGTGGCGACGAGTGCCGTCACGAGGGCCTGCCCGGTGGGCACCGCTGCGGCGACGGCGGACGGCCGGGCCGCGGCCACCTGCTCCACGAGCCGCCCGGCCTGCCGGGTCACCTCGTCCCAGCTTGTCGTCCGTCCTGCCTCCCACACGCCGGTGGGCTGTATGTGATGCGGTCCCGTGGTCATGACGGGCCGGCCGGGGCGAGCGCGGAGTACAGCTCGGCCAGTGTTTCCAGCCGTGTTCCGGAGCGGAGTTCGAGCAGGACGTCGAGACGCTCTTCGAGCTCCACGATGATTTCCGCGATCAGCAGGCTGTCCACGCCGATGCTCTCCAGCGGGGTGGACCGCGGGCCGCCGACGGTGAAGTCGGGGACGTGATTCTCCCCATCGGGCAGGCGTACGGCGAGAACTGCGGAAACGGCCTCGCGCATAACCTGCTCCGGAATGGCCGGCTGTGCGGTGGAGCCCGCGGACACGGATTCGGTCTCATTCATTGGGGGTTGTTTCCTTTCGCCAGGAGCCGAGCAGATCCCGGTACTGCGCGGCAAGCTTTCTTTCGGTGTCCGACAACGGCCCGCGCTCCAGGTAGTACGGTGCGGCGAGTGGTGCGTCGGTGCGGATTCGGCAGAAACCGCCACGCAGCGGAATGCTCCGATGGCCCTCCGGAGAGGGCACCAGTTTGGGCGGGCTGATGTAGGTCAGCCGGAACCCGTCCCGCACCAGAGCGGCCTGCAGGGGAAGGGACCGCGCGTCGTTCAGGTTGCAGACCGCGACCGTGCAGGCTTCGCCGCGGTCGGCGGCGGCTTCGGCAAGAGTGCGCTCAGGGGCATCCAGATCCATGTGCGTCACCCGGGGGCCATGCGCGTCCCCCGGCGGTGCCGGCGCCACAGCATCCCGCCGGCCGAGTGGTCCGGTCTCCGTGGTGCGGATGTCCACGTCGAACCCGTTCAGCTCACACAGGTCCGCAGCCAGGCTCGCGGACATGGTGTCACTCACGTGTACGGTCCCGCACGTGTCGAACCCCTGGCGCACGTACGTCTCCTCGAAGCTCAGCTCCCGGTAGTCCAACACCTCCAAGGAGCCACCTGCCATGACGTAGAACGGGGCGACGCCCCAGTGCCGGGAGCCCACCGCCCGTGTGTGGAGACGGTGGATGGCCGCGCCGCCGGGGACCCCATGGGCCGAACGGCGGTTGCGCGGTACGCAGGAGATCGTGTGGAGCTCCTCGCCCCTGCGGGCCCCCGCGAGGACCCGCCCCAGGTCCCACAGGATCGCGTCGGCGGCACCTGCGGAATCGCCCTGGGTGCTGCCCGTACGCGCGACCTCGACGTGCCCCCGGCCGTACAGCTCCTCCCCCGGGAGAGAGGTGTGAGTGCCGAGGGACAGACCGTCCAGGACTTCCGCAGGGGGGCATCCCGGTGCGTGGAACAACTCGGCCGTGCGGCTCACCTGATCCGCGGGTCCCCAGAACAGCACCCGTTCCGATCCGTCGGCGATCCGGCCCGCCAGACGCTCCTCGTCGAAGACGTCGGTGTGGTAGTCGCCGTTGTAACAGCGCATCAGAATGCTGCGGCGCAGCCGCACGGCGAGCAGCGGATTGCGCCGGCAGACCTCCGGATCCATCCATGTCGTGCCGGGCTCGGCCGCGGCGATGCGCCGCAGGGCCGAAGCCCGGTCGTCCCCGGTCGCGTGCCGGATCACTCCGCCGGCCATCACAGATAACCGAGTTCCGCGAGACGGCGCAGCATGTCGGGTGAGTCCGCCTGTTGCGCGGGCTCCCCGTCGACCTGATGGGTCCAGTGCAGCCCCTCGTCGACGGTGTACTGGACACCGAGTTCGGTGAGCAGGGGGCTGACCGGGATGCCGTCGGGCACGGCCACGCCCTGGGCGGCACAGAGTACGGAGAACACCTCCGCCATCTCCAACGGCCGGTTCGCGGACCGGTCCGGGGACGACGGGAAGTCGGCGCCGCCGGCCAGGAAGATGCCGTCGATACGGTGACCGCTGATGAGACCTCCGGGCTCCGTGAACAGCGTGCCCGCGAGCCCCGGCCGGGGGTGGATCCCGTCGGCCGGAATCAGGATCAGGTCCGGGCCGAGATCCCGGAGCGGGCCGTCGTACACGTCCTCGGCGACGAGTACCCGCTGGAACACCGGCTGCTGGGTCTCCGGCGCACGTACGGCGAGCAGCTCTTCCCGCAGCTTCCTCAGGAACCCCGGAAACTCATCGGCCGGTACGCCGTAGCCCTGCCGGTCCTGCCGGTTGACGTAGACGGCGATCTCCGGCTCCTCACCGGCGTACGCCCAGGACTTGTGCATGTCCACTTCGCGGCCGTTGTCGGCGCGCTGTGCCCAACCGTGCTCGACGAGCCAGTCATCGGTCTGGAACACCTGCCGGGAGGGGCCGGCCCCGTGATCACTGACCACCACGACGTTGTCCCAGTCCTGCTGGGCGAGCAGTTTGGCGAGAGCCTCGTCGGCGAAGGCGTAGGCATCCCAGACGGCGCTGCCGGGGCCATCCTCGTGATCCCAGAAGAAGTGCTGCATGCGGTCCGTCACGGTGACCACGTGCACGGCCAGGTCGGCACTGGAGGGCTGTGCGAAATCCACGGCGGCGGCCAGGTGGTTACCGCCCACCTCGAGAATGTGCTTGCGCAGCTCTCCCGGGCGGTCGACGAACGACAGCCCCTTCTCGATCTCGTAGCGGTACCCGGGAAGACGCTTCTTCAGGTCCTCCGCCAGGTGGGGCGGCCAGGTCTGGCCCGGCGCGTCCTCCAGCGACAGCGTGCCGCACACGAACACGCCCTCCGAGGGCGGTGCGGGATAAGCCATGGGGAAGTTGGTGACCGACACCCGGCCACCCTGCTGCTGCACGTACCACCAGAGGAAGGCTTCCTCCAGGTGGCGTGTGGAGACCAGCGGGCGGTTCCCGCGCTCGGCGTCGAACCGGCCGCGCCAGTGGTACACCCCGTGCTGATCGGGGCGGAGCCCGGTCATGCAGGTGGTCCATGCCGGACCCGTGAAGAAGGGGAGGGTGGATTTCAGCGTCCGTACCGTCCCCGACCGGTACAGCTGGGCCAGAGCTCCGTCCGAGTGCTCGCGCACATAGCGGTCCAAGACGTCGAACGTCGCGCCGTCCAGACCGACGACCAGAAGTTTCTTCATGGTGGATCAGGCCTCACTCGTAGGGGCGTCGAACGTGCGCAGGTACTCGAAGACGGCGTCGGCGGCAGCGGCGGCCTGCTGCTGAATCGCCTCCCGCGCGTGCGTTCCGACGGAGAAACGGAGGAAAGGGTCCGAGCCCTGTGCCATGGCCGAAGCCGCTGAGACACGGGTCGTCGAGAAGCCGAAGCTGAGTCCCTTGACGAGCGGCACCCCGCGCGCCCGCGCATTGCCGAGCATGCGCTCGATGACGGCCTCCAGGCCGTCCCGGTTGTTCAGCCCGGCTCGACGGAACTCGACCGTCAGAACCGCGCCACCGTGGGCCCAGCCCCGCTCCCGCCAGTCGTCCACGCAGCCGACCAGGATGTGCTCGGCGATACGGGAATCACCGCGCAGCACATTCGCGATGACGCGCGCGTTCGCGGACATCTGGACCATGCGGTTCAGGTAGGCGCCGCGGTCGGCCCGCGGGAAGCGGGCGAGGGCGTCCGGGTAGAGGATGGTGCCCGTGTTGCGGCGGATCGTCCTGGCCGCGGCCGCGAGATGGCTGGGGACCACGCAGACGCCTGCCATCTGCAGGTCCAGTCCGAACTGCGCGTACTTGCTGGCGCTCTCGTAGTAGAGGATCTGCGGGTGCCCCGGCTTGTCGAAGAGGTCGAAGACGTTCAGCGCACCGGAGACCATGGTGCCGTCGATGACCAGCCAGCGTTCCGACCAGCCGTCCCTGCCCTCGGTGAGCTCAGCGAGCCGACGCAGATCCACTACGGGAAGTCCGGCCACATTGTTCACCGGATCCGCGAACAGGACCTTCGCATTGTGCTCTTCGACCATGTCGACCAGCAGATCCGCGTCGTAGCACTCGGCACGCACATGGTTGAGGAAGCGGAGCCCTTCGAGCTGTTCGGCGGCCTCGAAGTAGATGTACGGCGCATAGGCGATGGTGTCACCGGGCTCGACCGCGTGGCGCAACAACAGGCTCTCGATCACCTGGTAAGCCGCCATGCCGCTGGAAGTGGCGAGCAGCTCCGCACCACTACGGGGCAGACCGAGCATCTCGGTGAGTCCGAGCTCCAAGGTGCGCAGGTCGTTCGTCCCGTAGCGGGCGTAGTTGACACCGCCCGCGGCCTGCGCAGAGGTGTCGTAGAAGTTCACCCGTCGGCTCTGGTCGTACGCGGGGCTCGCCCACTCCAGTCCGTTGCTGAGCGTTTCGCGCACGCGGAGCAGTAGACGGAGTACGTCTTCCTGGGCCCCTGGGGCCACGTCCGGAAGGCCGGACTCCGGCGAGCGCAGCTCCTGAGCCAGGTCGTCCGCCAGGTCACGCAGCCGGTCGAGAGCCTCGTGGGCCACCTTGGCCTTCGGCAGCGCTACGGCTTCGAGGTAGCGCTGGTGGTCCTGCGCCCGAGCCGCCGCATCGTCCAGCGAGAGCGACGACTCTGCCCAGCGGGTGTCCGGGGGGCCGGACTCCGGTGAGCCGGCAGCCGCGCCGCCCTGCGGCTGGTCCTTCGTGTGCGTGGCGAGCCCGGCCACCTCGTTCTTCTCCAGGACGGGCACATTCCGCCGGAGTCCGAGGCCGATGCGCAGGTGCTCGTCGTGGACGTCGGCCACGATGGCACGGGCCAGAGCGGAGGAGGAGATGTTGCCGCCGGAGAGGATGAGGAGGGTTCGCCCCGTGTCCTCGGGCGCCTTTCCGCTCAGGAGCGCGGCCGCGGCCGTCGCCGCCGCACCCTCGACCAGAAGGCTGTGCTCGTGGAGCAGCGCGTAGATACCGAGGACGATCTCGTTCTCGGAGACGGAGCACACCTCGCTCAGCAGCCGCTCCAGCACGTCGGCCAGCGGATTGGTGAAGGTGTGCTGCACCGCGAGGCCGTCCGCGTAGGTCGGCGGAGTCGCCATGCGCAGGCAGTTGTCGATGGAGTCCTGGCCGAAAGGCCGGTTGAACACCTCGGGGTGGGTGGCGATGAGCCGCGTGCCGGGGGAATGCTGAACGGCGTAGGCGCCGACTCCGCTCAGCAGTCCTCCACCGCCGAGGGGTACGACGACGGTATCGAAGTCGCCGGCGTCCTCGACGGCTTCGACCATGCAGGTGCCCTGACCCGCCGCGACGTTCCAGTCGGCGTACGGTGAGATGAACGGCAGCTCGTGGCGCTGCGCGTACTCCACCGCATGGTCGGTGGCCTCCTTGAGGTCACGGCCGACCACCGTCACCTGGGCACCGGCTGCGGCGATCCGCCGGACCTTGAGCTCCGAGGCGGTGGTGGGAACGAATACCCGGGTCCGCTGGCCGAGGGTGCGCGCGGCGAAGGCCACACCGAGGCCGTGGTTGCCCGCCGAGGCGGTCACCGACATCTGGCCCGGCTGGAACCCGGCCAGCGCGTTCAGCGCACCACGGGCCTTGAAGCTGCCGGAGACCTGCCAGCACTCCAGCTTGGCCCAGACCTCGCGATGGTCCGTGTCCAGCCAGGGCAGTCGCACGGTGGGCGTGCGGACGGCATGTGGAGCGATGCGCCCGCAGGCGTCGTGTACGTCCGCGGCCAGAGTGGAGAGCAGGGCGTCGGAGCCCGAGCCGTCGCGCGGCCCGTATCCGGCGGAGTGCAAGGAGACTGCGGTACTCAACGGACCACTCCCATCGCCAGGGGCACCTGGAACAGGGCAGGGTGGAAGTAGGGGCCGTGGCCGAACATGCCGTCCTCTCCGAAGAGTTCACCGTGGTCGGCCGTGACGACGACCGCGAGAGGTTTGGGAAGACTTTCGATCACAGCACCGAGTCGGCGGTCCACGACTTCGACGGCACGTACCTGCGCTGCCTTCATCTCCAGGTAGTCGGCGTCGGAGAACGTCAGCAGATAGCCGTCGCTCGGGCCGGTGGCTCCTGCGGCCAGGTCGCGACCGGCCACACCGTGGGCTCCGGGGAGCCTGGGCAGGCGGGACTTGGGGAGCATGAACGGGTAGTGCGTCTCCGCGGCATTGATGAACAGCAGGTTCGGCCGGTCGTCAGCCAGCCGGATGCTGGACACCTGGGCGCCCAGCCCGCTGCCCTGCGGCGACAAGTCGTAGTCGGGGAATCCGTGGCGCAACCCTGCTTCGGGCCTCAGAACCGGCATGGACACCCGCGCGTGAGTCGACCAGCCGCACTCCTCCGCCATGCCTGCGAGGCTCATGGTCGGGTGGAAGTTGCCGGCGTGCTTCTCGTCGCCGGCGAGCAGGTGGGACCAGAACAGGAAGTCGTCGCGGTACGTCGCCGCCGCTGCCCGGCCGGGCTCGGGGCGCCAGGGGAGCAGCCCGGAGAAGAGGCAGGAATGGCTGGGCAGGGTCCAGCTGGCGTAACTCATCCGCTGCTCGGTGATCGAGCACACCTCGTCGATCACCGGAGTCCGGGCTTCCTGGAAGGAATCCCAGCGGAGGCTGTCGAGAACGGCGACGAGGACGGTACGGACCTGCCCCACGTCGGCGGCGAACTGCAGGGGAGAAGCGGCCTTGTTCAACAACAGGAACTCCCTTCGTGGCGGGGGCGGCTCGCAGCTGCGGATGTGATGAATGCTTCGAGAGTGGGTACCGAAGCCGTCTGTGGCGACGCTGGTTGCATGGAGAAGTCCCTCAGGGTCGAGGTGCCCGGGTCATGAACGCGCTGCGTGGCAAAGTTCTGCGGGCGTGGGCAGTTCAGAGGAGAGCGGCCAGAAGCTGTCTCAGAGGTGTGCTGTCCGGCACGTCGGCAGCACTCGGCAGGGGGACCGCGACATCGGTGCCGAGCAGGGCGACATCCGTGGCCACGGGTTCACGGCCGAGGTGGTCCCGCAGCCGGTCCACCGCTGAGGCCGCGACCTTCCGCAGGGCCGGTGCCTGAGCCAGTTCGGGATCACTCAGCCAGGCGCCGTTTCGGTGCAGGAGAGGCGAGATCCGGCGCGCGGGCACCCGCGTCCCCGGCGGCTCCGCGCGCCGTCCCGAGTGGGGCAGCCACGGATAGACGTCATGGGCATGGATCACGTCACCACGGACCGGCTCGGGGAAGTATGCGTCCACGGGCACACCGCTGTGCCGTTCCAGATGCTGACGTGCCCGTTCGGTCGCTGCGGAGACGAATACGCGGTCGACGGTGAAGCCGTACGAGGCGAGACGGTCCAGAACTCCGGTCAGGGTGCCCCCGCTGTACATCGCGTCGTCCACGACGGCCACGCGCACTCCGGGGTCTGCGGCATCCAGGGTGTCGGGCAGTCCCGAGAGGTCCAGCACCAGTTGACCCGCGGCCCCCAGGCGCCGGTGCGCGGCCACACGGTGGTAACGGGGGCCGTCCCCGCCGGTTGGCCCGACGAAGAGCTTGTCCAGCACCAGGACTTCGTCGTACTTCTCCAGCTGGGGTATGGCCCAGGCGGTGAAGCGCTCGTGATCGACGACGTTCCATCCGCGCGCGGAGGCCAGGTCCAGCAGGATCCGAGGCAGGGCTTCGAGATCATCGCGCAGCAACTCGCGTCCGAGGGGGCTCAGTTGGCTCGCGGCCGCCTGGACGTCCAGGATCAGTGATATCGGCTCGCAGTCCATGTCAGAGCGCGGCCACCCGTCCCAGAGCCCCTTCCTCAGCCGGTGCGTGGCGGCGAAACCACTCGATGGTCCGGATCAGGCCCTCCTCCAGAGGCACCTGCGGTTTCCACGAGAGGTTTCTTTCGGCGAGGCCGATGTCAGGGCGCCGGATCATGGGGTCGTCCTGGGGCTTGGCGATGAACTCGATGGGCGAGTCCGAACCGGTGAGCCGCTTCACCTCGTGCGCGAGTTCGAGGATGGACAGTTCGTGAGGATTGCCCAGGTTCATCGGGCCGTGCCCGTCCGACTCCACGAACTGGATCAGCCCCCTGACGAGGTCGTCCACGTAGCACACCGAACGGGTCTGGCTGCCGTCCCCGGACACGGTGATGGGCTCACCGGCCAGGGCCTGCCTGATGAAGGTCGGGATGGCCCTGCCGTCGTGGGCGCGCATCCTGGGCCCGTAGGTGTTGAAGATCCTCACGATCGCGGTGTCGAGGCCGTGATGGGTGCGGTAGGCCGTAGTCATCGCTTCAGCAAATCGCTTGGCCTCGTCGTAGACGCCGCGAGGCCCGACCGGATTGACATGCCCCCAGTAATCCTCAGGCTGGGGGTGGGTCTGCGGGTCGCCGTACACCTCGGAGGTGGATGCCAGCAGGAAGCGGGCGCCCTTCTCCTTCGCGAGCCCCAATGCGTGCAGGGTCCCGATGGATCCCACCTTGAGGGTCTCGATGGGCAGTTGAAGGTAGTCGATGGGCGAAGCGGGGGACGCGAAGTGGAGTACGACGTCCACGTCTCCGACCACGTGGATGTACCCGGTGACGTCGGTGCGAGCGAGCTTGAAGGACTCGTGGCCCATCAGATGAGCGATGTTTCCCGGCTCGCTCGTAAGGAAGTTGTCGAGGCAGATGACCTCGTAGCCCGAGCCCAGCAGACGTTCGCACAGGTGCGAACCAAGGAACCCGGCTCCGCCCGTGATGACCGCTCTTCTCACTTTGCCCCCGTTGGCATCAGACGTTCGAACGGTGCGAGCATAGCTGATCATGCTTCAACTTGCTTTTGTAAAAAGCAGCTTGTCAGTGGCATGTGCGCGGCCAGGACAGGCGGTTCGCCGGTGGACACCAACGGTCGGTCCGGGGAAAGGACTGCGCCCTGCCGGATGGCCGGCAGGGCGCAGATTCTTGGATCGCGGGGAGGTCAGGCCAGGTCGACCTCGACCGTGAGCTCGCCGTCCTCCGTGCTCTGGAAGGCCAGCTCGGACACGACTCCGGCTGCCTGGATGTCGGCGGCGACGAGCCGGACATCGTCCAGTACGGCGGCAGGCGCCTGAACCACGGCACGGGCGACCTCGGCCCGCATCGAGACCTTGGCGGTGGACTTGGCGCGACGGATGACGGCGATGGCCGAAGCGGCGGCGTCGGCAAGCTCCGGACGCGTGCCGGAGGCCGTCTCCCACAGGTCCGCGCTCGTCGGCCACGAGGCGAGGTGCACGGTCGACTCGTGGGTCCACGACCATGTCTCCTCCGCCGTGTAGGGGAGGACGGGGGCGAACATCCTGGTGACGATGTCGAGAGTGTGCCGAAGTGTGGCCCGTGCCGATTCCGCGCCCTCCTCGGAACCCTTGCCGTAGGACCGCTCCTTGACCAGTTCGACGTAGTAGTCGCAGAAGAACCAGAAGAACCGCTCGATGGCGTCCAGTGCCGTCGTGTAGTCGAAGCCTTCGAGCGCCTTTGTGGCGTCCTCCGTCGTCGCGGCCAGCTTCGCGAGAACAGCCTTGTCCAGGGGCTCCGTCGCCTTCGCCCCGGCGCTCGGCGCAGGCAGCGAAAGCACGAACTTGCTCGCGTTGAGCAGCTTCATGGCCAGACGGCGGCCGATCTTCATCTGCTGCGGGTCGAAGGCGGTATCGGTCCCCGGGCGTCCGCTGGCCGCCCAGTAACGGACCGCGTCGGCGCCGTACTCGTCGAGCAGATGCCCGGGAGTGACGACGTTCCCCTGGGACTTGGACATCTTCTTGCGGTCGGGGTCGAGGATCCACCCGGAGAGGGCAGCGTGCTTCCACGGAGTGGTGTTCGCCTCGAGCTGGGAGCGCACGACTGTGGTGAACAGCCACGTACGGATGATGTCGTGGCCCTGAGGACGCAAGTCCATCGGGTACACCTGGTTGTAGAGCTCCGGGTCGGACAGCCAGCCGGATGCCAGCTGGGGGCTCAGCGACGAGGTGGCCCATGTGTCCATGACATCGGGTTCGCCCATGAAGCCGTTCGGCTTGTCCCGCTGGTCCTCGGTGAACCCGGGCGGGCAGTCGCTGGACGGGTCGATCGGAAGGACCGACTCGTCGGGAAGGATCGGGGCCCGGTAGTCGGGCTGCCCGGCCTCATCGAGGGCGTACCACAGGGGGAAGGGCACACCGAAGAAGCGCTGCCGGCTGATCAGCCAGTCGATGTTCAGTCCCTGGACCCAGTCGTTGTAGCGCGACTGCATGTGCGCCGGGTGCCAGTCGATCTCGGCGCCGCGGGCGAGCAGCTGCTCGCGGTGCTCGACCGTCTTGATGAACCACTGGCGGCTGCTGACGACCTCGAGCGGCTTGTCGCCCTTTTCGAAGAACTTGACCGCACGAGTGGTCGGCCGGGGCTCGCCGACCAGCCCACCGGTGCTGCGCAGCTCCTCGACAAGGATCTCCCGGGCGGTGTGCACCGTCTTGCCGACGATCCGGTCGTAAAGGCCCTGGGCCCCCGCGGTGTCCTCGGTCGGCAGTTCGCTGAAGTCCAGGGGCAGCAGTCGGCCGTCACGGCCGATGACGGTGCGGGTCGGGAGCTTCAGCTCACGCCACCACATGACGTCGGTCGCGTCGCCGAAGGTGCAGATCATGGCGATGCCGCTGCCCTTCTCGGGGTCCGCGGCGCGATGGGCGACGACCGGCACACGCACCCCGAACAAGGGCGACGTGACTTCCTGGCCCACGAGGGACTGGTAGCGCTCGTCGTCCGGGTGGGCCACCAGGGCCACACAGGCGGGCAGCAGCTCGGGACGGGTCGTCTCGATGTGCACGTCCTGGGTGCCGTGCTTGAACGCCACACGGTGGTACGCGCCCGAGACGTCCTTCTCGACCACCTCGGCATTGGCCACCGCGGTCCGGAAGGAGACATCCCACATGGTGGGCGCCTCGGACTGGTACGCCTCTCCTCGCTGGACCAGGCGGAGGAAGGAAGCCTGCGCGACGCGCTGTGCCTCCTTGCCGATCGTCGTGTACTGCGTCGACCAGTCGACGGAGAGGCCGAGCTTGCGCCACAGTTCCTCGAAGACCAGCTCGTCCTCGGCGGTGAGCTTCTCGCACAATTCGACGAAGTTCTGCCGCGAGATGCTGACCGCGGGGGCCTTCTTGTCCTTGCCCGTCCGCTCGGCGATCGGTGTGGGGGCGACGAACTCCGGATCGTGGGGGAGCGACGGGTCGCAGCGCACGCCGTAGTAGTTCTGCACCCGGCGCTCGGTCGGCAGCCCGTTGTCGTCCCAGCCCATCGGGTAGAAGACGTGCTTGCCGCGCATCCGCTGGAAGCGGGCGACGATGTCCGTGTGGGTGTAGCTGAAGACGTGGCCGACATGGAGCGAGCCGCTGACCGTGGGCGGCGGCGTGTCGATCGAGAATACGGCGTCGCGACTTCCGGGCCGGACGAAACGGTATACGTCCGTCTCACCCCAGAACGACGACCACTTCGATTCCAACCCGTCGAGCGAAGGCTTGTCCGGCAGCGGAGAGCCATAGCGCGTCACGTCGACACACCCTTCCCAGTCAGTTCCACAGCTTGAGGCGAGCGGGAGAACCACGCCTTGGAAGGCGATCGCTCCGGACGGGCTCGCCAGTGATACTGATGAGCTGCAACTCGGCCCTCCGCCCAGTGTAGGGGGCCGGGAGCGAGCAGCTGTCCGGGTTATCGCTGCGGAAGACCGTAGACGAGAGAGGCGACGCGCACATGAGCAAAGAACGAGGGCGGATATTGGTGACCGGCGGGGCCGGGTACATAGGTTCCGTCATCGCCGCACGTCTGGTCGAGTCCGGACACCGGGTAACCGTACTGGACGACCTGTCCACCGGCTTCCGTGAAGCCGTACCATCCGGTGCCGAATTCGTCCAGGGCCGCGTTCAGGACGCCGCCGAGGTGCTCGACTCCTCCTATGCGGTCGTGATGCACTTCGCCGCGGTCGCCGAGGTCGGTGAATCGATGGTCGATCCGGAGAAGTACTGGGACACGAACGTTCTCGGTAGCTTCGCACTGCTCCGGGCCATGCGCGGTGCAGGTGTGCCCAGGCTCGTCTTCTCCTCCACCTGCGCCGTGTACGGGGAGCCGGCAGCCGGTGTGATCTCGACCAGCACGCCGACCGCCCCCGTGAACCCGTACGGCGCCTCCAAGCTGGCGGTGGACCACATGATCGCCGGTGAGAGCGCCGCGCACGGCCTCGCGGCGGTGTCCCTGCGCTATTTCAACGTCGCGGGCGCGGTGGCTTCCCACGGAGAGCGCCACGATCCGGAATCGCACCTCATACCCCTGGTGCTGCAGGTCGCGCAGGGGCGGCGCGAGGCGATCTCCATTTACGGGGACGACTACGCCACACCCGATGGCACGTGTGTCCGCGACTACATCCATGTCTCCGATCTCGCTGACGCCCATCTCCTCGCTCTCGACGCTGCCGCGCCCGGGGAGCACCTGGTCTGCAACCTCGGCAACGGCAACGGCTTCTCCGTACGAGAGGTGATTGCGGTGGCGCGCAAGGTGACCGGACACCCCATCCCCGAGGTCGTCGCCCCGCGCCGGCCCGGTGATCCCGCGACACTGGTCGCTTCCTCCGCCCGTGCCCGGGAAAGGCTGGGATGGACGCCGCGCCGCTCGGATCTGTCGGAGATGATCCAGGACGCGTGGGATTTCGCTCGGGCGACTGCCGCGACGGAGCCCACCGGCGCCTGACCGGATTCGTGGGCGGTGGCCGCCGTCTCCTTGCGGGGCGAGCGGCCGTGGCGTCGGGTGGAGGGGGCGCCCGGCCGCGGCGAGTGAGGCGGCCCCCTAGAGCCGACGCAGAAGCGCGGCCAGGGTTTCCGTCTCCCGTGCGGAGAGCTTGTCGGTGAAGTGGCGGCGCACGGCGGCCTCCAGGCCGGGGTGTACGGCGGCGATCGTCCGGTTCCCCGTTTCGGTGAGGGTGACGGTGACGCCGCCGGCCCGTTCGCGGGTGATCAGGTCGCGCTTGCTCATGCGGGTGAGCTGGTGCGAGATGCGCGTACGGTCCCAGCCGAGCGTCGCGGCCAGCTCGCTCTGGCGCAGGGAGCCGCCCGCCTTGCTCAGGCTGACCAGGATCGTCAGGTCGGGCTCGGACAGGCCCGCCGCGTCGGCGGTGTCGGCGATCACGCGGGCCCTGACCACCTCATGGGCGCGCTTGAAGGCGGACCAGAGGTCCACCGGACCCGGTCCGGGCGGCGTGGCTCCGCCGGCCGATGTTGACATATCAACCCACTCGTTCCTAGTGTTGAGATATCAACGCTAGCAGGGGCTGTGCCCGGCCGCCCCCGCCCGGCCCGTCCTCCCACGCAAGGATCTCCATGCGCACTCGCACCCTCGGAAACGGCGGCCCCGGGGTCGCCCCCATCGCCCTGGGCTGCGCCGGCATGTCCGACCACACCGGACCCGCCGACGAGGCCGACGCCATCGCCACGATCCATGCCGCCCTCGATGCCGGGGTCACCCTCATCGACACCGCCGACTTCTACGGAATGGGCCACAACGAGGACCTCATCGGCCGGGCACTGCGCGGCGGCAGGCGCGAGGAGGCGCTCCTGAGCGTCAAGTTCGGCGGACTGCGCGGCCCGGACGGGTCCTTCGTCGGTATCGAGGGCCGCCCCGCCCATGTGAAGAACGCCCTCGCCTACTCGCTGCGCCGCCTCGGCACCGACCACGTCGACATCTACCGTCCCTCGCGACTCGACCCCGGCACCCCGGTCGAGGAGACGGTCGGTGCCGTCGCGGAGATGATCGAGGCCGGTTACGTACGCCACGTCGGGCTCTCCGAGGTGGGGGCGGAGACCATCCGCCGCGCCCACGCCGTCCACCCCGTCCATGATGTGCAGATCGAGTACTCCCTGTTCAGCCGGGGCCCGGAGACCAACGGCATCCTGGACACCTGCCGCGAGCTGGGGATCGGGGTCACCGCCTACGGCGTCCTCGCCCACGGCCTGCTCACCGGCGGCTACCGGCAGCCCGCCGAGGGCGACCGCCGCGCCGGCTGGCTGCCCCGCTTCCACCCGGACAACCTCCCCGTGAACCTCGCCCTGGTCGACCGGCTCCGGCCGCTCGCCGAGGCGCACCGCGTCACCGTCGCGCAACTCGCCACCGCGTGGGTCATCGCCCGCGACGGCATCGTCGCCGTCCTGGGTGCCCGCCGCCCGCACCGGATCGACGAGGCGCTGGAAGCGGCCGAAGTCGCCCTGACCGAAGCCGACCTGGCGGCGGCCGACGCGGCCGTCCCGGCCGGCGCGGTGGCCGGGACGCGGTACGCCGCACCCCTGATGGCCCTGCTGGACAGCGAGTCCTGAAGCCGGCCGCCGGACCGTGCCCTGAGCCGTGAGCCGGTCGTTGAGGAGGCGACGGGGCGGGAGAAGCGGGATGGGTTCCCGCACGGGCAACGCTCCGGGAAGGAGTACCGCCAATGAAACGACCGGCTTCCTCTTCGAACGGATACCGGCGTCCGCCCGGCCGGGCTCGCGTCCGGACCCTGTGTCTGGCGTTCCTGCTCGCCGTGGCGGGCATGCAGTTCATGCTCTCCCCGGCGCACGCGGTCTCCGCCATCAGCGTCTCGTCGACCACGGTGGCCGCCGGTGAGACCTTCACCATCGACTTCACCGGTACCGCGGACACTCCCAGGACCGGCGCCGGGGAGAACTTCTACTCCGGCTCCACCGAACTCGGTTCGCTCGACGCGTTCACCACCATCGAGTCGTGCACCGGCAATACGGCCCCCTGCGTCGAGGTGGAGGGGTACGGCCCGAGGGTCCCGCTCGGTGATCTGGGCGGCGGTCAGCCGTTCAGCGGCTCGATCACCCTGCGCGTCGACCCGGAGACCCCGGCCGGCACGTTCGTCCTGCGCTACCAGCTGTACGCCGAAGGCGGCGAGGCCACCGCGAACGGCCCCACCATCACCGTCACCCACACGCCGCGCGAGGCGGACCTGGACGTACGGCTGAGCGCGCAGCCGCGTGTCGGCATCCTGGTGCCCTACCTGTCCTACACCCTCGACACCCGTAACAGCGGTCCCGAGGACGCCACTTCGGTCACCGTGACCGCGACTCTCCCGGCGGGACGGACGGCCACGAACCTGTCCACCGGCTGCACGTCCGCACCCGGCACGGTCACCTGCGCCTACGGGAGCATCGCCGAGGGTGCCGGCGCCGTCTCCACCTTCCGTCTTCCCATCGGACTCCTCGACATCGGCCCGGTCCACGTCACCGCCGCCCGCACCGCGTCGGCCCCCGACGACCCGAACGCGGCCAACGACACCGCGGGCGTCGGCTGCACCGTTCTCTCGATCGCCCTGGCCAACTGCGCCTGAGAGGACGCCCGCACCCTCCGCCGGGCAGGTCGCACGGCCGACCGGGCCGGGCGGAGGGGAGGCGGGCCGCCGCCGGGATAATCCGTGCGGTGAACGAACGTATGGAGTTGCCGGGCGGGCTGGTCCTCCGCCCCTGGGAGACGACCGACGCCCCCGCCGTACGAGGGGCGTTCGCCGAGCCGGGCATGGAACGGCAGGCGGACGCCCCCGTCGGCTCGGTGTCCGACGCCGAGCGGTGGGTGCGGCGGCGTCAGGATCAGTGGAGCCGGGGGACCGCGTTCGCCTTCGCCGTCGTGGACGCCTCGGACACCGCGCTCGGCGGTGTGGCCGTGAGCAGCCTGGACACCCGGCACGCCACCGGGTGGGTCTCCTACTGGACCGGTTCCGGAGCACGCGGCAGGGGAGTGGCGACCCTTGGCTGCCGGGCCCTCGCCGACTGGTGCTTCACCGAACTGGACGTGTTCCGCCTGGAGTTGGGGCACCGTACCGACAACCCCGCCTCCTGCCGGGTGGCGCTCGCCTCCGGTTTCGCGGCCGAAGGGCTGCAACGGCGGAAGCTGCTGTACGACGGCGTCCGCTACGACGTCGAGACCCACGCCAGGCTCGTGACGGATCCGGCCCCGTAGGGGCACTACTGTCGCCGGCATGGCCGAACACGATGCGCTCTCCGTCACCCGTGCCGCGTACGACGAAGCCGCGGACCTGTACGCCCGGCTGTTCAGCGACTCGTTGCGCGACAGCCCGCTGGACCGCGCGATGCTCGACGCCTTCGCGGAGTCCGTCGGTGCGGGCGGGCGGGTGGCCGACCTCGGCTGCGGGCCCGGTCATGTCACCGGCCACCTCGCGGGCCTGGGGCTCGACGCGTTCGGCGTCGACGCCTCCCCCGCGATGGTCGAACTCGCCCGCCGGGCCTGCCCCGGACTTCGTTTCGCGGTGGGGGAGATGGGCGCGCTCGATGTCGCCGACGGCGCGCTGGACGGCGTGCTCTCGCGGTGGTCGGTCATCCACACACCGCCCGCCGAACTCCCGCGCATCCTCGCCGAGTTCAGTCGTGTACTCGCGCCCGGCGGCCATCTCCTGATCGGTTTCTCCGCGACCGACGGCCCCGCCCGCCCCACGCAGTCCTTCGATCACGCCGTCGCGACGGCCTACCGCTGGTCGCCCGACCACCTCGCCGGGCTGCTGCGCGCCGTGGGGCTGGCCGAGACGGCCCGGATGGTCCGCGAGCCCCGGCCGGCCGACCGGCGCCAGTTCCAGGAAGTGCATCTGCTCGCCCGCAAGGCGTAGGGCGGGGCGGTGCCCGTACCCAGGGGCGCCTACGGCCCGAAAAATACCCCCTGTGCGCCGCGACTCCGGAGCGCGCCGAGGGGTACGTACGGGACTCCGTGCACATACCCGTCCACGAACTGCGCGAGCGCTCCGGCGAGGTGCCGGACGGGGGCCTCGGCGCGGTGACCGGACTGCTGGGCGTGGGCGGCGGGTTCCTGGCCGTCCCCGCCCTGGTAACCGTCCTGGCCTTCGAGATGCAGGCCGCCGTCGGGACGAGCCTGCTGGTCATCACCGTGAACTCGCTGGCCTCCCTGGTCACCCGCTCCGGTGGTGCGGCGGGCATCGACTGGGCGGTCACGGCTCCGTTCGCCGGCGCCGCGATCCTGGGCGCGTGGGACGGGAAGCGCCTCGCGGCACGGGTTTCCGGGAGCGCCCTCCAGCGGCTGCTCGCGGTCGCCGCTTTCATGCTGGTCGACGCGGTGACGTGACGGCGGTGGAGCCCCTCAGGCCAGGGACAGGAACAGCTTCTCCAGGCGGGCCCGCATCTGGTTCCGGTCCACGACCGGCTGCCCGCCGTCGGCCATGCACTGCTGCAGGCCCGTCGCGATGATGGCGAAACCGGCCCGGTCCAGGGCCCGGGAGACCGCCGCGAGCTGCGTGATGACGTCCTCGCAGTCCCGGCCCTCCTCGATCATCCTGACGATCCCGGCGATCTGGCCCTGAGCCCGCTTCAGCCGGTTGAGCACCGACTTCAGCTCGTCGGCCGCCATGTCCAGCTCCACGGTTCCTCCCTCGTCATACCCCTCGGGGTATATCTTACCGTGTTCGGCTCCTCCGGCCGGTTCGTCCCGTACGGCGACCCGGCCTCCCCGTACGGCGTACACCCGCTTGTGGGGCCCCGTACGCCGGGTGAGGGTGGCGGTGGCCCGGGCCCGCGCGGGTCCGGCCGTCCGGCCGTCGCCGTGAGGGAGACCGACATGCCGCAGGACACCGACGCCAAGTCCGCCGAGCGGGCCGTGGCCCAGGCCAACGAGGCGGTCCGGCGCGACTACCCCTTCGACGACACGCAGGACCTGGAGGACGCGCGGCGCGGCTTCATGGGAACGGCGCAGGACCCCCTGATCCGTGACGTGGCGGGAAGCTCCGTCTGGGACCTGGAGGCGTACGGATTCCTCGGCCGGGAATGCCCGGACACGGCCAACCCCAGCCTGTGGCGGCAGAGCAGGCTGTGCTCGGAGCACGGGCTGTTCGAGGTGACCGAGGGCATCTACCAGGTCCGCGGCTTCGACCTGTCCAACATGACGATCGTCGAGGGCGAACGCGGTGTCCTCGTCATCGACCCCCTGGTGTGTGCCCCGACGGCCGCCGCCGGCCTCGCGCTGTACCGCGCCCACCGGGGCGAGCGGCCCGTCACGGGCGTGCTCTACACCCACAGCCACGTCGACCACTTCGGCGGTGTGCGCGGTGTGCTGAGCGACGAGGACGTCGCGGGCGGTGTGCCGGTACTCGCCCCGCACGGCTTCCTGGAGCACGCCGTCAGCGAGAACGTCTACGCGGGTACGGCGATGAGCCGGCGGGCCGCGTACATGTACGGCGCCGCACTCCCCAAGGGGCCCCGGGGCCAGATCGGCGCGGGCCTCGGACAGACCGTCTCCACGGGGGTGCCGGGGCTGATCCCGCCCACCCTCGACATCACCCGCACCGGGCAGACGGAGACCGTCGACGGCATCCGCATGGTCTTCCAGCTCACCCCGGGCACCGAGGCGCCGGCCGAGCTGAACATCCACTTCCCCGACTTCTCCGCCCTGTGCATGGCGGAGAACGCCACGCACAACCTGCACAATCTGCTGACCCTGCGCGGCGCCCAGGTCCGCGACCCGCGCGTCTGGTCCCGCTACCTCACCGAGTCGGTCAGCCTCTTCGGCGACCTGACGGACGTCGCCTTCGCCTCCCACCACTGGCCCGTCTGGGGCCGCGAGCGCGTGATCGCCTTCCTCTCCGAGCAGCGCGATCTGTACGGCTACCTCCACGACCAGGTCCTGCGCCTGCTCAACCAGGGCCTCACCGGGCCGGAGATCGCCGAGCGGATCGAGATGCCACCCGCGCTGGACAGGGTTTGGCACACCCACGGCTACTACGGCTCCGTCAGCCACAACGCCAAGGCGATCTACCAGCGTTACCTCGGCTGGTTCGACGGCAACCCGGCCCATCTGTGGCAGCACCCGCCGACCGAAGCGGCCCGGCGGTACGTGGAGTTCATGGGCGGCGCGGCCGAAGTCCTGCGCAGGGCGGGGAAATCGTTCGACGACGGCGACTACCGGTGGGTGGTGGAAGTCGTCAACCATGTGGTGTTCGCGGACCCGGACAACGCGGAGGCGCGCGCCCTGCAGGCCGACGCGCTGGAACAGCTCGGCTACGGCAGCGAGAACGGGACCTGGCGCAACTTCTATCTGATGGGCGCCCTGGAACTGCGCCACGGCTCGGTCGGCACCCCCACCTCCACCGTCGCGCCCGACGTCCTCGCGGCCCTGACCCTGGAGCAGCTGGCCGACGCACTCGCCATCCGGGTCGACGGCCCCCGCGCCTGGGACGCGGACATCACCGTCCGCTGGGACATCCACGGCGGCGAACCGCTCACGATGCGGCTGCGCAACGGCGTTCTCACCCATGTCGTGGGCACCGGACCGGCCGTGGGCGAGCCCGACGTCACCATCGCGCTGGCGGAGTCCGATCTGCGGGACGTCCTGGTCGGCGCGGTGCCGCCCGAGGACCTGGCGTCCCGCCCCGGCGTCGAGGTCACCGGGGAGGCCGGCCGGCTGACCGAACTGCTCGGCCATCTCGACGCCCCGGACCCGGACTTCGCCCTCGTCACCCCCTGAGCGGCCGGCCCGTACCCACGAGACCTGGAGGACCCATGGCCGTACGACACCGTTTGGTCGAAGCCGCGGTGGCGGACGTCTGGAGGGTCCTCGCGGACCCCTCCCGCTACAGCGACTGGGTGGTCGGCACCTCCGACTCGCGCCCCCGCAAAGGAAGTTGGCCGGAGGTCGGCTCCAGCCTCACCTATGCCCTGGGAATCGGCCGGTGGACGGTCCAGGGACGGACCGCCGTCCGGCGGTGCGAGGCGCCGCACGTGCTGGAGCTGGAGGCCGACAGCGGGTGGATCGGCACCGCCCGGATCGCCCTGGAGATCCGGCAGTGGGGCGACGACGCCCTGGTGACCCTGGACGAGCACCCCCTGCGCGGACCTGCCGGAAAGCTCCACAACACGGTCGTCGACGCCCTGATCCAGCTGCGCCACCGCAGCGTGCTCGCCCGCCTCGCGCAGACCGTCGAGGCGGCCCCGAAGGGCGCCCGCGAAGACGTCTGACCCCGCCCGCCGCTCGGCTCCCACCCCTGGAGGCATTGATGCCGGACGCCGTCGTCATCGGCGCGGGACCCAACGGGCTCGTCGCGGCCAACCTCCTCGCCGCCGCGGGGTGGAGCGTCGAGGTGCTGGAGGCACAGCCGGAGCCCGGCGGAGCCGTACGCAGCGACCGCGGGGTGCACCCCGACTACGTGTCCGACCTGTTCAGCGCGTTCTACCCGCTGGCGGCGGCCTCGCCGGTCATCGGCGGACTCGACCTCGGTGCGGAGGGCCTGCGCTGGTCGCGGGCGCCCCGCGTCCTGGCGCACCCGCTGTCGGACGGGCGGTGCGCGGTGCTGGAGAACGACGCGCGGGACACCGCGGCGGGCCTGGACGCGTTCGCCGAGGGCGACGGCGCGGCCTGGCTGGAGCTGTGCTCCACCTGGGACCGGGTGCGCCGCGATGTGCTGGGCGCGCTGTTCACCCCCTTCCCGCCGGTACGCCCCGCCGTCCGCCTCGCCGCCCGGCTCCGGGCCGCCGGCGGCCTCCGGCTGGCCCGGACCCTGCTGCTGCCCGTACGCCGCCTGGGCGAGGAGCGGTTCGGCGGCGAGGCGGCCGGGCTGCTGCTCGCGGGCAGCGCGCTCCACGCCGACCTCGGCCCCGAGGCGGCGGGCAGCGGCGGCTTCGGCTGGCTCATGTCCATGCTCGGGCAGACCTACGGCTTCCCGGTGCCGCTCGGGGGCGCGGGCGCGCTCACGGCGGCCCTGGTCCGACGGCTGGAGCGGCACGGCGGCGTCCTGCGCTGCGGCGAGCGGGTCACCGAGGTCGTCGTGCGCGGCGGACGCGCCGTCGGCGTACGCACCGCGAAGGGCGAGGCCGTGCCCGCCGCCCGTGCCGTGCTCGCCGATGTGTCCGCGCCGGCGCTCTACGGCGGCCTGGTCGACGCGCACCACCTGCCCGGCCGTCTCCTCGACGACCTGCGCGGCTTCCAATGGGACTTCGCGACGTTCAAGGTGGACTGGGCGCTGAACGGGCCGGTGCCCTGGACCGCCCGCGCGGCCACCACGGCGGGCACCGTGCACCTGGCGGAGGGCGTCGACGGTCTCACCCGGTTCGCGGCGCAGCTCGCCATGGGGCGGGTGCCGGACCGCCCGTTCCTCCTCTTCGGCCAGATGAGCACCGCCGACGCCACCCGCTCACCGGCCGGCACCGAGGCCGCGTGGGCGTACACCCACGTCCCGCACCGCATCAAGGGCGACGCGGGCGAGGACGGACTGACCGGGCGGTGGGACCGGGGCGAGCAGGAGACCATGGCCGACCGTATGGAGCACGAGGTGGAGCGCTGGGCCCCCGGCTTCCGCGCCCGCATCGTCGCCCGCCGCGTCCTGGCGCCCCCGACCCTCGAATCCATGGACGCCAATCTGTCCGGCGGTGCGATCAACGGCGGTACGGCGTCGGCGCACCAGCAACTGGTGTTCCGCCCCACCCCGGGCACGGGACGGCCCGAGACGCCGGTGCGGGGCCTGTACCTGGCCTCCGCCTCGGCGCACCCGGGGGGCGGGGTGCACGGCGCTCCGGGCGCGAACGCGGCACGTGCGGCGATGCGGAGGCGGCTGCGGCGCTGACGCGCGGGTCAGCCCGGGTCCGCCGGCCCCGCCGCGCGGCCCCCCGCGCCCAGCAGGCCCGTGGCCGTGAACTGGGAACGGGTCAGCTCCTCGCGGGTCGCGAGGGCGACGACGCCCGGCAGCGCGGCACGTACCGCCTGCACACCGCGCAGCCACCCCGGCACGTACACGGACGGCGACCGCCGCTCGATCGCGGCGACCAGGCGACGGGCCACGTGGGGGGCCGGGTAGGTCCTGCGGGCGGGCGGCGGCATATGGGCGCGCAGCTCGCGGAGCACGGGGTACTGGTCGGCGTCGCGGACCATGTCCGTATCGATCCAGTTCAGATACGCGATGCCCACGCCGACGCCGCGCGGGGCCATCTCCGCCCGCAGCGAGTGGCACAGGGCCTCCACGCCCGCCTTCGAGGCGCAGTACGCGCTCATCATCGGCGCGGCACCGATGGAGGCCAGCGAGGCGATCTGGAGATAGTGCCCGTGCGTGTCCAGCAGCTGCGGCAGGAACACCCGGGCGGTGACCGCGCTGCCGATGAGGTTGACCTCGATCACGCGCCGCCAGCTCGCCGGGTCGGAGTCCGCGAACGGCCCGCCCTCGGCGACGCCCGCGTTGGCGACGACGACCGAGGCGGGACCCAGGCGGTGACGCACCTCGTCGGCGACCCGGGCCATCGCCGCGTCGTCGGTGACGTCCACGTGCCAGTGCCCCGAGGGGGCGGGGAGCGTGCCCGCGACCCGGGCCAGCGCGTCCTTCTCCAGACCGAGCAGGGCCACGCGTGCGCCCCGGGCGGCCAGCTCCCGGGCCACGGCCTTGCCGAGGCCGCGCGCCCCGCCCGTCACCACGGCCGTACGGCCGCGCAGCAGGTGCTTCCGGTCGGTCACGGGACTCCTTCGCGGTGCCGCAGGGCCGGGACGGCCCCGTTCCGGCCATGGTGACCCGCGGGTGCCGGATGCGCGCGGCGGGAGGGCGGGACGCCCCGGCCCGCATGCGGGGGCGGGGGCAGGGCAGGAGGCCGGAGACCGCCGTTCGAGTCGCGGTGGACGCCGGACCCGCTCACCCTGGACGGGACGATTCCGTGCCGGTGAGAGACGAGACCCGCCTTCCCCCTCCTGGAGGATTCGGATGACGACTGCCGCCGCACCGCCCGTCGACCTGGGAAGGCTGTGGACCCTGCCAGGGGTCTACGCGCCCCAGGCCGACACCCACCTGCTGGCGCGGGCGCTGCAGGCCGAGGGCCCCACCGCCGACATGGACGTCCTCGACGTCTGCACCGGCAGCGGCGCCCTCGCCCTGCTCGCCGCGCGCGGCGGAGCCCGGGTCTGCGCGATCGACATCTCGATGCGGGCCGTGCTGACCGCCCGGATGAACGCCGCCCGCGCCGGCCACCGGGTCAGGGTGCTGCGCGGCGACCTCACCGGCCCCGTCGCCGCTCAGCGCTTCGACCTGATCCTGAGCAACCCGCCGTACGTCCCCGCCCCGGACGCCCGCCGCCCCCGGGGCCACGGCCCCGAGCGCGCGTGGAACGCCGGGCCGAGCGGCCGCCGGGCCCTGGACCGCATCTGCGCCCGTGCCCACGACGTCCTGCGCCCGCGCGGTGTGCTGCTCCTCGTCCACTCCGGGCTGTGCGGCGCGGAGGAGACCCTGGACCGGCTGACCGCGAGCGGCCTGCGCTGCGAGGTGACGGGCCGGACCTCCGTTCCGTTCGGCCCGGTGATGACGGAGCGGCTGCCCTGGCTCCGGGCGCGGGGCCTGATCGGGGCCGACGACGCCACAGAGGAACTGGTGGTCATCCGTGCCGAACGCCCCTGACACCCCCCGCCGCCTGACCGTCGAGCCGAACGGCCCCGTCCTGATCGAGGGCCCGGTCGAGATTCTCCGGGAGGACGGCACGATCGCCAGATCCGACCGCTTCCTCGTGGCCGTCTGCACCTGCCGCCGCAGCCGCGCCTACCCCTGGTGCGACACCAGCCACCGGCGCCGGACGAAGCCGCCGGGGCAGGCGCGTACGGACTGAACGCACTGGCGTACGCGGAAACGGGCGACGGCCCGCACCTCCGGGTGCGGGCCGTCGCCGGTGTTCCCCGTGACTCAGTGAGCGGGCCGGAGAACGACCGGCAGGCTCTGGTGGCCGTTGCTGATCAGCGACGGGAGGGGGAGGAGGTCCGTGGCCGGGACGGCGAGACGGGCTTCGGGGAAGCGGTCGAAGAGCTGCTGGAGGGCGGTGGCGATCTCCAGGCGGGCGAGGGGGGCACCGAGGCAGAAGTGGACGCCGTGGCCGAAGGCCAGGTGCTCCTTGGTGGGGCGGGTGACGTCGAAGTCGTCGGCGGTCTCGCCGTGCCAGTCGGGGTGGCGGTTGGCGGGCGCGAAGGAGACGAGTATCGCCTCGCCCTGCGCGATCTTCTGCCCGTCGGGCAGGGGGATGTCCGAGAGGGCGTAGCGCATCGGGATGTGCTTGACCGCGGGCTCGTGGCGCAGGGTCTCCTCGACGACGTCGTTCCAGTCGGCACGGCCCTCGCGGAGGTGGGCGAGCTGTTCCGGGCGGGTCAGCAGGGCGGTGATGGCCTGGTCGATCACGTTGACCGTGGTGTCGTACCCGGCGGAGATCATGAGAAGCAGCGTGTCGCGCAGCTCCTCGTCGTCGAGCCGGCCGCCGTCGCCCTCCTCGTCGCGGGTGGCGAGCAGGAGCGAGGTCATGTCGTCGCCGGGCGCGGCGCGCTTGGAGGCGATGAGCTGGTCGAGCGCGCCGTAGAGGGAGGCCGTGTTCGCGGTGGCCTCCTCCACGGTCAGGGTGGTGTCGAAGACGCCGTCGACGACGGACCGGAAGCCGTCGAGCTGGTCGTCCGGGACGCCCATGAGACGGCCGATCACCGCGATGGGGAGCGGGTAGGCGAGCTCCTTGCGGAGGTCGACGGGCTCGCCCGCGGGCCGGTCGGCGAGGCCGTCGAGGAGTTCGGTGACGACCTTCTCGATGGAGACGCGCAGGTCCTGGATGCGGCGGGCGCTGAACGCGGGGGCGATCATCCGGCGCAGCCGCCGGTGGTCGGCGCCGTACGCGGTGAACATGTTGTTCACCGCGACCCAGAGGGCGAGCGGCCAGGTGGCCACGGTCTCCGCGAAGGCCGGCCAGTGGGCGCGGGCGTCCTTGGAGACCTGCGAGCTGGTCAGGAGCTCCTTGAGGAGGACCGGGTCGCTGACGGACCACGCGGTCACGCCGAGGACGTCGACGCGGGTCGCGGGGCCGCGCTCGCGCAGCGTCCGGTACTCCGCGTGGCGGTCGGTGCCGGCGGGGTCGAGGACGAGGATCGGCTGCTCGGGCATGGGGTCTCCTTCAGTGGGAGGCGTGGAAGACGATGGGGAGGGATTCCAGCGCGCGGTGGAACGGGCCGGGCCGCCACCGCAGTTCGGCGGCCGGGACCGCGAGGTCCATCTCGGGCAGGGCGTCGAGCAGATAGGTGACCGCGGTCTCCGCGATCAGGTACGCGTGGGACCGGGCCGGGCAGTTGTGCGGGCCGATGCTCCACGCCAGGTGGGCCCGGTTGCCCGCGATGCCGCCCGGGGCCTGGGCGATCGCCGGGTCGTTGTTGCAGGCGGCCATCGAGATGAGCACCGGCTGATGGGCCGGGAGCACCACACCGTCGATGTCCGCCGGGTAGGGCGGATAGGTGATGCAGTAGTTCGCCATCGGCGGGTCCGTGTAGAGGACGGTGTCCAGGGCGTCCCGCACGGTGGAGTGCCCGGCGTGCAGCCCGGCGGAGAACTCGTCGTCCGTGAGGATCTTCAGCTGGGTGTTGGCGATGAGATTGGTCAGCGGTTCGATGCCGGCCCCGTACAGCGTGACCAGCTGGTGCCCCATCTCCTCGTCGGTCAGCTGCGCCGCGTGGGCGAGGAGCCGGGAGGTGATGTCGTCCGCGGGGTGGCGCCGGCGCAGTTCGACGAGGTCGGCGACCGCCTGGCCGAGGATCTCGTTGCCCCGCTGGGCGTCCGTGGCCTCGAAGATCCGGGACATCCCGTCGGCGATGCGCGCCCCGATCTCGTCGGGGCAGCCGAGCAGGGAGCTGAGGATCCGGAACGCGATCGGCCACGCGTACTGGGTGAGCACGTCCGCGCTGCCCGCCGTGATGAAGTCCGCGATGGCGCTCTCGGCGAGCTTCTCCACCCGGGCCCGCAGCTCGTGCTGGTCGACGGCGTCGATCGCGGTGGTGTTGGCGGCCCGGTAACGGGCGTGCGCGGTACCGCTGCTGCGCAGGGCGTTGGGCCGCCACTCCATCATCGGCCGCACCGGGCACGACGCCGGGACCTGCTCCTGCCACACCCGCGGGTCGTGCGGGAAGTACAGCGGATCGTTGAGGATGCGCCGCGCCTGGAAGTAGCCGATCACCAGGGTGGCCGGGATGCCCGGGGACAGCTCGACGGGCACCAGGGCCCCGTACGACGCCCGCATCCGCTCGTACGCGGAGTGCGGATCGGCGGCGAACCCCGGGTCGTACAGGGCGACCCGGCCCGAGGGGGCCGACGGCAGGGTGGTGCTGGGGGACGTCATGGAGTGGGCTCCAGGGAGAGGGCCGAGCGGTGTGAGGCGAGGTATTCCGTGAGCGTGATGAGGGCGTACACGCAGGACCTGCGGTCCCGCGCGTCGCAGGTGGTCAGCGGTGTGGCCGGGTCCAGGGCGAGGGCCTCGCGGATCTCCTCCAGGCCGTAATCGGGCGCGTCGGGGAAGACGTTGATCGCGACCGCGTACGGGATGCCCTGGTCCTCCAGGAGCCCCAGCGCCTCGTGGCTGGCGTCCAGGTCACGGGTGTCGGCCAGCACCAGGCAGCCGAGCGCCCCGTGGGCCAGGTCCTCCCACAGGGGCTGGAAGCGGACCTGGCCGGGCAGCCCGAACAGATAGAGGGCGAGGGCCCCGCCGGCCAGGTGGATGCGGCCGAAGTCCATGCCCACGGTCGTCGTCGTCTTGTGCGGCACCCCGCGCAGGTCGTCGACCCCGACGCTGTCCTCCGTGATCGGTTCCTCCATCCGCAGCGGCCTGACCTCCGAGACGCTGCCGATGAAGGTCGTCTTGCCGACGCCGAAACCGCCGGCGATCACGATCTTGGCGGACTGGGTCACCGTGGCCGGTACGTACGAGACGCCGTTCGGGGCGTCAGACCAGTTCTCGGAGTCCATCAAGCACCTTCTGCAGGAGGTCGTTTCGGGGCTGGTCCTCGACGGCGGGCGCCGGGCTGGTCAGATGGCCGCTGTCCATGAGGGAGGACACGATGATCCGGACGGTGGAGGGCGGCAGCTGTAACGCGGCGGCGATGTCGGCGACGGCCAGACCGCCCCGGCCCACCGCGAACAGGCTCATCACCCGCCGCGCGTCGGGCCCCAGCGCACCGACCGGTCCCGACGCGGCGACGACCACGCTCTCCAGGCGCACGTCCCGGTCCGGGCGGACCCGCCCGCCCGTGCGGACGTAGGGCCTGACCATGTCCGGGTCGTGCCGTGGTCCGCTCATGCGGCGGAGCCCCCGTCCGGCTGGAGTACCGGCATGCGCTCCCTCGTGCCCAGCTGCTCGCCCAGGCGGACCACCAGCAGGCCCATGTGGTGGCTGATCAGGCCGACATCGGCGTGCGGGCCCGTGGTGACGACGGAGAGCATCGTGTGGTGCCCGGCCGCGGTCGTCAGCCCGATCGTCGACACGGACTCGATCAGCTGCTGGCGTACGCCCTGCCCACCGGTGAACTCGTCCCAGGCGCGGCCCGATGCGCGCAGCGAGGCGGTCAGGGCCGCCAGCTTCTCGCCGTCCTCCTGGCTGATGGTGCGGGTCCGGGCCTTGAGCAGCCCGTCGCCGCTCATGAGCACGGCGTACCGGACGCCCTCCACCGATCCGAGCTGCTCGTCGAGCAGCCAGCCCAGGGTGTTCGCGTGCGTGTCCGACATGATCAACGTCCTTCGTCCGTACGAGGGGTGTTCTGGTTCTCCCGGCTGCTGCGGCTGCCCGCCATCCACGCGGCGGCCACCGCGGGCCTGCCCGGCTCGACCACCGGTTCGGGGCCCGGCCGCGACTCGGCGGCGGGCCGTGTGCCGCGCCGGCGCACGGTGAGCCCGCTGGCCGTGGTGGACGGGGCCGGAGCGGACACGGGCGCGGATTCCGGTTCCGGGGCCCGCTGCGGCTCCGGGGCCGATGTGAGCGGGGACACGGGAACGGGCTCCGGGGTCGGCCGGGACATGGGCGGGGCCTCCGGCAGCGGGGACGGCTGGGGTACCGGCGGGGCCGGCGGGACGGCGGCCGGACGGGGTGCCGGCAGCGCCTGCGCGGGCACCGGCCGGGGAGGGCCCGGCGTCGTCAGCAGCGCCTGCGGCAGCACGATGATCGCGCGGGTGCCGCCGTACAGGTTCGGGGCGGTCAGCTCGACGCGGAAGCCGTACTGGTGGGCCAGCACCGAGGCGACTCGCAGCCCCGTCTGCGGGTAGGCGCCCAGCCGCGTGATGTCGTCGCGCTGCTCGCCGGACATCACCTCGCGGGCCCAGGTCAGCCGCTCGTCCTCCATCCGCAGGCCGGCGTCGTCGACGACGAGGAACGCCGCGTTCGCCCCGTGCTCCAGGGAGACGTGCACCCGGGCGTTGGGCGGCGAGTAGCGCAGGGCGTTGTCCAGCAGCACCGACAGGGTGTGGACGACCGCCTCCACCGCCCGGCTCTGCACCGCGAAGGACTCCAGGTCCGTGTGCTGGACGCGCTGGTAGCCCTCGACACGGCCCATCGCGGTGCGCACGACATCGGTCAGTGTGGTCGCCGGCCAGCGCCGCGACAGCTTGTCACCGGCCAGGACGCCGTAGCCGGACGCCGTGAGCAGCATCTGCTGGGCCAGGTGGTCCATTTCGACCAGCGTCGCGTACGCCTCGTCCGAGACATGGCGCCGGACCCCGGCGCTGATCGTGCTGCTCAGCTTCGCCGCGCGCTGCACGGTGCTGGAGGCGAAGGCGCGGACCGCGGCCCGTGCCACGTCCACCGACTCCTGCCGGGCCTGGGCGACCTGACGCTCCGTCTCCGCCCAGACCTGGGTGAGCTGTTCCTCCGCGGCGTTCTGTGCCAGCTGGCCGGTCATGGTGATCGCGGAGCGCACCTGCCCGGCCAGGGCGCTGAGCCCGTTGGCGAGCTGGGTGTGCGCCAGCTGCGGCGGTACCGCCAGGTCCAGCTGGTAGGGGCGTCCTGTCTGCGCCTCGGACGCGGCCGCCTGCACGACGGTCTGGGCGATGTACGCCACGAACTGCTCGGCGGCCCGCAGCTGCTGGACGAGCTGCTCGCGCTGCTGCCGGACCTCGTCGGCCCGCCGCTTCTCGGCGCGGGCGCGGCGCAGGAAGTAGAGCGAGACGCAGGCTCCCGCCGCCAGCGCGAGCAGGATCAATATCGGTTCGGTCATCGGGTCCTCGCGGGGATCGGGGGGACGGTTCCGCCGGGCGCGCGGGCACCGGCGGGCGTGCCGGTTCCCAGACCGTCGCGGCCGGAGCACCCGCTGCCGGGGGCGTGTCGCATCGTTTCTGTACTCCGTAGTACCCGGGTGTCCGGGGGCTGGCGGCGATCAGGACGGCCGCCGGATGAGGGGGGACGAATCGCTGTGGTGCGCCGCTCGTTCAGCGGCGGGAGGTGCCGGCGCGACGTCTTCGGTGCGCGTCGCGGCCGGTGCCGAAGCCGGCCGCCGCCAGGTGGGGGACTGAGCAGTTGACCGGCGAGGGGGACATGACAGAACCCTAATCCGAAATGACCAAGGAGCGCACCGTAAACCTGTCCTGACGATGTATCGGTGGCCGAAAAAACGGAACCACCTGCGGCGCAAACCCGTCCGGGGCCCCTCGCTAGGATTCGGTACGGGCCCCGACCGCAGGGAACGGGCCAACCAGCGCCAATGCAAGGGAACTTCCCAGCCGGCGCTCCGGCGGGAGTGCGGCCGGGTGGCCGGCCGGTACCTCAAGTGAGTGGAGAGCCAGACATGCGTGGAGGCAGCATCGCCGTGGTCGGCGGGAGCATAGCGGGGTGTGCCACGGCCCTGGCCGCGTCGCGCGGAGGGGCGGACCGGATCACCGTCTTCGAGCGCGCCGACGCCGAACTCCGGGACCGGGGCGTCGGGATCGCCCTGCAGAGCGACCGCTACGAGGAGCTGAGAGAGGCCGGATATGTGGCCCCGGAGATGCCCTGGGCGCCGCTGACCCGGCGGGTGTGGAGCGTCCGGGACGGCGACGCGGCGAACGGCCGGGTCTTCGGACAGCAGCCGTTCCCGTTCCGCGCCTACAACTGGGGCTCCCTGTGGAGCGAGTTGCGCCGCCGGGTGCCCGCGGACGTCGACTACCGCTCCGGTGCCGTCGTCTCCGCCGTGGACCCGGCGGACGACGGGGTGACGCTGCGGCTCGCCGACGGGCGCGAGGAGCGCTTCGACCTCGTCATCGGCGCCGACGGCTACCGCTCCGTGGTCCGCGAGGCGATGTTCCCCGGGATCAGCCCGGAGTACGCCGGCTACATCGGCTGGCGCGGCGCCTCCGAGGATGTCGAGGGCCTTCCCTCGGACGGGCTCGACGCCCACAACATCGTCTTCCCCGGCGGCCACTGCATGATCTACCGCATCCCGGACGGCACCGGCGGCCACCGCCTCAACTGGGTGCTCTACACCACGCCCCCGCAGACCGACGGCCTCCACCCGGACCTGCGCACCCCGACCTCGCTGCCGCCCGGCCGCCTCAACTCCGAGCTGACCGACTGGCTGCGTGCCCTGGTCGCGGAGCACTTCCCGCCGTTCTGGGCGGACAAGGTGCTCGGCACACCCGCCGAAACCACCTTCATCCAGCCCATCTACGACCTCGCCGTCCCGCACTACACCTCGGGCCGGATGGCACTCGTCGGCGACGCCGCCAGCGTGGCCCGCCCGCACGTCGGCGCCGGCAGCGTGAAGGCCCTCCAGGACGCCACCGCCCTGGAGGCCGCCTGGATCGCCGGGGACGGCTGGAAGGACGTGCTGGAGCGCTACGACGCCGGCCGCGGCGCCGTCGGCTCCGCGATGGTCGGCCTCGCCCGCCGGATGGGCAGCACCCAGGTCGAGCACACCCCCGACTGGTCGGCCATGGGCCAGCCCGAGTTCGACGCCTGGTGGCAGGAGCAGAACAGCGGCTCCGACCGCAGCAGCGGCTTCGGCGGCCACAGCCTGAAGGTCAAGTAACCGCGTACGCGGGGAGGGGCGCCCCCTCCCCGCGTACGTCAGACGCCCGTCGGCGCCAGTTCCAGCGCGGCGTGCAGGGCCGTCGGGTCCTCGCGGGCCCCGGCCCCGTCCAGCCGCAGCCCCACCCGTCCCGACGTCAGCACCGTCAGCGTGTCCGCGCACCGGGCCGCCGTCGCCGGACTCGGCGACACCAGGAGTACGGCGATGCCCTCGGCGGCCAGCGTGGTCACCAGCTCGTGCACCTGACGGACCAGGGCCGGCGCCAGGCCCTCCGTCGGCTCGTCGAGCAGCAGCACGCTCGGCGAACCGAGCAGCGCGCGGGCCAGGGCCAGCATCTGCTGCTCGCCGCCGGACAGGTCCGTGCCCCGGTTGCCCCGGCGCTCGCCCAGCCGGGGCAGCAGCTCCAGCACCCGCTCGGGCGTCCAGACACTCGGCCGCGAGGCGTCGCCCCGGCGCGGCGGCCGGTACGAGAGCCGCAGGTGCTCGGCGACGCTGAGATTGGCGAACACCCGGCGGCCCTGCGGTACGAGACCGACGCCGGCGCGGGCGATCCGGTGCGCGGGCTGCCCCGTGACGTCCCGGCCGTCCAGCCGTACCGTGCCCGCGTCCGGTCGCATCAGACCGGCCACGGTGTGCACGAGCGTCGTCTTGCCCGCGCCGTTGTGGCCGACGACGGCGTGCACCGTGCCGGCGGGCACGGACAGATCGAGGCCGTGGAGGACCGTGCCGCCGTGGTAGCCCGCGGTCAGGCCCGTGAGTTCGAGCATCGGGGACCGGTCATCCTCTCGCTTCGGTGGAGCCGGTGACGAGGTCCGGCGCCGTGTTCTGATACGCGTCGCGGACCTCGGGGTGGGCGAGCGCCTCCCCGGTCGGCCCGGTCACCAGCACCCGCCCGGCCGCCAGCACCGTCACCGACGTGGCGACCTGGGCGACGACCTCGACGTGGTGCTCGACGAGCACGACCGCCACGCTCCCGGGCAGGGCGCCCAGGATCGTGAGCAGTCGGCCGATGTCGCCGTCGGTCAGCCCGGCCGCCGGCTCGTCCAGGAGCAGCAGCCGCGGATCGCCCGCCAGGGCCGCGGCGAGGTCGAGCATGCGGCGCTGCCCGTGGGAGAGGGTGGAGGCCGGCCGGTGTGCGAGGTCCGCGAGCCCGACGGTCTCCAGGTGGTGCCCGGCCGACTCGGTGTGCAGCCGGTAGCGGGACCGGCTGCGCCAGGCGCCCCGGCGCTGGGGGTGGTGCGCCCAGCCGGCCAGCACGATGTTGTCCAGCACCGTCAGCTCGGCGATGACGGACGGCTGCTGGAAGCTGCGCGCGATGCCCAGCCGGCTGCGCTTCGCCGTGGACGCGCGGGTGACGTCGGTACCGTTCAGCGCGATCGTGCCGTGGTCGGGCCGGTCGGTGCCGGCGATGAGGTTGAGCAGGGTCGTCTTGCCGGCGCCGTTGGGGCCGATCACGGCGTGCCGGGCACCCGCGGGCAGCCGCAGGGACACCTCGTCGACGGCGGTGAGGCTGCCGTACCTGCGGGTGACGCGGTCGAGGTCGAGCACGGAGTCCGGCCGCGCGGCGTTCGGTGCGGGCGTCATGGGGCGACCTTCCCGGGGGAGACGGCGGACGAGGGGCGGCCGACGACGGTGCGCAGACCGGCCAGGCCGCGCGGCAGCAGATACACGGCGGCGATGAACAACGCCCCGAGCAGCAGCGGCCCGTGGCCGGGCCAGGAGCCGGCGACCCAGTCCCGGGTGAAGACGATCAGCCCGGCGCCCAGCAGCGCGCCGATGACCGACGTCGTACCGCCGATGACGACCGCCAGCAGGGCGAACGCGGCGATCTCGAAGCCGACGTCGGCGGGGGAGAGGTACTGCTGCACGGTGACCATCAGCGAGCCGCCGACCCCGGCCAGCGCACCGGCGCAGATGTGGGCCACCAGCAGATAGCGCCCCACGGGGTGTCCGGACGCGCGCATCCGCGCCTCGGCGCCCCGGGTGCCGGTCAGCAGCTTCCCGGCCGGGGAGCGCAGCACCAGCAGCGTGAGCGCGACGGCGACGACGGCGACGACGACCGCGTACACATACAGCTCGCGCTCCTCGGTCATGCCCTCGCCGCCCCACAGCGCCCGGGTGGCCGGGAAGCCGACCAGCCCGTCGGCGCCGCCGGTGACGGACTTGACCTGGTTGATCACGGCGCTGGTCAGCTCGCCGACCGCGAGCGTGATCATCAGCACCGTGGTGCCCCGCGCCCGGATCACCGCGGGCCCGGTCACCGCCGAGAACACCGCGGCGGCGAGCGCCGACAGGACGATCTGGACCGGGCCCACGGTCCACCCGGCGTCGGCCAGGTTGGCGGTGGCGTACGCGCCGACGGCGAACGGGGCGGTCTGCCCGAGCGTGGGCAGACCGGCGTATCCGGTCAGCACGGTGACACTGACCGCGAGCAGCCCGAGCGCCAGGGCGGACCCGGCCAGCGAGATGCTGTACGGGTCGAGCACCCCCGGCAGCGCGAACAGGACGGCGAGCAGCACGAGCAGCGGGACCGCCTGCCGCCACCCGGCCCCGCGCAGCCACGCGCCGAACCGCCCGGGGGCCGCCGCGGCGGACTCCCGGACCGGTGCCGGCGCCGCCGCGCGCGGCCGGTTCTCCCACCGCGCGGCGAGGAGCCGCCGCAGCCGGGCGACCGGGTCGGAGGACGGGCCCCGCTCCTCGTGCGCCTCCGGCTCCGTGAAGCGGGAGCGGAACACCAGCACCGCCGCCATCGCGGCGAACAGCAGATACGGCGCCAGGTCCGGCAGCACCGAGACGCCCAGGGTCTGGACCTCGCCCACGGCGACCGCCGCCGCGAACGTCGCCCACAGCGAGCGCAGCCCGCCGAGGACGACCACCACGAGGGACAGCATCAGCACGTTCTCGGAGGTGCCGGGCCCGGGGCCGATGATCGGCGCCCCGAGCACGCCCGCCGCACCGGCCAGCGCGCCCGCCGCCGCGAGCACACCGGTGTGCACCGCCCGGGGGTTGTGGCCGGTGGCGGCGAGCATCTGGGGATCGTCCGCCGACGCGCGCACCGCCGCACCCACCCGGGTCCGGGTCAGCACCCACGTACCGAAGGCCGCCAGGGCGACGGCCATCGCGATGAAGCAGAGCCGGTAGGCGGGGTAGCGGTGGCCCAGCAGATGGACGGAGGAGTCGAGCGCGCCGGGGACGCGCACCGGCAGTTCGTCCGCCCCGAAGAACTGGATGAGCAGATCACCGCCGGCCAGGGCGATCCCGAACGTCAGCAGAGCCTGAGCGAGATGCCCACGCCGGGCGAGCGGAACCGTGGCGGCGGAGAGCCCGGCCCCGGCGAGGGCCGCCGCGGCCGTTCCCGCCGCGAGCCCGAGGACGAGACCGCCCCAGGTTCCGTCGCTCAGCTCGGCGCCGGTGTAGGCGCCGATCGCGTACAGCATGCCGTGCGAGAGGTTCAGTACGCCGGCCGTGCCGAACGCGAGACTCAGGCCGGCGGCGACCACGAACAGCAGCAGCCCGTAGGCCACGCCGTCCACCGCCGGCACGAGGTGGGCATCGAGAAGCTCCATGTCAGCCGCCGAGCGTCGCCAGGTCCTGGACCATGACGTTGGACAGCTGGTTGCCGTCCGGACGCACCTGGCGCAGGTACCACGTCTGCACCGGCGCGTGCGCCTTCTCGCTGAACTCCCAGTTGCCGCGCGGGCTGTCGATCTGGCCCAGGGCGGCGATGGCCTTGTTGATGGTCTCCGAGGTCACGTCACCCTTCTTCGCGGCGTCCGCGATCGCCTTGTCGAGCACGGCGGCGGCGTCGTAGGACGACATCGCGTACGTGGTCGGCTGGGTGTCGTGCTCGGCGGTCCAGTCGGCGGCGAACTTGCGGTTGGCCGCGTTGTCGAGGTCCGGCGCGTAGTTCAGGACGGAGTAGATGTCCTTGGCGGCCTCGCCCTCGGCCTGGAGCACGCTGCCCTCGGTGACGAAGGCCGTGTACAGCGGCAGGTCGGCGATGTCGGACTGCGCGTACTGCTTGGCGAAGTCGATCGCGGCCTTGCCGGCGTAGAAGCAGTACACCGCCTTGGCGTCGGTCTTGGCGATGTCCGCGAAGTACGGCATGAAGTTGGTCGTCTTCGGGAACGGCGTCCACTTGGTCTTGCCGTCCGGGTTGGCCAGCTTGCCGCCGACGCGCTTGAACTCGTCGGTGAACCCGCGCAGTTCGTCGTAACCGCCCTGGTAGTCCGGTCCGATCGCGTAGACCGGGCCGTTCACCTTCTCCTTGACGTACGGGGCGATGGCCTTGCCCGGCTCGTCGGACATGAAGCTCGTCGTCCACACGTACTCCGGGTCCTTGACCTCGGGACGGGCGTTGGAGCCGAGGAAGGGGATCTTGGCCTGGCCGACCAGCGGCAGGACGGCGTTGACCGAGCCACCGCTGACGAGGCCGGTGAGGACGTCGACCTTGTCCTTCTTGACCAGCTTGGTGGCGGCGGGCACGGCGGTGGGCGGACCGTCGCCCTCATCGGCCACGATCAGCTCGACCTTGCGCCCGCCCAGCTTGTTGTCGTGCGTCTTCAGGTACAGCTGGAAGCCGTCCCGCAGGTCGGTGCCGACGGGCTTGTAGGTGCCGGACAGCGAGGCGACCAGGCCGACCTTGACGGTCTTGTCGCCGGACCCGCTGTCGCTGCTGCATCCGGTGACGGCGGCCAGGCCGAGGGCGAGGGCGGCGGCGCCGGCCGGCCGGACGAATCTGCGGTGGCGCGTGCGGCGGGATATGTCGAAGAACATGAGGACTCTCATCGGGGGAGTGTCGGGCAACGGTGTGACCCGACCGCGGAGCGGGCTCCGCGGACGGGTCGGTGCGACCGTGGGGGGAACGGCCGGGTCAGTGCGTGGGGGAGATGTGCGTGCTGCGGACCTGCGGGGACAGCGAGTCGCCGACCTGGTTGATCAGCTCGGACATCATGTAGCTGACCTCGCCGATGTCCGCGTCCCTGGTGGTGGTCACCAGGAGCGAGGCGCCGCTGGACACCGCCATGGAGAACATGTAGCCGCCCTCCATGGCGGTGAGGCTGTGCTCCACCGGGTCGGTGTCGGTCAGCTGGGCCGCCGCGGACAGCAGGTTGACGACGCCGGAGGCGATGGCGGCCAGCCGGTCGGCGTCATCGCGCTCCACGCCGGTGTACGCGAGCGCGAGTCCGTCCACGGACACGGCTATCGCCTGGGTGACTTCCGGGATGCGGCCGGCGAAGTCGCTCAGGATCCAGCTCAGGTCGGTGGGTGAGGTCATTTCTTGGTCCGTTCGGTGTCGTCATTGTTGGCGGGACGCCCGCGGGGGTTCGTGCTCCGGCTGATGCCCTGGGCGTAGGCCGCGAGGACGTCGGAGACCTGCCGGGAGTCCCGGCGGCGGGGGGTCGGCCTCGGCGCACCGGCGCCGGACCGCTGCTCGGTGCCGCCCCGCTTGTCCCGTACGGGCCACTGCTGGGGCGCGTTGCGCTTGCGGACCGGCAGGCCGGAGGCGCTGACCCCGGCGATGCGCGAGACCGGCTCGTCGTGCACGGGGTGCGGGGCGGGTGCGTCGGCGACCTCGGTACGGGCCGGGGCCTCGTGCTCCTCGCGCGTGCCCGGGGCCGCCGGGGCGCCCGCGCGGGCGCCGGCGCCGACCGGGCGGCCGACCCGTCCGCGTACGGTGTCCTGCTTGCGGCGGGTGACGACCGTACGGGGCGACTCGAAGCCGTTCTCGCTCGGCGGGGCCGGCTGCTCGGACACCTCGGCGAGCACGCCCTTGGGCAGGGTGACCTCGGCGATGGTGCCGGGGCCCGAGGAGTCGCGCAGCTCGACAACGATGCCGTGGCGCGCGGCGAGCCGTGCCACCACGTGCAGGCCCATGGACCGTACGTCCCCGATGCCCGCCTTGGGTTCGCGGAGCCCGGCGTTGAGCACGGCGCGGCGGTCCGCCGAGATCCCCACGCCCTCGTCGACGATCTGGACGACGGCCCGGTCCCACAGCCGCCAGACGGCGACCCCGACCTGGGCGTCGGGCGGCGAGAAGCGGGTGGCGTTGTCGAGCAGCTCCGCCAGGATGTGCGCCACGTCGTGCACGGAGCGGGCGGCGATGCCGATGCCCGCCTCGATGGCGCCGAGGGAGACCCGGTCGAAGCGTTCGATCTGCTGGGCCGCCGCCACGATGACGGTGGAGCAGCCGATGTCGGCCGAGCGCACCCGGGCGTTGCCGTAACCGCCGAGCACCAGCAGGTTGTTGGTGTTGCGCTCCATGCGGATGGCGAGGTGGTCGAGGGCGAAGAGCGTCTTCATGCGCTCCGGGTCCGCCTCGTCGCGCTGCACGGTGTCCAGCTCGGACACCATGACGCTGGTGAGCTGGGCGCCCCGGCGGGCGACGCGGACCAGGGTCTCGGCGAACTGCTCGTGCACCCGGGCCTGTTCGGCGGCCAGGCGTACGGCCTCGTGGTGGACGGCGTTGAACGCCTCACCGACCTCACCGATCTCGTCGCCGCCCGTGGTTTCGACCGGGTTGCCGGTGCGCTCCGCGACCTGCTCGGGCGTGGAGCCGCTGAGCGCGCCGGGCTGGGACAGCTCGCTCATGACGGCGGGCAGCCGGGTGTGGGCGACCTCGTGCGCGGCATTGCGCAGGTCCCGCAGCCGGCGGATCATGACCCGGCCGAGGCGTGCGGCGACCAGGACGACACCCACCAGGGTCAGCAGCACCAGGGCGACCTCGGCGCCGGCGGTCCACAGCAGCCTGGTGCGCTCCCGGTCGACGGTGGCGGCGACGGACTCGTCGATCCGCTCCTCCACCTGGTGCAGCAGTGTCTGCCGGTCGTCGGAGGCCTTCTGCCACGCCTTGGGGGTGATGCCGATGGGCTTGCTGGTGTCCGTGCGCCCGATCCTGTCCTCGAGCTTCCGGGACTCCAGGGCCTTCGGGCCGGAGAGGGTGCGCTCCAGCCAGGTCCGCCACTCACTGGGGCCGAGGCCGAACATCACCCCGGTCGACTCCGTGTAGCCGAGCCGGCTGGCGTCGAAGGTGCGCTGCGAGGCGACGGTGAAACCGCCCGCGGCCTGCGCCCTCATGACGGTGACCTGCTCCTGCGCGGTGTGCTCGGCGGCCTCCGAGAGGGCGGCGGCGGCGCGGATCCGGTCGGCGATGTCGGCGTCGACACCGTCGGCCTGCGCGATGCCGTCGCGGTAGCTGTTGAGGTCCGCGATCACGATCCGGTAGCCGAAGGCGAGCGCGGAGATGGTGGTGGAACCGGAGCGCACCTGGGCGCGCAGGGCGGGGAGTTCCTCGGTGAAGCGGTCGATCCGGTCCAGGGCCTCCTGGGCGCTTCCGGGCACCTCCGAGAGCCGGCCGATCCGGCCGTTGAAGGTGGCGATGCTCTTGTCGGTCGCTTCGGCGCTCTCCTGGAAGGCGGCCGAGTCCCCCTGGTGGGACACCAGCGCGGTGGCTGCCGCCCGCTCACGCTGCAACTGATGGGTTAAATCGGCTGCGCCTGCGGCGACATCGACCATGTCGGCCAGCCGGTTCGCCTGCAGCGCCTGATTGGTCGCGGGCGCGAGGGCCAGGGCCGAGAAGGCGACCGCGACGGTGAGGGGAGCGGTGACCAGCAGGACGAGGCGACGATTGATTTTCACTGCGCGGCTCCATCGCCGGAACCGGTGCTGAGTATCGGTGACACGCAGATACCTGTTAACGGGTTGTGGGGTGTCGGTGGGAACGCTCGTACATCGTGTGCACAGTTGCGGATGGGACAGGCGGGGTGGACGGGGCTCAGGTTGCGCGGCTTGATCCTATGCCTAGTGCACAACCCTGGATGCGTACAGCGGTGAAAATTTGCGTTCAGTTAGGCGTGCGGAAGCGATCGAAATCGGTCAAGCCCGGCTGTGGAACACCTGGATGCCCCCTGTGTACGCGGCCCGTCAAGCGCCGTCGGTCAGTGCGCAGTTGAGGAAAGCCCGCATCCGATTAGCGAAGGCGATGATTCGCGTCGGGGCCCCTTCCGGCCCGGTCCCGGGCATCGCCACAGGTGAGCGGCCCGGTGGACCGTGCGCCTTCAAGGGGTCCCCCGTGAAGGGTTGGTGGCGATCTGGAGTGATTCGTCACCCCGTACGCACGGGTCCATCCCGGTGTGAACCGGCCATCCTGAAAAGGGGCATGGGTCCTGCGGCACGCCGCCTTGACCTGGATCAGACGGTACGGGCGGCCACCGCCCACGCGGCCCGCCCGGACAGCGGGGCGAGCGCCCTGGCCGACTCCTTGCCGATCCGGTCCAGCAGCGCGCGGGCCTGCTCCATCGTCGCCCCTGCCAGCTCCGCGTCCCCCGACTCCGCCGCCGCCAGCACGAGTTCGAGGTGCTGTTCCGCGAGGTGCCGGCCGAGGCCGCGCCGGTGCCACTGCGCGACCGTGTCGTCCGGTACGCCGCGACCGCGACCGCCGCCGTCGTCGCCACCGATCCCGACGGCGGCCCGCGCCCGCTCCAACGCCCGCCCCGCCGCGCCGAGATCGCCCCTGCCCCGCTCCACCCGGGCGAGCACGTACGCCTCCACCGCGCGGTCGCGGGACGTGTCCTGGAGCGAGAGCAGGTTGAACTGGGCTCGGGCCGCCTGCGCGTGGTCGCCGAGGCGTTCCAGCGCCCGGCTCAGCGCCCGCAGCCGGTCCGCCTGCGGCCCGGTGTCGTCCAGCATCCGGATCAGCTCCACCCGCGCATGCGCCGACCGCCCCTGACGGCTCGCCAGCTCCACCCAGGTGAACGCGTCCGGCCCCTTCGCCTCCCGCTCGCGCGCCCACTCCACCGCCGAGACGGCATCGGTGACCCGCCCCGAGGTGGCCGCCCGCAGCAGTGCGACATCCTCGTCCCGCCCGTGCGCCGCCACCAGCGCCGCCGCGACCAGACGCTCCTCGTACGACTCGCCGCGCTCCGCGTCCTCCCGCTCCAGCAGACGGCGCAGCAGGGGCAGATCGCCGTCGCGGCGGTCCTCCCACGCGGCCCGCAGCACCCCCGCCCGCAGCACCGGATCGGCGTCCGCCTCCTGCCGGGCCCGGATGTCACCGGCGCACAGCCGCCCCAGCGCCGCCCGGCCGGGGCCGAGGACGACGTCCCGCAGGCACACGCGGTACTCCTCGCTCAGCCGGTAGGCGCACAGCTCCGCGGAGTTGAGGAGCAGATGATCCGGCTCGGTGCGCCGGGCGGCCGCCTCCGCCAGGGCGAACAGCTCGGTGAGCGGCCGCTCCGGAAGCCCCAGACCTTCGAGCAACGCGGCACGCTGGGCGTCCAGTTCGGGTGCGAACTCCTCCCGGGCCTCCGCGTCCCCCGCGTCCACGGCGGCCCGCAGGCCCTCCTCGTCGAGACCGGCGCTCAGGCCCTCGCACCAGCCGGGCAGCCGCACCAGCATCTCCAGCGCCTCGGAGACGCTGTCGGCGATCAGGACGGCATCGCCCTCGGAGGAGGCGTACAGCACCGCCGTACCCCCGCACAGGAAGTACGTGCCCCCGGTGGCGTCCCCCGCGATCGGCTCCAGCTCCCCTCCGGACGCCAGGTGCACCGCCTCGACGTGCGAGGCCCGCTCCACATCGAAGTCGAAGGGAAAGGCGGCGAGTTCGGCCAGCTCGGGGCGGCTGCGCAGCAGCTCCAGCACACGGTCGGTCATGCCCGCATCCTAGGCAGGACCGGGGCGGGCGCACGGCCCCGCTCAGGCACCCACGTACTGCGCGAGATGCTCTCCCGTGAGGGTGGAGCGGGCGGCGACCAGGTCGGCGGGCGTGCCCTCGAAGACGACCGTGCCGCCGTCGTGGCCGGCGCCGGGGCCCAGGTCGATGATCCGGTCCGCGTGCGCCATCACGGCCTGGTGGTGCTCGATGACGATGACCGACTTGCCGGAGTCCACCAGCCGGTCGAGCAGCCCGAGGAGCTGTTCCACGTCCGCGAGGTGGAGGCCGGTGGTCGGCTCGTCGAGCACGTACACCCCGCCCTTCTCGCCCATGTGCGTGGCCAGCTTCAGCCGCTGCCGCTCGCCGCCGGAGAGCGTGGTCAGCGGCTGGCCGAGGCTCAGATAGCCGAGCCCGACGTCCACGAGCCGTTCCAGGATCCGGTGCGCGGCCGGCGTACGGGCCTCACCGGAGCCGAAGAACTCCTCGGCCTCGGCGACGGGCATGGCGAGCACCTCGCTGATGTCCCGCCCGCCGAGCCGGTATTCCAGCACCGACGCCTGGAACCTCTTGCCCTCGCACTCCTCGCAGACCGTGGCGACGCCCGCCATCATCGCGAGGTCGGTGAAGACGACGCCCGCGCCGTTGCACGTCGGGCACGCGCCCTCGGAGTTGGCGCTGAACAGGGCCGGCTTCACGTCGTTGGCCTTGGCGAACGCCTTGCGGATCGGGTCGAGCAGCCCGGTGTACGTGGCGGGGTTGCTCCGCCGCGAGCCGCGGATCGCGCTCTGGTCGACGGTCACCACGCCCTCCCGGCCGGCCACGGAGCCGTGGATCAGCGAGCTCTTGCCGGACCCGGCGACACCCGTGACGACGGTCAGCACACCGAGCGGGATGTCCACGTCGACCCCGCGCAGGTTGTTCGCCGTCGCACCGCGCACCTCCAGCGCGCCGGTGGGCTCGCGGGTCTGAGCCTTGAGCGTGGAGCGGTCGTCGAAGTGACGGCCGGTGACGGTGTCCGAGGCGCGCAGCCCGTCGACGGTGCCCTCGAAGCAGACGGTGCCGCCGCCCGTACCGGCGCCGGGGCCGAGGTCCACGACATGGTCGGCGACCGCGATCGTCTCCGGCTTGTGCTCCACCACCAGGACCGTGTTGCCCTTGTCGCGCAGGCGCAGCAGCAGGTTGTTCATCCGCTGGATGTCGTGCGGGTGCAGCCCGGCGGTGGGCTCGTCGAAGACGTACGTGGTGTCGGTCAGCGACGATCCGAGGTGGCGGATCATCTTGACGCGCTGCGCCTCGCCGCCGGACAGGGTGCCCGCGGGCCGGTCGAGCGCGAGGTAGCCGAGGCCGATCTCCACGAACGAGTCGAGGGTCTGCTCCAGCGCGGTGAGCAGCGGCGCGACCGAGGGCTCGTCCAGGCCGGCGATCCAGGCCGCCAGGTCGCTGGTCTGCATCGCGCAGGCGTCCGCGATGCTGATGCCCGCGATCTTCGAGGACCTGGCGCCCTCGCTGAGCCGGGTGCCCTCGCAGGCGGGGCAGGTGGTGAAGGTGACCGCGCGCTCCACGAACGCCCGGATGTGCGGCTGGAGCGCGTCCTTGTCCTTGGACAGGAACGACTTCTGGATCTTGGGGATCAGCCCCTCGTACGTGAGGTTGACGCCCTCGACCTTGACCTTGGTCGGCTCCCGGTACAGGAAGTCCCGCATCTCCTTCTTGGTGAACTTCGCGATCGGCTTGTCCGGGTCGAGGAAGCCGGACTCCGCGTAGACCCGTACGGTCCAGAAGCTGTCGGACTTCCAGCCGGGGATGGTGAACGCGCCCTCGGCGAGGGACTTGGAGTCGTCGTAGAGCTGGGTGAGGTCGATGTCGGAGACCGTGCCCCGGCCCTCGCACTCGGTGCACATGCCGCCGGTGCGGCTGAAGGTCGCCTTCACGGCCTTCTTGTTGCCGCGCTCGACGGTGATCGCACCGCTCGCCTTCACCGATGCGGTGTTGAACGAGTACGCGCTGGGCGGGCCGATGTGCGGGGTGCCGAGGCGGCTGAAGAGGATGCGCAGCATGGCGTTGGCGTCGGTGGCGGTGCCCACCGTGGAGCGGGTGTCGCCGCCCATCCGCTGCTGGTCGACGATGATCGCGGTGGTCAGCCCTTCGAGGACGTCCACCTCGGGCCGGGCCAGCGTGGGCATGAACCCCTGCACGAAGGCGCTGTACGTCTCGTTGATCAGCCGCTGCGACTCGGCGGCGATGGTGTTGAACACCAGCGAGCTCTTGCCGGACCCGGAGACGCCCGTGAACACCGTCAGCCGGCGCTTCGGGATCTCGATGCTGACGTCCTTCAGATTGTTCACGCGTGCCCCGTGCACACGGATCAGATCGTGGCTGTCGGCGATGTGCGGCTGCGTGGCTCCGGCCCTGCTCATGTGTCTCCCTGGATCGGCGGAACCGTCGCGCGGCCCCGTCGCAGCCGGTTCCACCGGCTGCCTTCCCCGTGCGCCCGGACGGTCCGCCCGGACACGTTTCACGCTAGCGGCGTACCCGGCAGCGGTGCTTCTCGATTCCTGACCGGCCGGGTCACCTGCTTGGCCACGCACGACGGCATCCCCGCGGTCGCCTGCGCCGCCTCCTGCCGGTAGACGCTCGGCGGTATCCCGACCAGCTCCGTGAAACGCGTACTGAACGTGCCGAGCGAGGAGCATCCGACCGCGAAGCACACCTCGGTCACGCTCATGTCCCCCCGGCGCAGCAGCGTCATCGCGCGCTCGATGCGCCGTGTCATCAGGTAGCCGTACGGTGACTCCCCGTACGCCCGCTTGAACGCGCGGCTCAGATGGCCCGCCGACATGTGCGCCCCGCGTGCCAGGGCCTCGACGTTCAGCGGCTGGGCGTACTCGCGGTCGATCCGGTCCCGGACCCGGCGCAGCCGGGCGAGGTCGCGCAGATTCTGCGCCGCGTCGGGTTTGCTGGTCACGTGCGGAAGCGTACGACGCGGGGGAGCGGCACGCCCGGGATCAGCGGGCCGGCCGGTCCGCGTCAGGTACGGGTGGCCGTGCCGCAGTCCGAGGCGTCCCGGTCCCGCATCCGCTCGTCCATCGACGTGCCCCGCTCGTACGGGTCGACCTTCGTGCCGTCGTCCGAGGGCCCCCGCTCCTTCGCGAACTCGGGGCGGAAGTAGCCGGTGGTGTTCGAGCAGCCGCCGTTGGCGGAGTCCACCCGGTACGCCTTCAGCGAGAAGGTCCCCGGCTCGATGAGCACCTTGCCGGGGTCGTCCCAGCTCATCACGATCTCGCGGCGGGCGATCGTACGGGCGACCTCGTCGCTGTCCCCGGACGCCCGCACGACGGCGTAGACGAAGGTGACATCGGCGGTCACCTCGACCGCGCCGCGCTCGCCCTCCCGGTACGTGATCCCGCCGCGCGTCTTGATCACATCACCGGCGAGGCGTGCGTACGACGGATCGAAGCGGCTGAAGAGTGTCAGCGGGTCGTTCTCCCGGTCCGGGGTGTCGAAGGCGTTCGCCAGGTACTCCCTGACGTCGGCCTGCTTCGGGTTGAGGGCCGCGATCGCCTTCACCGGCCGCTCCCCGCGCAGCACGGCCGGATCGAGCCCGGAGTCGGAGAGGAAGGCCAGGCTGCTGTCGAGCGCGTCGGCCACCTGCTTCTCGCTCATCCACCCGGTCGCCCGCGCCGACGGCATCGTGATCCCGGCCGTCCCCGCCGCCCAGTGCTCCGCCGGTGACCCCTTGAACGGGTCGTCCAGGGTGGGCTGCCCGGACGCCGCCGCGGACCCGCCCCCGCCGTCGAAGCCGAGCCAGCCGGTCACCCGGCCGGGGTCCAGCGCCACGACGAACAGCGCGACGACGACCAGCAGGCCCACCACGTACCAGGCCCTGCCACGGCGCCGGCGGGGCGGCTCGTGGGTGCGCCACCCCTGGGGCGGGCCGGGCTCCTCGCGCAGCCGCCGGGTCACCATCCGGGCGCGGGCGGACGGCTCCTCGGGGGCGCCGGGCGTCCCGGCCTCGGCTTCGCGCAGGAAGCGCTCCCACTCCTCGTCCGGTATGGAGGACCCACCCTTGTCCACGCTGCGCTCCCGCTCCTCCCGGCACCCCCGGCCGGTCCGATTTTCCGTGCATCATCACACAGCCCGGTGACACCCGGCGCGAACGGTCCGCGCGCCAAGTGCCCACCGGGCCGGTGCTGATGGGGTGTGCGCGTTACGGCTTGCGGCCGACCGCCACGTATCCCGGGGTGATGACCTCGCCGGTGCCGGGGACCGGCTCGCCGAGCTCGGGGTGCCAGGCCTCGGCGGCGACGATGCCGGGCTCCACGATCTCCAGCCCGTCGAAGAACGAGGCGAACTGCGCGCGGGTGCGCGGCGCCAGCGTCAGGGTGTTGGCCTTGTACATCTCGTCCACCTGGCGCGCCTCCTCCGGGTGGAAGTCGGCGGTGATCTGCGAGATGACCATGTAGCTGCCGGGCGCGAGGACGTCGGTCAGCCGGCTCACCAGCTCGTACGCGCCGTCCTCGTCGCTCACGAAGTGCAGCAGCGCGATCATCGACAGGGCCACCGGCTTGCCGAAGTCCAGTGTCCTGCCCGCGTGTTCGAGGATGGTCTCGACGTTGCGCGCGTCGGCCTGCACGTAGTCGATGACGCCCTCGGGCGTGCCCTTGAGCAGGGCCTCGGCGTGGGCCAGCACGATGGGGTCGTTGTCGCAGTAGACGACCCGGGTGCCGGGTTCGGCCGCCTGGGCCACCTGGTGCAGGTTGGGTTCGGTGGGTATGCCGGTGCCGATGTCGAGGAACTGGCGGACGCCCTGGGTGGAGAGCCAGCGGGTGGCGCGGTGCATGAAGGCCCGGTTGATCTTGGCCATCACCGGGACGTTCGGCTCGACGGCCAGCATCTGGCGGCCCATGGCCTCGTCCACCGGGTAGTTGTCCTTGCCGCCCAGGAACCAGTCGTACATTCGCGCGGGATGCGGCTTGCTGGTGTCGATGAGCGGGGCGGTGGTGTCGTTCTCCGGTCGGGACATGGCCAACTCCAGGGTGCGGGAGGCTGCGGATGATCAGCTCGCGCCCACCCTAAGCAACGTGGCCGCCAGGAGCACGAGTTCGGTCGCCGATGATAGTTACCAATGCGTAACTTACTGACGGGTTACCACCGGTAATCCCCGCTGTTAGCTTGCGCTCACCCGCCATTCGAAGCAGAGCGAGGAGTGAGCTGTGAGCCGCAAGGACAGCCGTTCGCGTTCCACCTTCTTCACACCCCCCACCCGCCGCCCCGGCGCCCGCACCCTGCGCGCCGCCGCCGTCGCCGTGACCGCCGCCGCGTGTGTGGCCGCGTACGCGGCGCCCGCGTCGGCCACGGACGGAACCGAACCCGTCGTCTCCCGGGGCGTGACCATCCCCGCGTTCTACAACCCGCCCGCCCAACTGCCCGCCACCAACGGGGAGCTGATACGGACCGAGCCCCTGCCGCTCGGCCTGGGCCTCCCCGGCCTGGACGGCCGCCCGATGCCGGGCACCGCGACCCGCCTCATGTACCGGACGACCGACTCCAACGGGCAGCCGGCCGCGGTGACCGGCGCCTACATCGAACCCTCGGCCGCCTGGAAGGGCGGCGGCGCCCGCCCGCTGGTGGCGCTGGCCTCCGGCACGATGGGCCAGGGCGACCAGTGCGCGCCCTCGCTGGCCCTCCAGCACCCGCTGGCCGTCACCCCCGAGTCCGTGTCGATCGGCTACGAGACCCTCTCCGTCTACCGGCTCCTGTCCGCCGGTGTCGCGGTCGTCGTCACCGACTATGTGGGCCTCGGCACCACCGACCGGCTGCACACCTACGTCAACCGGGTCGACGAGGGCCACGCGCTGCTGGACGCGGTCCGTGCCGCGCACCGGCTGCCCGCCACCTCGCTCACGGCCGCGTCCCGCACGGGTCTGTACGGCTACAGCCAGGGCGGCGGGGCCAGTGCCTCGGCCGCCGAGCTCCAGCCCTCGTACGCCCCCGAGATCCAGCTGGCCGGCACCTATGCCGGGGCGCCGCCCGCCGACCTGACCGCGACGATGAAGGGCATCGACGGCAGCGCCCTGGCCGGCGCCCTCGCCTGGTCGATCAACGGGTTCGCCCAGGCCGACGCGGACCTCCGCGAGGTCGTGGAGGCCAACATCAACGACGCCGGGCGCACCGCGCTGAAGAACGCCTCCACCATGTGCGTCGGCGACGCGATCCTCGGCTACGGCTTCGCCAAGAGCTCCAAGTGGACCACCACCGGCAAGTCCCTCGGCGAGATCATCGCCGCCGAGCCCAAGGCGCAGGCCGCGCTCGACAAGCAGCGGATAGGCACCCTCACGCCGGCCGGCCCGGTGCGGGTGGCGACCGGCATCCAGGACGACATCGTGCCGCACGCCCAGGCGCGTCAGCTCGCCGTCGACTGGTGCCGCAAGGGCGGCGACGTCACCTACGACGCCGTCATCCTGCCCAACCTCGGCGACAAGATCCTCACCAACCACATGGTGCCGCTCATCACCGACCAGGGCGACGCCATCTCCTGGATGACCGACCGCCTCGCCGGCAAGCGCGCCACCTCCAACTGCTGGTCGATGCCGATCCAGCCCTGACCCCGTCGTCCGCCCCCGCCGGCCGGTCCGCGCCCACGGAAAACCCCCGTGCGCGCGGACCGGCCGGCGGCTAGGGTCGCCGTATGAACATCGTCCAGCTCTACGGCTGACGCGGCCGGGGCTCGCCCCCGACCCCGTCCGGCACACCGTGTCCGCGCGCCCACCGACCGGCCCTCGCCGGAGTGGCGGCGCGCCGGTCTGCCGTGTCCCCTTCCGCCGTAGAACTGAAACGAGTGATTTCCCATGACACGTCGCCGTGCCCATATCGCCATGGTCGGCATCCCCGCCGTCAGCCATGTCCTGCCGAGCATCGAGGTCATCCGCGAACTGGTCGCCCGAGGCCACCGCGTCACCTACGCCAACGACCCCGTGATGGCCGAGCGTATCGAGGCCACCGGCGCCACCTTCGTGCCGTACACCTCCGTGCTCCCGGTCGGGGACAGCAACTGGCCGGACGACCCCATCGCCGCGATGGGCCTCTTCCTGGACGACGCGGTCCAGGCCCTGCCGCAGCTGCGCGCCGTCTACGACGAGGACCCGGCGGACCTGTACCTGTACGACATCGGCGCGTACCCGGCACGGGTGCTGGCCGAGTCGCAGAACCGCCGCCTGATGCAGCTCTACCCGACCTTCGTCGGCTGGCGGAGTTACGAGAAGGACGTGGCGGCCCAGCTGTGGGCGCTGCCGGGGGCCGACGCGTACCGTGCGAGGTTCACCGAGTGGCTGGCCGGCTCCGGTGCGACCACGCGGGACATGGACGCCTTCGTCGGCCGCCCCGACCACACCCTGGCCCTGATCCCCCGGGCGATGCAGCCCCATGCGGACGACGTCGACACCGGCACCGTCACGTTCGTCGGGCCGTGCTTCGCCGGGCGCGGCGAGGAGCAGACCTGGACCCGGCCCGCCGGGGCGGACAAGGTGCTGCTGATCTCGCTGGGGTCCGCGTACACCAACCGCCCGGAGTTCTACCGCAGTTGCCTGGCGGCGTACGGGGATCTGCCCGGGTGGCACGTCGTGCTCCAGATCGGCAGGCAGACGGATCCGGCGGAGCTGGGCACCGTCCCCGGCAACGTCGAGGTCCACCGGTGGGTGCCGCAGTTGGCCATCCTTCAGCAGGCGGACGCCTTCCTCACGCACGCCGGGATGGGCGGCAGCTCCGAGGGGCTGTACAGCGGGGTGCCGATGATCGCCGTGCCGCAGGGCGTCGACCAGTTCATGAACGCGGACCAGCTCGTGGAGCTGGGGGTCGCCCGCCGTATCGACACCGACGACGCCACCCCCGAGGCGCTGCGCGAAGCCCTCGGCGCGCTCGTCAACGACCCCGAGGTCGCCCGGCGCTCGGCGCGGCTGCGCGACGACGCCCGCGCGGAGGGCGGCACCCACCGGGCCGCCGGCCTGGTGGAGGAACTGCTCGGCTGAAACGAGCCCGGCCGGGACGGTGAGCGGAACGTCCGCGCTCAACGCCCCGGCCGGGTACCGCAGGTGAGGGAGTGTCAGCCCTTGCGGGTGTTGATCTCCTCGGTGAGCTGGGGGACGACGTCGAAGAGGTCGCCGACGACGCCGTAGTCGACGAGGTCGAAGATCGGGGCCTCGGCGTCCTTGTTGACCGCGACGATGGTCTTCGAGGTCTGCATCCCGGCCCGGTGCTGGATCGCGCCGGAGATGCCGGAGGCGATGTAGAGCTGCGGGGAGACGGACTTGCCGGTCTGGCCGACCTGGTTGGTGTGCGGGTACCAGCCCGCGTCCACGGCGGCGCGCGAGGCGCCCACCGCGGCACCCAGCGAGTCCGCGAGGGCCTCGATGACCGCGAAGTTCTCCGCGCCGTTGACGCCGCGGCCACCGGAGACCACGATCGCGGCCTCCGTCAGCTCCGGACGGCCCGTCGACTCACGCGGCGTACGCGAAAGCACCTTCGTACCGGTGGCCTGCGCCGAGAAGGTGACCGCGAGGGTCTCGACGGCACCGGCGGCCGAGGCCGGCTCGACCGGGGCGGAGTTCGGCTTGACCGTGATGACCGGAACACCCTTGGAGACACGGGACTTGGTCGTGTACGAGGCGGCGAACGCGGACTGCGTGGCGACCGGGCCCTCGTCGCCGGCTTCCAGATCGACGGCGTCGGTGATGATGCCGGAACCGATACGGACCGCGAGGCGGGCCGCGATCTCCTTGGCCTCCGCGGAGGAGGACAGCAGTACGGCGGCCGGGGACACGGCGTCGAAGGCGGCCTGGAGGGCGTCCACCTTCGGCACCACGAGGTACTCGGCGAACTCGGGGGCGTCGGCGGTCAGCACCTTGACCGCGCCGTGCTCGGCAAGCACGTCGGCGGTGTCCGCGGCGCCGTTGCCCAGGGCGACGGCGACGGGCTCGCCGATGCGGCGGGCGAGCGTCAGCAGCTCCAGGGTGGGCTTGCGGACGGCACCGTCCACGTGGTCGACATAGACGAGAACTTCAGCCATGGGACTTCAATCTCCTGCGTGTACGAAGTAGGCGGGGGTGGTGAGGGAACAGCCGGGGCTAGATGAACTTCTGGCCGGCCAGGAACTCGGCCAGCTGCTTGCCGCCCTCGCCCTCGTCCTTCACGATCGTGCCCGCGGTGCGGGCCGGACGCTCGGTCGCGGAATCGACCGCGGTCCACGCACCCGCCAGACCCACCTCGTCCGCGTCGATCCCCAGGTCGTCCAGATCCAGGGACTTCACCGGCTTCTTCTTCGCCGCCATGATCCCCTTGAACGACGGATAACGGGCCTCACCCGACTGGTCGGTCACCGACACCACCGCCGGCAGCGACGCCTCCAGCTCCTCCGACGCACTGTCCCCGTCACGACGCCCCCGCACCACACCACCCTCGACGGACACCTGCGACAGCAACGTCACCTGCGGCACACCCAGCCGCTCCGCCAGCAGCGCCGGAACCACACCCATCGTGCCGTCCGTCGACGCCATCCCCGAGATCACCAGGTCGTACCCGGTCTCCTCGACCGCCTTCGCCAGCACCAACGACGTCCCCAGCGCATCCGTACCGTGCAGACCGTCGTCCTCGACGTGAACCGCCTTGTCCGCACCCATCGACAACGCCTTGCGCAACGCGTCCTTGGCATCCTCCGGACCCACCGTCAGCACAGTGACCTCCGCGTCATCCGCCGCGTCCGCGATCTGCAACGCCTGCTCGACCGCATACTCGTCCAGCTCCGACAGCAGACCGTCGACATCCTCACGGTCCAACGTCAGGTCATCGGCGAAATGCCGGTCACCGGTCGCGTCGGGCACGTACTTCACAGTGACAACGATCCTCAAGCTCACGCCGGCTCTCCCTGTACCTGGTGGTCTTCTGAGGGAATCCTATGGCACTCAGTACCCTTCGTAAAGGTACCCAGTGCCGGATGGCTGCTTTCGGTGTTACGTTTCCGGCATGACCGAAGACCGGCGGCCGGCCAAGAAGCCCCCCATGCGTGATGTGCTCGCCGAGGCGGCCTTCGCGCTGTTCCTGGAGCGCGGGTTCGAGCGGACCACGGTGGACGACATCGTCGCCAGGGCGGGGGTGGGGCGGCGCTCGTTCTTCCGCTACTTCCCCTCCAAGGAGGACGCGGTCTTCCCGGACCACGAGCGGTGCCTCGCGGACATGACCGCGTTCCTGGGCGCGGCCGAGGACGGCGACCCGGTCTCCACGGTGTGCGACGCGGCCCGTCTGGTGCTGCGGATGTACGCGGAGAACCCCGAGTTCTCCGTCCAGCGCTACCGGCTCACCCGTGAGGTGCCGGGGCTGCGCACGTACGAGCTGTCCGTGGTGCGCCGCTACGAGCGGACCCTCGCCGGCTATCTGGACCGGCGGTGGGCCGACGACCCGGCCGCCGGCCCGGACGCCTCGCTGCGCGCCGAGGTGATCGCGGCCTCGGTCGTCGCCGCGCACAACAACGGGCTGCGGTCGTGGCTGCGTTCGGGCGGCGAGGGCGACGCGGGCGCCGAGGTGGACCGTGCGCTGGAGCTGGTCCGCGCGGTGTGGAGCGAGGCGGGGGAGCGCCCTGCCGCGTCGGTCCCGGTGCTTCCGGCACCGCCCGGGGCCGTGGGCGTGGGCGACGACGAAGTGATCGTCATGGTCGCCCGCAAGGGCGCCCCGATGTGGCGCGTGGTGCAGCACATCGAGTCCGCGCTCGGCAGTGCCTAGGGCCCCGGCCCACACTTTGCGGCACTGAGTGCCTTTACTCCTGGAACTAAGTGCCATACGGTGCCGGTGTGCCGTCGCCGAAGGTGCGGCGTACCGAGTCGAGCGCGGGAGGCGGAACGTGTTCAGTACCGGAATCGACGTGGTGGGGCGGCCGGCCCGTGAGGCGGTGGAGCCGCACAGTCAGGAAGGGCTCGTCTACCAGGTGTGCCGCTGGTGCCACACCGCCTCCTTCCGCAAACTCCTGTGCCCCGTCTGCGCGTCGAGCGACCTCGAATCCGCGCACAGCGACGGTTACGGGGTCGTCGTGCGGTCCAGTGTGGTGAACCGCTACTCGCGCGTGATGCGCAACGAGTCCCTGGTCCGCTTCCCCGAGGGCTTCGTCTACCGCTGCCGGATCGTGGGCGCGGCCCCCCATCTGGTGAACGTCGGCGACCGGGTGCGCCCGGCCGGCGGCCGGACCTCCGTGGCCGGCGAGGTCGTGCTCGAACTCTGCGACCCGCCCGGGTCGTCCGGCTGGTACTGAGCAGGCCCGGGGCCGCCACCGGCCCCGCATGCGTCGCCCTCACGCCCTCATGAGTCATCCGATGAACTTTGCGCCCGCCCTTTTCCCGGAGGGGCGGCGCCGCTACCATCGGGACGCGAAATGGGAGCGCTCCCACATCCGTTCACGCCGTTAACCGCCTTTGCCGGCGGTCCTGTTCGGAGGAGACGTTTCCGTGCGCAGAAGCGCAAGACCCCTCGCTGCCGTGATGGCGGCGCTCACTCTCACCGCCGGGCTGTTCGCCGCCGGTGCGCCGGCGTCGGCGCGGGACAGTGACGCCACCACCACCGCGCAGGCATCCGATGTGTCCCTCGCGGCGGACACGTACGACTGGAAGAACGTCCGCATCGACGGCGGCGGGTTCGTCCCCGGGATCGTCTTCAACCGGTCCGAGAAGAACCTCGCCTACGCCCGCACCGACATCGGCGGCGCTTACCGCTGGGACCAGTCGGGCAAGCGGTGGACCCCGTTGCTCGACTGGGTGGACTGGGACCACTGGGGCTGGACCGGGGTGGTGAGCCTCGCCTCGGACTCCGTCGACCCGGACAACGTGTACGCCGCCGTGGGCACGTACACCAATGACTGGGACCCCACCAACGGCGCGGTCCTGCGCTCCTCGGACCGGGGCGCCAGCTGGAAGGCGAGCACGCTGCCGTTCAAGCTCGGCGGCAACATGCCGGGCCGGGGCATGGGTGAACGCCTCGCGGTCGACCCGAACAAGAACTCCGTGCTCTACCTCGGCGCGCCCAGCGGCAACGGCCTGTGGCGGTCCACCGACTCGGGGGCCACCTGGTCCGAGGTCACGGCCTTCCCCAACCCGGGCAACTACTCCCAGGACCCCACCGACACCAGCGGCTACGGCAACGACAACCAGGGCATCGTCTGGGTGACGTTCGACGAGCGGACCGGGAGCGCGGGCAGCGCGACCCAGGACATCTACGTCGGCGTCGCCGACAAGGAGAACACCGTCTACCGCTCCACGGACGGCGGGGCCACCTGGTCGCGGATCGCCGGGCAGCCGACCGGATACCTGGCGCACAAGGGCGTACTCGACTCCGAGAACGGCTACCTCTATCTCACCCTGAGCGATACCGGCGGACCCTACGACGGCGGCAAGGGGCAGATCTGGCGGTACACCACCGCGACGGGGGAGTGGAAGGACGTCAGCCCGGTCGCCGAGGCGGACACCTACTACGGCTTCAGCGGGCTCACCGTGGACCGGCAGCACCCCGGCACGGTCATGGCGACCGCGTACAGCTCCTGGTGGCCGGACACCCAGATCTTCCGCTCCACGGACAGCGGGGCGACCTGGACGCAGGCGTGGGACTACACCAGTTACCCCAACCGCTCCAACCGCTTCACCCAGGACGTCTCCTCGGTGCCCTGGCTGACCTGGGGCGCCAACCCGTCGCCGCCGGAGACCACGCCCAAGCTGGGCTGGATGACGGAGGCGCTGGAGATCGACCCGTTCGACTCGGACCGCATGATGTACGGCACCGGCGCGACGGTCTACGGCACCGAGAACCTCACCAAGTGGGACTCCGGCAGCCAGTTCACCATCACGCCGATGGTGAAGGGCCTGGAGGAGACCGCCGTCAACGACCTGGCCAGCCCGCCGTCCGGGGCGCCGCTGCTCAGTGCGCTCGGTGACATCGGGGGCTTCCGGCACACCGACCTCGACGCCGTGCCGGACATGATGTTCACCTCGCCCAGCCTGACCTCCACCACGAGCCTCGACTTCGCCGAGAGCAGCCCGAACACGGTGGTCCGGGTCGGCAGCGCCGACGCCGCCCCGCACATCGGCTTCTCCACGGACAACGGCTCCAACTGGTTCCAGGGCTCCGAGCCGTCCGGGGTGACCGGCGGCGGCACCGTCGCGGCGGCGGCCGACGCGAGCGGATTCGTCTGGAGCCCCGAGGGCACCGGGGTGTACCACACGACCGGGTACGGGAGTTCGTGGTCGGCGTCCACCGGGATACCGCAGGGCGCGACGGTCGAGTCGGACCGCGAGAACCCGGAGAAGTTCTACGGGTACAAGGCCGGCACCTTCTACGTATCGACGGACGGCGGCGCGACGTTCACGGCGAAGGCGTCGAGCGGTCTGCCCGCCGAGGACAACGTCCGCTTCAAGGCCGTGCCCGGCACCGAGGGCGACATCTGGCTCGCGGGCGGCAGCGCCACGGGCACGTACGGCCTGTGGCACTCCACCGACTCCGGGGCGACCTTCACCAAGCTGACCGGTGTCGAGCAGGCCGACGCGGTGGGCTTCGGCAAGGCGGCCACCGGGGCCTCGTACGACACGCTCTTCGTCTCCGCGAAGATCGGCGGGGTGCGCGGCATCTTCCGGTCCACGGACGCGGGCGCCACCTGGACCCGTATCAACGACGACGCCCACCAGTGGGGCTGGACCGGCGCCGCGATCACCGGTGACCCGCGCGTCTTCGGCCGGGTCTACGTGTCCACCAACGGGCGCGGGATCCTGTACGGCGACTCCCCGGACGGCGACGGCGGCACCGACCCCGGTACGGACCCGGGCACGGACCCCGGCACCGATCCGGGCACCGACCCCGGCACCGACCCGGGTGACGCCGCCTGTTCGGTGACGTACAAGGTCACCAACCAGTGGTCCGGCGGCTTCCAGGCCGATGTGACGCTCACCAACACCGGCACCGCCGGGCTGGACGGCTGGAAGCTCGCCTGGACGTTCCCGGACGGGCAGAAGGTCGGCCAGATGTGGAACGCCACGCCCACGCAGGACGGGGCGAAGGTGACGGCCACCAACGTCTCGTGGAACGGCAGGGTCGCCCCCGGCGCCTCCGCGGGCTTCGGTTTCACCGGCACACTGACCGGCGGCAACACGGCACCGGACGCCTTTTCGCTGGGCGACGAGGTCTGCGCCACCGGCTGACGTGGGGTGCGGGGCCCCACCGTCGGAGGGCGGGCCCCGCGGCCGGGCCCGCCCTCCGGCACCCTCGTACTGGCCCCGTACAGGTTCGTCGGCCATACTGCCCGCCGTGGAGCAGCGCATAGACCCCAAGACCCAGCCCGCGTACGCCGCAGGGACCGACCCGGCGTACATCCCCGGTCTCACGGCCCCCCGACCCGCCGCGGCGGAGGAGGAGCCGGAGGCCATCGAGGAGCCCGCACCCGTCGACGCCGTCGCGGAGGCGCCGGCCGACGCGGTACCGGTGGCGCAGGACGAGGAGGAGGCCGAGAGCGACGAGGACGACAAGAGCGGTGAGAACGGCGAGAGCGGCGAAGAGGCCGCCGACGGGGCCTCGTTCGAGGTGAGCGACCGGCGCGGCTCGATCTCGGCCGGTCCGTCGGGCGTCCGGTTCACGCTGGACGACCAGCAGGCCGACTTCCTCTGGGACGAGATCGGCGCGGTCGAACTGAAGCCGGCCCGCTTCGGCCGCAGGTTCACCGTGACCGTCCACCTGTCGTCCAAGCGCTGGTTCAACGGCGAGGTCGAGGCGGAGTCCCGCGGCAGCCTCAAGGAGTGGACCGAGGGCTTCGACGCGGTCCTGGACGCGTACTTCGAGGAGTCCTGACGGGGGCTTTGCCCCGGGCCCCGCGCCTCAAACGCCGGCGGGGCTGCATGTCAGCCCGTCCGGCGTTTGAGGACTGGGGGTTCGGGGGCAACGCCCCCGTCAGGCGTCGGCCAGGACCACCGAGCGGGTCAGGTGGCGCGGGGCGTCCGGGTCGAGGCCGCGGGCGGTGGCGCGGGCGACGGCCAGGCGCTGGACGCGGACCAGGTCGGCCAGCGGGTCCAGACCGCTCTCCACCCAGCGGGCGCCGGTCTCCAGGAGCTGTTCGCGCAGGCCCTCGGGCGCGGCGCCGAACATCCAGGTGGCGGTGGTGTCGGTGGCGATGGAGATGGGGCCGTGGCGGTACTCCATCGCGGCGTACGACTCGGTCCAGGAGAGCGAGGCCTCCTTCATCTTGAGCGCGGCCTCGTTGGCGAGGCCGGCCGTCCAGCCGCGGCCGAGGAAGGTGAACTGGGTGCAGTCCACGAGGCCCTCCGGCAGCGGCTCGGCGAGCGCCTGCTCCGCGTCGCGGACCACGGCGTCGGTGTGCAGGCCGAGGTGCGCGCGCAGCAGCGTCAGCAGCGTGGTGGCGAACCGGGTCTGGACGACGGACTGTTCGTCGGCGAAGTCCAGGACGACGACCGCGTCGGCGGTCGTCATCACGGGGGTCTCCGGGTCGGCGGTGACGGCCACCGTGGGGGTGGTGCCGCGCAGCCGGCCGAGGAGTTCGAGCACCTCGGTGGTGGTGCCCGAGCGGGTGAGCGCGACGACCCGGTCGTAGCGGCGGCGGGAGGGGAACTCGGACGCGGCGAAGGCATCGGTCTCGCCCTGTCCGGATTCCTCACGGAGCGAGGCGTATGCCTGAGCCATGTAGAACGAGGTGCCGCAGCCGACGACGGCGACGCGCTCGCCGGGCGCGGGCAGCACGGCCGCGTGACTCTGCGCCAGCTCCGCTGCGCGGCGCCAGCACTCCGGCTGACTGGCGATCTCGATCTCGACAAATGACACTTTTGCACTCCGTACTGGTGATGGGATGCTCGTTTACGCACGTTACCCGCGAGGACCGAGCATTATCAAGCATTCCGCTTGCAGAGGGCTTGACTCGCCGGAGCCTTGTGCGACGCTTGCGGCTGTCCGGTGATCGCGCCCAAGGGGATGGGCGCACGCAGCCCGGACGTGTGAGGAGAACTCTCTTGTCCAGGGATGCCCGGTGGAACGCACTGCTGGAACTCGTAGGTAAGCACGGCCGGGTGGACGTCGAGGACGCCGCGAAGACGCTGGACGTCTCGGCCGCGACCATTCGGCGGGACCTGGACCAGCTCGCCGAGCAGCAGCTGCTCACCCGGACCAGGGGCGGCGCGGTCGCCCACGGCGTCAGCTACGAGCTGGCCCTCCGCTACAAGACCGGCCGCAACGCCCCCGAGAAGCAGGCCATCGGCCGCGCCGTCGCCGACCTGGTCGCGGTCGGCGAGGTGGTCGGGCTCACCGGCGGCACCACCATCACCGAGGTGGCCCGCTCGCTCGCCGTCCGGGCGGACCTGGTGGGGGAGGGCGCCGGCGGGGCGTCGGGGCAGCCGACGCTGACGGTGGTGACCAACGCCCTCAACATCGCCAACGAGCTGGTGATCCGGCCGCAGATCAAGATGGTGGTCACCGGCGGGGTCGCCCGGCCCCAGTCGTACGAGCTGACCGGCCCGCTGGCCAGTGGAGTGCTCGGCGAGATAACGCTGGACGTGGCCGTGCTGGGCGTCAACGCCATCGACACCGAACGCGGCGCGTACGTGCACCACGAGGGCGAGGCGAGCATCAACCGGCTGCTCGCCCAGCAGGCCCAGCGCGTGGTGGTCGCCGCCGACTCCTCGAAGATCGGCAAGCGCGCCTTCGCCCGGGTCTGCGACCTCTCCCTGGTCGATTTCCTGGTCACCGACCGGGGTATCGCGCCCGATGCGTCCGCCCGCTTCACCGAGGCCGGCGTCACCGTCATCGCCGTCTGACCTCCCGCTCCACCCCACGGCGGGCCTCCGCGCACCCGGTGCGCGGAGGCCCGCCGTTCTGCGTGCACCCAAACCGGTTCAGGGTGCCCGACTGTGCGTGAAGTGTGCGCGATCAATCACAACCACGCACAGGATGGCTGATTCTGACGGAGGAACAGTGCATTCCGGGACGGTCTCGCGAGTATTGCGAGACCGATATATGCCAGTTGTTGGGTCTGTGATGCCCTGGGGTGCTGCGTGGAGCGACTTTTGCTTGCCCATAGATGTTCGTTACCTCTGCGAAATGAACAACTCTTGCCATACGGGCGCACGGTCGTGAACTATGTGCCTGTCGCCGCGAAGGAGCGGCGGCCGCATCTCCCCGAGGTGCGCGCCGCCCTCCACGTATGCGGGACGTTCTCTCGCTCCATCAGCCCTGGAGGTGCCTGTGACGATGGCAAACACGCCGGTCACAGCTGCGCGGCCGCCCGTGCCGCAGCCCCGCGATCCGGAAGACGCGGACCGCTCCGCAGGGAGGAAGGACAAGAAGCGCCGAATACGGCAGCCGCTCCGGCACCGTCTGAAGCGCGACAAGGCGCTCCTGCTCTTCTGTCTGCCCGGCGTCCTGTACTTCGCGCTCTTCTTCTACCTGCCGCTCGCGGGCAACGTCATCGCCTTCCAGGACTACCAGCCGTTCCTGGGCTTCAAGCAGAGCCCGTTCGTCGGCATGGCGAACTTCACCGCGCTGCTGGCCCAGCCCGAGTTCTGGAGCGCGGTGTCCAACACCCTCCAGATCACGGCGATCCAGCTGCTCCTGTACTTTCCGGCACCGATCGCCCTGGCGCTCCTGCTCAACTCGCTCATCAGCGAGAAGATCAAGCGGTTCATCCAGACCGTCGTCTACCTCCCGCACTTCCTGTCCTGGGTCGTCGTCGTCGCGATGTTCAAGCAGGTGCTCGGCGGCGCCGGTTCGGTCACCACGCTGCTCATGGAGCACGGGGTGAGCATCGGCAATGTGATGACGGACCCCGGCACCTTCAAGTTCCTCATCACCGCGCAGGCCATCTGGAAGGACTGCGGCTGGGGCACGATCATCTTCCTGGCGTCCATCGCCTCGATCGACATGGGCCAGTACGAGTCCGCCGCCATGGACGGCGCCGGCTGGCTCCGCCGGATCTGGCACATCACCCTGCCGGGCATCCGGCCGGTCATCCTGATGCTGCTGATCCTGCGGCTCGGCGACATCCTCTCCGTCGGCTTCGAGCAGATCCTGCTCCAGCGCGACGCCGTCGGCCCGGACGCCGCGGAGGTCATGGACACCTACGTCTACTTCCACGGGGTCGTGGACGGCGACTGGGGCATGAGCACCGCCGCCGGACTGATGAAGGGCGTCATCGGATTCGCCCTCATCCTCGCCGCCAACAAGCTGGCCCACCGCTTCGGCGAGCAGGGAGTCTACCGATGAGTCAGTCCGTCGCGACCCGGCTGCGCGCCGCCCGGTCCGGGACCCGCCCCCGCAAGTCCAACGGCAGGCCGCCGTGGATGGAGCGCCCGCACTGGTACGGGCAGGGCGCCAAGGGCCTGGCCCTGATCGTCCTCACCGTGATCGTGCTCTACCCGTTCGTCCTCGCCATCGGCACCAGCCTCGCCGGCCGCGAGGAGCTGAACGCCAACGGCGGTTACGTACTGATCCCGCACCACCCGACGCTGGAGGCCTACCGGGTCATCCTGTCCGGGGGCGTGGTCACCCGCGCCGCCGTGGTCTCCATCTTCATCACACTGATCGGCACCGCGCTCAGCCTGGCCTGCACCGTGATGATCGCGTACGGCACCTCGCGCCCCGGCACGGTCCTCGCCAAGCCGATCCTGCTGCTGGTGCTCGGCACGTTCCTCTTCGCGCCCGGCATCATCCCGACGTACCTGGCGGTCCAGCAGTTCCACATGCTGGATACGTACGCGTCACTGATCCTTCCGGTCCTGCTGAACGCCTTCAACATCGTCGTCGTCCGCTCCTTCTTCCAGAGCATCCCGGAGGAGCTGTACGACGCGGCGCGCATCGACGGCGCCGGCGAGGTCACGGTCCTCTTCCGGATCGTCCTCCCGCTGTCGAAGGCGGTCCTCGCGGTGGTCGGCCTGTTCTACGCCGTCGGGTACTGGAACAGCTTCTTCAACGCGGTGCTGTACCTCAACGACTCCAGCAAGTTCCCCATCCAGGTGATCCTGCGCAGCTACGTCCTCAACGGGCAGAGCATCAACGCCTCCGCGATGGGCGTCCACGCCGTACCGCCCGCGACCTCGCTGCAGATGGCCGTACTGATCATCGCGATCGTGCCCATCTTCTGTGTCTACCCCTTCCTGCAGAAGTTCTTCGTCAAGGGCGTCCTCACCGGGGCGATCAAGGGCTGACCCGCCCGCCCCTCACCACCACCGCCCCGCAGGCCACACACTTCAAGGAGCCCCATGTCCACCCACTTGTCCCGGCGCGGTTTCATGGGCGCCGCGGGAATCGCCGGCCTCACCGTCGCGGGTCTGTCCACCCTGAGCGCCTGCGGCAGCGGCGCCACGGTCAGCAAGGGCGGCGCCAAGGCGTCCGCCAAGCTGAAGCTCCCGACGTACGTGGCGGCCCAGACGGCGCCCGCCGACCTCGCGGGCAACGCCGCGGGCCTCGACGCCACCTACCTGCGCTACCCCAAGGCCCTCACCAAGTCCGTGGCGAAGAAGCCCGGTGACGGCAGCCGCATCACCGCCCTCACCGAAACGTTCACCACGCCCGCCCCGCCGCAGGCCAGGAACGGCTACTGGCAGGAGCTGAACAAGCGGCTCGGGTCCCAGTTCGACATGACGATCGTGGTGGACCAGGGGGTCGACGCGTACCTCACCAAGTTCAACGCCATGATGGCCGGCGGTGACATACCCGACCTGGTCTGGTTCCCGCCGAACCAGGGCATCCAGCGCGTCCCCGAGCTCCTGGACGCCAAGTTCCACGACCTCACCCCCTACCTCTCGGGCGACGCGGTCAAGGCGTACCCGAACCTGGCGAACCTGCCGACCACCGCGTGGAAGACCGCCGTCGTCAACGGCAAGATCCGCGGCGTCACCGTCGCCTACGGCTCCATGGGCCAGGTCTACGTCGTCAACCAGGACTTCTGGAAGCCGGTCGGCGGTGCCCACTTCACCAGCGCCGAGGACTTCCTCGCCAAGGGCAGGGAACTGCTGGACGTCAAGCGCAACAAGTACGTCCTGGAACCGGCGTACGTGAACCACATCGGCCAGTTCGCCCAGTGGTTCGGCGCCCCCGCCGCCTGGCGCCTCGAAGGCGGCAAGCTCACCCACCAGTACGAGACGGAGGAGTACCAGGAGGCCCTGGCCTTCGCCGTCAAGTGCGCCAAGGCCAAGCTCTTCTGGCCGGACCCCAACCTCAGCACCACCATGGAGAAGATGGCCCAGGGCTCCCTCGGCGCCTACGTCCAGTCCTTCCCCAGCTTCCTGGTCGACGCCAAGACGTACGACTTCCCGTTCGGCGTCATCGTGCCGTTCGCCGGCAAGGAAGGCGCCACGCCGCACTACAGCATGGGCTACGGCTCCGTCGGCTACACCGCGATCAACAAGAAGGCCGACGAGAAGCGCGTCAAGATGCTGCTGCGCGTCATGGACTACCTGGCCGCCCCCTTCGGTACGGAGGAACGCCTCTTCCTCGACAACGGCATCGAGGGCAAGCACTGGACCCGCACCGCCGAGGGCGACGTCAAGCTCACCCCCAAGGGCAACTCCGAGGCCGTCACCACGGCGATGCCGCTCGCCTTCCTGGCCGCAGGACCCGAGTACATCTACCTGCCGGGCCAGGGCGAACTGGCCGGGAAGATCCACGGCTGGCAGCAGGACCTCCTCAAGATCGCCCAGTCCAACCCGACGAGCGGCCACTTCTCGGACACGTCCACCAGCAAGAGCGCCTCCCTCACCACCGCCATGAGCGACATCCAGCTGGACATCGTCGCCGGCCGCAAGCCGCTCTCCGCCTTCAAGGAACAGCTGAGCAAGTGGCGTTCCGGCGGCGGCGACAAGATGCGCGCCGAGTTCGAGGCCTCGCTCGCCGGTAAGTAGTCTCCGCCCGCACCACCCGTACCAACCGAAGGGACTCCCGTGTCAGACCTGCGACTCGGCGTCATCGGGCTCGGCCTGCGCCGGTCCATCGCGATGTCGGCCCATCACCCCGGCAAGGGATCGGCGATCACCGCCGTATGCGACCTCGACCCGGAGGTGCGCCGGCGCGAGGCCGAGCGCTTCGGCGCCGAGATCGCGGTCGAGGACTACAAGCTGCTCCTCGGCCGGGACGACCTGGACGCGATCATCATCGCCACCCCGGACGACACCCACGAGGTCATCGCCATCGACGCCCTCCGGGCGGGCAAGGCGGTCTTCGTCGAGAAGCCCCTCGGCATCACCGTCGAGAGCTGCGACAACGTCCTGCGCGCAGCGTACGAGACCGGCTCCCGGCTCTACGTCGGCCACAACATGCGCCACATGGGCGTCGTCCGGCTGATGCGCGACATCATCGCGCGCGGCGACATCGGCGAGCCCAAGGCCGTATGGGTGCGCCACTTCGTGGGCTACGGCGGCGACTACTACTTCAAGGACTGGCACGCCGACCGCACCCGCACCACCGGGCTGCTCCTCCAGAAGGCCGCGCACGACATCGACGTGCTGCACTGGCTGGCCGGCGGCTACACCCAGCGCGTCAACGCCCTCGGCGACCTGCTCGTCTACGGCAACCTGCCGCGCCGCGAGCCGGACACCCCGCGGCCCGAGAACTGGCTGCGCGAGTTCGACTGGCCGCCCACGGCCCGCAAGGACCTGCACCACATCGTGGACGTCGAGGACGTCTCGGTGATGAACATGCAGCTCGACAACGGGGTCGTCGCCGCCTACCAGCAGTGCCACTTCACCCCCGACTACTGGCGCAACTACACCGTCATCGGCACCGAGGGCCGGCTGGAGAACTTCGGCGACAGCCCCGGCGACGAGGTCAAGGTCTGGAACACCGGCCCCAGCGGCTACCGGGCCGACGCCGACATCACCTACCGGGTGCCCGAGGCCAAGGGCTCCCACGGCGGCGGTGACAGCCGGATCATGGAGGAGTTCTGCCGGTTCGTGCGCGACGGGGGAGTCACCGACACCTCCCCGGTCGCCGCCCGGATGAGCGTCGCCGCCGGTGTCCTCGCGACCCGCTCCCTGCGCGAGGGCGGTGCGCCCCACGAGGTGCCCGCCCTCGACCCGGAACTGATCGCGTACTTCGAGCGCGGCCAGGTCCGTTCCTGAGGATCTGACCGGGAAAGACCGGGTCCGGGGCCGTGCGGCCCCGGACCCGGGGTCCCCTTCCCCCCATCAGAAGCAGGTGCACCGCATGAGATCGCGTCACTTGTTCGCCACCCTCACCACCACCGTCGCGGCAGCCGCTCTGGCGCTGCTCGGTACCGCACCCCCCACCCAGGCCGCGGAGCTCGGCACGACTCCCGGCACCTACACCAACTACTCCTTCCCCGGCGCCCCGGTCCTGACCGACGTCACCTGGTCCACCACGGTCCAGCACGACCCCGGCTACCGGGCCAACGTGTTCTGGAGCCACCAGTTCGGCTTCGACCAGGGCAACGGCGCCTACCTCGGGATGCAGTCCAACGGCGGCTCGAAGCGGACGCTCCTGTTCTCCGTCTGGGACGTCTCCGAGGCGAAGGCCGGCTCGACGGGCAGCTGGTGCCAGTCCTTCGGCGGCGAGGGCGAGGGCATGAGCTGCCGGATGAACCTCGACTGGACCGCCGGCCACCGCTACACCTTCAAGGTCGCGGCCGAGGGCGACGGCTGGTTCGGCGCCACCGTCGCGGACACCGCCACCGGCGCCTCGTACAAGCTCGGCTCCATCAAGACCCCGGCCACCGCCATCTCGCCCTCCGGCATGGTCGACTGGACCGAGTACTTCGAGTGGAACGATTCCCGCGCCACCTGCTACGACCAGCCCTTCAGCGACGCCCGGTTCGGGGTGCCGACGGGCAACGGCGGTACGGTCACCGCCTCGGTCTCGTCCACGTCCAACAGCGGCAACGCCTGTGCGTCGATGACCCGGACCGATGTCTCGGCGGACGCGACGGTCCAGAACCTGGCGGTCGGCAACTCGGTGCGCGGCGCGGTGACCGGCCCGGCCGGCAAGTGCCTGGACGCCTTCGGGGGCGTGGGGGACGGCGTGGCGGCCGATCTCTACGCCTGCTCCGGCGGCGCGAACCAGGCCTGGGTGCGGGCGGCCGACGGCTCCCTGCGCCTGCCGTCCGACTACTGCCTGGCCGCCGACGGCACCGGGAACGGCGCCGCGGTGCGGGTGCGCGACTGCGCCGGTACGGGGACGGGCGGGGCGGTCACGGACGCGGCCCGGCAGTGGACGTACAGCACAAGCGCGCACACCCTCGTCAACAAGGCGTCCGGCCGCTGTCTGGACGTCCCGGGCGGTGACACCACGAACGGGACCGCGCTGGTGCTGTGGGACTGCGCGGGCGGCGCCAACCAGCAGTGGAGCGTGCCCGCGACCTTCTAGGCACGTCCGAGCCACGGGCCCCCGGCGCACCGCACGACGCGGCGCCGCCGGGGGCTCGTGGCGTCTGTTTTCAGCCATGCTCAGTGGGTAATCGGCCTCTCCCGGTTTGACGGTGTCGACGTCCGTACCGGTGACGGGCGCGCGTTGATCCGCTCCTCTCCTCCCGGTTCATCCGGAAGGTTCCGTACGACCGCACACCCCCGCGCTCTCGTACGGTCACCGGCCCGGGACCCTCGGAAGGCCTGAAGGTCTGTTTCAAGCCAATAGCGGCATCAGTTGGCCGGGTTCGAACGCGCGACCGGAAAGTGGTCGGCATAATCGCGTCCATGTCGATCACGGGTGGGGATGTCGTTGACCTGGGCAGGGGCCTGTACGCATGGCTCCCGCCGAAGCGTGGCTGGGGGCTGGCCAACTGCGGCCTGCTCGTCTCGCCCCGTGGCGCGCTGTGGATCGACACCCCGTACGATCCGGTGCTCGCGGGACAGTTCCTCGCCGAGTCCGGCAAGCGGCTGCCCGACGGCGTCTCCATCGACCGGGTGGTCGTCACGCACGCCAACGGTGACCACTTCTGGGGCGCGGGCGTGCTCCCGGACGCCGAGATCATCGTGACGCGTGAGGCCAGGGAACACATCCACTACGAGCCCACGCCGCAGCAGCAGCACGCACTCGTCAACGGCGGCGACCCGGCCACCCCGCTCGGGGCCTACCTCGGACGGCACTTCGGCCCCTTCGACTGGTCGCGGACCGAGCCGGTCCGGCCCACCACCTACTTCACGGGCGAGCTCGAACTGACCGTGGGCGACTACCCGGTGCAGATCACCTCCCTCGCACCCGCGCACACCACCGGCGACCTGATGGTCCACCTGCCCGCCCAAGGCGTGGTGTTCAGCGGCGACATCATCTTCGCGTCCTCCGAGGAACAGCCCGGCGACCACCCGTGCCACTGGGAGGGCCCGCTGAGCAACGTCATCGCGGCCTGCGAAAAGGTGCTCGCCACCGGCGCCGAGACCATCGTCCCCGGCCACGGACCCGTGATCGACCGTGACGGTGTCCGCGAGCACATCGCGTACCTGGAGTACATCCGCGAGCGCTCCCACGCCCTGCACGCCGCCGGCGTCCCCGCCACCGACGCCGCCCGGCAGGTCATCGCCGAAGGCCGCCACCCCGCACTCGGGCTCCCCGAACGGCTCGTCATCACCATCGGCAGCGAGTACCGGCAGCTCGACGGCTCCGAACGCCCCAGCGTGGTCCAGGTCATGACCGATGTGGCCACGGTCGCCCAGGAAGTGGAGCAGGCCGGTGAGACGGCAGGCAGCGCCGGCTGACCACCCGGTCCGCCCCGCGCCCCGGCGGACCGGCCCGACGACAGAAACGCGGTAACGGCATGGCATGGATCTTCACGGTGATCGCCGTCGTCGCCGCGATCGCGGGGTTCTCGCGCGCGTACCGGACCGGCCTCATGGAACAGCAGGCCGTGACCCGCGCCGAACTCGCCGAGCGCCAGGCCAAGGCCGCCGAGGCCCGCACCGCCGCCCTTCTCGACGAGATCCGGCAGCTCGCGCGCCGGCGGATACCCGCCGCCGCCCTCGCCCTCTCCCACCCCAGCGCCACCGTCCCCGGACTGCGCGAGGCGGCCGAGGTCGACGGCGGCGCCGCCCTCCTGCTCACCGAGGCCGTCCAGGCCGCGAGGACCGCCGTCCTGGAGGAGCGCGGACGCGTCGACGCGGCGGCCCGCGCCGCGATGCGCGGCACCTCCGCCAAGATCCAGTCGCTGCTCAACCAGTCCCAGCAGCTGCTGCACGAGCTCCAGCACGAGTACGACGACCCGCGCATCCTCCAGCTCGACTTCCGCAACGAACTCGCGCTGCGCCGCACCCAGTCCACCGCCGTGCTCTGCGACGCCTGGCCCGGCCTCGCCCGGCAGAACTCGCCGCTCGTCGAAATCGTGCTCGGCGCCCAGTCACGGGTCGCCGGCTACGAACGGATCAAGGTCGCCAACCACCTGCGCGACGAACGCCTCGCCCTCGCCGCACGGGCCGCCGAACCCCTCGCCATCGCCCTGGCGGAACTCCTCGCCAACGCCACCGCGTACTCCCACCCCGACACCGACGTGCAGGTCACCGTCCAGCAGAGCGGCGGCCGGGGCGCGTTCCTGGTGGTCGACGACGCCGGCATCGGCATGGACGAGGACGCGCTCGAACGGGCCCGCGCCCTTCTCGCCGGACCCGCCGAGGTGCTCCTCACCGAACTGGGCGACCCCCCGCAGACGGGCTTCGCGGTCGTCGGCCGGCTCGTCGTGCAGTACGGCTTCGACTGCCACATCGAGGCCTCCCCGTTCGGCGGCATGCGGACCATCCTGCGCGTCCCCGCCCATCTGCTGACCGTGCTGGACGAGGACCGGAACCTCTCCGCCCTCGCCCCGGTACCCGTCTCCGCGGCCACCGCCCCGGCCGGGCCCGCCCCCGGCACCCCGGGCACGGCAGGCACCCCGGCGCCGGGTACCGACGAACCCGCCGCACTGCCCAGCCGGCGCCGCCGGGCACCCCGCCGCACCCCCGCCGAGGGCACCGCGGCCCGGACCGCCGAGCCCTCCGCCGGACAGATGTCCCGTACACCGGAAGCGGCCGGGGCTTCCTGGGCGGCCCTCCAGCAGGGCACCCTCAACGGCAGGAGCGCCACCGGACAGCACCCCGCACCGGACACCGGCGCCCACGACCACCAGGACGACCAGGACGACCAAGGAGACGACGAGAAGTGAGCGCCCCCAGCCCCACCTCAGGCGACCTCGCATGGGTGCTGACCCCGCTGCTGGAACTGCCAGGAGTCCAGCACGCCGTGGTCGCCACCGGTGACGGCCTCGTCGAAGGCGCCTCGCCCGGTCTCGACCGGGCCTCCGGCGAACGGGTCGCCGCGATGACGGCCACCCTGCACGCCGCCGCCCGCGCCTTCACGACCGCCTTCACCGACGCCGAGGCCCCCCAACTGGCCCAGACCGTCGTCGAATCGGACCTGGGCTTCGCCATCGTCGTACCGGCCGGACGCAACACCACGCTCGCCCTGTTCGCCGAACCGGGCGCCAAACTCGGCGACATCGCCTACCAGATGCAGGTCCAGGTCACCGCGCTCACCCGGGCGATGCACGCACCCGCCCGCCAACCGGACACCGCCGCCCGGCCATGACCCCCGGCCCAGCACGCCGCCTGATCCCCGCCTACCTGGTCACCGGCGGCCGGTCCCGCCCCGCCGGCCCCGCGCTCGACCGGCTCGCCGTACTCGTACGCACCGACGCGCCCGTGCCCGACGACGCCGGAACACAGGCGCGCAGGCTGTGCGCCCTGCTGGAACCGGGCGCCCTCACCGTCGTCGAGTGCGCGGCCCACCTGGACCTGCCGGTCAGCGCCACCGTCTTCCTGGCCACGGACCTCGCGGCCACCGGACTTCTGCTCACCCGACCGCCGATACCCAGTGCCGGGCAGATCGACAGGTCGCTCGTCGAGAGGCTGCTCGTTGGACTCCGCTCCCTCCCCTGACCGGACCGGCGTCGGCTATCTGCCGGCCGCCGCCCGGACCCTGATGAAACTCGTCGTCACGGGTCCTTTCGGCGTGGGCAAGACGACCCTGATCCGAACCCTCTCGGAGATCGCCACCCTCCACACCGAGGAGGCGATGACCCAGTCCAGCACCCGGGTCGACTCCACCGCCGGACTCCCCGAGAAGACCACCACCACGGTCGCCATCGACTTCGGCCGCCTCACCGTCCCCGACGACCTCGTCCTGTACATGTTCGGCACCCCAGGCCAGGAGCGGTTCCTTCCCCTGTGGGAGGACATCGCCCGCGGCGCGCTCGGCGCACTCGTCCTCGTCGACACCCGGCGGCTCGCGGACTCCTTCGCCGTGATGGACATGGTCGAGGAGCAGGGACTGCCGTACGCCGTCGCGGTGAACCGTTTCCCCGACGCCCCCGCGCACACCGACGAGGTCCTGCGCAAGCACCTCGACCTCGACGACACGACCCCGCTGGTCCAGTGCGACGCACGCGAACGCCGCGGCAGCATCGACGCCCTGATCGCCCTGGCCGAACACGTGCTGACCCGCATGCCGCAGCCCGAGGACGCCTCATGACCACGTACGCACCGCCGCCGCAGCCCCTCGCGCTGTTCGGCCCGGCCTTCGCGGCCGACCCGCAGGGCCACTACCGCGCCCTGCGCGAGCACGGTTCGCTCGCCCCGGTGCGGATCGCGCCCGGCATCGAGGCGATGCTCGTCACCGACTACCAGGCCGCCATCGACCTGCTCCGCGACACCCACACCTTCAGCAAGGACCCCCGCGCCTGGCAGGCCACCGTCCCGCCGGACTCCCCGGTGCTGCCCGTGCTCGGCCACCGCCCCACCGCGCTGTTCAGCGACGGCGCGGTGCACGCCCGCTACCGGGAGGCCATCAACGACAGCCTGGCGCTGATCGAACCGCACGTCCTGCGCGCCGAGGTCGCCCGCGTCGCCCGCCAGCTCATCGGCCGGTTCGCCGCCACCGGAAGCGGCGACCTCATCGCCCAGTACGCCCGCCGGCTCCCGATGCACATCTTCGTCACCTGGTTCGGCGCCGACCCCAAGGACGGCGACCGCATCGTCGACGGAATCGCCGGGATGATGAACTCGGCGGCGGACGCCGCCGCCGCGTACGCCGACCTCGTCGACGTCGTCACCCGCCTGGTCGCCGACCGGCGCGCCCGGCCCCGCCGGGACCTGACCTCGTACTTCCTCGCCCACCCGGCCGGCCTCGACAACGACGAGACGGTGCGTCAGATCACCCTCGTCATGAGCGCGGGCAACGACCCGATGACCAACCTCATCGGCAACGCCATCCTCCACATGCTCACGGACGAGCGGTACGCGGGATCCCTGCACGGCGGCGCGATGACCGCCCACGAGGCCATCAACGAGGTGCTGTGGCGGGACCCGCCGCTCGCCAACCTCGCGGCCCACTACCCGCGCCACGACACCGAGTTCCACGGCGTCCGGCTGCGCGCCGGACAACTCGTCCTGGTCTCCTACGCCGCCGCCAACTCCCAGTCCGCGCCGCCCGCCTCCGACGACGGGGTACGGTCCGGGGCCAGCGCCCACCTCGCCTGGTCGGCGGGTCCCCACCGCTGCCCCGCCAAGCAGCCGGCCCTGCTCATCGCGATGACCGCCATCGAGCAGCTCACCAGCCTCCTGTGCGACGCGGAACTCGCCGTACCGGCCGGTGAACTGCTGTGGCGGCCGGGCCCCTTCCACCGCGCGCTCGCGCACCTGCCCATCCGCTTCACCCCGCTGGACGCCACCGTCGCCCCGAGCCGGCCCGTCACCGTCGCCGATCCCTCGGACGTGCTTCCGGCGGGGGCGATCGATTCCTGAGCCGTGTCGCTCGTAGGCCGAACGGGTGAGGCGGGGGACAATCGCCCGATGAACAGTGAGCGCAGCCGGCACAACGCCGACCGATGTGCGGACGGGGTGGTCCGGTGAGCAGGTACGACAGGTACGACGTCACCGACGAGCAGTGGGAGGGGCTGGCCCAGGTCGTACCGCTGCGCAGCCGCAACGAGTGGCCGTCCCGGGTGGACCACCGCACGGTCCAGGACGAGCCGGAGGCCGAGCAGCGGCGCATGGTGGTGCTGCGGGTCCAGGTGTTCGCCGACGCCCGCGAGGTCGCCGAATACCTGGTGGCGCAGGTTCCGGTGCTGCTCGACCTGACCGGCGCGGAGAGCGATGTGGCCAAGCGCATCCTGGACTTCACCAGCGGAGTCGTCTTCGGCCTCGGCAGCGGGATGCACCGGGTGGACCGCAACGTCTTCCTGCTGTCGCCCGTCGGCATGGAGGTCGAGGGCGTCACGGCGGCCGGTGTCCCCGGAGCGTAGGACTCCGGTGAGCGAACTCGACGTACGGGTCCTCCAGCAACGGCTGGCCGACTTCGCGGCCGCCCGCGACTGGGGGCCGTACCACACCCCGAAGAACCTGGCATCGGCGCTGAGCGTGGAGGCCGCCGAACTCCTGGAGATCTTCCAGTGGCTGACGCCCGAGCAGTCGGCGCGGGTCATGGAGGACCCGGCGACGGCGCCCAGGGTGGCCGACGAGGTCGCGGACGTGCTCGCGTATCTGCTCCAGTTCTGCGAAGTACTGGGGATCGACGTGCTGGCCGCCCTCGCGGCCAAGATCGAACGCAACGCATCGCGCTTCCCGGTCCCGGAATCCGCCCCGGGCCCCGTGCCGGGACCGGTCCACGGATCAACGGACACCCAAGATCGTCACTCTTCGGAGTGATCGACTTGTCCACACTCGATCGAGTGTCCACAGATTTCCGAAATCCTCTGGCGTTTCGGTGCGGACGCCCTCACTGTGGGTAATGAACGTGGTGAGCGGGTTTTCGCGGTCGAACGGGGGCAATCGATGGAAGCGGAGCGGCTGGTAACGGTCATCAGGCAGGCGCTGGCGGAGAGCCGGGGCACACCGGACATCATCGCCGAGGCCTGGCAGGCGCAGGCCCTCGCCCAGGCGGTCGGCAGCCGGCTGGCCGCGGGCGGACCCAAGGAATTACGAGCCGAGGCGCGCGCCCTGAGCGAGATCGGCGGCAGGAGCAGCGGCGCGCTCGACCACCCGGCAGCCCGTGCGGGGGTCGCCCGCGCGGCACGGCTGACCGAGGTGGCGGATCCCCGCGCGGCCCTGACGGGCCTGGCCGCGTTGCTCGGGGAGGTCGGCATGGCCCTGGTCGGGGTGGCCTGCGAGACGGATGAACAGAGCCTGTACTGGCAGTGCATGGAGGCGATCGACGCCGCGGACGAGTCCACGGACCGGGTGCGCGGCATGCTCCGCCTGCTCGACGAGCGGGAGCGCGAGCGGCGCCAGGACCTGGAGCGCGGCCGGGAGCGGGACGGCCCGCACGGGGTGCTGCACGGCCCGGTCGGCCCGGTCACCGGGATCCAGTGACCGGCGTCCACCAACCGGTCCGAGTCCCGGACGCGGCGGCGTGCGGAAGGGGCCGGAGAGGGGTGAGCGGCGCGCGCGGGTGCAGGATGGAGGTATGGATCTTCGCATCTTCACCGAGCCCCAGCAGGGGGCGAGCTACAACACCCTTCTCACCGTCGCCAAGGCCACCGAGGACCTCGGCTTCGACGCCTTCTACCGGTCCGACCACTATCTGCGCATGGGGCAGGGCGACGGACTGCCCGGCCCGACGGACGCCTGGATCACGCTGGCCGGACTGGCCCGCGAGACCAAGCGCATCCGCCTCGGCACGCTGATGACGGCGGGTACGTTCCGGCTCCCCGGCGTCCTCGCCATCCAGGTGGCGCAGGTCGACCAGATGTCCGGCGGCCGGGTGGAACTGGGCCTGGGCGCGGGCTGGTTCGAGGAGGAGCACAAGGCATACGGCATCCCGTTCCCGAAGGAGAAGTTCGGCCGCCTGGAGGAGCAGCTCGCGATCGTCACCGGGCTGTGGGCGACCGAGGTCGGCAAGACGTTCAGCTACGACGGCACGTACTACCGGCTCACGGACTCGCCCGCCCTGCCCAAGCCGGCCCAGTCCAGGATCCCGGTGCTGATCGGCGGACACGGCGCGAAGCGCACCCCGCGCCTCGCCGCCCAGTACGCCGACGAGTTCAATATCCCGTTCGCCTCGCTGGAGGACAGCGAGAAGCAGTTCGGCCGGGTCCGGGAGGCGGCCGTGGCGGCGGGCCGCAAGCCGGACGACCTGGTGTACTCCAACGCGCTGGTCGTCTGCGTCGGCCGGGACGACGCGGAGGTCGCGCGCCGGGCCGCCGTCATCGGCCGTGATGTGGCCGAGCTGAAGGCCAACGGGCTCGCGGGCTCGCCCGCCGAGGTGGTCGACAAGATCGGCCGGTACGCGGCGATCGGCGCGTCGCGGATCTACCTCCAGGTGCTCGACCTCGGTGACCTGGACCACCTGGAGCTGATCTCGTCCCAGGTCCAGTCCCAGCTGGGCTGAGAACGGAGTCGCGATGACACCTGGGCCCGGCCGCTCCCTCGCCGCCGCGCTCGCCGAGGGCATGGTCCTCCTCGACGGCGGGCTCTCCAACCAGTTGGAGGCGCAGGGCTGCGATCTGTCCGACGCGCTGTGGTCCGCCCGGCTGCTCGCCGACGGGCCCGGACAGATCGAGGCGGCCCACACGGCGTACGTGCGGGCGGGTGCCCAGGTGCTCATCACGGCCGGCTATCAGGCGAGCTTCGAGGGGTTCGCGCGGCGCGGGATCGGACGGGAGGCGGCGGCCGGGCTCTTCGCCCGCAGTGTGGAGCTGGCCCGGCGGGCGGCCGGCACGGTGGAGCGGGACGTCTGGGTGGCGGCCTCGGTCGGCCCGTACGGAGCGGTGACGGCGGACGGGGCGGAGTACCGGGGCCGGTACGGGCTCACCGTGGGGGAGCTGGAGCGCTTCCACCGCCCGAGGATCGCGGCGCTGGCCGCCGCCGCGCCGGACGCGCTGGCCCTGGAGACGGTGCCCGACATGGACGAGGCGCGGGCGCTGCTGCGGGTGGCGGGGGAGTACGGGCTGCCGGTCTGGCTCTCCTACACCGTGGCCGACGGCAGGACCCGCGCCGGGCAGCCGCTGGACGAGGCGTTCGGCCTGGCGCGGGAGCACGACGAGGTGATCGCGGTCGGCGTGAACTGCTGCGACCCGGCCGAGGTGGAGTCCGCCGTGCGGGCGGCGGCGGAGGCGGCCGGGAAGCCGGTGGTGGCCTACCCGAACAGCGGCGAGCACTGGGACGCCGCGTCCGGCGGCTGGACGGGGGACGCCACGTTCGACCCCGGGCGGGCGGCCCGCTGGCAGCAGGCCGGCGCCCGACTGATCGGCGGCTGCTGCCGGGTCGGCCCGGAGCAGATCGCACGGCTGGCGGCGGCGGGAGGCGGCCAGGGGGCCGGGTGACGCGGCGGGCGCCTCACTCGGAACGACCACCGGAGCGGGTGGGTTACGAGGTGGCCGGGGAGCGCGGTGCCGCCGGGTCCGGCTCGGCGAGGTGGGCGTCCATGGCGGCGTTCAGATCGCTCATGAACCGTTCGAACTGTTCCAGGAGCTGTGGCGGATAGGGGGTCATCGCGGCATCGAGCCGGCCGGCCAGCGGGCCGAAGAACTCGTCCGCCCGCTCCTGGATGTGCCCACTGCTGCGCAGGGTGACGACGCGCCGGTCGGAGTGTTCGCGGGTGCGGGTGATGTGCCCGGCCGCTTCGAGGCGGTTCAGGAGCGCGGTGGTGGCGCCCGTGGACAGGGAGATGCGCTCGCTCAGCCGGGCCGGTGACAGCGGGGTCCCGCGTTCTTCGGCGGCGGCGATTTCCAGCACCGCGGTCGCGTCGGTGGAGTGCAGGCCGAGCCACGCCGCGAAGCGCCGGCTCAGTTCGGCGTAGTGGCCGCCATAGATCCGCAGTCCTTCCATCAACCGCTCACTCCGCGCCGCGCCGCCGTTGCCCATCGCTTCCTCCACAGGGCCTGCCACCTCGTCCCGCCTGCCGGGCGTCCTCACGGGCGGCCCGCTTTGACAACCTACCTCTCCCACTTTACCTTCATGATGTAACTACTTCACCATGGAGGTATCTGGCGTGCGTGACCCCTCCTGCACCCCTGACGAGACGACCGGAACCTACCGATGGCGGTGGCTGATCCTGGCGGTGATGATCGTCGCGGAGATCATGGATCTGCTGGACGCCTCGATCGTCAATGTCGCCGGACCGGACCTGGAGAAGTCCCTCGGTGCCGGCTCCGTCGGACTTCAGTGGGTGATCGGCGGCTACGCCCTCACCCTGGGCGCCGGCCTCGTGCTCGGCGGCCGGCTCGGCGACCGCTACGGCCGGCGCCGGATGTTCCTGATCGGCCTGGCCGCCTTCACCGCGAGCTCGCTGCTGTGTGCGATCGCGCCCAACATCGAGTCGCTGATCGCCTTCCGTCTGCTGCAGGGCACCGCCGGAGCGATGCTGCTGCCCCAGGGTCTGGGCCTGCTGCGGGAGAACTTCTCCGGTCCCGAGCTCACCAAGGTCTTCGCGATCTTCGGGCCCGTCCTCGGTCTGGGCGGCATCATCGGACCGGTCCTGGGCGGCTTCCTCATCGAGGGAGACTTCTTCGGTCTCGGCTGGCGCTCGGTGTTCCTGGTCAACCTGCCCATCGGCATCGCGGCACTGATCGTCGCCGCGAAGTTCGTGCCCCGGAAGCCGGGCGACCGCACCGTACGGGTCGACATGACCGGCGCCGCCCTGGTCGTGGCCTCCTGCGCCCTGCTGGTGCTGCCGCTCAACCAGGGGCAGGAGAACGGCTGGCCGCTGTGGACATGGCTGTCCATGGCCGCCTCGGCCATCGGGTTCGCCCTCTTCGCCCTCCAGCAGCGCCGCACGGCCGCCGCGGGCCGCGAGCCGCTGGTGACCCCGGGCCTGCTGCGCAAGCCGGCCTTCACCGTCGGACTCGGCGGCATCGCCCTGTTCTTCGGCGGGCTCGTCGGCACCCAGCTCGTGCTGACCCTGTTCCTCCAGATCGGCCACCACTTCACCGCCGGTGAGGCGGGACTGGGCAACCTGCCCCTCGCGGTGGGCACCGCGATCGGCGGCGCGGTCAGCGGCGCGTTCCTCGCGGACCGGATCGGCCGCAAGGTCCTTCAGATCGGACCGCTGGTCCAACTGGCCGGCGCGGCGGTGCTGTGGTTCGAGCTCGACGGCCTCGACGCCACCTCGTTCTCGATCTGGGACATCGCTCCCGGCGTGGTGGTGGCGGGCATCGGCGCCGGCATGGTCATCGCCGCCCTGTTCAGCTTCATCCTGGCCGCGGTCGACGACGACGAGATCGGATCCGCCTCCGGTGTCCTGTCGGCGGTCCAGGCGGTCGGCGGCTCCATCGGCGTCGCGGTCTTCGGGTCGGTCTTCTTCGCTCGGGCCGAGGCCGGTGACTTCACCGGCGGCTTCCACCACGCGCTGATCGTCCAGGCGTGCCTGCTGGTGGCCTTCTTCGCGATCACCTTCCTCCTGCCCAGGAAGGGCCGCCCCGAGGACGAGCAGCACGGCATCGCCCCCGGGGAGACTGCCGACGACCCGGGCACCGGGCAGCACGTCGCCGTGTGAAACACAGACAGGGGAGCGCCCGCGGAAGCACCGGGAAATTGCCTGGTGGGGGGAGAGCCCGCGGATCATACTCAAACGTGTGTTCCTGACGATCAGTACCACCGGCACCCCGGAACGTCCCGCCACCGATCTCGGCTTCCTGCTGCACAAGCATCCCGAGCGGGCGCAGGCGTTCTCCACCTCCCACGGCACCGCGCACGTCTTCTATCCCGAGGCGTCCGCGGAGCAGTGCACGGCGGCCCTGCTGCTGGAGGTCGACCCCATCGCCCTGGTGCGCAAGGGCAGGGGCAAGGGCCGGGGCGGCGCGCCCGACGCGGCGCTCGCGCAGTACGTCAACGACCGCCCCTACGCGGCCTCCTCGCTGCTGTCCGTCGCGATGAGCACCGTCTTCAAGTCCGCGCTGAGCGGTGCCTGCAAGGCGATGCCCGAGCGGGCGGCGGCCCCCATGGAGCTGCGGATCGAAGTGCCCGCCCTGCCGGCCCGTGGTGGTGCCGAGCTGGTGCGCAAGCTCTTCGGTCCGCTCGGATGGACGCGGGTGGAGGCGGAGGCCGTACCGCTCGACGAGAAGTTCCCCGAGTGGGGCGACTCGCGGTATGTACGGCTGGTGCTGGAGGGCGAGTTGCGGCTCGCCGACGCGCTGCGCCAGCTGTACGTGCTGCTGCCCGTGCTCGACGACGCCAAGCACTACTGGGTGGCGCCGGACGAGGTGGACAAGCTGCTGCGCGCCGGTGAGGGCTGGCTGGCCGAGCACCCCGAGCACAAGCTCATCACCAGCCGGTATCTGTCGCGGCGCTGGGGACTGACCCGGCAGGCGATGGAGCGGCTGGAGCTGGTGCGGCTCGCGGAGGCGGACGACCTCGACGTCGAGAGCATCGACAACGCCGTGGACGAGGGCTCCGACACGGAGGAGCGGCCGGTGCCGCTGGCCGTGCGGCGCCGGGACGCGATCCTGGCCGCGCTCACCGCCGCCGGGGCGGCAAGGGTGCTCGACCTCGGCTGCGGACAGGGGCAGTTGGTGCAGGCGCTGCTGAAGGACCCGCGCTTCACGGAGATCGTGGGCGTCGATGTGTCGATGCGTGCCCTGACCATCGCCTCGCGCCGGCTGAAGCTGGACCGGATGGGGGAGCGCCAGGCCGCCCGGGTGACGCTGCGGCAGGGTTCGCTCACCTACACGGACAAGACGCTCAAGGGGTACGACGCGGCGGTGCTCAGCGAGGTGATCGAGCACCTGGACCTGGAGCGGCTGCCCGCCCTGGAGTTCGCCGTGTTCGGCTCCGCGCGCCCCCGTACGGTGCTCGTGACCACGCCGAACGTCGAGTACAACGTCCGCTGGGAGACCCTCCCTGCCGGGCACACCCGCCACGGCGACCACCGCTTCGAGTGGACCCGGGCCGAGTTCCGGGCCTGGGCGGACGCGGTGGCCGGACGGCACGGGTACCACGTGGAGTTCGTGCCCGTGGGCCCGGACGACCCCGAGGTGGGCCCGCCGACCCAGATGGCGGTGTTCACGATCGCCAGGACCGACGCGCCGGAGACGGCCACCACCACTGCCACCACCGACGAGACCGAGAAGGAGGCGAACGCCGCATGACCAGCACCCAGGACACCGACCCGCCCACCGGGCACACCCCCCGCACCCTCCCCGTCACCGACCTCTCCCTCGTCGTGCTCATCGGGGCCAGCGGCTCCGGCAAGTCCACCTTCGCGCGGCGGCAGTTCAAGCCGACCGAGGTCATCTCGTCGGACTTCTGCCGCGGCCTCGTCGCCGACGACGAGAACGACCAGAGCGCCAGCAAGGACGCCTTCGACGTCCTGCACTACATCGCGGGCAAGCGGCTCGCCGCCGGCCGGCTGACCGTCGTCGACGCCACCAACGTCCAGGCCGAGGCCCGGCGTCAGCTCGTACGGCTGGCCCGGGAGCACGACGTGCTGCCCATCGCCATCGTCCTCGACCTGCCCGAGGAGGTCTGCCTCGCCCGCAACGCGGCCCGCCCGGACCGCGCCGACATGCCCCGCCACGTCATCCAGCGCCACCGACGCGAGCTGCGCCGCTCCCTGCGCGGCCTGGAGCGCGAGGGCTTCCGCAAGGTGCACATCCTGCGCACCGAGGAGGAGGCCGAGCACGCCGAAGTGGTGCTGGAGCGCCGTTACAACGACCTTCGCCACCTCACCGGCCCGTTCGACATCATCGGGGACATCCACGGCTGCCGCTCCGAGCTGGACACCCTGCTCGGCAGGCTGGGGTACGTGGACGGCGCCCACCCCGAGGGCCGCACCGCGGTCTTCGTCGGTGACCTCGTCGACCGCGGCCCGGACAGCCCCGGCGTCCTGCGCCGCGTGATGTCGATGGTGGCGGACGGGAACGCGCTGTGCGTGCCCGGCAACCACGAGAACAAGCTCGGCCGCTACCTCAAGGGCCGCAAGGTCCAGCTCACCCACGGCCTCGCCGAGACCGTCGAGCAGCTGGAGCGGGAGGACGCGAAGGACCCCGAGTTCCGCAAGCGGGTCGCGGAGTTCATCGACGGGCTCGTCAGCCACTACGTGCTCGACGACGGACGGCTCGTCGTCTGCCACGCCGGGCTGCCCGAGAAGTACCACGGCCGCACCTCCGGCCGGGTCCGCTCGCACGCGCTGTACGGGGAGACCACCGGCGAGACCGACGAGTTCGGACTACCCGTGCGCTACCCGTGGGCCGAGGACTACCGGGGCCGCGCCGCCGTGGTCTACGGCCACACGCCGGTACCCAGCACCTCGTGGATCAACAACACCATCTGCCTGGACACCGGTGCCGTCTTCGGCGGGAGGATGACCGCGCTGCGCTGGCCGGAGCGCGAGATCGTCGACGTACCGGCGGAGCAGGTCTGGTACGAGCCGGTGAAGCCGCTGGAGACGGAGGCGCCCGGGGGCCGGGAGGGCCGCCCGCTCGACCTCGACGACGTGCGGGGCCGCCGCACGGTGGAGACCCGGCACATGGGCCGCCTCGCCGTCCGCGAGGAGAACGCGGCCGCCGCCCTGGAGGTCATGAGCCGGTTCGCGGTCGACCCCCGGCTGCTGCCCTACCTGCCGCCGACGATGGCGCCCACCGCCACCTCGCGGGAGGACGGCTACCTGGAGCACCCGGCCGAGGCGTTCGGCGAGTACCGGGCGGCCGGCGTGGCGAAGGTCGTGTGCGAGGAGAAGCACATGGGCTCCCGCGCCGTGGCCCTGGTCTGCAAGGACGCCGCCGCGGCCCGGGAGCGCTTCGGGACCGGTGACGACGGCGAGAGCGGTCCCACCGGCGCGCTGTACACCCGTACCGGCCGTCCGTTCCTGGACGACTCCGCGCTCACCGAGACGGTGCTCGGCCGGCTGCGCGCGGCGGTGACCGCCGCCGGGCTGTGGGAGGAGTGGGGCACCGACTGGGTGCTGCTCGACGCCGAGCTGATGCCCTGGTCCCTGAAGGCGGGCGGCCTGCTCCGCTCGCAGTACGCGGCGGTGGGGGCCGCGTCCGGCGCGGTGTTCCCCGCCGCCACCGGGGCGCTGGCGGCAGCCGCGGCGCGCGGCGTCGACGTGGGCGCGCTCGCGGACCGGCAGCATGACCGGGCCGAGGACGCCGCCGCCTTCACCGAGGCGTACCGGCGCTACTGCTGGAGCACCGAGGGGCTGGACGGCGTGCGCCTGGCGCCGTTCCAGATCCTCGCCGTGCAGGGCCGCTCGCTGGCCTCCGTACCGCACGACGAGCAGCTGGCCTGGCTGGACCGGCTGGTGGAGCACGACCCGAGCGGTCTGCTCCAGGTCACCCGGCGGCTCGTGGTGGACACCGCCGACGAGGCGTCGGTCCGCGCGGGCGTCGACTGGTGGCTGGAGATGACCGGCCGGGGCGGCGAGGGCATGGTCGTCAAGCCGCTCGGCGCGCTCGTCCGGGACGGCAAGGGCCGGCTGGTGCAGCCCGGCATCAAGGTGCGCGGCCGGGAGTACCTGCGGATCATCTACGGTCCCGAGTACACCCGCCCGGACAACCTGGACCGCCTGCGCGGCCGCTTCCTCGGCCACAAGCGCTCGCTGGCGCTGCGCGAGTACGCCCTCGGCCTGGAGGCCCTGGACCGGCTCGCGGACGGGGAGCCGCTGTGGCGGGTCCACGAGGCGGTGTTCGCCGTCCTGGCCCTGGAGTCGGAGCCGGTGGACCCCCGGCTCTGAGCACGCCGGCAGAACAGGCTGGCGATTCGCCGGGTGAACGGCGCGCCGCGCGGTGAGGATGTGGGCATGGGATTCCATGTCGACTCCGAGGCCGGGCGGCTGCGCCGCGTCATCCTGCACCGCCCCGATCTGGAACTGAAACGGCTCACACCGAGCAACAAGGACGCGCTGCTCTTCGACGACGTGCTCTGGGTGCGCCGGGCGCGGCAGGAGCACGACGGCTTCGCGGACGTGCTGCGCGACCGCGGGGTGGAGGTGCATCTCTTCGGCGACCTGCTCCGCGAGGCGCTGGAGATCCCCGTCGCCCGGCGCCTCGTACTGGACCGGGTCTTCGCCGAGAAGGAGTACGGCCCGCTCGCCACCGAGCATCTGCGGGCCGCCTTCGAGGAGTTGCCCGCGGCCGAGCTGTGCGAGGCGCTGGTCGGCGGGATGACCAAGCGGGAGTTCCTGGAGCGGCACAAGGAGCCGGTCTCGGTGCGCTTCCATGTGATGGACCTGGACGACTTCCTGCTCGGACCGCTGCCCAACCACCTCTTCACCCGGGACACCTCGGCGTGGATCTACGACGGGGTGTCCATCAACGCCATGCGCTGGCCGGCCCGGCAGCGCGAGACGGTTCACTTCGAGGCGATCTACCGTCACCACCCGCTGTTCACCGGCCCGGAGGCGGGCGCCTTCCACCACTGGTCCGAGGGGCAGGACGACTACCCCTCGACCATCGAGGGCGGCGACGTCCTCGTCATCGGCAACGGCGCCGTGCTCATCGGCATGAGCGAGCGCACCACACCGCAGGCCGTGGAGATGCTGGCCCGGGGCCTCTTCGACGCCGGCTCGGCCCGGACCATCGTGGCGCTGGACATGCCCAAGAGCCGGGCCTTCATGCACCTGGACACCGTGATGACCATGGTCGACGGGGACACCTTCACCAAGTACGCGGGCCTCGGCATGCTCCGCTCGTACACGATCGAGCCCGGCGACGGTCCCCGTGACCTCAAGGTCACCGACCATCCGCCCGAGCAGATGCACACGGCCATCGCCCACGCGCTCGGTCTCGGCTCGATCAGGGTGCTCACCGCCACCCAGGACGTGCACGCGGCCGAGCGGGAGCAGTGGGACGACGGCTGCAACGTGCTGGCCGTCGAACCGGGCGTCGTCGTCGCCTACGAGCGCAACGCCACCACCAACACGCATCTGCGCCGGGAGGGCATCGAGGTCATCGAGATCCGCGGCAGCGAGCTGGGCCGGGGCCGGGGCGGTCCGCGCTGCATGAGCTGCCCGGTGGTCCGCGACGCCGTGTGAGGGGAGGCGGGGGTCCGTACCGCGAGACGTCTCTGTATAGCGATGCATTGTGTCGTATAGGGTTCCAGCGTTACCGTATGCGTCCCCCCGCCCGACCCAGGAGCAGTCACCATGGCCATAGACCTCGCAGGCCGCCACTTCCTCAAGGAGCTGGATTTCACGGCGGCGGAGTTCCGCGGCCTGATCGGCCTGGCCGCCGAGCTCAAGGCCGCCAAGAAGTCGGGGGCCGAGACGCAGCGCCTGCGCGGCCGGAACATCGCGCTGATCTTCGAGAAGACGTCGACCCGCACCCGGTGCGCCTTCGAGGTCGCCGCCGCGGACCAGGGCGCCGCCACCACGTATCTCGACCCCTCCGGTTCCCAGATGGGGCACAAGGAGTCGGTCAAGGACACCGCGCGCGTCCTCGGCCGGATGTTCGACGGGATCGAGTACCGGGGGGACAGCCAGGCCGTCGTCGAGGAGCTGGCCGCGTACGCCGGGGTGCCCGTCTTCAACGGGCTCACCGACGACTGGCACCCCACCCAGATGCTCGCCGACGTGCTGACGATGACCGAGCACAGCGAGAAGCCGCTGGAGGAGATCTCCTTCGCCTACCTCGGCGACGCCCGCTTCAACATGGGCAACTCCTACCTGGTCACCGGCGCGCTGCTCGGCATGGACGTCCGCATCGTCGCGCCCAGGGCGTTCTGGCCCGCCGACACGGTCGTCGCCGAGGCGCGCGCGCTCGCCGAGGCGTCCGGGGCGCGGGTCACGCTCACCGAGGACGTGGCCGAGGGCGTGCGCGGCGCCGACTTCGTCGCCACCGACGTCTGGGTCTCCATGGGTGAGCCCAAGGAGGTGTGGGACGCCCGCATCGCCGCCCTCACGCCGTACGCCGTCACCATGGACGTCCTGCGGGCCACCGGGAACGCCGGGGTGAAGTTCATGCACTGCCTGCCCGCGTACCACGACCTCGGGACCGGGGTGAGCCGCGAGATCCACGAGCGGCACGGGCTGAGCGAGCTGGAGGTCAGCGACGAGGTGTTCGAGTCCGCGCACTCCGTCGTCTTCGACGAGGCGGAGAACCGCATGCACACGATCAAGGCGGTCCTGGTGGCGACGATGGCCGGGAAGTAGCCCGGCCCCGCATGTTCATACACCTAATTGGGTGAATATGCGGACAGGTGTCTATGATGGTTCCGATTGGTGGGGTTCGAGCTCGCACGCTCGAACCCCCTTTTCGTGCGTGCGACGGCCCCCACAGCCCCAGCCGCTCACCCCCCATGTGTACCGCCAGAGATGAGACACCGCCGTGAGCCCCCTGCGCCTCCCCGGCCCCCCGCACCGCGTCAAGGACCCGCACCGGCTGATCGCCGAATCGGGTGCCGACCTGGAGGGCCACGGCCTCAAGCGCACCATGGGCCTGTTCCAGCTGGTGTGCTTCGGGGTCGGCGCCGTCGTCGGGACCGGCATCTTCGTCGGCCTGTCCGACAGCGTGGCCGAGGCCGGACCCGCCGTTGTGGTCTCCTTCGTCCTCGCCGCCGTGACCTGCGTCTTCACGGCGTTCTCCTTCGCCGAGCTGGGCAGCGCGATCCCCGTCTCCGGCAGCTCGTACTCCTTCGCCTACGCCACGCTCGGCGAACGCCTCGCCTTCCTCGTCGGCTGGTGCCTGCTCCTGGAGTACGGCGTCTCGGTCTCCGCCGTCGCGGTGGGCTGGAGCCAGTACGTCAACGAACTCCTCGACAGCCTCTTCGGGCACCAGCTGCCCGCCGCGCTCTCCGCCGGACCCGCCGACGGCGGCGTGATCAATCTGCCGGCCGTGATCGTGGTCATGATGGCCGCCACCCTGCTGGTGCGCGGCGTACGGGAGAGCGCGACGGCCACCGCCGCGATGGCCGTCCTCAAGCTCGTCGTGCTGGCCCTGTTCTGCGTCATCGCGTTCACCGCGTTCGAGCGCGGCAACCTCACCCCCTTCGCCACCCACGGCGCGGGCGGCGTCACGGCGGGCGCGTCCCTGGCGTTCTTCTCGTACATCGGCTTCGACGCGATCACCACCGCCGGGGAGGAGGTCAAGAACCCCCGGCGCAACATCCCGCTCGCGATCATGATCTGCATCGGCCTGGTCACCCTGCTCTACTGCGCGGTCGCCCTCGCCGCGATCGGCGCGCTCGGCCCGGACGCCGTCTCCGACAAGCCCGCCGCGCTCTCCCTGATCGTGGACCAGGTCACCGGCTCGTCCGTGGGCGGCGGCATCATCGCCTTCGGCGCGGTCGTCGCCATCGCCTCGGTCGTCCTCGCGGTGATGTACGGGCAGACCCGCATCCTGATGTCCATGTCCCGCGACGGTCTGGTCCCGAGGGTCTTCGAGCGGGTCTCGCCGCGCACCGCGACCCCGGTCGCCAACACCTGGATCGTCGCCGTCGTCTTCGCGGTCCCGGCGGCCTTCTCCTCGCTCGGCATGGTGGTGAACCTGACCACCATCGGCACGCTCGCCACCATGGTCGCCGTCAACGCCGCCGTGCTCGTGCTGCGCCGCCGCAACCCCGAGGTGCGGGGCTCCTTCCGGGTCCCCCTCTACCCGCTCAGCCCGCTCATCGGCATCGGCTTCTGCGTCTACCTGATGTACGGCACCGGCTGGACGACCTGGGTGCAGTTCGCCGTGTTCCTCGTGGTCGGGGCGCTGGTGTACGCGGTCTACGGTCACCGCCGCTCCCGGCTGGCGCAGGGCTAGGGCTGTACGGGCGGCAGCCGGAACCACACCGCCTTGCCGCGCTCGGTCGGGCGGTGGCCGCAGGACGAGCTGAGCGTCCGGATCAGCAGCAGCCCCCGGCCGTGCTCCTGCCACGGGTCCGGTACGTCCTCCGGCTCCGGGCGGGACAGATCGCCGGGCGGGGCCGGATCGCCGTCGTGCACCTCCACCTGGCAGCCGGCCGGGAGCAGCTCCACCACCAGCTCTATGGGGTCGTCGCCCGGGGTGTGCTCCACCGCGTTGGCGACCAGCTCGGCGGTCAGCAGCTCGGCGGTGTCGCTGTCGGCGGGGGCGTCGATGTCCGTCAGCACCGAGCGGATCAGCGCGCGGGCGATCGGCACGGCGGCCGTGGAGTGCGGCAGGGTGATGCGCCAGGAGGGGGGTGGCGGTCCGTCGGGGGGCACGAGGTTTCCGTTCGGGGTGGGCGCGGCGGTCCTGGGCTCAGACGTTTCCGCGCTCAAGACTTCTTGGCCCCAGCTTACGAAGCCGTGCGACACGGACAAGGGTCTGCCGCCCGGTACGAAGGGGACGTTCGTCACGAGATCCGCGCCGGGCCGTGTATCGCGCACTCGTGACGGCGGTCACGTAACGGTGATAAATTCGAGGCCAGGCAGCAGCGACGGCTGAAGGGGATACCCCGCCATGAGCCCGTTCACCGGCTCCGTACCGCGTACGCAGCACTGGCGCCACCTGCGGGTCGCCGTCGAGGACGGCGTCGCCACCGTCACCCTCGCCCGGCCCGAGAAGCTCAACGCCCTCACCTTCGGCGCCTACGCCGACCTGCGCGACCTGCTGGCCGAGCTGGCCCGGGAGCGCGCCGTCCGGGCCCTGGTCCTGGCCGGCGAGGGGCGCGGCTTCTGCTCCGGCGGCGATGTGGACGAGATCATCGGCGCGACCCTGTCGATGGACACCGCCGAGCTGCTGGACTTCAACCGGATGACCGGCCAGGTCGTCCGCGCGGTGCGCGAGTGCCCGTTCCCCGTCGTCGCGGCCGTCCACGGCGTCGCCGCCGGAGCGGGCGCCGTCCTCGCCCTCGCCGCCGACTTCCGCGTCGCCGACCCCAGCGCCCGGTTCGCCTTCCTCTTCACCCGGGTCGGGCTCTCCGGCGGCGACATGGGCGCGGCCTATCTGCTGCCCCGGGTCGTCGGCCTCGGCCATGCCACCCGGCTCCTGATGCTCGGCGAACCGGTCCGCGCCCCCGAGGCCGAGCGGATCGGTCTGATCAGCGAGCTCACCGACGAGGGCGACGCCGACAAGGCCGCCGCCGCGCTCGCCCGCCGCCTCGCGGGCGGGCCCGCGCTCGCCCTCGCCCAGACCAAGGCGCTGCTCACCGCCGAGCTGGACATGCCGCTGGCCGCCGCCGTCGAGATGGACGCCGCCACCCAGGCCCTCCTGATGCACGGCGAGGACTACGCCGAATTCCACGCCGCGTTCAGCGAGAAGCGGCCGCCCGCCTGGCGCGGCAAATGACCGCCCCGGGCGCCGGCCCGCACCGGATCGCGGTCATCGGCGGCGGCCCCGGCGGGCTCTACGCGGCAGCGCTGCTCAAACGGCTCGGCCCCGCGCGCGAGATCACCCTCTGGGAGCGCAACGCCCCCGATGACACCTTCGGCTTCGGCGTCGTCCTCTCCGACGAGACCCTCGGCGGCATCGAACACGCCGACCCCGTCGTCCACCGGGCCCTCCAGCGCGAGTTCGTCCGCTGGGACGACATCGACATCGTGCACCGGGGCCACACCCAGACCTCCGGCGGCCACGGCTTCGCCGCCCTCGGCCGCCGCCGGCTCCTGGAGATCCTGCACGAGCGCTGCGCCGGGCTCGGCGTCGACCTCCGCTTCCGCACCCAGGCCCCGCCCGCCGCCGAACTCGCCGCCACGCACGACCTGGTCATCGCCGCCGACGGCGTGCACAGCGCCACCCGCGAGGCCCACGCGGAGCGCTTCCGCCCCCGCGTCACCGGACACCGCTGCCGCTACATCTGGCTCGCCGCCGACTTCGCCCTGGACGCCTTCCGCTTCGAGATCGCCGAGACCGCGTACGGCGTGATGCAGCTCCACGCCTACCCCTTCGCGCGGTCGCCGGAAGGCGGCGCCTCCACCGTCATCGTCGAGATGCGCGAGGAGGTCTGGCGCGCGGCCGGCTTCGACGTCCCCGACCCGGCCGAGTCGGTCGACCAGTGCGCCAAGATCTTCGCGAACGCGCTCGGCCACCGCCCCCTGCGCTCCAACAACTCCGCCTGGCTCACCTTCCGTACCGTCGTCAACGAGCGCTGGTCGCACGGCAGTACCGTCCTCATCGGGGACGCCGCGCACACCGCGCACTTCTCCATCGGCTCCGGCACCAAGCTCGCCGTGGAGGACGCCCTCGCGCTCGCCGCCTGCGTCGAGGAGCAGCCCTCGCTGCCGGCCGCGCTCGCCGCGTACGAGAGCGAGCGCCGGCCCGTCGTCGAATCGACGCAGCGCGCGGCGGCGGCCAGCCTGCGCTGGTTCGAGGAGCTGGGTACGTACGTGGACCAGCCGCCCCGGCAGTTCGCGTTCAACCTCCTCACCCGCAGCCGCCGCGTCACCCACGACAACCTCCGGCTGCGCGACCCCGCGTTCACGACCGGTGTGGAGGAGGAGTTCGGCTGCCCGCCCGCCACCCCGCCGATGTTCACGCCGCTGCGGCTGCGCGGCCTGGAGCTGCGCAACCGTGTCGTCGTCTCGCCGATGGACATGTACTCGGCCACCGACGGCGTCCCCGGCGACTTCCACCTCGTCCACCTCGGCGCGCGGGCCCTCGGCGGCGCCGGTCTCGTCATGACGGAGATGGTCTGCGTCAGCCCGGAGGGCCGCATCACCCCCGGCTGCACCGGCCTCTACACCGACGAACAGGCCGCCGCCTGGACCCGGATCACCGACTTCGTGCACTCCGCGTCCCCCGGCACCGCCATCGGCGTCCAGCTCGGCCACTCCGGCCGCAAGGGCTCCACCAAGCTCATGTGGGAGGGCATCGACCAGCCCCTGGACGACGGCAACTGGCCGGTGACCGCCGCCTCCCCCCTCCCCTACGCCCCGGACGTCAACCAGGTCCCGCACGCCCTGGACCGGGCCGGGCTCGACGAGGTCCGCGAGCGGTTCGCCGCCGCCGCCCGGCGCGCCGACGCCTGCGGGTTCGACCTCCTCGAACTGCACTGCGCCCACGGCTATCTGCTCTCCGGCTTCCTCTCCCCGCTCACCAACCACCGCACCGACGCCTACGGCGGGCCCCTGGCCCACCGGCTCCGCTTCCCGCTGGAGGTCTTCGACACCGTCCGCGCGCTGTGGCCCGACGACCGGCCGATGACCGTCCGGATCTCCGCCACCGACTGGGTCGAGGGCGGCACCACCGCCGAGGACGCCGTCGAGATCGCCCGCGCGTTCGTCGCGCACGGGGCCGACGCCATCGACGTCTCCACCGGCCAGGTCGTCCCCGGCGAGCGGCCCGAGTACGGGCGCTCCTACCAGACCCCGTACGCCGACCGCATCCGCAACACCCTGTGCGTGCCCGTGATCGCGGTGGGTGCCATCTCCTCCTGGGACGACGTCAACTCCCTGCTGCTCGCGGGCCGCGCCGACCTCTGCGCCCTGGCCCGCCCCCACCTGTACGACCCGCACTGGACGCTCCACGCGGCGGCCGAGCAGGGCTACAGCGGTCCGGGCGCCCCCTGGCCCCTCCCGTACCGCGCGGGCAGCCGCACTCCGCCGACCGGCCGCACCGACGCCCCGAAGCCGAGGCTCACACTGGGCTGACCGGCACGTCACACTGCCGTGACGCCCCGCCGCGCAGCCCGTCTACGCCCGCACGAACTCCGCCCCCGCGTCCCGCAACCGCTCGTGCAGCGCCCGGAACACCTCGGCCGACCTGGCGCCGGGCCAGCCGTCGGGCAGCAGTTCCCGGGGCAGCCCCGGGTCGGCGTACGGCACCCGGCGCCAGGAGTCCAGCGCCGTCAGGTAGTCCCGGTAGGCCGCCTCCGGGTCCGCCGCCCCGTCCCCGCGTGCCTCCCAGGCCCCGAGCACCGGTTCGTGGCGTTCCAGGAAGTCGTGGTGCAGCCGGGCCACCGCGTCCAGGTCCCACCAGCGGGCCACGGCCTCCCGGGTCGGTGCGAAGCCCAGGTGGTCGCCGCGGAACAGGTCGACGTACGGGGCGAGTTCCAGCCGTTCCAGGGTATGCCGGGTCTCGTCGTACAGCCCCGCCGGGGCGATCCAGACACCGGGGGCGGCCGTGCCGAACCCCAGCCGGGACAGCCGCGAGCGCAGCAGATGCCGCTTGTGGCGCTCGGCCTCGGGGACGGAGAACACCGCGAGCACCCAGCCGTCCTCCTCGCGGGGGTCCGGGTGCCGGTAGATGCGGCGGTCGCCGTCGTCCAGGAGCTGGCGGGCGTCCGCCGACAGCGCGTACCCGGCCGCCCCGTCCGCCGTCCGCGCGGCGACGAGCAGCCCGCGCCGCTTCAGCCTGGAGACGGACGAGCGCACGGCCGGGGCGTCCACGCCGACGGCGCCGAGCAGCCGGACCAGACCGGCCACCGGCATCGGCCCGTCGCCGGGGGTGCGGCCGTACGCCCCGTACAGGGTGACGATCAGGGAGCGGGGGGTGTGCGGTTCGGCCATGTGATCATTCTCGGTCCGGCGCGGGCCCGGCCGCACCGGGTTCCTCCGCGCGGAGCCGGAACCGTTGCAGTTTCCCCGTGGCGGTCCGGGGGAGCGCGGGCAGGAACGTGATGCGGCGGGGGCATTTGTGCGGGGCCAGCTCCGCCCGCATGAACGTCCGCAGCGCGTCCTCCGTCAGCGCGGACCCCTCCCGCACCACCACGTACGCCGCCACGATCCGGCCGCGCAGCTCGTCCGCCCGACCCACCACCGCGGCCTCCGCCACATCCGGGTGGCGCAGCAGGGCCTCCTCGACCTCGGGGCCGGCGATGTTGTACCCGGAGGAGATGATCATGTCGTCGGCGCGGGCCACGTACCGGAAGTAGCCGTCCGGGTCGCGCACATAGGTGTCGCCGGTGATGTTCCAGCCGTTCCGTACGTAGTCCCGCTGCCGTTCGTCGGCGAGGTAGCGGCAGCCGACCGGGCCGCGCACGGCGAGCAGGCCCGGCTCGCCGTCCGGCACCGGCTTCCCGTCGGCGTCCACCACGCGGGCCTGCCAGCCCGGGACCGGAACGCCGGTGGTGCCGGGGCGGATCGCGTCGTCGGCGGCGGAGACGAAGATGTGCAGCAGCTCGGTGGCGCCGATGCCGTTGATGATCCGCAGCCCGGTCCGCTCGTGCCAGGCGTGCCAGGTCGCCTCGGGAAGGTTCTCGCCCGCCGAGACACACCGGCGCAGCGCCGACAGGTCGTGCCCGTCGAGCTGGTCGAGCATCACCCGGTACGCGGTCGGGGCGGTGAACAGCACGGAGACGCGGTGCTCCGCCAGGGCGGGCAGCAGTTGCTTGGGCCCGGCCTGCTCCAGCAGCAGCGCCGACGCGCCCACCCGCAGCGGGAACACCACCAGGCCCCCGAGCCCGAAGGTGAAACCGAGCGGCGGACTGCCCGCGAACACGTCGTCGGGGACCGGCCGCAGGACGTGCCGCGAGAACGTGTCGGCGATGGCCAGCACATCGCGGTGCAGATGCATACAGCCCTTGGGCCGGCCGGTGGTGCCCGAGGTGAACGCGATCAGCGCCACGTCGTCCGACGCGGTGTCCACCGCCGCGTAGGCCCCCGGCCGGGCGGCGGCCAGCCGCAGCAGGTCGTCGGGCGCGTCACCCCCGTACGCCGTGATCCGCAGCCCCGGCACCCGCGCCGCGGCCAGGTCGTCGACCGCACGCGCGTCGCACAGGGCGTGGCTCACCCGGGCGATCGAGCAGACCGTCGCCAGCTCGGAGGCCCGCTGCTGCGCCAGTACGGTGACGGCGACGGCCCCCGCCTTCAGCACCGCGAGCCAGCAGGCGGCCAGCCGGGGTGTCGTGGGGCCGCGGAGCAGGACGCGGTTGCCGGGGACGACGCCCAGGTCCGAGGTGAGGACATGGGCGATCCGGTCGACGAGGTCCCGCAGCTCCCCGTAGCTCAGCACCCCGCCGTCGGGCGTACGGAAGGCGGGGCGGTCCGGGCCCAGGCGGTCGGCCGTGCCGTCCAGCAGCTCGGTGGCGCAGTTGAGCCGGTCCGGGTAGTGCAGTTCGGGCAGGTCGAGGAGCAGGTCCGGCCACTGGTCCACCGGTGGCAGGTGCTCCCTGGCGAAGCCGTCGATGTGCGCTGAGGTTTTCGGGTCCATGAAGGATCGCCCCCTTGTCGCCCTTGGAGCGTATCGTTTGGGTGACGGTAGTCAACGGTCCGCGATAAAGATGCCCGGGAGCATTCGATTCGACCAGAGAGGCGCCGGTATGACGGCATTCTCGCTCGATCCGGCCCAGACCGCCTGGTGCGAGGAGTTGCGCGCCCTGGCCCTGGACCGGCTCGCCCCGCTCGCCGCACACGGTGAACCGGGGCACGTCAACCGCCCGCTGCTCGCCGCTCTCGGGGAGCTGGGGCTCCTGGACCGGCTGTTCGGCTCGGGCGCCCTCGACCTCTGCCTGCTGCGCGAATCGCTCGCCCGGGGCTGCACGGAGGCCGAGACCGCGCTCGCCCTCCAGGGCCTCGGCGGCTTCCCGGTGCTGCGCTCGGGCACCCCCGCCCAGCGCGAGCGGTGGCTGCCCGAGGTGCGGGCGGGCCGGGCGGTCGCCGCGTTCGCGCTGAGCGAGCCGGGCGCGGGCTCCGACGCCGGGGCCCTCGCGCTGGAGGCCGCCCCGGACTCCGGCGGCTGGCGGCTGACCGGCGAGAAGTGCTGGATCTCCAACGCGCCGGAGGCCGACTTCTACACGGTCTTCGCCCGTACGACCCCGGGCGCCCGCGCCAGCGGCGTCACCGCGTTCCTGGTCCCCGCCGACCGCCCCGGACTGACCGGCACCGCGCTGGACATGCTCTCCCCGCACCCGATCGGGGCCCTGGCCTTCGACGGCGTCCGCGTCACCGCCGACGATCTGCTCGGCGAACCGGACCGGGGCTTCGCGGTCGCCATGGACACCCTGAACCTGTTCCGCCCCAGCGTCGGGGCCTTCGCGCTCGGCATGGCGCGGGCGGCCCTGGACGCCACGGTGGAGCACACCGCGACCCGGACCGCCTTCGGCGGGCCCCTGTCGGGCCTCCAGGCCGTGTCCCACCAGGTCGCGGAGATGGCCACCCGCACCGAGGCCGCCCGGCTGCTGGTCTACGCGGCCGCCGCCGCCCATGACGCCGGGGAGCCCGGGGTGCCGCGCCGGGCCGCGATGGCGAAGCTGTACGCCACCGAGACCGCGCAGTACGTCGTGGACACCGCCGTCCAGCTGCACGGCGCCCGCGCTCTGCACCGCGGCCATCTGCTCGAACACCTCTACCGAGAGGTCCGCGCCCCGCGCATCTACGAGGGCGCCAGCGAGGTCCAGCGCACGATCATCGCCAAGGAGCTGTACGCGACCCGGGAGCCGACCGCATGAGCCCGATCCACCGCATCAACCCGCACGAACTCTCGCCCGCCACCGGCTTCTCCCACGCGGTCACCGCCACCGGCGGCCGGCTGGTCTTCCTGGCCGGGCAGACCGCCCTGGACCAGCACGGCACCGTCGTCGGCGGCACCCTGCCCGAGCAGTTCGCGACCGCCCTGGGCAACCTCCTCGCCGCCCTGCGCGCGGCCGGCGGCTCCCCGGCGGACCTGGCCCGGGTCACGGTGTACGCCGTCGATGTCGCCGACTACCGGGCCCACGCGCCCGAACTGGGCCGGATCTGGCGCCGGCTGGCGGGCCGCGACTACCCGGCCATGGCCGTCATCGGGGCGGCGCGGCTCTGGGACGAACAGGCCCTGGTCGAGCTCGACGGGATCGCGGTCCTGCCCTGAACGACGTACGCCCCCGCCGGCTCCGGAAACCGGGCCCGGCGGGGACGTACGGAAGAAGCGTACGGAGAGAAGATCAGTACGGCTGCACCAGTACATGGGCCGCGCCCGGGATGCCGATCTTCAGCAGCTCGTCCTCCTCGGGCGTCGTCTCGCCGCCCGTCTCCTGCTTGAGCACCGCACGCGACATCGCCTGCACCCACATGGCGCGCGGGCGGCGCCGGGCCTCCCACGCGTCCAGGGCCGCCGCGACGTCCGCCTCGGCGTCCAGCGACTGGGCGAGCACCAGCGCGTCCTCCACCGCCATCGCCGCACCCTGCGCGATGTGCGGGGTGCTCGCGTGCGCGGCGTCCCCGGCCAGGACCACCCGGCCGACGTGCCACGGCTCCTCGACGGTCACCTGGGAGATCCGCGAGTACACCACCGCCTCCGGACCGGTGACCGCGTCGAGCGCCTCAGCGACCGGTCCGGAGAACATCACCAGCCGCTCCTTCAGCTGCTCGTGGGCCTTCTCCGCGTCCGGCCGGAAGTCCTCGGCCTCGGGGAACACCGTGCCCAGGTACATCAGCTCGTCCGTGATCGGCGTGAGCAGGGCCTTGGCCGCCTGGCCCGCGGTGCCCATCACGACGCCCCGCACCTGCTCCTGGCGGGGCACGGTGACGCGCCAGTTGGCGAAGCCGGTGTACTGGGGGGCGTAGCGGTCGCCGTACAGCCGGGTGCGCAGCGGCGAGCCGATGCCGTCGAAGCCGACGACGAGGTCCCAGCGTCCGGCCGTACCGTCGGACAGGGTGACGTCCACGCCCTCGCCGTCGTCGGCGAGTTCGGTGATCGTCGTGCCGAAGCGGATCTTCGCACCGGCCGAGGCCGCCGCCGCGCCCAGCACCTGGGCGAGCGCCGGACGGGGGATGCCGTTGTTGGACGGGGCATCGCCCATGCGGGGCTGCGGTATCGCGGCCAGGGTGTTGCCGGCCGGGTCCGCGATGGTCAGGACCTCCCACTCGAAGCCCGCCGCGAGGCAGTCGTCGAGCACCCCGATCTCGCGCATCACGTGCAGGGCGTTGGACGGCTGGATGATGCCGACGCCCAGGGCGTCGAGCTCGTCGCGGAGTTCGGCGACCTCGACGGTGTGGCCGCGCCGGGCCAGGGCGGTGGCGAGCGTCAGCCCGCCGATGCCGCCGCCGTGGATCAGGACGCGCAGGGGTGTTGCCATGTCGGATCTCTCCAGAGCGAGAAGGGGGAGGGAGAAGGAACGGGAGGGGTCAGCCGACGGCCACGGGCAGGCTCATCAGGTGGTCCACCAGGGCCAGCAGCACATCCCGGCCGAACGGCCGCTCGCGTACGTCGCCGACCAGCAGCGGGACGTGCGGATCGAGGTCGAGGGCGGCCCGGATCTCGCCCGGCGTACGGGTGTTGTGGCCGTGGAAGCAGTTGATCGCGACGACGAACGGGATGTCCCGGCTCTCGAAGAAGTCGATCGAGGCGAAGCTGGTCTCCAGCCGCCGGGTGTCGGCGATCACGACGCCGCCGAGGGCCCCGTTGACCAGGTCGTTCCACATGAACCAGAAGCGTTCCTGGCCTGGGGTGCCGAACAGGTAGACGACCAGCTCCGGACTGACCGTGATGCGGCCGAAGTCCAGGGCCACGGTGGTGGTGTCCTTCTGCCCGACGCCGGCCAGGTCGTCGACGCCGACGCTGGCCTGGGTGAGCAACTCCTCGGTGCGCAGCGGAGCGACCTCGCTGACCGCGCCGACGAGGGTGGTCTTTCCGACGCCGAAGCCGCCGGCTATCAGGATCTTCACGGCGGTGGGCGCCGCCTGACTGGTGGTCATCTTGGCTCAGAGTCTCCGGAGTCCGTCGCGAACAGCGGCCAGTACGCTCATGTCGGCACCGCCCGACGCCCGCGCCACCGACAGGGGGGCACGGGCGATCAGGAGGCCGGCGGCGACCAGATCCGCCAGCAGGATCTTGGTCACCGAGACCGGCAGATCGAGGCCCGCGGAGACCTCGGCGACCGCGGCGGGACGCCGGCAGCGTTCCAGGATCAGCCGGTGCTCCGGCTGGAGCCGGCCCGGACGGACCGCCGCTCCGTGTGCGTCCGGCGCATCGTGCGAGGTCGTCAGCACGGTGATGAGGGTGAGGTCGTCCCGCTCGGGCGCGGTCCGGCCACGGGTGATGGTGTACGGGCGGACCATCGTGCCCGCCCCGTCCTCCCCGTCGTCGAACTCGTCCTCGCGGTAGGGCCAGTGCGCGTTCACGCGCGCGGGCCGTTTCCGGCACCGAAGGCGTCGAAGTCGCTCCGGGCCGGGGTGCTGAGCTTCTGGCCGACCTGGAGGACCAGGTTGTGCATGGCGAGCGACATGACCTCGGCGTCCACCTCCTGCGAGGCGACGACGGCCAGGTGCGTGCCCTGGCCCGCCGAGATGATGAAGAGCCACAGGTCCGACAGCTCGACGATCACCTGGTGCACGCCGCCGCCCCCGAAGAGCTGGCCCACACCGCGGGCCAGGCTCTGCTGGCCGGTGCAGATGGCGGCCAGCCGTTCGGCGTCGGCCCGCTCGACGGTGCGCGAGTGGCTCACCACCAGCCCGTCGTCGGAGAGCAGCACGGCGTTCCGGGTCTCGGCCACCGAGTCGACCAGGCCGTCGAGCAGCCAGTCGAGGTCCTGGCGCGTGGCGGTAGTGCGTGTCATGTCCGTTCTTCTCCCGTGAAGAGGGGGGCGGAGGGATCGGGCTGCTTCGGCGGCTCGTCGGTGCCGCGGGCGGCACGGGAGCGGCGCTGGAAGGCTCCGATGGCGGCACCGGCGCGATGCGGGGCCGGCCGGGGCGGCGGGTTCTCGGACGGCTCCGACGGCCGGTCCGCGGCGGCCGGTCCGGCCGGCGCGATCCGCAGTTCGTCCGCGAGACTGGCCTGGCGCACCCGGCGCGGCAGCGGTGCCTCCCCGCCGGGCGGGGGCGGCGGGGCGAGGTCGCCCGGTCCGGCGCCGGCCGTGGGCGAGCCCGTGCGGGGCCGGCCCGCACCGGGGGAGAGCGGAAGGCCCGGTCCGGCCGACGGCTGTCCGGGGTGCACGACGGCCGGTTCCGGCTGCGGGGGAAGCGAGACCGGGAAGCCGTCCGCGTCCAGTTCGCCCGGCAGATACGTGTCCGGGTAGGGCTGCTGCGGAGCCCCGTACGCTTCCCCGGCCTCCGGATACGCCTGGTGCGCCACCGGGTACTGGCCCTCGGCCGTCATGTACGGCTGCTGGGCGTCCGCGTACGCGCCCTGCCCGCCACCGTCGTAGGCGCGGTTGTCCTGTCGGACCCCGCCATACGTGTCGTCCCGGTGGCCGTACGCGTGCCCGTCCCCGCCGCCGTACGGGGCATCGGCCCCGGGGTGGTCGTACGGCCCCGGCTGCCCGGGACCGCCGAAGGGACCGTCGAAGGGGTGGCCGGCAGGCTGACCGGCGGGGGTGCCCTGCGCCTGTTCCTCCCGGTCCGGGAAGGGCTCCCGCGCCTCCGGGCGCGACGGACCGGCCGCCTCGAACGGGTCGCGCTGCGTGTGCAGCGCGGTCACCCCCGCGAGGGCCTGGCCGCGCCCCCTGCTCGGCAGCGCGTCGGTGTCGCGGAGCGGGGCGGGGGCCGGTGCCGGGGCGGTGTCCTCGGCCGCGGGGGCCGGGACGGCGACCGGACCGGCGTGCGGGCCCGGGACGGTGAGCGCGTCGGGGACGAGCACGACGACCCGGGTGCCGCCGAAGGCCGAGTGGCGGAACTCCACCCGCAGCCCGTGCTGGGCGGCGAGGCGGGCGATCACGTACAGGCCCAGCCGGATGTCGTCGGCGTGCGCCAGCACGTCCATCCGGGGCGGCCGGCTCATCAGCTCGTTGGCCGCGGCGAGCTGGTCCTCCTCCATGCCGAGCCCGCGGTCCTCGACCTCGATGGCCAGACCCCGGCTCACCTGGGCCGCCCTGACCTCGACGGGGCTGGGCGGCCTGGAGAAGGTGAGGGCGTTCTCGATCAGCTCCGCCAGGACGTGGGAGACCGGGCCGACGGCCCGCGCCGCGATCCACGGGGCACCGTCCAGGTCCAGCACCACGCGCCGGTAGTCCTGCACCTCGCCCTGGGCGGACCGCATGACGTCCAGCAGCGGTACGGGCTTGCGCCAGCGCCGGTGCGGGGAGCCGCCCGCGAGGATCACGAGGTTCTCCTCGTAACGCCGGAGGCGGGCGGTGAGGTGGTCGAGGTCGAAGAGGCCGTCCAGGATCTCCGGGTCCTCGTGCTTGCGCTCCAGCTCGTCCAGCTTCTTCAGCTGCTGGCCGATCAGCTGCTGGGTGCGGCGCGCGATGCGCTGGAGCAGCCGCTCGAAGCCGCGGTGCTGGTCGGCCTGTTCGACGGCGGCGCGCAGGGCGCTGGTGCGGGCCAGGTCGAGCGCGTTGCCGAGCTGGGCCAGTTCGTCCGACGTACCGCTCTCGCCGTCGTTCCCGATGGCGCGGGCCTCGGACTCGACGTCGATGCGTTCGCCCCTGCCGAGCCGTTCGACGACGTCGGGCAGCGCGCGCTCCAGCTCCTCGGCCCGCTCCTGGAGCCGGCTGATCCGGCGGCGCAGGGTGCGGGAGAGGCGCCAGGTGAACCAGATGACGGCGATGACGGCGGCGAGGCCGACGACCGTGGTGACGACCACCTTGATCAGCAGCGAGATGACGCTGTCCTTGCCCGCCGCGACCACACCGTCGGTGCGCTGCTCCATCAGTTTCACCAGCTGGGGCGTCACCTCGTCCATGGCGCCGCGCCAGTCCGCCTCCTTCGCGCCGAGCGTGACGAAGCCGGCCCGGTCCGGGTCGGCCGGCCGCAGCACCTGGTTCTCCACCCGGGTCTTGGCCTTCCAGGCGGAGCCGGCGAAGACCTCCTGCCACCTGGCCCTCTCGTCCGCCGGAAGGAAGGGGACGATCTGCGTCGAGTACTGGAGCGACTGGCCGGAGACGGCCTGCCGGACCTCCCTGAGATCCGCGGTGCTCAGCTTGCCGCTGGTCCAGCCGCGGGCGAGCAGGGCGTCCGAGCGGGAGATCATCTCCTTGGCCCAGAAGAGGCCGACCAGGGGCTGCGAGAGCGTGGTTATCCGGCCGTTGTCCACGTGACTGAGCGCGGTGAACAGCTTCAGATCCACGGCGATCAGGTCCGTGTAGTAGCCGTACACGGCCTTCTGCTGGTCGTTGTCGCCCTCGTCGACGAGCGTGCGCTGCGCCGGGAGTTGGGTGATCGCCGTACGGGCCGAACGCACCGCGTCCCGCACCTCGCCGGGGGCGTCGTCGGTGGCGATGTCCGAGAGGGACTGGAAGCCGTCGATCGCCTTGTCGGTCAGCTTGCGCTGCTTGCGCAGCGCGTCGGTGGGGCCGCCGCCGCGGGCCAGCGCCTCGGCGCTGAGCCGGCGCTCCTCCTGGAGGTTGTAGTACACGATGTTGGACGGCTGGCCGGCCTTCTGGGCCAACTGCCCCTGGGCCGCCTGCCTCTGGAAGTCGAGCAGGGTCTGACCACTGGTGACGGCCCAGAGGGCTGCCAGGGCTACACCGGGGACGACGGCCAGTACGAGCAGGGCCGTCCGCAGCGACATGGTGGTCGAGCTGCTACGCCGTGACACGCGCGTGCGCAGGGCATGCTCCTTGACGTGGTGCCAGTCTCATGACTGGTCAAATCCGTTGAGAACCAGGACGGATAGATATTAGTCACATTGCAAAAACGGAATGGAACTGGGCTCACATGTGCAACACCGGTCACACACAGGTTGATCACGGACCCGCCGTTCGGCCCCGGTCGCGGCGCGCCGTACGGGTGAAGCGCGACCGGGGATATATCTGTACTTAGTGCTCCTTGTCCGTTCCGCAGTCCCGCGCACCCCGTCACCCGCCGCCGCGCCCCGCCGCGCCGCCGTATGACCGCGCTCATCGTCTGCCACTTCGTCCTCGCGGCCTTCGCGCGTCCGCTGGTGCGACGGCTGGGGGCGCGCGCCTTCCTCGTCCTCGCGCTGCCGCCCGCCGCCACCACCTGCTGGGCCCTCGCCCAGTGGGACACGGCCGCCGCCGGCTCCTCGGTCGACTGGTCGTGGGCCTGGATGCCCGACTACGGCGTCTCCGTGGACCTGCGCCTGGACGCGCTGGCCGAACTCATGGTGCTGCTGGCGTCCGGCATCGGCACGCTCGTCCTGCTGTACTGCGCCTCCTACTTCAGCGACGCGACCCCGAACCTGGCCGGATTCGCCGGGAACCTGCTCACCTTCGCCGGGGCCATGCTCGCCCTCGTCCTCAGCGACGACCTGATCACCCTCTACGTCTTCTGGGAGCTGACCACCGTCTTCTCGTACCTGCTCATCGGGTACGACAGCGAGCAGCGGCACAGCAGACGCTCCGCGCTCCAGGCGCTGACGGTCACCACGCTCGGCGGCCTCGCCATGCTGGTCGGCTTCCTGATCGTCGGTCAGCAGGCCGGGACCTACCGGATCTCCGCGATCCTCGCCGACCCGCCCCCGACGACCACCGCCGTCGAGGTCGCCGTCCTGCTGATCCTGTGCGGGGCCCTGTCCAAGTCGGCCGTCTGGCCCTTCAGCCTCTGGCTCCCCAACGCCATGGCCGCGCCCACCCCCGTCAGCGCCTATCTGCACGCCGCCGCGATGGTCAAGGCCGGGGTCTACCTGGTCGCCCGGCTCGCCCCCGCCTTCGCCGACGTGCCCGGCTGGCGGCCCGTGGTGATGGTCCTCGGCGCCGCGACGATGCTCCTCGGCGGCTGGCGTGCCCTCCGGCTCCACGACCTCAAGATCGTCCTCGCCTACGGAACCGTCAGCCAGCTCGGCTTCCTCACCCTGCTCGCGGGCGTCGGCAACCGCGATGCCGCGCTGGCCGCCGCCGTCATGATCCTCGGCCACGCCCTGTTCAAGGCCCCGCTGTTCCTCGTCACCGGCATCGTCGACCACGCGGCCGGCACCCGCGACCTGCGCAAGCTCTCCGGCGTCGGACGGGCGCTGCCCCAGGTGTGCGCCGTCGCCGTGCTCGCCGCCCTCTCCATGGCCGCCCTGCCCCCGCTGCTCGGCTTCGCGGCGAAGGAGGCGGCGTTCGAGGCGCTGCTGCACGGCGACACGGCGGACCGCTGGGCGCTCGGCGTCACCGTGGCGGGATCGGCGCTGACCGTCGCGTACACCGCCCGGTTCGTCTGGGGCGGCTTCTTCCGCAAACCGGGGGTCGCGGACACCCCGGTGCACCGGGTCGGCCCGGCCTTCCTCGCCGCACCCGCCGTGCTCGCCGTCTGCGGCCTGGTGCTCGGGCCCGGCGTCGGATGGACCGACCGGCTGCTCAGCGCCTACGCCGACGCCTTCCCCGCCCCCGCCCACCCGTACCACCTCGCCCTCTGGCACGGCTGGGGCACCGCCCTGCTGCTCTCGGCCGTCGCCACCCTGGGCGGCGCGGTCCTCTTCGCCGCGCGCGACCGGGTCACCCGGTTCTCGCGGCGCGTCGCCTGGCCCACCGCCGACGGCGTCTTCGGCCACTTGCTCCTGGGCCTGGAACGCCTCTCCCTCCAGGCCACCGGCTTCGTCCAGCGAGGCTCGCTCTCCGTGTACCTCGCCACCACCTTGCTGGTGATGCTCGCCGGACAGCTCTCCGTCTTCGTCGTGGACCAGCCCTGGCGAGGGGCGGCCGCACCCCGGCTCTGGGACGTCCCGCTCCAGGGCGCCGTCGCCGCGCTCACCTGCGCGGCGGCCATCCTCTGCCTCACCGTCAGACGGCGCATGAAGGCCGTGGTGCTGGCCGGACTCACCGGTTACGGGACCGCGCTGCTGTTCGTCGTCCAGGGCGGCCCGGACCTGGCGCTCACCCAGTTCTGCGTGGAAACCGTGTCGATGATCGTGTTCGTGCTGGTGCTGCGGCGCATGCCGGTCCACTTCCAGGAGTCGGTGAGCCCCTGGCGGCGGGCCGTGCGCATCCCGGTCGCCCTGGCCGCCGCGGCCACCCTCGGCGTGGTGGTCTGGGTCGCCGCCGCAGCGCGCACCGCGCCCCCGGCGGGCGCCGCCATGGTCGAGGAGACCGCGCACCATGGGCTCAAGGACGTCGTGGCCACGATCCTGGTCGACCTGCGTGCCTGGGACACGATGGGGGAGTCCGCCGTCCTCGCCGCCGCCGCGGTCGGCGTGACGAGCCTCATCTACCTGCACCGCCGCGCCGAGGGGACGGCGGCGCCCGCGGAGGTACGGGGGCACACCGCCTGGTCCGTGACCGCCGAGCCGCTGACCGGGGTGCCGCAGGGCGACGAGGGCGCGCCCGAACGCGGCTGGCTGGCGGCCGGTGCCACGCTGGCCCCCGAGCACCGGTCCGTCGTCTTCGAAGTGGTGACGCGGCTGCTGTTCCACCCGATCCTGGTGCTCTCGGTCTATCTGCTGTTCTGCGCCGAGAACATGCCCGGCGGCGGCTTCGTCGGCGGCCTGGTCGCGGGGCTCGCCCTGATCACCCGCTACCTCGCGGGCGGCCGCTTCGAACTCGCCGAGGCCGCGCCCCTGCAACCCGGCCTGTTCACCGGGCTCGGCCTCTTCGTCTCCACCGGCGTCGCGCTGTTCGGCCTCTCCGACGGAACGGTCCTGCACGCCTGGACGTACCACGGCCACCTGCCGCTGGTCGGCGACTACGAGTTCGGCACCCCGGTCATCTTCGACTGCGGGGTGTACCTGCTGGTCCTCGGCGTCGTCCTCGACATCGTGCGGGCCCTCGGCGCCAAGATCGACCGGCAGATCGAACGGGCCGCCGCCGAGAAGGCCGCCGCCGCCCGGGGCGCGGGACCGGAGACGGGGGAGGCCACCCCGTGACCGTCAGCGTCTCCCTCCTGGCCACCGCGGCGGTCCTCTGCGCGGTCGGCGGCATCCTCATGCTGACCCGGCCGCTCACCCGCATCCTGCTCGGCGCGGTCATCGCCGGGAACGGCATCAACCTGTTCATCCTGTCCGCCACCGGGACGGCCGGCCGCGAACCGCTGCTGTACGGCGTCGACCTCGCCCGGGTCACCGACCCGCTGCCCCAGGCCATCGCCCTCACCGCCATCGTCATCACCCTCGCCACCACCGCGTTCCTGCTCGCCATGGCCTACCGGGGCCACCAGCTGACCGGCACCGACGAGGTCCACGACGACCTGGAGGACCGGCGCATCGTCCTGCGCGCCGAGGTGCTGGACGAGCGCGACGAACTGCGCGCGCGGTTCCGGGCCGACGGCGACCGCAGCGCGGAGGCCCGCCGCGCCTACCGCGACGAACGCCGCCGCCTGCGGGCCCGGCTGCGCGCCGACCGGGCCCTCCAGGCCCGGGGCCGCGATGCCACCGGCGACCTGTGGCACGACGTCCTGGGCGCGGACCCGGAGGACTACGCGAAGAGCGCCGAGAACCCGCACGGCACGGACCCCGGCCCCGGCCCCCAGAACCCAGGAGACACCGGATGAACGCCCTCGTCCCGCTGCCGGTGCTGCTGCCGCTCTGCGCGACCGGTCTCAGCCTCGCCTTCGGCACCCGGCTCAAGCGGTTCCAGCGCTTCATCAGCGTGGCCGTGCTCACCGCCGTACTCGGCCTCTCGGTCGCCCTGATGATCGCCGCCGACCGCGACGGCCCGCTCTCCGTGCACCTCGGCGACTTCGCACCCCCGCTCGGCATCACCCTGGTCGCCGACCGGCTCTCCGGGCTGATGCTGACGGTCTCCTCGGCCGTCACCCTGTGCGTGCTCGTCTACTCCCTGGGCCAGGGCATGGCCGACCGGGACGAGGAGACCCCGGTCGCGGTCTTCCACCCCGCCTACCTGATCCTCGTCGCCGGCGTCTCCTGCACCTTCCTCGCCGGTGACCTGGTCAACCTGTACGTCGGTTTCGAGATCATGCTCGTCGCGAGCTTCGTCCTGCTGACCCTCGGCGGCACCGGACCGCGCATCCGCGCGGGCTCCACGTACGTGATCATCTCGCTGTTCTCCTCGATGCTCTTCCTGACCGCCATCGCCATGACGTACGCGGCGACCGGCACCGCCAACTTCGCCCAGCTCGCCGAACGCCTGGGCGCGCTCCCGCTGGGCGTCCAGACCCTGATCCAGGCGATGCTGCTGACGGTCTTCGCGATCAAGGCCGCCGTCTTCCCGCTCGCCGCCTGGCTGCCCGACTCCTATCCCACCGCCCCCGCCCCCGTCACCGCCGTCTTCGCCGGGCTGCTCACCAAGGTCGGCGTCTACTGCATGCTGCGCACCGAGACCCTGCTCTTCCCCGGCAACCGGCTCGGCGACCTGCTGATGGCGGCGGCGCTCGCCTCGATGATCGTCGGCATCCTGGGGGCCGTCGCGCAGACCGACCTCAAGCGGCTGCTCTCCTTCACCCTCATCAGCCACATCGGGTACATGGTCTTCGGCATCGGCCTCGCCACCCGGGACGCGTACGGCGGCGCGATCGTCTACGTCGTCCACCACATCACCGTCCAGACGACGCTGTTCCTGGTCGCCGGGCTCATCGAACGCCGGGGCGGCACCACCGAACTCACCCGGCTCGGCGGCATCGCCCGCGCCGCCCCCGCACTCGCCGTCCTCTTCTTCGTCCCCGCGATGAACCTCGCCGGCATCCCGCCGCTCTCCGGCTTCATCGGCAAGCTCGGGCTCATGCGCGCCGGTGTCGCCGACGGCGGGGTGTGGGCCTGGATCCTCGTCGTCGGGGCGACCGTGACCAGCCTGCTCACGCTGTACGTGATGGCCAAGGTCTGGAACCTGGCCTTCTGGCGGGCAGCCCCACCCGGCCAGGCCGCCGCCGGCACGGTCCTGGAGTCCGACGACGACAGCGACGACGACGATGCCGACGAGGGGCCGGACCGGATGCCCGGCACCGGCGACGAGGGCATCCGCCTCCGCCACCAGCCGGCCGGGCTCGCCGTGGCGGCCACCCTGCACGGCCACGCCGTCACCACCACCAGCGTGCTGCCCCGCCCGATGACCTGGGCGACGGCCGCCGCGGTCGCCCTGGGCCTCGCCTTCACCGTGTTCGCCGGCCCGCTGACCTCGTACACCGACCGCTCGGCCGCCGAACTCCTCGCCCGCAGGCCCTACATCGAGGAGGTGCTCGGCCGGTGAAGCGCCTCGTCACCTTCTCCTTCCGGAACAAGGACCTGCCGCCCTTCAGCGCCGCGTTCGGCAGCCGGAGCCGGCGGGTGCTGGACCTGCCGCTGATCGCCTGGCTCACCGTCATCTGGGTGCTGCTCTGGTCCAGCCTGAACTGGGCCAACCTGCTGACCGGCGCCGTGGTCGCGGTGGCCGTCTGCCTCGCCTTCCCGCTGCCCAAGGTCGACCTCGGGCTGCGGCTGCACCCCTGGGGCATCCTGCGGCTGGCCGGCTATCTGCTCTACGACATGTACACCTCCGGCGTGAAGGTCACCCGGCAGATCCACGGCCGGCAGCCGCGCCGGGCCGCCGTCATCGCCGTACCGCTGCGCTGCCGCTCGGACCTCATGCTCACCGCGACCGCCGTCACCGTGTCGAACGTGCCCGACGGATCGGTCGTCGAGGTGCGCCGGGCCACGGCCACCGTCTTCCTGCACGTCCTGGACGCGGGCGACCCCGCCGAGCTGGAGGCCGCCCGGCGCTCCGTCTGGCGCCTGGAGGAGCTGACCGTACGGGCCTTCGGCACCCGCGACGAGATCGAGCGGGTCGCCGCCCCGCCCCCGGACACCCCGCACACCGGCGCACGGCCGGGAGACCAGGAGAAGAGGCCATGAGCGCGCCCCAGACCGTGGACCGGGTGCTGCTCGTGGCAGCCGTCGTCCTGATCCTCGTCGCCGGCGCGCTGCTGCTCGCGCGCATCTGGCGCGGGCCCTCGATGCTGGACCGCGCCATCGCGCTGGACGTCTGCGCCGCGCTCATCATCGCCGGGCTCGGCGCCAAGTCCGCCTTCGCACGGGACCCGTTCTACTTCCCGATCATGCTGGTGCTGGCCTTCCTCGGCTTCACCGGCTCGGTCGGCATCGCGCGCTTCATCGCCGTACGCGACCGGCCGCCCGGCCGGCGGCACGACCACGGGGGCGGGGCCTCATGACCGTCTGGCTCCAGATCCTCGACACGGCGGGCGCGGCGCTGGTGCTGCTCGGCGCCGCGATCTGCCTGCTGGGTGTGGTCGGCATGCTGCGCCTGCCGGACGTGCTCTCCCGCAGCCACGCCGCGACCAAACCGCAGGCGCTCGGCATGCTGATCGTGCTGGCCGGGGTGGCGCTGCGGCTGCGCAGTGGCATGGACCTCGCCACGCTGGGCCTGATCGGCTTCTTCCAGCTGATGACGGGCCCGGTCGCCGCCCATCTGGTCGCCCGCTCCGCCTATCGCACCGGCCAGGTCGACCACGCGGAACTGCTCTTCGACGACCTGGACGAACAGCTCACCGAGGAGACCTGACCGGGCTACGGCGAGGGCGCCGGGCGGATGGTGCTGAGCCCGAGCCCGAGATCGCGCCCGGTGCCGCGCAGCCGCCGGGCCGTGCCGTCCTCCAGCACCCGGGCGAGCAGGGCCAGCGCGTCGGCGACACGGGCCCGGTCCTCGCCGAGCCCGGCCAGCAGTTCGGTCTCGATGCCCACCTGCCGCGGGAAAAGCGCGTCGATCGCCGCCCTGCCGGACTCCGTGATGGTCACCAGCGCGGCCCGGCGGTCGGCCGGGTTGGGGGTGCGTTCGATATGGCCGCGCTTCTCCAGCTTGGCCAGTGTCTTGCTCACCCCGGCCCGCGAGAGTCCCATGTTGTCCGCCAGTCGGCGGGCGATGGCCGGTTCGGTGGCGTAGCGCAGCGGGATGAGCAGGTCCGCCTCGGGCGCGGTGAGGGGAGCGCCCTCGTAGAGCGGCTCCAGGGCGCGGTCGAACAGCGCGGAGACCTGCTTGACCAGGGCCACGACCTCCATCGCGGAGACGTCGAGCCCGGGGTTGTGGCTGACCCACGCATCGCGTACGCCGTCGGTTTGGGGCTGCACCAGTACTCCTTCGTCGAGCGCTGAGCTTACCGAACCCACACTTTGTTAACCAGTGAACCATAGGTTATCTTTTTTCCCATGCTCTCCCGTTCCCCCGCCTCCGCCGAGGCGATACCCCAGGCCGCGCCGCCCGTGCGCCCCGGCCATGTCTCCGCGCTGATCGCTGTACTGGGTGCCCTCACCGCCGTCGCGCCGCTCGCCACCGACATGTACGTGCCCGGCTTCCCCGCGATGGGCGACGCGCTGCACGCGAGCGGCTCCGCCGTGCAGCTCACGCTCACCGCGTTCCTGATCGGCATGGTGGTGGGCCAGCTGCTGATCGGCCCGGTCAGCGACGGCCGGGGCCGCCGCGGGCTCCTGATCTCCGGAGCGGCAGGCTTCGTCCTCTTCTCCCTGCTGTGCGCCGTCGCCCCGAACGTCGAACTGCTCACCGCGGCCCGCTTTCTCCAGGGTTTCGCGGGCGCCGCCGGCATGGTCCTCGCCCGCGCGGTGATCACCGACTGTTTCCACGGCGCCGACGTCCCCCGCTACTTCGCGCTGCTCTCGCAGATCCTCGGCATCGCACCGATCGCCGCACCCGTCGTCGGTGGCGCCGTCCTCTCCGCGTCGACCTGGCGCGCGGTCTTCGTCGTGCTCGCCGTGCTCGGCGCCCTGCTGCTGGCCGCCGTGGTCCGGAAGGTCCCCGAGACGCTGCCGCCCGCGCGCCGGCACGGCGGCGGCCTCACGGGAACCTTCCGCACGATGGGCACGCTCCTCACCCACCGCCCCTTCATGGGGTATGTGCTCGTGCTCGGCTTCACCTCGGCGGCGCTGTTCGCCTACATCAGCGGCTCCAGCTTCGTCTTCCAGAACGTGCACGGCGTCTCGCCCACCGTCTACTCGCTGATCTTCGCCTCGAACGCGGTCGGCATGCTGATCGGCGGGGTCGTCTTCGCGCGGCTCTCCGCCCGGGTCCGCCTGAACACGCTCCTGATCGCCGGGCTCGCCATCTCCGGCGCGGGCGCCGCCGCCCTGCTCGCGATCCCGGCCCTGGCCGGGCAGAGCCTCGCCGTCAGCTGGATCTGCCTCTTCGTCGCCATGTCCGGCATCGCGCTGATCTTCCCCGCGACCATGAGTATCGGCCAGCACCTCGGCCGCTCCGCGCCCGGCGCGGCCTCGGCGCTGATCGGCGGCCTCCAGTTCCTGTTCGGCGCCGCCGCCTCCCCGCTCGTCGGCCTCTTCGGCGAGGACACCGCGACCCCGATGGCCGTCATCATCCTCACCGCTCTCGCCCTGGCCGGCCTCGCGCTCGTCCTGCTCGCCCGGCCGTGGCACGCCCACGGCGAGGTCACCGCCCCACCGCACGGCGACAGCTTCTGACCTGCCGTGGGTACGCACTGGCCGCCGGTCTTCTCACACCGGCGGCCCGTCCGGTGTGCGGCGAGCGTTACCGCCCATGATCCGCCGGGGCCACACCGGCGTAACGGCCGCTTCCTACCGTCGGAGCACGATCCGATTCACGGAAGGTCTCCCCGGTGCCCCCACAGAGCTCGTCGGCCGACGCCACTCAGGTCCGTACGGTCTGCTCGTACTGCGGGGTGGGCTGCGGAGTGGTCCTCGACATCGCGGCCGGGCCCGACGGGCGCCGTACGGTCCGCAAGGCGTCCGGGGACAAGGCCCACCCCGCCAACGCCGGCCGGCTCTGCACCAAGGGCGCGACGACCGCCGACATGCTCGCCGCGCCCGGCCGGCTGACCACCGCCCTGATACGGCCCGAGCGGGGCGCGGAGCCGGTGCCGGTGGCCGTGGACGAGGCGGTCGCGTCCACCGCGCGGCGGTTGCGGGCGATCGTCGACGAGCACGGGCCGGACGCCGTCGCGTTCTACGTCTCCGGGCAGATGAGCCTGGAGGCGCAGTACCTCGCCAACAAGCTGGCCAAGGGGTTCGTCCGGACCCGCCGCATCGAGTCCAACTCGCGGCTGTGCATGGCGAGCGCGGGCAGCGGCTACAAGCTGTCGCTCGGCGCCGACGGCCCGCCCGGCTCCTACGACGACCTCGACCGCGCGGACGTCTTCCTGGTCATCGGCGCCAACATGGCCGACTGCCACCCCATCCTCTTCCTGCGCCTCCTCGACCGGGTCAAGGCGGGCGCCAAGCTGATCGTCGTCGACCCCCGGCGCACCGCCACCGCCGACAAGGCCGACCTCTTCCTGCGCATCAGGCCGGGCACCGACCTGGCCCTCCTCAACGGCCTCCTGCACCTGCTCCACGCGAACGGGCACACCGACTCCGCGTTCGTCGCGGAGCACACCGAGGGCTGGGAGGAGATGCCGGAGTTCCTCGCGGACTACGCGCCCGAGGCCGTCGCCGCGATCACCGGCATCCGGGAGGAGGACATCCGCCGCGCCGCCCGGTGGATCGGCGAGGCGGGTGAGTGGACGAGCTGCTGGACGATGGGGCTCAACCAGTCGACGCACGGCACCTGGAACACCAACGCGCTGATCAACCTGCACCTGGCGACCGGCGCGATCTGCCGCCCCGGCAGCGGCCCCCTCTCGCTCACCGGCCAGCCCAACGCCATGGGCGGCCGCGAGATGGGCTACATGGGACCGGGACTGCCCGGCCAGCGCTCACTCCTGGACGACGAGGACCGGGCCTTCACCGAGGAGCTGTGGGGCCTGGAGCCCGGCACCCTGCGCAAGGACGAGTGCGGCCGGGGCACCGTCGAGATGTTCGAGCGGATGGCGGCCGGCGACATCAAGGCGTGCTGGATCATCTGCACCAACCCGGTCGCCTCCGTCGCCAACCGCCGCACGGTCATCGAGGCGCTGGAGGCCGCCGAACTGGTCATCACCCAGGACGTGTTCGCCGACACCGAGACCAACGCCTACGCCGACGTCGTGCTGCCCGGCGCCCTGTGGAGCGAGGCGGAGGGCGTCCTCGTCAACAGCGAACGCAACCTGACCCTCGCCCGCCCGGCCGTCGAGCCGCCCGGGGAAGCCCTCGCGGACTGGCGGCTCATCGCCCGTATCGCCTGCGCCATGGGGTACGAGGACGCCTTCACGTACGACAGCGCCGAGGAGGTCTTCGAGGAGATCAAGCGCGCGGCGAACCCCCGGACCGGCTACGACCTGCGGGGCGTGACGTACGAACGGCTGCGAGAAGCCCCCGTCCAGTGGCCCGCGCCCACCGCCGACGGGCCCGGCCGCAACCCCATCCGCTACCTCGCCCCGGACGGCGCCGGCCCGGTCTTCCCGAGGCCGGGCGGACGCGCCCGCTTCTTCGCCCGCCCCCACCTACCGGCCGCCGAGATGCCGGACGACGACTACCCCTTCCTGCTCAACACCGGTCGGGTGCAGCACCAGTGGCACACCCTCACCAAGACCGGCAAGGTCGCCAAGCTCAACCGGCTCAACCCCGGCCCGTTCGTCGAGGTGCACCCCGGAGACGCGGCGCGGCTCGGGATCGCCGAGGGCGACTCGGTGGAGGTCGAGTCGCGGCGCGGCCGGGCGGTGCTGCCCGCCGTGGTCACCGACCGGGTGGCCCCGGGCTGCTGCTTCGCCCCCTTCCACTGGAACGACCTCTTCGGCGAATACCTCAGCGTCAACGCGGTGACCAGCGACGCCGTGGACCCGGTCTCCTTCCAGCCGGAGTTCAAGGTGTGCGCGGTGACCCTGACGAAGGTGGCGGCCGCACCTCTCCCCCTGCCGGCCCCGGTGGAAGCCGAGGCCCAGACGCTTCCCGAGACCGCGGCCCAGGCGTCTCCCGAAACCGCCGCCGTCTTCGGCCTGGAGAGCACCCCGCCCCCGGTCCTCGCCGAGCACGAGCGCCAGTACCTGGTGGGCTTCCTCGCCGGACTGCCCCTCGGCGCACCCGGCGTCCCCGTCCTCCCGCCCGGCGCCCCCTTCAGCGACGAGCACGCCCGCTGGGTCAACGGCGTCCTGGCCGGCATGTACTCGCGCACCGGGGAGCCCGCCCCGGACCCGGCGCCCGTCGCCGCCGGGGCCCCCGGCCGCGAGGTGGTCGTGCTGTGGGCCTCGCAGACGGGCAACGCCGAGGAGTTCGCCCTCGCCACCGCCGACCGGCTCACCGCCACGGGCCACCGCACCCGGCTCCTCGGCATGGACGAGGCGGACCCGCGCGCTCTGCCGCCGGCCGCCGACCTGCTCCTGATCACCAGCACGTTCGGGGACGGCGACGCCCCCGACAACGGCTCCGGGTTCTGGGAGGCCCTGACGGCCGCCGACCTCCCGCCCCTGGACGGGAGGCGGTATGCCGTCCTGGCCTTCGGCGACTCCTCGTACGACGACTTCTGCGGGCACGGACGCCGGCTCGACAGCCGCCTGGACGAGCTGGGGGCGGTCCGCCTCGCCCCGCGTACCGACTGCGAACCCGACTACGAACCGTCCGCCCTGAGCTGGCTCGACCAGGTACTCGCCGGCCTCACCGCGCCACCCTCCGAACCGGCCGCCGCCCCCGCACCCGCCCCGGCTCCGGTCCGCACCCCCAGGCCCGCGCCCGTCACCGCCCGGCTGAGCGGCAACCGGCTGCTCGGCCTGCCGGGCTCCGGCAAGGAGGTCCGCCGGTTCACCTTCGACACCAGCGGCACCGGGACCGCCCTGGAGTACGCGGCCGGTGACGCCCTCGGCGTCCACGCCGCCAACCACCCGGACCTGGTGGCCGAATGGCTCTCCGTCACGGGCCTCGAGGCGGAGGCGGAGACCGAAGTCTCCGGCCTCGGCGGCGTCCGCCTCGGCGACGCGCTCCGCACGCACCTGGACATCACCCGCCTCACCCCCGCCCTGCTCGGCTTCGTCACCGACCGCACCGGCGACCGGGAGCTGAAGAAGATGCTGCGGCCCGACAACAAGGGCGAGCTGGCCCGCTGGTCGTGGGGGCGGCAGGCCGTCGACGTCCTCGCCGCGTACCCGGTCCGGGCGACCGCCGAGGAGTGGGCGGGCATCCTCAAACCGCTCCAGCCGCGCCTGTACTCGATCTCCTCCAGCCCGCTCACCGACCCGCACCGCCTCTCGCTGACGGTCTCCGTCGTCCGGTACGAGAACACCCACGGCCGCCCGCGCGCCGGGGTCTGCTCGCCCTTCCTCGCGGACGCCGCCCCCGACACCCGCGTCCCGGTCTTCGTGCGCCGCGCCCCGCACTTCCGGCCGCCGGCCCGCCCCGACGCACCGATGGTCATGGTGGGCCCGGGGACCGGGGTGGCCCCCTTCATCGGCTTCCTGGAGGAGCGCCGCGCCCGCCGCGACCCCGGCCCCAACTGGCTGTTCTTCGGGGAACAGCACCGGGCCACCGACTTCTTCTACGAGGAGGAGCTGACATCCTTCCTCGCCGACGGCACCCTCACCCGCCTGGACACCGCCTTCTCGCGCGACCAGCGGGCCAAGATCTACGTACAGGACCGGATGCGCGAGCACGGCGCCAAGCTGTGGACCTGGCTGCGCGACGGCGCCCACTTCTATGTGTGCGGGGACGCCGCCCGGATGGCCAAGGACGTCGACCGGGCGCTGCGCGACATCGCCGTCGCACACGGCGGGCTGGACCCCGAGGCCGCCGCCCTGTACGTGAAGCAGCTCGCCGCCGACAAGCGGTACGTGCGCGACGTCTACTGACCAGCCGTTCAGAGCGCCACGAGCGTCACTTCGGTGGCCTTCACGCTGGTCCACACCGCCACCCCGTCCGCGAGGGACAGCTCGGCGGCGGACTGCGGGGTGATCTCCGCGACCAGGTCCGGCGCGTGCGCGGACCCGACGAGCACCCGGAGCCGGCTCCCGCCCGCGGTGATCTCACGGACCGTCCCGGGCCACACGTTGCGCGGGCTCCCGGTCGGCTTCTCGCGGTGCACGGAGACGGCCTCGGGCGCGATGACCGCCAGCGCGGGCGCCCCGGCGGGCAGCGGGTCGGCGACGACGAGGCGTCCGCCGCCCGCCGGTTCGAGCCCGTCGTCGGTGGTGGTCCCGGTCCAGGCGTTGCGGCCGAGCATCCGGGCGACCCAGGGGGAGCGCGGGTGCCGGGTCACTTCGGCGGGCGGGGCGTCCTGGAGCGTACGGCCGTCCTCCAGGACCAGGACCCGGTCGGCCAGCGCGACGGCCTCCACGGGGTCGTGGGTGACGATGAGGCAGACGCCGCCGAAGCCTTCGAGATGGCGGCGCAGGGTGTGCCGGACCTGGGACCGGGTCGTCTGGTCGAGCGCGGCGAGCGGTTCGTCGAGCAGCAGGAGGCGGGGGCGGGCGGCCAGCGCACGGGCCAGCGCCACGCGTTGGGCCTGGCCGCCGGAGACCTGGGCGGGCCGGCGCGTGGCGAGGTGCCCGACGCCGAGCCGGTCCAGCCACTCCTGGGCGCTGCGCCGGGCCTCGGCGCGCGGCACGCCCCGGGCGCGCAGCCCGTACGCGGTGTTGGCGAGGGTGCTCAGGTGCGGGAACAGGGCGCCGTCCTGCGGGACCCAGGCGACGCCCCGGCGGTGGGCGGGCAGGGCGGTGACGTCGGTGCCGCCGAGCCGGAGACGGGCGTGGGCGCGCGGGGTGAGGCCGAGCAGGGCGCGCAGGAGGGTCGTCTTGCCGGCGCCGTTGGGGCCGACGACGGCGATGGTGGTGCCGGCCTCCGCGTCGAGGGTCAGTTCGTTGAAGCCGGTGACCTCGGCGTCCAGCGGCCAGCTCTCCCGTACGGCCTGCGGAGCGGTCCCCGGAGGGACGGCGGTCGGGGGCTCCTCGTCGATGACGTCCCGTCGCGGCGTACGCTCCGCCGGCGTCCCGGTCCACCGCCCGCGCAGCGCCAGCAGCACCGCCATCGCGATGACGAGAAGCAGCAGGGAGACCGAGGTGGCGGCCTCCGGGCTGTCCTGGAGCAGCAGATAGACCTGGAGGGGCAGCGTCTGCGTGGTGCCGGGGAGGTTGCCCGCGAAGGTGATGGTGGCGCCGAACTCGCCGAGCGCCCGCGCCCAGGTCAGCGCCGCACCGGCGGCCAGGCCGGGGGCGACCATCGGCAGCGTGACCGTGAAGAACACCCGTACCGGCGAAGCGCCCAGGGAGGCGGCCGTCTCCTCGTAGCGGGGGCGCAGTCCGCCGAGCGCGCCTTCGAGGCTGATGACCAGGAACGGCATGGCGACAAAGGTCGCGGCGAGCACCGCGCCCGAGGTGTGGAACGGCAGCGTGATGCCGAACCAGTCCTCCAGCCACGGCCCGAGCAGCCCCCGCCGGCCGAAGCCGAGCAGCAGCGCCACACCGCCGACCGTGGGCGGCAGCACCATCGGCAGCAGCACCAGTGAGCGGACGAAGACCTTGCCGGGGAAGTCGACCCGGGCCAGCAGCCACGCCAGCGGTACCCCGAGGACGAGCGAGAGGACCAGCGCCCAGCCGGAGACGATCAGCGACAGCGTCAGGGCCTGGGTGGTGCCCTCACTGGTGAGGTGCGTGCCCAGTTCGCCCCACGAGGTGCGGGCGAGGATGCCGGCCAGCGGCAGCAGCAGGAACGCCACGGCCAGCAGCGCGGGGAGCGCCAGCACGATCGGTGCGCGGGGGCGGCGGTTCATCGGGTTCCCTGGGGCTGGAGAAACGGAAGGGCCCGGCGCCTTGTCGGAGCCGGGCCCTCGCCTACGTTACGGCTGCTGGAAGCCCGCGTCGGCCAGGATCTTCTGCGCCTCGGGGGTCGACAGCCACTTCACGAACGCCTCGGCCGCCGCGCTGTGCTTGCTGCCCTTCAGCGTCGCCGCCGGGTAGGAGGCGACCGCGTTCTGCTCGTCCGGGATGTCGACCGCGTCGACCTTGCCGGCGGCGGCGGAGACGTCCGTCTTGTAGACAAGCCCGGCGTCCGCCTCGCCCAGCTGGACCTTGCTCAGCACCGCGCGCACGTTGGGCTCCTGGGAGACCGGCTTCACGGTGATCTTCTGGGCGTCCAGGATCTGCTTGCTGTACCGGCCCACCGGCACCTCGGGCGCGGCGAGGACCACCTTCAGCTGGGTGTCGGCCAGGTCCTTGAGGTTCTCCACCTTCTCCGGGTTGCCCTTGCCGGTGGCGATGACGAGACGGTTCCTGGCGATGACCGTCGGCGTGCCGGTGTCCGCCTTCAGGCCGTCCATCGTCTTCGTGTCGGCGGTGACCAGGGCGTCGGCGGGCGCGCCCTGCTTGACCTGCGCGGCCAGCTCCTGCGACCCGGCGAAGGAGAACGTCACCTTCGTCCCCGGGTGCTCCTTCTCGTACGCCGCACCCGCCTCCTTGAACACATCGGTGAGCGAGGCGGCGGCGAGGACCGTGAGGTCGGCGGCGGGCACGCCGGAGGCGGAGGCGGACGCGCTGGAGCCGGTGGCCGAGTCCTTCGTGTCGTCGTCGCTGCCGCACGCGGTGAGGGGCGTGAGCAGGCCCACGACGACGAGGGCAGCCGCGGCGCGGCGGCGGGTGAGGGCGGGGGTGAAGGGCATGAGGGTCGGGACTCCTTGGGAACGCGTCGGGCCGATGCCGCCGGACCGGCGAGCGGACCGTCCGGTGGCAGGGGACAGCATGTGCCAAAGAATAGGCGTGATCACATCGCATTTACAGCTTTCCATGGGAAACCACATGGCAGGTGCGGGGGTCCTTGGAGAAAGGTCCGAGCCGCGTCCGTGCGGGCCTTCCCGCAGGTGGGGCCTGTCCGAGGGCCGCCGGTGACCGGCCAGTAGAGTGCGGGTGCGCCATCCCCCGAGACCCGAGGTACCGTCCGTGACCCCCGAGCACCCCCTCCCGCCCGCAGTGACCGTGGTCGGGATCGGCGCGGACGGCTGGGCCGGCCTCACCGGACCGGCGCGCGGTGCGCTGCGGGACGCCCAGGTCCTCATCGGCGCCGGCCGTCAGCTCGGCCTGCTCCCGCCGGAGTGCGCCGGGGAGCGGGTGGCCTGGCCCTCGCCCCTGCGCCCCGCCGTCCCCGGCCTGCTCGCCGCGCACGCGGACCGCCGCATCGCCGTCCTGGCCAGCGGCGACCCGATGTTCTACGGGATCGGCCGCGCGCTCACCGAGGTGCTGGGCGCCGACCGGCTGCGCGTCCTGCCGCACCCCTCGTCCGTGTCCTACGCCTGCGCCCGTGTCGGCTGGCCGCTGGAGGACACCGAGGTCGTCACCCTCGTGGGCCGCCCCGCCGCCCGGCTCGCCGCCGCCCTGCACGACGGCCGCCGGCTGCTCGTCCTCAGCGCCGACGCCACCACCCCCGCCACGGTCGCCGCGCTGCTGCGCGACCACGGCTTCGGACCCAGCCGCCTGCGGGTCCTGGAACAGCTCGGCGGCGAGGACGAGGCGTGCGTCGAGGGCGTGGCCGAGACCTGGGACCACCCGGCCGGGGACCCGCTCAACGTCATCGCCGTCCAGTGCCGCACCGCCCCCGGGGCGCTGCGCCTCGGCGCCGTACCTGGCCTGCCCGACGAGGCGTACGCGCACGACGGGCAGCTGACCAAGCGTCATATCCGGGCCGTCACCCTGGGCGTGCTCGCCCCGGCCCCCGGTGAACTCCTGTGGGACATCGGCGGCGGCTCCGGCTCCATCGCCATCGAGTGGATGCGCGCCCACCCCTCCTGCCGGGCCGTCACCGTGGAACGCGACCCCGTCCGCGCGGCGCGCATCGAGGAGAACGCCGCCCGGCTCGGCGTCCCCGGCCTCCGCGTCGTCACCGGCCGCGCACCCGGATGCCTGGACCGACTCCCCGTACCGGACGCCGTGTTCATCGGCGGCGGTCTCACCGCGCCCGGCCTTCTCGACACCTGCCTCGCGGCGCTCCCGCCCCGCGGCCGGCTGGTCGCCAACACGGTCACCCTGGAGTCCGAAGCGCTGCTCGCCGCCCAGCACAAGCTGCACGGAGGCGAGTTGGTCCGCCTCGCCGTGTCCCACGCCGTACCCGTCGGCACGTTCACCGGCTGGCGCCAGGCCATGCCCGTCACTCAGTGGTCCGTACGCAAGCCCTCGGACACCGCAACGCCCCCCGCTCGACCCTCAACAGGAGACGACAGATGACCGTGTACTTCATCGGCGCGGGCCCCGGCGCCGCCGACCTGATCACGGTGCGCGGCGCGCGCACGCTCGCCGCCTGCGGGGTGTGCCTGTACGCGGGCAGCCTGGTGCCCCGCGAACTCCTGGCGGAGTGCCCGGCCGACGCCCGGCTCGTGGACACCGCGCAGCTCGACATCGAGCAGATCACCGCCGAGCTGGTCACCGCGCACCAAGGCGGCCACGACGTGGCGCGGCTGCACTCCGGCGACCCCTCGGTGTTCAGCGCGGTCAACGAGCAGATGCGCCGCCTGGACGAGGCGGGTGTGCCCTACGAAGTGGTGCCCGGCGTCCCCGCGTTCGCGGCGGCGGCAGCCGCCCTCAAGCGCGAGCTGACCGTGCCGACGGTCGGCCAGACCGTCATCCTGACCCGCATCGCCCAGCGGGCCACCGCCATGCCCGAGGGCGAGGACCTGGCGACGCTCGGCCGCAGCGGCGCCCTGATCGTCCTGCACCTGGCCGCCCGTTACGTGGACCGCGTCGTCGAGGAGCTGCTGCCGCACTACGGGGCCGACTGCCCGGCCGCCGTCGTCGCCATGGCCTCGCGCCCCGACGAGCTGGTCCTGCGCGGCACGCTGGAGGACATCGCGGAACAGGTGAAGGCGGCGGGCGTCATCCGTACCGCCGTCATCATGGTCGGCCGCACCCTGGGCGCCGAGCAGTTCCGCGACAGCCACCTCTACTCGCCGGCCCGCGACCGCCACACCTGCTGAACACCCGGCCGGGCGGCGGGTCAGCGCACCGAGCTGCGCCCCACCACCGTGCCCGCCCGGTCGATACAGATCACATCCACCTCCACCGGAGCACCCCGCAGCACCGACAGCGCCTCGTCCCGCGCTGCCACGGCCACCAGGTCTCCCAGCGGCACTCCGTGCGCCTGGCACAACTGGAGTGCGGCGAGGCCGGTGTTGGCGACGGCGATCTCGGCGGCCAGGGCCTCGTCCGCGCCGCCGCGCCGGGCCAGCTCCGCCAGATACCCCTTGTCGACCTGGGAGCGCCCCGAGTGCAGGTCGAGATGGCCGGCGGCGAGCTTCGACAGTTTGGCGAACCCGCCGCAGACCGTGAGCCGTTCCACCGGATGACGGCGTACGTACTTCAGCACCGCACCCGCGAAGTCGCCCATGTCGAGCAGCGCGATCTCCGGCAGCCCGTACTCGGCGACCACCGTCTTCTCCGAGGTGGAGCCCGTGCAGCCGGCCACATGGCCGAGCCCGGCCGCCCGCGCCACGTCCACGCCCCGGCGGATCGAGTCGATCCACGCCGAGCAGGAGTAGGGCACCACCACCCCGGTCGTGCCCAGGACCGACAGACCGCCCAGGATGCCCAGGCGCGGATTCCAGGTGGAGCGGGCGATCTCCTCGCCGTCGTCCACGCCGACCGTCACCTCGACGTCCTCGGACCCGCCGTGCGCCGCCGCGACCGCCGCGATGTGTTCCCGGATCATCTGGCGCGGCACCGGGTTGACCGCCGGCTCACCGACCTCCAGCGGCAGCCCCGGCAGCGTCACCGTGCCCACCCCGGGCCCGGCCCGGAAGACCACGCCCGAGCCCGCCGGAAGCACCCGCACGCTCACCCGTACCAGGGCGCCGTGCGTCACGTCCGGGTCGTCGCCCGCGTCCTTCACCACGCCCGCCGTCGCCCGCCCGCCGGCCAGCTCCTCCACGGCCAGCGCGAACGCCGGGGTCTGGCCCCGGGGCAGCGTGATGGTGACCGGGTCGGGGAAGTCGCCGCTCAGCAGCGCCGTGTACGCGGCCGTCGCGGCGGCGGTGGCACAGGCACCGGTCGTCCAGCCGGGCCGCAGACCGGTGTGCTTGAGTTGGGCGCCGCGCCCGCCTTTCGCCTCACTCATGGATGGTCCCTGTGCACGTACTGATTCTGGGCGGGACGACGGAGGCCCGCCGCCTCGCCGAGCTGCTGGTGGCCCGGCTGCCCGCCGGGAGCAGGGTCACCAGCTCACTGGCCGGCCGGGTGGCCCGGCCGAAGCTCCCGCCGGGGGAGGTCCGGGTCGGGGGCTTCGGCGGAGCCGACGGGCTCGCGGACTGGCTCCGCTCGCACCGGGTGCACGCGCTCATCGACGCCACCCATCCTTTCGCCGGGACGATCACCTTCAACGCGGCCCGCGCCGCTGCCGCCGCCCATGTTCCCCTGCTGATGCTGCGCCGCCCCGGCTGGGTGCCCGGGGACGGCGACGACTGGCACCCGGTCGGCTCCCTGGCCGGGGCGGCCGACGCGCTGCCCGCACTGGGGCGGCGTGTCTTTCTCACCACCGGGCGGATGGGGCTCGCCGCCTTCGCGGGCCTGGACGGCCTGTGGTTCCTGATGCGGTCCGTGGACGCCCCGGAACCGCCGTACCCGGCGCGGATGGAGACCCTGCTCGACCGGGGCCCCTTCACTCTCGAAGGGGAGCGCGAGCTGATCCGCCGGCACCGGATCGACGTCCTCGTCACCAAGGACAGCGGCGGCGCCGCCACCGCCCCCAAGCTGGCCGCCGCCCGCGAGGCCGGCATCCCCGTCGTCGTGGTCCGCCGGCCACCGGTCCCCGAGGGGGGCGCGGTGGCCGGCAGCCCGGAAGAGGCCCTGGCCTGGCTGACGGATCAGTTCTCCGGGTAGCGGCGCGGTGTCCACACGATCTGCTGTCCGTCGCCCCGCCGCTCCCACCGGGTCTGCGAGGAGCCGACGATGAGGATCGTGCGCATGTCCACCTCGGCCGGATCGAGGTCGGCCAGGCGCACGGTCCGTACGCTCTCGTCCGGTCCGCCGACGTCCCGGCCGAGGACCACGGGCGTGTCCGGCGAGCGGTGTTCGAGGAGCAGGTCCCGGGCCTTGCCGACCTGCCAGGTCCGGCTGCGGGAGCCGGGGTTGTAGAGCGCGAGCACCAGATCCGCCGACGCGGCGGCCCGCAGCCGCTCCGCGATGACCTCCCACGGCTTGAGCCGGTCCGAGAGCGAGACGGTCGCGTAGTCGTGGCCCAGCGGCGCCCCCGCCCTGGCCGCCGCCGCGTTGGCCGCCGTCACCCCGGGCAGCACCCGCACCGGCACGTCCGCGTACGCGTCCTGCGACGCCACTTCGAGGACGGCCGTCGCCATCGCGAAGACGCCAGGGTCGCCGCCGGACACCACGGCCACCCGCCGCCCCCGCCGGGCCAGATCGAGCGCGAACTCGGCCCGCTCCGACTCCACCTTGTTGTCCGAGCCGTGCCGTATCTGCCCCGGCCGGACCGGCACCCGGTCCAGATACGTGGTGTAGCCGACCAGGTCGTCGGCGGCGGCCAGCGCCCCGCGCGTCTCGGGCGTCAGCCACAGCGGGCCTGCCGGACCCGTGCCGACGACCGCCACCTCGCCGTCGCCCGGGGCGCGTTCGGGACGGGCGTCGATCCGGCTCGGCAGCACGGCGACCGCGAAGTACGGCACCGAGTCCGCGTCCGTGTCCGCGAGTTCGCCCAGCCGCTCGCCCGCCATCGTGGCCCGCTCGACATAGCGGGCCTCGGGCAGCCGGCCCGACGCCTCGAACGCGCGGCGCACGGCGGGGAAGGTGCGGCCGAGCTTCATCACCACGGCCGCGTCGGTCGCGGCCAGCCTGGCCGTCAGCTCCTCCTCCGGCAGGGTGCCGGGCAGGATCGTCAGGACCTCCTCGCCCTCCGCGAGCGGGGTGCCGAGCCGCGCGGCGGCGGCGCTGACCGAGGTGACCCCGGGGACGACCTCGGTGGGGTAACGGTCGGCCAGCCGCTTGTGCATGTGCATGTACGAGCCGTAGAACATGGGGTCGCCCTCGGCGAGCACGGCGACCGTGCGCCCCGCGTCCAGATGCACGGCGAGCCGGGCCGCCGCCTCGGTGTAGAAGTCCTCCATCGCGCCCCGGTAGCCGCCCGGGTGGTCCGTGGTCTCCGTCGTGACGGGGTAGACCAGGGCCTCCTCGATGTGGTCGGCGCGCAGGTGCTTCGCCGCGATGGACCGGGCGATCGACCGGCCGTGCCGGGCACTGTGGTAGGCGACGACGTCCGCCCCGGCGATGACCTCCACCGCGCGCAGGGTCATCAGGTTCGGGTCGCCGGGGCCGAGACCGACCCCGTACAGCCGTCCCGTCTTCTGCTCGCTCACGGTCACTCTTCCTCGCTGGCGATGGCGTTGAGCGCGGCGGCGGCGATGGCGCTCCCGCCCCGCCGGCCGCGCACGATCAGGTGGTCAAGACCGGACGGATGGGCGGCCAGGGCGTCCTTGGACTCGGCGGCGCCGACGAAGCCGACCGGCACTCCGATGACCGCCGCCGGGCGCGGGGCCCCCTCCTCGATCATTTCGAGCAGCCGGAACAGGGCGGTCGGCGCGTTCCCGACGGCGACGACCGCACCCTCCAGGCGGTCCCGCCACAGCTCCAGGGCCGCCGCCGACCGGGTCGTGCCCAGCTCCGCCGCGAGCCCGGGGACGGACGGGTCGGACAGGGTGCACACCACCTCGTTGCCGGCGGGCAGCCGCTTGCGGGTGACACCGCTGGCGACCATGGCCACGTCGCACAGGATGGGCGCGCCGGCCCGCAGCGCGGCGCGGGCGCGGGCGACCGCGTCGGGGGTGTAGCCGATGTCGCGTACGAGGTCGACCATGCCGCAGGCGTGGATCATCCGGACCGCGACCTGGCTCACGTCCGCGGGCAGGCCGGCGAGATCCGCCTCCGCCCGGATGGTGGCGAAGGACTGGCGATAGATGGCCGGTCCGTCCTTCTCGTACTCGTGCACAGTGGTGTCGCTCTCTTCATCGGGCGGGGGGTCGGGCAGAAAAGTATGGGGAGCAATCAGGTACGGGGAGTGCGGGCCGTCGCCACGGCGGTGGCGAGCGCGGCGGGGTCACCGGTGACGTGCTCCGGCGTCCCGGTCCGGCCGCCGTCCCGTACGACGGAGACCCGGTAGCCGCCGTCCGGTCCGGCGACGACGTCGACCCACTCGCCGCGGGGGTGGCCGCACCGCCGTTCGCACCCGGACCAGTGGACCGGCAGCGCGTCCGCGCGCGGCGCGACGGGCAGGGCCGCCGCCGCGTCACCTTGCACATCGGCCAGGGACTTGGCGCATCCGGGCCGCCCGACGCAGGCGCCCACGCCGGTCCACGGCGAGCGGTCCCCGGTGACCAGGCCGACGGCCTCCAGCGCGTCCAGCGCCCCGGCCACCCGGCCCCGCCGGACGCCGGGCACGACGACTCCGCGCCACGGGGTGAGCCGCAGATCGCCGGCGCCGTGGTCCCGGGCGAAATCCGTCAGCGCCCGCCATCGCGCCGCGTCGGCCCGCCCGAGGGGCAGCCCGACGGACAGCGCGTCCGTGTCGCCGGGGCCGGCCACCGCACCGAGCCCCGGGGGAGCGCCCCCCGGCACCGGTACGGCCCCGGGGGCGACGGGCAGCCCGGCGGCACGCAACCGCCGTACCACCGCATCGAACAACGACGCACCGCCGTCCGCCAGCTCCGCCACCCGCCACGCACCGGAACCGGAAGCGCTACGGGAACCCGAGGCGCTACAGGAACCGGCACCAGCAGCCGCACCGGCACCCGTAGCCGCACCGGCACCCGTAGCCGCACCGGAACCGCCCGCCGCCTCCAGGAACACCAGCGCCGCGAGCAGCGCGGCACCCGGCGCCTCGTCCGCCGGAATCCGCACCACCGGCTCCAGCGCACCGATCCGCAGCTCCGCGTCCCCGTCGCCCCGCGCCCGCAGCGTCACATCCGCGCCCAGCGCGTCCACATCGCCGCGTCCGTCGTCGAGCGCGAACAGGAACCGGCCCGACAGCCCGGCCGCCTCCTCGCTCGCGCACACCAGCGCGTCCAGCGCGGTCAGCCACGGGCGGACGTCGCGCGCACCGAGACCGTCGAGCCCGGACAGCGGGGAGGCCACCACATTGCGGACCCGCTCATGCCGTTCGGAGGGCAAAAGCCCCATTTCGTACATCCGGGAGGCCAGTTCACTCCCGCACTCCGCACCCAGCCCGCGCAGCTGCACATTGCCCCGCGAAGTGAGATACAGCTCACCATCGCCCAGCCGGCCGGCCAACTCCCGCAGGCCGTCCGCCTGCTCCCAGGTCAGCACGCCACCGGGCACCCGGACCCGCGCCAACGCCCCGTCGTCCGCCCGGTGGAGCCGCAGCGCACCGGGACAGGCGTCGCCACGAGCCCGGAAACGGACGTCACCGGGCTGCGCGAAACGGGGGGCTGGGGGAGGCATGGCGGCGAGCATACCGACCATCTCATCCGATCCGTATGACCCATCGTCGCCCCCGGGCCCTTACTATGCCCAGTGACGGACCTCCGGGTCCGTCGTCGCCACAGACGGCGACAGGGGAGGAAGCCCGGTGCGAATCCGGCGCGGTCCCGCCACTGTGAGCTTGGTCCCACCCGGACCGGGCGAGTCAGGAACTCCCTTCCCCGCACGTTCGGCAGGTCCGGGCAGGGGAGCTCTCGACACCGCCCGGGGCGTGGACACCCCGAGGAAGGCCAGACGCCGCATGATCCTGCTCCTGTCGACGTCCGACACCGACCTGCTCAGCGCCCGCGCCTCCGACGGACCGGTCAGCTACCGGTACGCGAACCCCTCCCGGCTCCCGCTCCAGGACCTGCCCGCGCTGCTGGACGGCACCGACCTCGTCGTCGTACGCCTCCTCGGCGGTGTCCGCGCCTGGCAGGACGGCCTCGACCAAGTCCTCGCCACCGGACGCCCCGTCGTGGTCCTCACCGGCGAACAGGCCCCCGACGCCCAGCTGATGGCCGCCTCCACCGTCCCCATCGGGATCGCCGCCGAGGCCCACGCCTACCTGGCGCACGGCGGCCCCGACAACCTGGACCAGCTCGCCCGGTTCCTGTCCGACACCGTCCTGCTCACCGGCCACGGCTTCGAACCGCCCGCCGCCGCACCCTCCTGGGGCCCGCTGGAGCGCACGCCCCGCGAGACCGAGGACGGCGCCCCCACGGTCGCGGTGCTCTACTACCGCGCCCACCACATGAGCGGCAACACCGCGTTCATCGAGACGCTGTGCCGCGCCGTCGAGGCCCAGGGCGCCCGCGCCCTCCCGCTGTACGTGGCCTCGCTGCGCACCCCCGAACCCGAGCTGATCGAGACCCTGCGGTCCGCCGACGCGATCGTGACCACGGTCCTCGCGGCGGGCGGTACCCGGCCCGCCGAGGCGTCGGCCGGCGGCGACGACGAGTCCTGGGACGCGGGCGCGCTCACCGCGCTCGACGTCCCGATCCTCCAGGCGCTCTGCCTCACCAGCTCCCACACCGACTGGCAGGACAACGACGAGGGCGTCTCCCCGCTGGACGCCGCGAGCCAGATCGCCGTCCCCGAGTTCGACGGCCGCCTGATCACCGTCCCGTTCTCCTTCAAGGAGATCGACGAGGACGGCCTGCCCTCCTACGTCGCCGACGACGAGCGCGCCGCCCGCGTCGCCGGCATCGCCGTCCGCCACGCCCGGCTGCGCCACATCCCGAACGCCGAGAAGCGGATCGCGCTCGTCCTGTCCGCGTACCCGACCAAGCACTCCCGTATCGGCAACGCCGTCGGACTCGACACCCCCGCCAGCGCGGTCGCCCTGCTGCGCCGACTGCGCGAGGAGGGTTACGACTTCGGCGACGAGGAGGTCCCCGGCCTCGCCTCCGGCGACGGCGACGAGCTGATCTACGCCCTGATCGAGGCGGGCGGCCACGACCAGGAATGGCTCACCGAGGAACAGCTCGCCCGCAACCCGGTCCGTATCCCGGCCGCCGACTACCGCCGCTGGTACGCCACCCTGCCCGCCGAACTCCGCGAGGCCGTCGAGGAGCACTGGGGCCCGCCGCCCGGCGAGATGTTCGTGGACCGCTCACGCAACCCGGAGGGCGACATCGTCCTGGCCGCACTGCGCCGGGGCAACCTGCTCATCCTGATCCAGCCGCCGCGCGGCTTCGGCGAGAACCCGATCGCGATCTACCACGACCCCGATCTGCCGCCCTCGCACCACTACCTGGCCGCCTACCGCTGGATCGCCGCCCGTGCCGAGGACAACGGCTTCGGCGCCGACGCGATGATCCACCTCGGCAAGCACGGCAACCTGGAGTGGCTGCCCGGCAAGAACGCCGGCCTGTCCGCCGCCTGCGGCCCGGACGCGGCACTCGGCGACCTCCCGCTGGTCTACCCGTTCCTCGTCAACGACCCGGGGGAGGGCACCCAGGCCAAGCGCCGGGTGCACGCCACGCTCGTGGACCACCTGGTGCCGCCGATGGCCCGCGCCGACAGCTACGGGGACATCGCCCGCCTCGAACAACTCCTGGACGAGCACGCCCAGATCGCCGCGATGGACCCGGCCAAGCTGCCGGCGATCCGCGCCCAGATCTGGACCCTGATCCAGGCCGCGAAGCTCGACCACGACCTGGGCATCGAAGGACGCCCCGAGGACGAGGGCTTCGACGACTTCATCATGCATCTCGACGGCTGGCTCTGCGAGATCAAGGACGTCCAGATCCGCGACGGCCTCCACGTCCTGGGCGGCGCGCCGACGGGTTCCGCCCGCGTCAACCTGGTCCTCGCGATTCTCCGCGCCCGCCAGATCTGGGGCGGCCAGGCGTCCCTGCCGGGCCTGCGCGAGGCGCTGGGCCTGGACGAGTCGGCGGCGACCCGCACGGACGCGGACACGGTGGAGGACCAGGCGCGCGCCCTGGTCCAGGCGATGGAGGACGCGAACTGGGAGCGCTCGGCCGTGGCGGCGGTCGCCCAGTCCGTTCCCGGTCCCTCGGCACGGGGCTCCGCCCCGGACCCCGCTGCTCAATCGCCGCAGGGGCTTGATTCTGTCGCCGCGATCCTCGACTTCGCCGCCGAAGAGGTCGCCCCCCGCCTGGCCAGGACCACCGACGAGCTGGACCACTGCGTCCACGCCCTGAACGGGCGCTTCGTTCCCGCAGGCCCCTCCGGCTCACCCCTCCGAGGGCTCGTCAACGTCCTCCCGACCGGCCGCAACTTCTACTCCGTCGACCCCAAGGCCGTCCCCTCCCGCCTCGCCTGGGAGACCGGCCAGGCCCTGGCGGACTCGCTGCTCAACCGCTACCGCGAGGACAACGGCGACTGGCCGGTCTCCGTCGGCCTCTCCCTCTGGGGCACGAGCGCCATGCGCACCGCCGGCGACGACGTGGCCGAGGCCTTCGCCCTGCTCGGTGTCCGCCCGGTCTGGGACGACGCCTCGCGCCGCGTCACCGGCCTGGAGGCGATCCCGGCCGAGGAGCTGGGCCGCCCCAGGATCGACGTCACCCTCCGCATCAGCGGCTTCTTCCGCGACGCGTTCCCGCACACCATCGGCCTGCTCGACGACGCGGTCCGGCTGGCCGCCTCGCTCGACGAACCGGCCGAACTCAACCACGTACGGGCGCACACGCAGGCCGATCTGGCCGCGCACGGGGACGAACGCCGCGCCACCACGCGTATCTTCGGCTCCCGCCCCGGCACGTACGGCGCCGGGCTGCTGCAGCTCATCGACTCCCGCGACTGGCGCACCGACGCCGACCTCGCCGAGGTCTACACGACCTGGGGCGGTTACGCCTACGGCCGCGACCTGGACGGCTGCCCGGCCCGGGAGGAGATGGAGACCGCGTACAAGCGCATCGCGGTGGCGGCGAAGAACACCGACACCCGCGAGCACGACATCGCGGACTCCGACGACTACTTCCAGTACCACGGCGGCATGGTCGCCACGGTCCGCGCGCTGAAGGGCAAGGCCCCGGAGGCGTACATCGGGGACTCGACCCGCCCCGAGACGGTCCGCACCCGGACGCTGACCGAGGAGACCTCCCGCGTCTTCCGCGCCCGCGTCGTCAACCCCAAGTGGATCGAGGCGATGCGCCGCCACGGTTACAAGGGGGCCTTCGAGCTCGCCGCGACCGTCGACTACCTCTTCGGGTACGACGCCACGACGGGCGTGGTCGCGGACTGGATGTACGACAAGCTCACCGAGACCTACGTCCTGGACCCCACCAACCGCGCCTTCCTCGAACAGGCCAACCCGTGGGCCCTGCACGGCATCGCGGAACGCCTGCTGGAGGCCGAGTCGCGCGGCATGTGGGCCAAGCCCGACCCCGCGGTGCTCGAAGCGCTGCGCCAGGTCTTCCTGGAAACGGAAGGAAACCTGGAGGGCGAGGACTGAGCCACCGGCCTCAGTCGCCGGTGCCGGGCTTCACACCCCATACGTAGACGACGTCGTCGAGCGCGAGCAGGTCCCACAGCTTCGCCGCGTCGTCCACGGTGAGGTTGACGCAGCCCGCCGAGCCGCCGCCGTCGTAGAGGTCGCCGGGGTGTCCGTGGAGGGCCTGGCCGCCGTCGAAGAACTGCGAGTACGGCATGGGGGCGTCGTCGTAGATGTCGGAGACGTGGTCGCGGTCGCGCCAGTAAATGGTGTGCCGGCCGGGCCGCGTCTCCTCGGCGTCACGGCCCGTACGGATGGGGACGGGGCCGAACACGACCTTCTTCCCCTTCTGCACCCACAGCAGTTGGCGGTCCATGTCGACGCAGGTGACCCGGCTGGTCTCGACGGGGCAGTTCCCGGCGGCGTTCGGGTCCGGCGTGGCCTCGACGACGAGCATCGCGCGGTACGTGCCGAGGTCGGCGAACCCGTCGGGGTGCGGGCGGCCCCGCTCGGTCTGGAAGGACCGGATGGCCCGGCAGTCGGCGTCGGACTGACGCCCGTCCACGGGCAGCCCGAGGTGCTTCTCCAGCTGCCGCTGGTACGGGCCGGCCGGCGCGGTGCACGCGGTGTCGCGACCGGGGGAGGCGGCCGAAGGTGCGGCGGTGCACAGCAGCGCCGTGGCCGCCGTGGCGACTGCGGCACCGATGAGGCGGTGGGGAAGGGACACGGCCGGACCTCCTGCGGGATCAACGGGAACGGTGTACTGCCGAGCCAATCAGCGGAAAAGCCCGGCCGCCCACGCGTGGGCGGCCGGGCGGGTGATCGCGTCAGCCGCGTACGGCCTTGTGCGTGTCGTCCTTGCAGTCCTTGCCCTTGCACGGCTCACCGCGGTGGTTGGCCAGCTCCACGGTGACGCCCTCCTCGCTGTTCTCCTCCGTCACCTCGAACGGACCTGAGACGGGGTTCGCCGGCAGGACGTAGCCCTCCGGGACGGCGATCTCGCGGAGGTAGTACTCACCGAGCGGCAGGTCGTCGAACGTGCACTGCCCGTCCTCGTCGGTCGAGCAGCCCGCGTCGGCGAGCGTGTCGGGGTTCGCCCCGCCTGTCTGGAGCCCCGGCACGTCGTTGCTCTCGCGCCACAGCTCGAAGACGGCGCCGGGCAGCGGCTGCCCGTTCTTCGCGTCGGTCTTGTCCAGCGTGAGCGAACCGGTCACGGGCGGTACGGGCGTCTTGCTGTTGACGGCCGCGGCCTGGACGCCGTCCTCGGCGTTGTCCTCGGTGAGGGTCAGCGGTCCGAAGACGTTGGGGTCGGGCAGGTCGTAGCCGTCGGGCGCCCCGGTCTCGCGCCAGTAGTAGGTGCCCACGGTCGTGGTGTCGGAGCAGATGCCGTTCGCGGGGGTGGTGCAGTCGGAGACGTGGGTGTCGGGGTTGATGCCGATCGTCTGGAGGCCGGGCGTGTTGTTGGTCTCGCGCCACAGCTCGAAGTCGGCCCCGGCGAGCGGGTCACCGGTGTCGGAGTCGGTCTTGCGTACGCGGACCTCACCGGTCACGGGCGGTACGGGCGTCTTGCTGTTGACGGCCGCGGCCTGGACGCCGTCCTCGGCGTTGTCCTCGGTGAGGGTCAGCGGTCCGAAGACGTTGGGGTCGGGCAGGTCGTAGCCGTCGGGCGCCCCGGTCTCGCGCCAGTAGTAGGTGCCGGGGATCGTCGTCGCGGTGCAGACGCCGTTCGCGGGGGTCGTGCAGTCGGAGACGTGGGTGTCGGGGTCGGCACCGTCGGTCTGGAGGCCGTCGACACCGTTGGTCTCGCGCCACAGCTCGAAGTCGGCCCCGGCGAGCGGGTCACCGGTGTCGGAGTCGGTCTTGCGTACGCGGACCTCACCGGTCACCGGCGGCACGGGCGTCTTGCTGTTGACGGCCGCGGCCTGGACGCCGTCCTCGGCGTTGTCCTCGGTGAGGGTCAGCGGTCCGAAGACGTTGGGGTCGGGCAGCTCGTAGCCGTCCGGGGCCCCGGTCTCGCGCCAGTAGTACGTGCCCACGGTCGTGGTGTCGGAACAGACACCGTTCGCCGGGGTGGTGCAGTCGGAGACGTGGGTGTCGGGGTCGGCACCGTCGGTCTGGAGGCCGTCGACACCGTTGGTCTCGCGCCACAGCTCGAAGTCGGCCCCGGCCAGCGGGTCACCGGTCTCCGCATCGGTCTTCAGCACGCTCACCGCGCCGGTCACCGGCTGGGGACCGCCGCAGTCCGGGAGGTCGCCGTCGAACGGGTAGGCGTGGAACTCCACCCCGGCGTTGTCGCTGGTGTGGGTGAGCGAGCCGGTGGTGAAGAACCTGCCGTTCATACCGGGCAGGCTCACCGTGGTCATGGACGCCTGCTCGCCCACCAGGACGCTGCCCTGGAACTGCCCGGACCCGATGAAGGAGGCCGTGGTGGCGTCGGGCAGGTTCCACAGCAGCCGCTCGCGGTACTGGCCCAGCGTGTCGCTCCCGCTGGTGGTGTTGATGACACGGTTCTGCCCGATCACGTTGACCAGGATCGTCGCGTCGTCGGGGATGCCGGCGAACTCGATGGACTGGCTTCCGTTGGGGGAGTTCGGGTTGACCAGGTCGAAGTCGACGTTGAACACCTGGAGGCTCGACGTCCCGTCGCCGGTGAACAGCGTCCGGTAGCCCTCGTTGACCGCGGTCCCGGTGGCCGTCCGGGTCGTGCCGTCCGGCCGCGCGTAGCACTGGCTGGCCGCCGTGAGCTCGTCGCGCAGGCCCACGTACGGGGCCGTCGCGTCGTCGTCCTGGACGGTCGTCCCGGTGACGGTTCCGGTCTGCGTGCCCGCGTAACGCACGGTGCCCTCCTCGTCGAGGAGGGCACCCGTCGTGTCCAGGGTCTGGCCGGGCGCGATGGTCACGTTGCCGCCGGCGGTCAGGAAGTCCGAGTCGACGGGCGGCGCGACGCGCGACCCCACTCCGACGATCCCGAGGTTGTACAGCCCGCCCGCTTCCGTGTTCTTGTTCTGGTCGAAGTCGTCGAGCACGACGACCCGGCCCTCGGCCTCCGCCGCCCGTCCCCGGACGAGGAAGTCGTCGCCGACGAAGATGTTGATCGCGTCGTCCCGGCCGGCGATCGGTCCGTTGTTGACCGGCGGGAACGGGTCGGGGCAGTCGCCCGGCACACACGGCCCGAGCCCGCCCGGCAGGGTGGCGGCGGCGGCCGAGGTGGCGCCCAGACCGAGGGTGAAGACGGGAATGACGGTCGCCAGGACGGCGCAGGCCGCACCCGTGGTGCGGGCGCGTGAGCGCAGCGCGGCGAGGCGCTGCTTGGGCATGGGTTTCATGGCGGCATCGTGGGCAGCCCCGGCACCACCCCCGGGCGCGCGACACGGAGAGTTGCGCTGTCCAGCGGGAAGGGGTCACCCGGACGGTGGGGGTGCGGCCACGGGCCGCGCGCCCCCACCCTCGTACGCCGGATCAGGCCGGAAGGGTCCACTGCTGGTTGGCACTGGCGTAGCAGGTCCAGATCTGGAGCCGGGTGCCGTTGGCCGAGCTGGGGCCGGTCGCGTCGAGGCACTTGCCGGACGCGGGGTTGAACAGTTCGCCGCTGCTCCGGTGCTGCCAGACCTGTGCCCCGGAGCCGTTGCAGTCGTATAGCTGCACCTTGGTGCCGTTCGCGGTCGCGGCAGCGGCGACGTCCAGGCACTTGCCGAGCGCCCTCAGCGTGCCGTCGGAGCCGGTCGTCCAGCGCTGGGCGTCGGTGCCGTTGCAGTCGTAGAGCTGGACGGCCGCGCCGTTGGCGGAGCTCGCGCCCGCCACGTCGACGCACTTGCCGCCGTAGCCGGTGATGCGGCCGGTGGCGCCGTCGGGCGGGGTGACCGGGCCGCCGTCCTGCCCGGCGGCCCAGGCGATCTCCTGGAGCAGGAGCCGGTTCTGCTGGGCGCTCGCGAAGGTGGACGACAGGGCGGTGTTCGTCGCGTAGTCCATCGCGTTGTGGCCGAAGTTGTTGTAGACCATCCGGTAGCCGCGGTTGGTCCACACGATCGGGTAATCCCCGCTGTACCAGGTCTGGCTGGGGTCGGTCCCGATGGGGAACGTCGAGGGGTCCATCGAGGCGAGGACGTCGATCGCGGGGTTCTTCCGCAGGTCGTTCTGCCAGCTGTACCACTCGCTGACCGACGAGGTGATCGTGGCGGGGAGCCCCGCCGTCGCCGGGTGCCCGGGGTCGTCGACGCGCAGCGTTTCCTGGGTGGGGCCCCAGGTGTTGGACCGGAAGGTTCCGGTGCCGAGGAAGGTGTTGTGGTACCAGGGCCAGTCGCTGGTGTCGGTGTTGAACGCGGAGACGTGGAAGCCGACGAACCCGCCGCCGTTCTGCACGTACGACTGGAACGCGGAGCGCTGGGAGGCGGTGTGCGGGTAGTTGTCGAGGAACATCACGACCTGGTAGCCGGCCAGCTCGGTGCTGTTGAGCCGGTTCCAGTCGGTGGTGGCGGTGTACGTGAAGCCGTGAGCGGCGCCCTGCTGGGCGAACCAGGTGTTGGCCTCGTGGTCGAAGCTGATGTGCGCCGCGTCGTAGGTGCCGTCGTAGAAGGCCAGCACGCGGAAGGTGCCGGCGGCGGGGGCGGAGTGCGCCGGGGCCGCCTGGAGGCCGAGGACGAGCGCGGCCAGGGCGAGGAGCCGGAGCAGGAGGGCGGTGCCGTGTCTGACGCGCATGGGGGACTCCCGAGGTGGGCGGAGGAGCGCAGCGGCTGAGCAGACCGGAGTCTGCGCGTGTACACGACAGCCCGTCAAGGTTTCTGTCAGGAAACCTTCCTGGCAGAAAATCGCGCACAACTCGAACGCTGCATGTCAGCGCAGATGACCTGCGGCTTCAGAAGGCGTACGAAGACCCTGTGGTTTCCCGCGAGCGTCGGTCCAGTGCCTACAGAAGGTGAAATACCCACCCGTGCACAGGGGTTGACGGGCGGTCGGCGCCGCCTCTAGCTTCACGGCTTGAAATAAGGCTGACCGTGTTTCCTGTCATGCACCTGATCCTGCATCCCGCCCACAGGAAGGCTCCCCCATGCCTCGTCCACCCCATCGCCGCAGACGGCGGACCGCCCCCCTGGCCATGGCCCTGTCCGCGTCCCTGGCCGCCGCCGGGGCCCTGGTCGCCCTCGGCTCGGGGACCGCCGGTGCCGCGACGCCGGGCGCGCTGACCAACACCGGCACCGGCAAGTGCCTCGATGTCACCGACGGTTCGACCGCCGACGGCACGCCCGCCCAGATGTGGACCTGCTACCCCGGCAGCCAGAACCAGAGCTGGACGCTCAACAGCGACGGCTCGCTGACCGCGAAGGGCAAGTGCCTGGACCTGGCCGCGAACGGCACGGCCAACGGCACCGCCGTGCACCTGTGGACCTGCTACGGGAGCGTCGCCAGCCAGAAATGGCGGCTGACCTCCGCCGGTGACCTGGTCAACACCGCTGCGAACAGGTGCCTCGACATCAAGGACAACAGCAGCGCGGACGGCGCCCGCCTCCAGATCTGGGACTGCGCGGGCACCGGCAACCAGAAGTGGAGCTTCTCCGGCGCCGTGGACCCGACCGACCCCACGAACCCGCCCACGGGGAACAACCCGGACCTCGGCCCGAACACGGTGATCTTCGACCCGTCGATGCCCGCCTCGTCCATCCAGTCGAAGCTGAACAGCATCTTCAACCAGCAGCAGTCCAACCAGTTCGGCTCCCAGCGCTACGCGGTGCTGTTCAAGCCGGGCACGTACAGCGCGGACGTCAACGTCGGCTTCTACACCCAGGTCGCCGGCCTCGGCCTCTCCCCGGACGCGGTGAACATCAACGGCGCCGTCCACGCCGAGGCCGACTGGTTCCAGGGCAACGCCACCCAGAACTTCTGGCGCGACGCGGAGAACCTCTCGGTCACCCCGAACGGCGGCAGCGACCGCTGGGCCGTATCCCAGGCGGCCCCGTACCGCCGTATGCACGTACGCGGGAACCTCAAGCTGGACGACGGCGGCTGGTCCAGCGGCGGCTTCATCTCCGACTCCAAGATCGACGGACAGATCCAGTCGGGCAGCCAGCAGCAGTTCCTCACCAAGAACACACAGATGGGCTCCTGGTCCGGCTCCAACTGGAACATGGTCTTCGTCGGCGACCAGGGCGCCCCCGCCCAGTCCTTCCCGACCTACACCACCGTCGCCTCCGCCCCGGTCAACCGCGAGAAGCCGTTCCTGTACGTGGACGACGCGGGCGCCTGGAAGGTGTTCGTCCCCGCCGTGCAGACCAACGCCTCGGCGACCACCTGGAGCGGCAAGACCCAGGCGGGCTCGTCGCTGCCGCTGGACGACTTCTACATCGCCAAGCCCGGCGCGAGCGCGGCCGACATGAACGCCGCCCTGGCCGCCGGCAAGAACCTGCTGATCACCCCGGGCGTCTACCACCTCAACCAGACGCTCGACGTCACCCGCCCCGACACGGTCGTCCTCGGCATGGGCCTCGCCACGCTCATCCCGGACAACGGCATCACCGCACTCACCACCGCCGACGTCGACGGCATCAAGATCGCCGGGGTCCTCGTCGACGCCGGTACGACCAACTCCCAGACGCTGATGCGGATCGGCCCCGACGGCTCGTCCGCGAACCACGCGGCGAACCCCGTCACGCTCAACGACGTGTTCTTCCGCATCGGCGGCGCCACCGTCGGCAAGGCCACCCAGTCGCTGGTCGTCAACACCAGCAACACGATCATCGACCACACCTGGATCTGGCGTGCCGACCACGGCAACGGCGGCACGGTCGGCTGGAACACCAACACCGCCGACACCGGGCTCGTCGTCAACGGCCAGAACGTCACCGCGTACGGGCTGTTCGTGGAGCACTACCAGAAGACCCAGGTCATCTGGAACGGCAACGGCGGGCGCACGTACTTCTTCCAGAACGAGCTGCCGTACGACCCGCCCAACCAGAGCGCCTGGAAGAACGGGAACACCAACGGCTACCCCGCGTACAAGGTCGGCGCGTCCGTGACCGGCCACGAAGCCTGGGGTCTGGGCAGCTACGCGTACTTCAACGTCAACCCCTCGGTGGTCGAGGACCACTCCTTCGAGGTGCCCCAGACCTCCGGCGTGAAGTTCCACGACATGGTCACCGTCGTCCTCGGCGGCGCCGGAACGATCAGCCACATCATCAACAGCACTGGGGCGGCGGTCACGCCCAGCAGCAACGTCGCGTACCTCACCACCTACCCGTAAACCGGAGGGACCCCCCATGCCCCGATCCCGCAGCAGATGGCTCACCGCCCTGCTCGGCGTGCTGCCCCTGGCCGCCGCCGGCCTGGTCGCCACGGCCACCCCCGCCTCGGCCGCCGCCAACCCCGGACCCGGCTTCCCCGCCCACTACGCGGCCCCGTACGCGGAGATGTGGAACAGCCCGTCCAGCCTGATGAACGCGTACAACGCGACCGGCAACAAGTACTACACACTGGCCTTCATCATCAGCCAGGGCACCTGCAACGCCACCATCAACGGCGACACCCCGGTCACCGACTCCGGCTGGAACAACGCCATCAACAGCCTGCGCGCGGCCGGCGGCGACGTCATCGCCTCCTTCGGCGGCGCGAGCGGCAACGAACTGGCCTCCTGCAGTTCGGTGTCCGCGATGCAGGCTCAGTACAAGAAGGTCATCGACCAGCTCAACCTGACCCGCATCGACCTGGACATCGAAGGCAGCACGCTCGACAACACCGCCGCCAACGACCGCCGCAACCAGGCCCTCGCCAACCTCCAGCAGGAGTACCGCGCGCAGGGCCGCAAGCTCGACATCGACTACACGCTCCCGGTCAGCCCGAGCGGCCTGGAGTCCAACGGCATCGCGCTCCTCAAGAACGCCAAGAGCCACAACCTCGACGTCAACCTGGTCAACATCATGACCATGGACTACGGCCCCGCCATGGACATGGGCCAGGCCGCGATCAGCGCCGCGAAGGGCCTGCACACCCAGCTCGGCCAGATCTGGACCGAGAAGTCCTCCGCCCAGCTCTGGGCGATGGAGGGCAACTGCCCGATGATCGGCGTCAACGACACCGCCGCCGAGGTCTTCACCACCCAGGACGCCCAGGAACTGGAGGCGTTCGCCGCGAGCAACGGCATCCAGGAACTCACCTTCTGGTCCCTCGGCCGCGACAACCAGGGCGAGAGCGGCACCCCGCAGAGCACCTGGCAGTTCACCAACACGTTCAAGGCCATCACGGGCGGCGGCGGCCCCGTCGATCCGCCGGCCGGCACGACCGCCATCAAGGGCTACGGTGGCAAGTGCGTCGACGTCGCCGGGGCCAACAGCGCCAACGGCACCAAGGTCGACCTCTACACCTGCAACGGCACCTCCGCCCAGCAGTGGACCCGTAACGGCAACACCTTCCGCGCCCTCGGCAAGTGCCTCGACGTCGCGGCGGCCGGCACGGCCAACGGTACGAAGGTCCAGCTCTACGACTGCAACGGCTCCGGCGCCCAGTCCTGGACGACCGGCGCCAACGGCAGCCTGGTCAACGCAGGTTCGGGCAAGTGCCTGGATGTCACGGACTGGAGCACCACGGACGGCAACCAGCTCCAGATCTGGACCTGCGGCGGCACGGCGAACCAGTCGTGGACGCTGGCATAGCCCCTGCCGCCCGATCGGGTCCGGTTCCCTGTACGGGGGGAGCCGGGCCCGTACCGGTTCCGCGTCAGCGGGCGGCCAGCCGGTCGGCGAGGTCGCGGATCTCGCCGTAGGTCTCCGCCAGCCGGTCGGCCAGGCCGAGCCGGTGCAACTCGTGCAGCAGCGCGGTGGCGTGCCTCGCCTCGTAGACGAGCGCGCGCCACCGGGCGCTCTCGGTCCGGCCCACCCGGCCGTACGTCCCCCAGAAGGCATCGCGTTCGCCGCCCGGCTTGCGCAGCGCCAGATAGACCGGCCAGTCCGCCTCGGGGTCGCCCCACCAGAGCCTGTCGCAGTCGAAGACACCCGTGATCAACGGCTCCGGCGTGCCTTCGGCCAGCATGGTGTTCCCCACCCAGAGGTCCCCGTGCAGCAGGCGCGGCTCGGTGACCTCGTCGAGCACGGCGCGGTCGCGCTCGGCCAGCCGGACCAGCCTCGTGACGTCACCGGCATCGAGCCCGGCGTCGGTGAGGTCCGCGCACGCGTCGTCGAACCAGGCGAACAGCGCGTCGCTCCAGGACTCGTGCACGGGGCCGGCGACCCTGCCGAACCCCGGTCCGCGCACGCCGTGCACGGTGCGCGTGATGTCACCCAGCTGACGGAAGTACGCGCCGCGCGCGGGTTCCGGATACGCGGCGAGCGCCTTCGAGGCGGGCACACCGGCCAGGAACGTCTGGAACATGTAGTCGCGGCCGATCACCTGATGGGTGAAATCGATCGCGAGGGTACGCGGCAGCAGCCCCGCCACCGGCGCCAGGTACGGCACACCGGCGTGCTCGTTGCGCATCATCTCCGGGTCGGCCCTGGCCTGACGGTCCGGCTCCGGCGCGACGCGCAGCACGACGGGCCGGTCACCGCCCAGGTCGACCCTGTACGTGTTGTTGTAGTACCCACCCGCGAGTTCGACGGCCGCAAGCACGGCAGCGCCCTCGCCGAAGGCCGCCCGCACGACCGCCTCGATCTCGGCCGCGCTCAGGGGCTGCTGGAATGCTCCGGGATCCCGGTCGATCGGTGCGTAGTCCATGGCCCGTCGACCCTATCCGCTCGCCGGAGCGGACCGGCCGTGCGTACAAAGCGGGCTTGTACTACTCCGCCGTGGCGAGCCCGAGGAGCCCGGTCCAGGCGTGGCGGGATACGTGGAGGGCGGGCCCGGCTGCGACCTTGGAGTCGCGGATGTGTACGGCTGCGGGGGAGGCGGCGACCTCGATGCACTGGCCGCCTTCGGTGTTGCTGTAGCTGCTCTTGACCCAGATGAGGTGCTCAGTCGTGTCCACGGCTCTCCCAACAACGTTTTGATGTAGGTGAGTTGCCCGTAGATGGTCCCACACCGGGTCCGCGCAGGCGAGAGCCCCGCCGGTCTGTTGCGGTCCGGCGGGGCTCGGGTGCGTACAAACGCTGCGTGTACTACTCCGCCGTGGCGAGCCCGACGAGCCCGGCCCAGGCGTCGCGCGACAGGTGGAGGACGGGCCCGGCCGCGACCTTGGAGTCACGGACGTGCACGGCTTCCGCGCCGGCCGCGATCTCGATGCAATCGCCGCCTTCGGCTCCGCTGTAGCTGCTCTTGAACCAGGCGAGGGGCTCAGCGTTGTTCATAGCTCTCCCAGCAACTTCTCGATGAACGCCAGTGACTCTCGCGGGGTGAGAGCCTGCGAACGGATGATCCCATAGCGCGCTGCGGCGAGCGCAGCCTGCTTCGGGTCCGTCTCCAGCGAACTCGTTCCCTGTGCCTCGACGTACAGGAACTTCTTGCCGTCCTCGCGAGTAACGACGGTGAACGGCCCGTCCACACCCGAGTTCTCCACCGAGTCGAGCGGCATGACCTGAAGCTCCACGTTCCGCCGCTGGCCGATCAGGAGAAGGTGCTCCAACTGGCCCCGCAGTACCTCGGTGCCGCCGAACTTCCGCCGCAGTACCGATTCGCACATGACGAAGCTGAGGAGCGGCGCGGGGCGGCGATCGAAGATCTCCTGGCGGGCCAGCCGGGCCGTCACCCGCTGCTCGATGATCTCCGAGTCGAGAACAGGACGCCGGAGAGCAAGAACCGCCCGCATGTACTCCTCTGTCTGGAGGAGGCCCTTCACAACCAGCGTGTCGTACGACAGCAGCTCGATCGCCTGCTTCTCCAACTGCGCCATGCCCTGGAAGAACACCGGGTACTGCGCCTTCTCCACCGGTTCCTTCCACACCACCAGCAGGTTGTCCGCGCCAAGCTCCTTGTCCGCCTGGTCGATCGCCCTCGGCGGCGGAATCCTCCGGCCCTGCTCGAAGGAGGCGATGGTCGAAGCCGAGTACCCCAGCCGTCGGCCCAGTTCCTCGCGCTGCAAGCCCGCCCGCACGCGTAACGTCTTCAACGTCTGACCGAAGGCGACGACCACGTCCTGCCCCGCCTTGTCCGCCGCCTGGACGCCGTCCATCTCCCCGGGGTCCACCCGCTCAACCGTCATCGCACCCTGCCTCGCTCGATCGCGCCGTGTTCCACGTACTGGTGCCGACAGCGCGCGTACAAGGAGATCGCGTCGGCGCGTCACCACTGGTCACGCTACGCCACTGCGAGGACGCTCGTAGTCATGATGAGCAACATCGACAGCCCCCGCCGCACCACGCAACCCACCCACCACTTCCCCCACTTGGGCACCCCGAGTTTCGCCATGCGGTTCACCTCGACGCCCCGGGGCGCGAGGCTCGCCCGCCGCCTGTCGGCGGTCCGGCTGGACGCCTGGGGCCTTCCGTACGGGACGGACACGCACGAGGCGGTCGTCCTGATCACGGCGGAACTGACGGCGAACGCGGTGCGCCACGGCCACGTAGCGGGCCGGGACTTCCACCTGCTGCTGCGCGTCGTGGAGCGGCCCGGTCCGACCGCGCGCATCGAGGTGACCGACACCCGGGGCGAACGGGTCCCGCCCCGCCCCGGCAAGCTCCCGGCGGCCGGCCTCGCGGACGACGGCCGAGGCCTGCTGCTGGTCGAGGGCCTGGCCACGCGCTGGGGCTGGTACCCCAGGACGCAGGCGCCGGGCAAGACGGTGTGGGCGGAGTACGAGATCCCCGGGGCGCGGGCCGGGGCGACGAGCGGCATCTGACGGCTGGCGGCCGACTTGGCGCTATGTTCGCTGGATGCAGCAGCCTTCGCAGGACGAGCCCGCGCCCCTCGACGGACCGGCCGTGGATGTCGCCGATGCCCGCGAACTCCTCCTCGGCTATCTGGATTGGTACCGCAAGGCCCTGATGCGAAAGCTCGCCGGGCTCCCCGACGATGTGCTCCGCACGCCTGTCGAACCCCTGGGCTGGTCGCCTCTGGGCCTGGTCCAGCACCTCGGCTGGGTCGAACGCCGCTGGTTGCGATGGGGGTTCGGCGCGGTGGACGTCGTGGCCTATCCGCCGGGCGGAGACACCGAGGAGTGGACGGTTGCCGCCCACACCCCCACCGCGCAGGTCATCGCCGACTACGAGGCGGAAGTGGCAGCCGCCAACGTGTTCGTAGCGGCAGCCGACTTGAGCGACAAGGCGCGTCTCGGTGGCCGCTTCAAGACACCCGACCAGGCGCCCGCGCTCAGCCGGATCCTCTTCCATCTCCTCCAGGAGTACGCCCGCCACGTCGGTCACCTCGACATCGCACGCGAACTCATCGACGGCGAGACCGGCGAGTGAGGCCCCGGGCTGTCAGCGGTCGGGGCTAGCGTGCGGTGCATGGGAGCGAAGACAGCGATTCTGGCGTACGCGGACGGGGATGTGGCCCCGGTACTGAAGGCGGCCGGTGAGCCGCAGGCAGCGGGAACGGCGGAGCTGGTCGCCCGGGTGTTCCCGGGCCGGGGGACGGAGCCGACGCAGGGCGATGTCCTGGCCGAATCGACGTATCCGCCGGAGGGCATCACGTACGCGGCAAGCTTCCCCGGCGTGGACCTGGTCTGCGACCGGCGGCTGATGTTCGACCGCCCGTCGGAACTCCCGGCGCACCTCTTGGAGGCCGCCGCGGGCCGACGCGTGATCCTGCACGCGATGCACAGCGTCTCGGACTGGCTGGCGTTCGCGGTCTGGGAGGAGGGCCGCCTCCGCCGCTCCCTGAGCCTGTCGCCGGACGGCGGCGTCGTGGAGAACGTCGGCGGCCCGTTCCCCTTCGAGGCGCCGTACTGGGCGGGCGACCGGCCCGTGGAGTTCGACCCGGAAGGGGACGAGGAGCCGTACCCCTTGCCGTTCCACCCCCTGGAACTGGGCAACGAAGCGCTCCGGGCCCTCTTCGGCTTCGTCCTGGAGGGCCGCCCCTCGCCCGAGGACGTCGACCCGGACGAAATCCCCCTGCTGGGCTTCGCCCTCACGAACGATGGTGCGGTTCGCCGCCCGAGATCAGGCCGCTGAGCTGCCCCTCCAGAGGCCGGCCCCGGCGGCGTACACGATCGGGTCCATGGTGGACAGCTCCGCCCGCACGCGGGCTTCGAACTCGGTACGGGCATCGGCCGGCAGGGCGTCGAAGTAGGCGCGGGAGCCGTGCGAGAGCCCCCAGGCCCAGAAGGTGCCGGCGTCCGGGACGGGAAGGCGCTGCTCGATGGCGGCCTCACTGATGCCGGTGAACCCTGCGTCCGAGAGAAGCCCCTCCGCGTCCAGGGGACGGCTGAGCCGCCCTTGACCTTCGGGAATCAGGGGCTGGAACTCCCGGAAGAGGGCCCCGTAGAACTCCCACTCCGGCGCGTTCTCGACGTCGCGGGGGACGGAGAAGGAGAACACCCCGCCGGGGGCGAGGACACGCCGGATCTCGCGGGCCGCCACGGCCGGATCATCCAGCAGATGGACGACGAACCCCGCACAGACCAGGTCGAAGGAACCGTCGGGAAAGCCCAGTTGGTGAACGTCCATCACCCGCGCCTCATGCACCTGCGGGTACTGGGCCGCCAGCCGCTCGACCATCCCAGGTGCGCAGTCCACCGCCGTCACCCGACAGCCGCGGGCAAGCGCGGCAGCGGTCAGGGCACCGCGCCCGGCCCCCAGGTCGAGCACCCGGGTCCCGGGCCCGGGAGCGAGCCACGCCATGTGCTGTCGGGCGAACCCGGCGAAGAACGGCAGCACCTCGTCGTACACAGAGGCCAGTCGGTCGAAGAGGGCGGTGGCTCGCGTCGCGGTCATGGCCGGCCATGCTGGCAGAGCAGTCAGGGGACCCGCACACCCTTTTCCGCCCCTGGCGCCCCCGGCTCATTCCCGGATCGGGAACCAGCGGAGGCCATCAACTCAGCTCCAGGGCGGGATGCCAAGCGGCTGACGAAGACCGCCAGGCGTATCGCACAGTCGGTCGGCAACTCGTTCAGGCGGGAAGAGGCCCTGACGAACGTGGAAGCGGCCCAGATTGCCACAGGATAGCCGCCGGGCCCCCTGACGCGCCCGCGGTCGGGGCGAAGCTGCCCGTCGCGTTCCGCTTCGGGCACGGCCTCGTCGCTCAGCAGGCCTTGCGCCAGGTCCCCAGCTCCCATTTCTTGCGCATGGAGGAGAGGCCCAGCTTGCGGGACGCGGGGCAGAAGCGGTCGGTCGGCTCGGTGTACTCCACGTGAAAGACGGCCTTGCCCGCCTCGATGAACGGGGTGAGCTTCGTGCACTCGCCGTACTGCGCGCACTGCTCGTTGACCGCGAAGTCGAAGGTGCCCACCAGCTGCGGGATCTGTGCCAGATCGTTCTTCAGGCCCACCGCCAGGCCTCGTTCGTGGGCGATGCCGGCGATCATGCGGTTGTACCGCAACTGGTCCCGCGCGGTGAGCGGGAAGCCCGTGTCCTCTGTGTACGCCTCCACGAGATCGGGCTCCACCGCGTCGAACCCCTTCTTCAGGCACATGTCGAAGCGCCGTTCCATGATCGGCCGAAGCAGGGAGATCTGCCGGATGTCGAGCCAGCGTTCGCCCTGCCAGCCGTTCCGCCCGCCCCGTACCGAGTGGGGGAAGGCGTCCTTGTCCGGCCGGTAGTCCTCCCAGGCGCCCACGTTGATGTAGCAGATCACCTTGCGGCCGGCGCGGTGGAGCCGGGCGACGTCCTCGGCGTCGTTCTCGAAGCCGTCGATGTCGTAGACCGGCACGTCGGCCGCCGTGGCGTCGACCTTCCCGTCGAGCTGCCACTGCCAGGCCAGCCCCGGACGAGGCTGCCACCGGCCCCCGCCCGGTCCGCCCGCCGCCGTGTCCGGGCTGCCGCCCGTAGCGGAACAGCCGGACAGCAGGGTGCTGGGAACCGCGACCGTCAGCACGGCCAGTAAGGTGCCCCACATCCGGGCTCCGGGCCTCACCGCCCCGCTCCGGACAGCACCGGTGTCAGCCGGGCCCACGGGTTGGGCGGCTCCCCGGTCACCGGGCCCGACACAGCGGCGCCACGCTCGTGCGCGGTGTGCACGGCCAGCGGGGCCAGTGCCTCGGGTACGCCGTACACCAGGTGACAGAAGCGGTCGGGCGAACAGCGTGTCGTCCAGTCGGGTCTGCTGAAGGCCGACACGTAGGTGGACCAGGGGCCCTCGAACGTGACCAGGAGATCGGCGATCCTGGCGTAGCCGGGAGCCGGGTGCACGCCCGGGTTGAGCACCACGGGCGACGCGCCCCGCCGACGCAGCGCGCGTACCAGTTTCCGGTAAGCGGGCAGCGCGTCCCCGGCGGAGCTCACCCGGTCCAGGAAACAGCCGTCGGCGGCGTACCACTCCCGGTGCCGGTCGGCATCGGCCATGACATCGGCGGTGGGCCGGATGCCGTAGTCGGTGTCCACGTAGCCGAGCACCCGGGCGCCCGCTCCGCGCAGAGCACCCGCCGCCGAGACGAATGCGGGATCGGGAGCGTCGCCCGGCCCGTCGGCGGGATTGAGCACGACCGCGTAGGTGCGGTCGGCTGCCTCGATGAGCCGGTGCCAGGCGGCAGGGTCCACAGCCGGGTGGACGTACAGCGGGATCAGCAGGCTCACGACGACGGTTCGCCTTCTTCGCGCGGGGCCGGCGGGTGTGCGGGGGCGGACCACAGGGCCGTCAGGGACTCCCGCAGCGCGTACGAGGGACGCCAGCCGAGGGCTGACCCGGCGGCGGAGATGTCGGAACACTGCCAGGACACCTGCCCCGAGCGGGCGGAGCCCGCCCCCTGCTCCTCGACGCGTCCGCCGAAGCCCGCGATCTCCGCCAGGGTATGCACGAGGTCGCGCACCGGTACGGCGTCTCCGCCGCCGATGTTGAGCACGCGCGGCAGCGGCCCGGGTGCGGTCACCGCCCGTTCCACCGCCCGCGCCACGTCGCGTACGTCGACGAAGTCGCGGTACGCCGACAGGTCCCCCAGGCGGAGCACCGCGTCCGGGGCCGGACCCGCGTCGCGCAGGAGACGGGTGACCCGGCCGGGCAGTCCGCCGGGAGGCGCCCCGGGCCCCACCGGGTTGCCGACCCGCAGGACGAGCGCGTCCAGAGCCGAGGTCGAGACGGTGACCGTGCCGGCCAGTTTCGTGGCCCCGTAGGCGCTGAGCGGGCGTGTGGCCGCCGACTCCGCCGTCGGGATCCTGCCTGTCCCCGGGCCGTACTCGGCGGCCGAACCGAGATGGACCAGCCGGGCCGAGGGGCAGGCCAGAGCCATCGCCTCGCACAGGACGGCGGGCCCCCGGGCGTTGGCCTCCGCCAGCGTCACCGGGTCCCCGCCGGTCGCACCGGCGCAGTTGACCACGGCGTCCGGCGCCGCCGACGCCAGAGTCTTCGCGAGCCGGCCGGCGGAGTCGGTGGCGAGGTCGACGGGAACGCCGGCGGCGGGGGACCGTCCGCCGGCGAGGACCCACGCATCCTTGAGAGCGCCCAGCCGCTCGGCGACGTGGGCCCCCAGATAGCCGGTGGAACCAAGGACGAGAATGCGCATGCGGTGCTCAGGCTCCCTTGAGCAGCAGGGACTTGCGGGTGGTGAACTCCGCGTTGGCCCGGTCGTAGTCGTCGGGGCGGCCGATGTCCAGCCAGTAGCCGTCGAAATCGTAGGCGCTCGGCGGGTTACCGGAACCCAGCAGATCCAGGACCAACTCGTCGAAGCCCAGCGGCAGCCCGGCGGTGTACCCGTCGAGCGTGGCCCGGCTCAGCCCGTACACCCCCATCGAAACGCGGTAGTCCATGCTCGGCTTCTCGGTGAAGCCCACCACCTTGCTCGCGTCGGTGGTCAGCACACCGAAGTCGATGCGCACCTGGCGGGCGTACGTGGCTATGGTCAGCGGTGCTCCCGAGCTCCGGTGGCTGCGCAGGACGTCGGCGTAGTCGAGGTCGGTGAGGATGTCCCCGTTCATCACCAGGAAGTTCTCCGGCAGCCGCTCACGCATCATCAGGAGCGGCCCCATGGTCCCCAGCGGCGACGCCTCGGTGGAGTAGTCGACCTTCAGGCCCCACTGCGATCCGTCACCGACGTACGCCCGGATGATCTCCCCGAGATGGCCGATGGCGATGGTGCAGCCGGTGAAACCGGCCGAGGCGAGCTGGCGCAGAACGATTTCGAGGATGGCGTGCTGGTCGCCGATCGGCACCAGCGGCTTGGGCAGGGCCGTGGTGTAGGGCCGCAGCCGGACGCCCTTGCCGCCGGCCATGATCACTGCGTACATGGTCTTCCCCTTGCTCGACATGCCGGATGTGGTCAGATGTTGTAGACGCCGGTCTTGTAGCGGGCGAGGTTGCCCGGCTCGCGGAAGAACTCCACCGTCTGCGCGAGGCCCTTCTCCAGGGTGTGCGCCGGGCTCCAGCCGGTCGCCGCACGCAGTCGCCCGGCATCCGCGACCAGTCGCATGACCTCCGAGTTCGCGGGCCGCAGCCGCTGCGCGTCCTCCCGGACGTCGAGCGCGGTGTCCATCACCTTGCCGATGAGGGCGACCAGGTCGCCGACGGAGATCTCGCCACCCGTACCGGCGTTGAACGTACGGCCCACGACCTGCTCGGCGGGCGCGGTGCCGACCGCCAGGAACGCCTGCGCGGTGTCCTTGACGAAGGTGAAGTCCCGGGTGGGACGCAGGTCGCCGAGGGTGATGGTCCGCTCCCCGGCCGCGACCTGCCCGATGACGGTCGGGATCACGGCCCGCATGGACTGCCGCGGCCCGAAGGTGTTGAACGGCCGCAGCGTCACCACCGGGGTGTCGAAACTGGCGTGATAGCTGTCGGCCAGCCGGTCCCCGCCCGCCTTCGAAGCCGCATAGGGGGACTGGGTGTTGATGGGGTGGTCCTCGGTGATCGGCACGGTCTGCGCGGTGCCGTAGGTCTCACTGGTCGAGGTGTGCACCAGCCGTGGTGTGCCCGCGGTCCGTACCGCCTCCAGTACGTTCAGCGTGCCCGTGACGTTGGTGTCCACGTAGCTGTGGGGTGCCCGGTAGGAGTAGGGGATGGCGATGAGCGCGGCCAGGTGGTAGACGCTGTCGGCCCCTTCGACGAGATGACGGACCGAACCCGGGTCCCGGACGTCGCCGAGGACGATCTCGACCTGGTCCAGGACGTCGGGGGACAGGGTTTCGAGCCAGCCGTACGAGGAGAAGGAGTTGTACTGCGCCATGGCCCTCACCCGGTATCCGGCGGTGACGAGCGCCTCGGTGAGGTGCGATCCGATGAAGCCCTCGGCTCCGGTGACGGCGGCAAGCGGTGGGCCGTTCACGATGGTTTCCTCCGGTGGTCGACGGTTGGTGTTCGGTCGGTGGCAGGTGGCAGGTGGCAGGTGGCAGGTGGCAGGTGGCAGGTGGCAGGTGGCAGGTGGCAGGTGGCGGTTGGCGATTGGTCCGTGGAGCGCCCTCAGCCGTGCGCGGCGGGCCGGCCCAGCTTCCGTACGGCCACCGCGGTGAGACAGAGCAGGGCGGCACCGCAGCTCAGAGGCAACGCCGCAGGGCCCGGCGGGGCGCCGGTCAGCATCCCCGCACCGGGGAACGCCGCCGCGCCGAGACACACGACGGCAGGTGGCCAGGCGGTGCCGAACGCCTGAAGCAGCAGGGAGATCCACAGCGTTCCGGCGAGCAGCAGAAGGGGGGCGGGCTCGGCGCCCACGAGCATCGCCGCCGGTCCCAGAGGGCCGAGGTACACCAGCAGGCAGCCGGCGAGAACGGCGGCGGAGCGTGCCCGGAACCCGCCGAGCGTCCTCGCGGACCGCAGCGCGGCCACCGACAGCCCGCGGTAGCGGTAGAGCAGCCACTCGGCCGGCCCCATGCTCAGGGTCAGCACGATCACGGCCCAGGGCTGGTCCCGGCCCGCCAGGAACGCGAGTGATCCGGCGGCCAGCCCGAACAGGCCGTACGGCAGGGACGGCCACAGCCCCGGACGCGCGGTGCCGGGCGCGGCCGGGGCGGAGCGGGTGGCGCGCAGCGCCCAGCCGGCCGCGGCGGCGGCGCCGAGGAGCGACAGCAGCGGCAGCCCGGCGCGCAGCACGTTCCCGGGTTCCCACCACAGAAGGGACGTCCCACCGGCGGCGACCGGCAGGAGGACCGCCAGCAGCAGCCGCTCGCGGCCCAGTACGAGCAGCACACCGGCCGCCGCGAGGTAGGCGGACTGGACCGTGACGACCAGGGCCGTCACGCCCGATCCCGAAAGAGCGGTTCCGGCGGCGGCCGCCGCCGCGGCACCCAGCGGCGCCCCCTTCGCGAGGGTGCGGCCCGCCTCCCGCCGCCCGGCCGCCAGGCGCACGTAGGACCGGTGGCCCAGCGCCTGGTTCCAGGCCCAGGAAATGAGCCCCGCCACCACCAGCGCCCGCACCGTGCCGTCGGGAGGCAGCAGCCGCCCGGCCAGTGCGTACGCGAGGCCGGGAAGCGCGAACAGCAGCCCGCGCAAGGCGCAACGCAGATGGTCGGGCCGCCAGGGGTCCTTGGGACGGGGCGGCTCGGGGAACGTCCGAGGGACGCGCCGGTACAACGCCGTCGCCAGCGAGAACAGGTCGGCGTGCCCGTACTTCTCCCGGATCACGTCGCCGGTGAGGCCCTCGGACTCCAGCAGGGCGGCGACCTCGTAGGGGTGGACCGCCGGCGCGACACCGTCGGCCAGTGCGGCGGCCAGCCCGTCCACCGCGTCGGCTTGAGCCCTGCGGCGGGGCAGGACGGGGGCGCCCGGGTGCGCGTCGGCGAGGCGCAGGGCGAGGGTGCGGTCGTCGGCGAGGCGCAGGGCCAGCGTGTCCTGCTCCGCGCCGCCCGGTTCCAACGACATGGGTCCGCTCATCCGGCCGCGCTCCTCACCGGGAATCTGCCCACCGTCGCCGGCACGTGTTCCTCGACGGCCGAGGGCGCTCTCCGGCCGCCGGACTCGGACAGCTCCTGGTAGATGGAACGGAAGGTGTCGATGGTCTGCCGGAGGGTGAACTGCTCGATCACCCTGAGCCGGGCCCCCTCGCCCATCCTCCGGCGCCGTCCGGCGTCGGCCAGCAGCTCCAGAGCGGCGGCGGCCATCGCGGCCGGGTCGCGGGGCGGCACGACGAGACCGGTGTCGCCGACCGCCTCCCGGACGCCGCCCACGTCCGTGGAGACGGTGGCCCGCCCGCACGACATGGCTTCGATCAGGGTGAAGGGGAAGCCCTCGCTGATGCTGGAGAGCATCACGACGTTGCCCGCCGCGTAGGCGTCCCTGATGTCCTCGACCCGGCCCTCGAAGGTGACCGCGGCGGCATGGCCCAGCTCCGCGGCCAGCGCCTCGCACCGGTCCCGGTAGGCCTCCCCGCCGCGCGGCGTACCGCCGAACAGGCGCAGCCGCGCGGCCGGCACCCGCTCCCGTACGAGGGCGAAGGCGCGGATCAGGGTCTCCAGGTCCTTGATCGGGTCGACCCGGCCGGCCCAGCTGAGCACGGGGTCGGTGGGTTCCGGGCCGGCGGGCGGGAACGCGGCGGGGTCCACGCCGTTGTAGACCGTGCGGATCGCATCGGGCGCGGCGCCTCCGTGCTCCTCCCACAGCCGGTTGTAGCGGTTGCCCGGAGTGATCAGGGCGGCTCGCCGGTACGTCTCCTCGGCGAGCAGCCGGAAGAAGCCCAGCACGAGAGCCTTCACCGGCCACCGGTAGGGAGCGGTGCGGTATCCGAGGTAGCGCTCGCGCAGATACACCCCGTGCTCGGTGAGCAGCAGCGGCACGCCGTGCCGTTCCAGTGCGGCGAGGCCCGGAAGGCACGCCACGCCGCCGCTGACCGCGTGTGCCACCCCCGCCGTCGGGTACGGCGCGGCCAGCGGCCGCAGGGCGTGCTCCAGGAGCGCGGTCGCGGTCACCGCGTCGTGCAGGGTCGGCCGGGCCTCGCGCACCGCGAGTCCGGGCCGGTTCCAGACGGCCGTCAGGATGCCGAGCGCCTGGTCCCCGCGCAGGAAGGGACTGAGCCTGCCGTCCTCGCCGGCCCGTGCCAGCGCGTACAGAGCCGGGCCGAAGCCGCTCTCCGCGCGCGGGTCGAGCAGCGCGGTCACGAACCGCTCGTAGGACTCGGCGAGCCGTCGGCCGTGGCGCCCGTACGGCGCCTGCCCCTCGGGGGTGGGACCCCACATGGGGACGGAGACGATGCGGCCGACGTGGGCGGGGACCTCCCAGACGACCGGTTCGCGGCCGGTGCCGGTGACGGCGAGCACGTCGAACGCGATGTCGGGCATGCCGGTCACGAGTTGGTCGCACCAGACGCTCACACCACCGTGACTGTGCGGGTAGGTGCCTTCGGTGAGCAGGGTGACGCGCGACGCGCCGGAGCGTCGCGCGCCGTGGGGAATGTGCATGGAGCTGCTCCACAGCCGGGAAGTGAGGGTGTCGGGCCCGGGGGCGCGGGCCCGCCCCGGCCGCCGCGGTGGCGGCCGGGACAGGAGGGCGTACGCCTGTCAGCGCTCCGCGCTGTGGGGGACCTGAGCCACGACGCCGGAAGGAACCTTGGTCCGGGGTGCGGTAGCCGTCGGCGCGCCGGTCACGGCAGGTGTCCGGTACGGTCCGTCCGTTGTGGCCGGCGCATCCGCGGACGTGGGGAGGTCCAGGGTGTAGGGCAGGACGCCGGCCGCGGCCCAGCCGGAGACCCGGCCGGCGTAGGAGGACCCGAAGGCGCTGCCGCCGTGCCGGGTGCCGGCGGGCATGGTGGCCGTGATCGCCACGCCTTCGGGCGCCTGTACGGTCACGCTGTCGCCGATGCGGTAGGCGGTGACCTGGCCCGCGTCGACGGCGGCCCGCCAGGCGGTACGGCGCTGCATCTCGGTGCCGATGTCCTTCATACGGAGGTTCACGACGGGGGTGTCGGCGGTGAACAGGTCGTCGTAGCCGTCGAGTACACCGTCGAGCACCGGATAGGCGATGCGGTCCTCGGAGAGGTTCGCCTGGTGGATGAAGTGGGGTCTGGGATCGTTGGAGAGGACGTGCCCCAGTGCGATCCGGGTCTCCAGCGGGACGATGTAGTCGGTGTAGCCGGTGGCGACGTCCAGCGGCGCGGCCAGGCAGGTGGTGGTGGCGGGGTTGTCCTCGCAGACCCCGCTGCCGCCCTGGGCACGGCTGGTGTAGAGCCAGTTGTACTCGTCCACCTGTTCGGTCGCCCGCCCGGCGTTGTAGAAGATGTTCATCGGGTAGCGGGAGATGGTCGTGGCGGGCCCGACCTGGCGTTGCACGGGGTCACGGGAGTTGTCCGAGCCCAGCCACTGGATGCCCGTGTCGGCGAGGGCGAGTGCCAGGTTGGGGTTGTCCACCGGCTGCTGCGGGGTCACCTTCAGTCCGGAGTGCTCGCCGGTGACCAACTCCCCCTGGATGAGCGGAAGTCCGGCGGCCACGCCCCATGCCTGGTTGGTCGCGATCTCGTCGACGATTTCGTTCCGGCTGACCCACCGGGTGGATCCGTCCGTGTTCGTCGCGCACTTCCACGGCACCACGCTGATGTCCTGCACGCAGCCCAGGAAGGCGTGGGTGTAGGTGTGGTTGATCCAGCGGAATCGGCCGCGGTCGGCGATGAGCTTGTCGGCGAGCAGGTCCTGACCGCCGTTGTCCTCGCGGTGGTCGGCGCTGCCGGAGGCGTTGTAGGCCAGGTCGAAGGTGAAGTCATGGCTGTTCTGCCAGCCGATGGCGTGATCGACGTCGGCCGGGACCATGCGGACCGGGTCCGGGGTGCCCGCGCCCGGCTGGCAGTCCACGTCTCCGGGTGTGCAGTTGAGAACGGTGTCCCAGCGGTCGTCGGCCGCGAAGACGTCGTCGACGTGGACCGCGAAGTAGTTGCGGTCGGCGCCGAGGTGCACGCCGCCGGTCATCCACTCCACGATGCCCCGGGCCAGCAGCCGGTACTGCTGCTGGTACCGGTTGTAGACGAAGGTGACGACGAGCTCGCGCCGTCCGTCGTGCCGGTACTCGCCCACCAGGGAGCCCTTGGCCGTGCTGCCCGGGATGGTGGCCTGGACGTACGGGGTGAAGTCGGCGCCCGTCACCGGTGTCGAGAGGTAGGCGTAGGACTCGCCCACGGTGGGGGAGTTGTCCTCGAACGGAACCGTGCCCTCCAGGTAGCGGAAGGGCCCGGCCTTGCCGGCCTGCGTCACCTCGGCCGGCACCCCGTCGACGCTGCCCGCGTAGCCCGTGCCGACCGCCGCGTTGAGCCCCACCTGCGGACGGGCGTAGGTGTAGGCGTCGACCTGGGGGATCGAGTACGCCTGCTCGTAGGCCACGAGGGCCGCCATCTCGGCGGAGCCCGTGGGGAACGGGTTGTCGTTGGGCAGGACCACGGCCTGGTACTTGGCTCGCGGTCGGCCGTCGACGGTATCGGCGAGGAAGCCCGCGTCGATCGCGGCGCGGCCCGAGTCGTTCAGATCGACCTCGGTGTACGGCGTTCCGGCGTTCTCCAGTTCGGCGGCGATGGCGTCGGTGGACGGCCCCCCGTCGGATACGACGAGCACGCGCAGATCGACGCGCGGTACCGGATCGTCCGCCTGGGCGGTGGCAACGGGTAACCCGATGGTCGCCATCAGTGTGCCCACGACGAGCGCGGTGGTGCGAATGGTCCGCTTCATGCGGTGGAAATCCCTCCCCAGGGCAGGGGAGGTCGGGCTCCTGTCGGAGCCTGCTCTACCCCCATGACCGTGCCGCCGCCCCTTTGAGGCGCCGGTCGTTGACGCATCCGTCGAGTCACATGATGGGGTCCATGTGGAGTTTTTGTGTGACCAACAGGAAACTTGACGGAAAAGCATATGTCTCAATCAATCCGACAAGGTGTTCGCCTTCGTCGGCTGTGGCGCTCCCGGCCCTGGGTGCGGGGGTGGGTGCCGCCAATGGACTAGACCAAAATGGCCACGCGAGATGGAGCTGGATCAAGTCACTGCCGGACGCCATGCCGACGGCGGCCGGCGTGGAGCAGGGGCCGGCCGCCGCCGTCCATGAGGTCCCCGCTCAGTGGGGGCATGCACGGTGCGGGATGTGCGGGGGTGCGGTCACGCGCACAGCACGCGGGTCTCCGGCGTGTAGACCGGGCCGCCGCTGACGCTGGTGCTGTCGCTGAACTCTGCGTAGAAGTAGGAGTAGAAGCCGATGTTGCCGTTGCAGCCGGAGTCGGCGGCGACTTGCAGGGTCAGGGTGACGGTACGGCTCTGACCGGGCGGGATGGTGGTGCCGTAGTTGCCGCCGAGGTCCGCCGGCCCGACGCCGGAACACGGGACGGCCCCCGCGGCCGTCTCCAGGCTGCACCCGGCGAAGCTGTACTTGAGGTCGGGGCGCTGGGTGGTCAGCCATGTCGGATCGATGGTCTGATAGATGAACCAGATGTCGTACGTCTGGTTGTTCCTGATCGTCATCGACAGGTTCACCGTGCCGCCGGGCGTGGTGGTGGCCGCGTCGGTGCTGAACGACAGTTCGGCGGCCGGATCGGCGGCGCTCGCGGCAGGCGCCAGGCCGAAGAGCGAGAGGGCGACGGCGACGATTGCGGCGAGACCGAGGCGTCTCGTGCGAGTGAGTCTCATGGCCCGGGAGGGTAGGCACGACCCGCGCGCACCGTCTGCACCCCGAGCCCCACCGTGTTCACGGTGTGGCCAAAAGCGACTGAATGGTGAAGGTCTTGTGCGGCCATCTTCACACAGTGTGCGAGAGGACCGTTCCTGCACGATAACGCCATGGTGCGGCGCGGTTGCGGAGAGTTGCCGTACGTGGTCCTGCCGGAGGTGACGGTCGCGCGGGCAATGGCGGGATCCGTTGGTAGCGAGCCGGCAGTGCCCGCCGGGCGAAGGCTCTTCTGCTGCAGGGACTGTCGGCTGAGGCGGTCCGGCGAGGGTAAGCCTCGCCTGACGCGGACCGGGCGGCCCCTCGGAGCCGTACGGCTGCATGTGGCTATGTGCGACGATCGTTCGAATGATCAGCGTGAGCGGGGACTTCGAGCTCTCTACGGGCGAGTTGCGAGCTGTGGCGCGGTACGCCGCCGAGGCGGCGCAGGGCGTTCTGACGATGTTCGAGGACGCCCATCCCGGTGATGACCGGCCGCGTGCCGCGATCGACGCCGCGTGGGAGTTCGTCGACGGCGCGCCCCGGACCAGGCTTCAGCGCGTCGCCTCGATGAACGCGCACCGCGCGGCGAAGGACGCGGCCACCGAAGCCGCAAGGCTCGCAGCACAGGCGGCCGGCGACGCCGCATCCGCCGCCTACCTGCACCCGATCGCGAAGGCCCACCAGGTCGCCCACATCCTGCGCGCGGCGGCCAACGCGGCCCGCATCGCGGAGATCGAGGACCCCGGAGCGGGGGACCGGGCACTCGAAGGGGCCCGCGAACGAGCCACCCCCGTCCTGATCGACGTCCTCCGCCGCTACCCTCCCGCCCCCAACGGCAGGAGCCGCACCGCACAGCTCATGACAGCGCTGGACACTGCGCTGCGAGGCGGAGTGGATCCAGCGCGCCTTGCGTGAGACACACGACGCCGGAGGGGTAGCAAGCCGTTCGCAAACCATTCGACGGCGTCTTCCTCATGCCGCATAGTGGCGCGCTGAGCAGAATCGATCTCGGGGCGCCCTGTCAGAGCTGTGGTCGCGGCAGTGGCCGGCGCCGGAGGGCGACTCTCGGACGCGTTACGCGTATGCGGACCGGTGGGTTCGTTTTCACAGCCTTCCCGAGTCCAAACGCTATGCCGACGACGAAGCCCAGTACGCCGTGATACTCGACCGGCATCACACGCTGCTGAGCGAACTGGGGCCGGACGACGAGGAGCGGCTCTCCGCGTAACCCTTGGGCCTGTAGTCCCCCGCGGACCGCTCGGGCGTGCCGCAGTTCCACGACCGGCTGCCCACCCTCATGGGCGCGCTGCCCACCGCCGTGCTCGCCGACCCCGACCGGCTGCACGAACTCGGCGCCCATATCCTCCTGCTGGGCGTGGGCCACAACCGCAACTCCTTCCTGCACTACGCCGAGTCCCTGATAGCCAACCACCGCCGCAAGCTGCGCCGCTTCCCGTACGTCGTCGACGGCGAACGGGTCTGGGTGGAAGTGCCGGACGTGGGCGACGACAACGGCCGGCACTTCCCGGGCGTCGGAGCGGAGGCGGAGGAAGCGGGACTGGTACGCGTCCGTGTGATCGGTGCCGCCGAGTGCCGCCTGATGGAGAGCCGCCCCTTCATCGAGTTCGCCGCCCGACGGCTCCGGGAGCGGTTGGCGGGGGAGGGACGCGGCGTCACCGGGGGCGAAGCGGAGGCGTAGCGGACGCTCAGCAGCTCACGCTGCCCCGCCGCAACGCGTGCCCGCCGTCGTTCGCGTCGTCCGACCAGTACACCGGCTTCGACCCCGCCACGCACTCGTCCGCGCCGGACAGCGCGAAGCCCTCGTTGTTGTAATTCGGCATGCCGGACGGGCGGTTGTACGCGGCGACCGTGGCGAACGCGCCCATCGCGTCGACCTTCAACGTGCGGTGCTGCCCGTCACAGGTGTCGTCGCAGACCGCCCAGAGGCGGGACGCCTGGGGCTCCCACTGGAGCTCCATCACGCCGGACATGCCGCTGCTGAAGGAGGCGACCCGGGTGTACGAACCGGAGTCGGCCAGGACGTAGCCGTACACCGTGCCGGTGCCCTCGACGCCGACGAAGAAGACCCCGCCGCTGTGGGCGGCGTAGTGCGCCGGATCGTACGCCGCGCCCGTCGACGCGTCCTTGAAGCCGGCGCCCGTCAGCGACGCGTCCGGGACCCAGGTGATCGCTTCGAGGCCCAGGTTGGAGCCGGTCGACGGGAGGTCCGAGGTGAGGTTCCACTCCTTGGTGGCCGTCAGCGACGAGCCCGAACCGCTCACGTCGTACCGCAGCACGGACAGGCGGCTCGTGCCCGAGGCGTCCCCGTTGCGCTCGCTGGCGACGAAGATCCCGCCGCTCGTCGCGGTGACGCCCTCGCTGTCCGGGCTGCCGGAGCCGCCGGGGAAGCGGAGGGTCTTGCCGGAGGACCAGCCGTTCGCGGTGTCCGGCTTCCAGCCGGCGCCGTCCCGGACCAGGCGCCACAGCTTGCCGCTGTTCTGCGCCGCCCACAGCACACCGCCGTCCTGGTACAGGCCGCTCAGGTCCTCGCCGAACACGTTGGAGCCGTCCGCCGTGGCGACCGCGCCGCCCCCGGGCCACGCCACGGGCGTCGTGGTGTCCCCGCCGCCCCCGCCGCCGCAGGCGTTCGCCGCGCCCAGCGTCACCGAGGCCGCCTGCTTGAACGCACCGGTGCCGTCGGCGCAGCGCGACCAGGACGGGTCGGAGTGCTTGCTCCAGGAGAAGCCGTCCACCTGCGTCTTGCCGTCCGCGAGGTACAGCCGCGCCTCGTCCGCCGAGCCGAGCCCGAACGCGCCGCTCACGTCGAACGCCCGGAACCCGCCGGGCGCCAGCGTCGTCCCGGAGGCGATCTTGTACGCGTGGTCCTTGTCGTCGTCCTTCAGCACCCACCCCGAGACGTCGACCGAGGCCGTGCCCTTGTTGTACAGCTCCACGGAGTCGTTGACGCCGCCGGTGGTCACCACCTCGTTGATACGCACGTCGTCGGCCGGGGCCGCGTGCGCCGCCGGCATCCCGGTCAGCGCACCGGCGGCCAGCAGCGGCGCGGCGACGAGGAAGCGGGCGAGAGCGCGGGGCCGCCGTGGGCGGAAGGTCGATGCGGTCACGGAATCCATCCTGGGAGGTCGTCGTGGGGCGGGCGGCCCGACGCTCCCGGCCCCGCCCGAACGGGATACCTACCCCCGGGAGGACGGCTCGCGAACGCCGGGCAAATTCTGCGCCGCCCCCCACATCGGCGTCCGGATGCGTGAATGCGCTTCCAAACCGGCGCCCCGCATGTGGGAACATCTCGGGAACCACAGGGGAAGAGAGGTGACGCGGCGCGATGAGTACTCCGACGGTGTACGACGTTGCCGAGCGGGCGGGGGTCTCCATCGCGACGGTGTCGCGGGTGTACCGCAACCCGGATTCGGTGCGCGGGGAGACCCGCGAACGCGTACTGGCCAGCGCACGCGAACTCGGGTACGTGCCCAGCGGCAGCGCACGCGGACTCGCCAGCCGCAGCACCGGCGTACTCGGCCTGTGCTACCCGGACTTCCACGACGCGGAGGCCGACAGCGCGACCGCGTCCGACCCCGGCGAGGTGACCCTCTACTCCGACGAGGTCATACGGGGCATGGAGCGGGCCGCGAGGCGCCACGGCTACGCGCTGCTCATCGCCTCCTCGCACGCCGACGAGGCCGGCGCCCGGCTCACCGAGGTCGCGGGCCGGGTCGACGGGCTCGCCGTGCTCGCCCAGGCCGTGCCGGACGAGGTCCTGGACATGGTGGCGAGGCGGGTGCCCGTCGTGGTGCTCGCGGGGGAGCCGTACGACGGTCTGGATCATGTGAAGGTGGCCAACTTCGACGGCCAGTTGCAGATCACCAGGCACCTGCTCAGCGCCCACCGGCTGCGCCGGCTCGCCTTCGTCGGCGGGCCCGCGGACTCCCCGGACGGCGAGGCCCGGTTCCTCGGATACCAGGCCGCGCACCTCGAAGCCGGCCTCCCGCTCCCCGCCGAACCCGACCTGCGGGGCGACCTCACCCAGGCCGCCGGGCGCCAGGCGGTGGAGGCCCTTTTCGGGGCGTCCGCGAAGGGGCCGCGGCCCCAGGGTCTGGTGTTCGCCAACGACCAGATGGCCGTGGGTGCGCTGCACGCCCTGCAGGAGCGGGGCATCGACGTGCCCGGCGACATCGCCGTGACCGGGTTCGACGGCATCCCCCTCAGCCGCCTGGTCCGGCCGACGCTCACCACGGTCCTGCAGCCCATGGGGCGGCTCGGCGTGGAGGCGGTCGAACTGCTCGTGGCGCGGCTCGCCGAGCGCGACAGAGCGCCGGAAGCGAGACTTCTGCCCGTCGCGGCGGTCCTGCGCGAGAGCTGCGGCTGCCCGGCGGGCACGGGGGCGTAGGGCCGGGCACGGGCGCGTAGGGCCGGGCAGGGACCGCGGGCGCGCCAGGACGCCCCGGACCGCCCGCCTGCCCGGACCGCCCGCCCGGACCCGGGAGCCCCGCGCCCGCCCCCGTAACACCCCGGTCAACCCCGGCACCGCTCACGTTACGCAAGCGTTACCCCATCCCCCTTGAGTGATTCTGACCCGTGTCGCAGAGTTCTGTATGCGCTTTCAGATAGCGCATACACAGCTCGAGGAGGAGCTCCATGGCACGCCCCGCCAAGACCGTCACAGGCATCTCCGTCGCAGTGGCCGCCGCGCTGTCCCTCACCGCCTGCGGCGGCGGCAGTGGCGCGCAGCAGTCCGCCGACGCCAAGCAGACCCTGACCGTCTGGGGCATGGGCGAGGAGGCCAAGCGGCTGGCCGAGGTCGCCAAGGACTTCGAGAAGGACAACCCGAACGTCACCGTCAAGGTGACCCCCATCGGCTGGGACGTCGTCGGCCAGAAGATGACCGCCGCCGCCGCTGCCGGGAAGCTCCCCGACATGGCGCAGATGGGCTCCACGATGATGGGGCAGTACATCGCGCTCGACGTGCTGGAGCCGGTGAACACCAAGACCTTCAAGAAGTCGGACTTCTTCCCCGCCACCTGGAACAGCAACGTGGTGGACGGCACCGCCTACGGCGTCCCGTGGTACGCCGACGTACGCGGCCTCTACTACCGCACCGACCTCGCGAAGAAGGCGGGCGTCGACAAGGCCCCGGTCACCTGGGCGGACCACCACGCGCTGGCGGAGGCGTACAAGAAGAACGGCGCCCAGTACGGCACCGCCCTCCAGCCCGGCAACACCGGCGCCTGGCAGAGCTGGCTCCAGTTCCTGTACTCCGAGGGCGGCAGCCTCACCGACGCCGACGGCAAGTCCGCGCTCGGCTCCCCGGAGGCCGTGAAGGCGTTCGAGACGTGGGGCAGCTACTTCAAGGACGGGCTGGCCAAGAAGAACTTCGTGCCCGGCGCCGACGTGGCCAAGACCTTCGCCAAGGGCGAGGAGCCGACGTTCATGTCCGGCCCCTGGATGGTCCAGAACCTCAACGAGCAGCAGCCGCAGCTCAAGGGCAAGTGGAAGACCGCCCCGCTCCCCGCGGGCCCGAAGGGGTCCGTCTCCTGGGTCGGCGGCGCCTCGCTGGTGACCTTCAAGGACAGCGAGCACAAGGCCGCCGCCGAGAAGTTCACCCAGTACCTGACCACCCCCGAGACGCAGGCCGCCTGGTACGGGGCGACCAAGTCGCTGCCCGCCAACAAGGCCGCCTACGACCGGCCGGAGATCAAGGACAGCGCCGAGGCCGACAGCCTGAAGGTCTTCCGCGGCGCCCTGGACACCGGCAAGGAGATCCCGGCCCTGGAGAAGTGGAACGAGATCGCCGCGGCCATCGAGGGCACCCTGGAGAAGATCGCGCAGGGCGGTGACCCTGCCACCGAGGCCAAGAAGCTCCAGGCGACCACGGAGGGGCTGATCTCCCGGTGAAGACCGCCGCCACCCGGGCCGGGGCCGGCCCGGACCGCACCCCGGCCCAGGCCGGCGGCTCTATCGGGCAGCAGGCCCCGACGGGCCCGGAGCTCCGCCCCGACCGGCTCTCCCGGCAGAACCTCGCCGGCTGGCTGTACTCGACGCCGTTCCTGGCCCTGTTCCTGACCTTCATGGCGTTCCCGATCATCGCGACGCTCCTCATGAGCTTCACCGACTTCGGCCTGCGCAACGTCACCCACCCGCTCGACGCGCGGTTCGTCGGCCTGGACAACTACACCGCGCTCTTCGGCGACCCGAAGTTCATGAAGGCGCTCTTCAACACCTGCTACTTCGTGGTGCTGGGCGTCCCCCTGACCATCGGCAGCGGACTGGTCGCGGCCGTGCTCCTCAACTCCGGCATCGACCGCTTCCGGACCTTCTTCCGGGTCGGCTTCTACGTACCCGTCGTCACCGCCATCGTCGCGGTGGCCGTCATCTGGCGGTTCGTGCTCGACCCCTCGGAGGGCCTGATCGCCGGGCTCGGCGCGCAGCTCGGCTTCTCCACACCGGACTTCCTCGCCTCCAAGGCGCTCGCGATGCCGTCCCTGATCGTCATGGCGGTCTGGCGCAACATGGGCACCGCGATGGTCCTCTTCCTCGCCGGCCTCCAGGCCATCCCGGTCGAAGTCCGCGAGGCCGCCAAGCTGGACGGCGCGGGCGCCTTCCAGGAGTTCCGCCGGATCACGGTCCCCCTGCTGCGGCCGACCATGCTGTACGTCGCGGTGATGACCACCATCGGCTTCCTCAACGTCTTCGAGGAGCCCTTCGTGATGACCGACGGCGGCCCCGGCGACAGCACGCTCACGGTGTCGCTGCACATGTACAAGGAAGGGTTCAGCTTCTTCCACATGGGCTCCGCGAGCGCCATGGCCTACGTCCTGTTCACGATCGTCCTGGCCGTCACGCTGCTCCAGTTCCGTCTGCTGAAGGACAAGACCCGATGAGCGCAACCGAGCCCCGCACCACGCGCCCGCCGAAGCCGGGGCGCACGGCCACCTCGCGCAGGCCGGGAACCACGGCACTCACGTACACGCTGCTCACCGTGGGTCTGGTCGTCATGTCCGCGCCCTTCCTGTGGATGGCGATATCCGCCTTCAAGACGCCGAAGGACCTGGGCGCGAGCCCGCCGGTCTGGATCCCCACCGAGTGGACCCTCGCGAACTTCCGCGAACTGCTCGACCTGATGGACATCGCGCGCAACTTCATGAACTCCGCGGTGGTCGCGGTCGTCGTGACCGTCTGCAACCTGGTGTTCTGCTCGATGCTCGGGTACGCCCTGGCCAAGCTGAACTTCGCGGGCAAGAAGGCCGTGCTCGGGGTCGTCCTGGGCGCCCTGATGGTGCCGGGCAACCTGATGCTGCTGCCCCAGTTCGTAATGATGAGCAAGATGGGCCTGCTCGACAGCTACGCGGGGCTCATCCTGCCCTTCGCGGCCGGCGCGTTCGGCGTCTTCCTCATGCGGCAGTTCATGATGGCCATCCCCGACGAACTCCTCGAAGCGGCCCGCATCGACGGCGCCGGCGAGTGGTACATCTTCTGGCGGATCGTGCTCCCCCTGGTCAAGCCCGCCCTGGCCACCCTGTCGATCTTCGTGTTCCTCGGCTCCTGGAACAACTTCCTGTGGCCGCTCGTCGCGACGAACGACCCCGACAAGTACACCCTGCCGGTCGCCCTCGCCACCTTCGCCACCGACCCGACCAAGGCCGCCGGCTCCAACGGTGTGCTGATGGCCGGCGCCTTCCTCGTGGTGCTCCCGGTCGTCGCCGTCTTCCTCGTCCTCCAGCGCCACTTCACGCAGGGCATCGCGACCTCCGGCCTGAAGTGAACGGGCGCCCCGGCCCCCTCCTCGGCGCCCCGACCACCTCCGAAAGGCAGGTCGTGCGCCCGCACCGCACGCTGCTGCGGTCCCGGGACGGCATCGGTCACGTCCAGCTCGACTGGGCGCCGGCACCGGGCACGGCCGGTTACGTCGTCCTCCGCGCCGACCACTACGAGGGCCCGTACGCACCGCTGCACCCGAGGCCGGTCCTGCCGCCGTACGCGGACACACACGCCGAGGCCGGCCGCGGCTACTGGTACCGGATCGCGCCGAGGACCGCCGAAGGCCCGCAGCCGCCCCTGCCGGGACCCGTGCGCGGCTGCGCACTCGCCCCGGGCAGCGAACCCGCCCACGTACGGGTCCGGGTCGACGCCGGTACGCCGCACCGCCCCGCGCACCTCACCGGCGACGGAGCCCGCGCCCTGGTCACCGCCACGACCGCCGTGACCGCCGCGGACGACGGCGCGATCGAGGTACGCCTGGTCAACGCCGCCCCCGACCGGCCCGGCGCCGCGCCGGTCCCGGTACTGGGCCGCCGCGTCACCGTCGAGATCGCCGGTCTCGAACCCGGCGCCCCCTACCGGCTGCGCGCCGACGACCCCGGCTGCGAACCCACCGCGCACCCGGGCCCCGACGGGCTCGTACGCACCACGCTCACCCTTTCCCTGCCCGGCCGCCGCACCCTTCGGCTCGCCCGCGACCGGACCCGCCCCGCACCCGTCAAGGAGGACTCCGGGCCATGAGCACCACCGGCACCCAGGGGCAGCGCCCCTCCCTCGTCTTCTTCATGACCGACGACCACGCCGTACCGGCCATCGGCGCGTACGGCAGCGTCATCAACAGCACCCCGGCCGTCGACCGGCTGGCCGACGAAGGCATGCGGTTCGACAACGCCTTCTGCACCAACGCGATCTGCTCACCGGCCCGTGCCTCCCTGCTGACCGGCACCTACAGCCACGTCAACGGCATGACGACCCTCGAACAGGAGGGCCAGAAGTTCGACGCCACGCAGCCCTCCTTCCCGGAGATGCTCCAGGAGGCCGGCTACCAGACCGCCATCGTCGGCAAATGGCACCTGGGCCACGGCGGGACGTCCGACCCGGTCGGCTTCGACCACTGGGAGGTGCTGCCCGAGCACGGCGTCTACCACGACCCGTCGTTCGTCACGCGGGACGGCGAGCGGCAGTACACCGGTTACGTCACCGACCTCATCACCGACCTCGCCCTGAACTGGCTCGACCGGCGCGACCCCGGCCGGCCCTTCGCGCTGTTCATCCAGCACAAGGCCCCGCACCGCGCCTTCGAGCCCGCCGAACGCCACCGGCACCTGTACGAGAACGTGGACATCCCGGCCCCGCGCACCCTCCACGACGACTACAGCGACCGGGCGAGCGCAGCGGCCGAGGCAGCGATGCGCATGAGCGATCTGCTCCCGCACGACCTCAAGGAGCCCGTACCCGAAGGTCTTGACGAGCGCGAGGAGCGCGAGTGGCGCTACCAGCGCTACATCAAGGAGTACCTACGGGTCGTCGCGGCGCTCGACGAGAACGTCGGCCGGGTCCTGCACTACCTGGACATCACCGGCCTGGACCGGAGCACGGCCGTCGCGTACACCTCGGACCACGGCTTCTACCTGGGCGAACACGGCTGGTTCGACAAGAGATTCATGTACGACCCGTCGATGCGCATCCCCCTGGTGGTGCGCTGGCCGGGCGTCACCCCGCCGGGCAGCAGCTGCGACGAGCTCGTGATCAACGTCGACTACGCGCAGACCATCCTCGGCCTGGCCGGAGTGGAAGCGCATCCACGGATGCAGGGCAGAAGCCTGGTGCCGCTGCTCAGGGGCGAACGGCCGGACGACTGGCGGCAGTCGGTGTACTACCGCTACTTCGAGCACCTGGACGTCTGCCACCACGTCCAGGCCAGCTACGGCGTCCGCACCCGCACCCACAAGCTCATCCACTACCCGGGCCACGGCTCCGGGCAGCCCGGCGCCAAGGACGAGACCCGGACGCCCGAGTGGGAGCTGTTCGACCTGGCCGCCGACCCGGACGAGCTGCACAACCGGTACGAGGACCCCGCATACCAGGACCTCGTCCGGGAGCTGACCGCCGAACTCGCCGCGCTGCAAAGGCAGTACGGGGACACCCCCGGCTGACGTACGGCATCCGCCCCCGCCCCCGCCCGGGACCGGGCGGGGGCGGAACCGCTCAGCCCGCGTCGAGCGCGAAGACGCCGAAGCCGAAGCCCTCGGCGCGGATGCGGCCTTCCGCGACCGTCACCCCGCGCGCCTCGACGGCGGTCGCCCGGCCCGCCGGAGCGGCGGTCTCGGCCGCCTCGGAGCGCGGGTTGACCACGACCAGGTAGCGCCCGCCCCGGACGTACACCAGCGGATAGCCGTCGTGCAGCACCTCCGTGGAGCCGCCGCTGCCCAGTTCCGGCGTGGCCCTGCGCAGCGTGATCAGGCGCCTGACCAGGTGGAGAAGGGAGTCCTCGTCGGCGCGCTGGGCGGCGACCGTCGGACGGCCCGGGTCCGGGTCGACCGGCAGGTACAGGGCGTCGGCGGGCGCGGTGGAGAAGCCCGCGTTCGGTGAGTCGTCCCACTGCATGGGCGTACGGGAACCCGCCCGGTCGTAGCGCGGACCCAGCCGGCTGCCCTCGCGGGTGGGCGTGCCCGGCACGTACCGCATGCCGATCTCGTCCCCGTAGTAGATCGCGGGCAGCGTCGGCCAGGTCAGCTGGAACGCGAAGGCGGCGGGCAGCTGTTCGGCGGTGCGCGGCCCCGTGGCGAGCCGGGAGAAGTCGTGGTTGGACGTGGGCAGCGAGATGAACCCGGCGTCCCCGATGATCCCCGTCGCCTCGCGCCAGGCGTCGAGGAAGGTGGCGAAACCGCCCTCGCCCCGCGCCCCGAAATACGGCTCCAGCGGCTCCCAGGGCTCGCTGACCGTGCCCTCCCAGTTGTTCCACAGCGACCGCAGCGGCAGACCGTCGCCGCGCGGACCGAACTGGAGGAAGAAGTCCGCGTGGAAACCGGCCGGAACCGAGACCTGCGGGTCGCCCCACTCGGAGAGCAGCGCCGCCCGCGGGTGCGCCCGGTCGAGCCAGCCGCGCAGCTCCGTCCAGAGCTTCGCCGTCTCCGCGTGGCCCGGGTCGTCCTTGACCAGCGAGGCGGCCATGTCGACCCGGAAACCGGACAGGCCGAGGCCCAGCCAGTGGTCCATGATCTCGCGCAGCGCCTGCCCGTTGGCGCGGGGCCCCTCGGCGTCGACGGGCAGCCGCCACGGCTCCGCCGGGTCCATGCGCGCATGCCCGAAGTTGAGCGCGGGCTGGGACTCGAAGAAGTTCGGCTGGTAGAAGCCGGACCGGCTGCCGGGCGAGGCGACGAACCCGGGCGGCGCCTCCGGGGTGTCGGCCCAGATGAAGCGCTGGTCGGCGGGGTCGTTCGCGGAGGCCCGGAACCAGGGGTGCCGGTCGGAGGTGTGCCCGGCGACCAGGTCGAGCAGCACGCGGATGCCCCGGCGCCCGGCCGCCTCGGTGAGCCGGGCCAGGTCCTCGTTGGTGCCGTAGCGCGGGGCGACGTTCAGGTAGTCGGCGACGTCGTACCCGGCGTCGTCGAAGGGCGAGACGAAGCACGGGTTGAACCACACGGTGTTCACGCCGAGCCACTGGAGATGGTCGAGCCGGGCCTCGATCCCCGCGAAGTCACCGATCCCGTCACCGTTGGAGTCGGCGAAGGACTGCGGGTAGATCTGGTACAGCACGGCGTCGGCGAGCCATTCGGTCGCCGGACGGTCGGACGGCATACGGATTCCTCCGGTACGGGGGTGGGGTGGGGCGAGTTCCTGGGCGGGCACGGGTTCAGCGGGGTGTCAGGGGCAGCTCGACCACGGCGCGCACCGGCAGGTGATCGCTCGGCGCCACCGCACCCGGCAGCACGGCGGACGCCTCCCGCACCCGGGTCCCGCGCGAGGCGAGGATCCAGTCGATGCGCGGTCCGCCCGCGACCGGCGGGCGGTAGTCGTGAAAGGTGCCGTACGCGGGACCGCGCTCCCCGGCGCACTCCCAGGTGTCCTCCAGGGAGCCCTTCGCGAGGAGCGCGCCGTGGACCTCGGGGTCGTCCGCCGGGGTGTTGAAGTCGCCGGTGAGGACGACGGGCAGGCCGGGCGCGAGTGCGTCGAACCGCTCCGCGAGCAGGTCGGCCGCGCGGGCGCGCGCGTAAGCGCTGACATGGTCGAGGTGGGTGTTGACGGCGAGGAACCCGCCCCCGGTGACCAGGTCCCGGAAGCGGATCCAGGTCGCCATGCGCGGGCAGGCGCCGCCCCAGGTCTCGGAGGCGGGCACCTCGGGCGTACCGGAGAGCCAGAAGTCCCCGTGCTCCAGGGCTTCGAGCCGTCCGCGGTCGTGGAAGACGGCCATGTGCTCGCCCTCGTCGCCGCCGTCGCGCCCCTGCCCGGTCCTGGCGTACCCCGGTCCGAGCGCGGTGAGCACGTCGTCGATCTGGTGCGGGCGGCCCTCCTGGGTGCCGAGCAGCTGGGGCCGCTCGGCCCGCAGCACCGCCGCCACCGCCTCCCGGCGGGCCTGCCACGGCCGGGGCGAACCCTCCCAGTCCACATGGAGGTTGAAACTCATGACGCGCAGGGCCGACGGGCTGTTGGCCATGGATGCCTCCGGTGCCGAGTCATCGATTCTGTCACGAGGGGCCATGACTCCTTGCCCCCTCGTCTGAATGCGCTTACATTTCTGCTGCGAGCGACGTTAGCCCCCGCTGTTCCGTCCGGCAAGGGTCCCGCTCACCTCCCGCTTTCCGCCACGAAGGACCCGACATGCTCCGATCGCACGACGACAAGGTCAAGGAACTCCTCGGCCGGATGACGACCGAGGAGAAGCTCGGCCAGGTCCAGCAGCTGACCTGGACCGGGGACACGGGGCCCGGCGGCGGCCAGACCAAGGAGATCGAGGCGCTGGCCCGTGCCGGGCGGCTGGGTTCGGTGCTGAACCTGCACGGCGCGAAGTGGACCAACGACCTCCAGCGCCTGGCCGTCGAGGAGTCCCGGCTCGGCATCCCGCTGCTCTTCGGCTTCGACGTCATCCACGGCTTCTGGACGACCTTCCCGATCCCGCTCGCGCAGGCGTCCGCCTTCGACCCGGCCGTGGCCGAGACGGACGCCCGGGTGTCCGCCGCCGAGACCCGCTCACAGGGCGTGCGCTGGACGTTCTCGCCGATGATGGACGTGACCAGCGAACCGCGCTGGGGCCGGATCGCCGAATCGAGCGGCGAGGACCCGTACCTCAACGCCGTCCTGGCCGTGGCGAAGGTACGCGGCTACCAGGGGCCCGCCGACGGCTCGGGGCTCCGGTCCGAGGAACACGTCGCGGCCTGCGCCAAGCACTTCGTGGCCTACGGCGGTGCCGAGGGCGGCCGGGACTACAACACCGTGGACATCTCCGAGCAGCGGCTGCGCAACCACTACCTGCCGCCGTTCAAGGCCGCGCTCGACGCGGGCGCGGCCACGGTGATGGCCGCGTTCAACACGGTGGGCGGCGTACCCGCGCACGCCAACAGCCACACCATGAACACCATCCTCAAGGGGGAGTGGGACTTCGACGGCTTCGTGGTCAGCGACTACACGGGCGTCATGGAGCTGGTAGCGCACGGATACGCCGAGGACGCCGCCCACGCGGCCGAACTCTCCCTCATGCACGGCCTCGACATGGAGATGGTCTCCACCCACATCGCCGACCACGGCAAGGACCTGCTCGACGCGGGCCGCATCACCATGGACCGGCTCGACGACGCCGTCACCCGCATCCTGCGCCTGAAGTACGCCCTCGGCCTCTTCGACGACCCCTACACCGACGAGGCCGCCGAGATCGCCGGCCCCACCGACGAGGCACGGGCCGCCGCGCGGGAGGCCGCGGCCCGGTCGATGGTGCTCCTGAAGAACGAGGGCGGTGTCCTGCCGCTGAAGCCGGGCGGCACGATCGCCGTGGTCGGCCCGCACGCCGACTCCACCGACCAGCACGGCACCTGGGCGGGCCCCGGCCGGCTGGTGTTCGACACGGTCGGCGTGCTCGACGCGGTACGCGAGGCCGCGCCGGACGCCGATGTCCGGCACTGCGGCGGCGACCCGGCCATGGCCGCTGCCGCCGCCTGGGCGGCCGACGTCACCGTGATCGTGGCCGGCGAGGACTCCGCGATCAGCGGCGAGGCCGCGTCCCGCAGCGAAATCGGCCTGCCCGCCGGCCAGCAGCAGCTGATCGAGGCCGTCGCCGCGACCGGCAAGCCCTTCGTCGTCGTCCTCGTCAACGGCCGCCCGCTCACGGTCGGCGGCTGGATCGACCGGGCACCGGCCGTCCTGGAGGCCTGGCACGCGGGCAGCGAGGCAGGGCACGCGGTCGCGGACATCCTCTTCGGCGCGGTCAACCCGGGCGGCAAGCTGCCGGTGTCCTTCCCCCGGACCGTCGGCCAGATCCCGGTCTACTACAACCGGGAGGCGACCGGCCGCCCCTACGACGAGGCGGAGAAGTACGTCTCCAAGTACCTGGACCTGCCGGACGGCCCCCAGTTCGTCTTCGGCCACGGGCTGAGCTACACCACCTTCACCACGGGCGAGCCCGAGCTGAGCCGTACGGAGATCGCGGTGGACGCCCTGGAGCGCGGCGAGCACGTCGAGGTCACGGTCTCCGTCGCCAACACCGGCGACCGCACCGGCGACGAGGTCGTCCAGCTCTACATCCACGACGTCGCGGCGTCCGTGGTCCAGCCGGTCCGCAGGCTCCGCGGCTTCGAACGCGTCACCCTCGCCCCGGGCGAGCAACGCCGCGTCCGCTTCACCCTGACCGCGGAAGACCTCGGCTACTGGACCAACGACCCCTCGGGCACGTACGTCCTGGAACGCGGCCGCATCGACGTCTACACGGGCACCAGCTCGGCGGCGACGGCGCGGGGGAGTCTGAGGCTGGTCTGAGCCCCCGGAAGGCGGCCCCGGAGGGATGGCTACTCTCATGCCCATGTCATCCCAAGGACGCAACGCCGGAGCCGCCTTCTGCATCGTCATGGCGATGCTCAGCATGACTGCGGCCGTCATCCTCGCCGCGGTCGCGATGTCCGATTCCGCAAAGGTCTCGGACAAGCCCCTGGACGAGTACGCCGGCGAACTCACCCTCTTCGAGGACGCCGACTGCAAGCCCAAGCAGGAGGGCACCCCGCCCGACCAGCTCTTCCAGAAGTGCTACTTCGAACACGAGGCCCAGACCCAGAAGGACGCGGCCCTCTGGTCCCGCGAGATCGCCTCCCGCCAGTCGGCCGCCCAGACCAAGGGCTACCTGGCGATAGTCCTCGGCCTGTTCGGCGTGACCTTCGCGATCTGCGCCGCCGTGCCCGCGGGCGCCAGGCACACCGAGCCCACACCGACGGCGCCTCCCACCCCGTCGGCGTGAGCCGAGATCAGGAGCCCCGGCCGGCCGCCGCGCGCGTCCCGGACGGCCGGGCAGCGCGCGGCGGCCTCGCCGGCCCTCAGATGTCCCGGAAGATCTCGATCTGCGCCCCCACCGAGTTCAGCCGCTCCGCCAGTTCCTCGTAACCGCGGTTGATCACGTACACGTTGCGCAGCACCGACGTGCCCTCCGCCGCCATCATCGCGAGGAGGACGACCACCGCCGGGCGCAGGGCCGGCGGGCACATCATCTCGGCGGCGCGCCAGCGGGTGGGGCCCTCGACCAGGACGCGGTGGGGGTCCAGGAGCTGGAGGCGGCCGCCGAGGCGGTTGAGGTCGGTGAGGTAGATGGCGCGGTTGTCGTAGACCCAGTCGTGGATCAGGGTCTGGCCGTGGGCCGAGGCGGCGATGGCCGCGAAGAAGGGCACGTTGTCGATGTTGAGGCCCGGGAAGGGCATCGGGTGGATCTTGTCGATCGGCGCCTCCAGTTTGGAGGGGCGGACCGTCAGGTCGACCAGGCGGGTGCGGCCGTTGTCCGCCGCGTACTCCGCCGTGCGGTCGCAGTCGACGCCCATCTCCTCCAGGACCGCGAGCTCGATCTCCAGGAACTCGATGGGCACCCGGCGGATCGTCAGCTCGGACTCCGTGACGACGGCGGCGGCGAGCAGGCTCATCGCCTCGACCGGGTCCTCGGAGGGGGAGTAGTCGACGTCCACGTCGATGTCGGGCACGCCGTGGACGGTGAGCGTCGTCGTGCCGACGCCGTCCACGCGTACGCCCAGCGCCTCCAGGAAGAAGCAGAGGTCCTGGACCATGTAGTTGGAGGAGGCGTTGCGGATGACCGTGGTGCCGTCGTGGCGGGCGGCGGCCAGCAGGGCGTTCTCGGTCACGGTGTCGCCGCGCTCGGTCAGCACGATGGGGCGGCCGGGCGTGACGGAGTGGTCGACGCGGGCGTGGTAGATGCCCTCGGTCGCGGCGATGTCCAGGCCGAAGCGGCGCAGCGCGATCATGTGCGGCTCGATCGTCCGCGTACCGAGGTCGCAGCCACCGGCGTACGGCAGCTTGAACGCGTCCATGCGGTGCAGCAGCGGGCCGAGGAACATGATGATGGAACGCGTGCGGCGGGCGGCGTCCGCGTCGATGGCGTCCATGTCCAGCCGGGCCGGCGGGACGATCTCCAGGTCGGTGCCGTCGTTGATCCAGCGGGCGCGCACACCGATGGAGTTGAGCACTTCGAGGAGCCGGTAGACCTCCTCGATACGGGCCACGCGGCGCAGCACCGTACGGCCCTTGTTGAGCAGCGACGCGCAGAGCAGTGCCACGCAGGCGTTCTTGCTCGTCTTGACGTCGATGGCGCCGGAGAGACGGCGCCCGCCGACCACACGCAGATGCATGGGACCGGCGTAGCCGAGGGAGACGATTTCGCTGTCGAGTGCTTCACCGATGCGGGCGATCATCTCAAGGCTGATGTTTTGATTGCCGCGCTCGATGCGGTTCACGGCGCTCTGGCTGGTGCCGAGCGCTTCGGCGAGCTGGCTCTGTGTCCAGCCCCGGTGCTGACGGGCGTCACGGATGAGCTTGCCGATACGTACGAGGTAGTCATCTGACATGCCGAAAGGCTATCTCAGATATGAGATGGCACCCGCTTGGGGGTGTGCCGTTCGGGTGAGAGTGGCGTGCCGGAAGGAGCGGGGCGGGTGAAGAGGGAGGCCAAAACCCTTCGCGCCCGCACCGCGTGGCTCGTAGGGTCCCGCCCCATGGATTCCCACGGCATGAGCGTGCTCTCCGTCAACATCGGCCGTCCCCGCCCCAACCCGTGGAAGGGGCTGAGCGCGACCGGCATCGACAAGCGGCCCGTCGAGGGGCCGGTCGCGGTGACCGCACCCGGGCCCAAGGGCACCGGCGCCGTCGGACTCGCCGGTGACCGCGTCTACGACGTCAAGCACCACGGCGGCACCGACCAGGCCGTGTACGCCTACGCGCGCGAGGACCTCGACGGCTGGGAGGGCGAGCTGGGCCGGCCGCTCGCCAACGGGGTGTTCGGCGAGAACCTGACCACCCTCGGCGTGGACGTCAACGGTGCCCTGATCGGCGAGCGGTGGCGGATCGGGCCGGACGTCGTCCTGGAGGTGTCGTGCGCGCGGATACCGTGCGGGACGTTCCAGGGCTGGCTGGAGCGGGACGGCTGGATCAAGCGGTTCACCGGGGCGGCCCTGCCTGGCGCGTATCTGCGCGTGATCGAGCCCGGCGAGATCCGCTCGGGCGACCCGCTGGAGATCGTGCACCGTCCCGCGCACGAGGTGACCGTCGCGATGGAGTTCCGGGCCACCACCCTGGAGCCGGAACTGCTGCCGCGCCTCCTCGTCGCCGACGCGCTGCCCGACGAGACCAGGGAGGCGGTCCGCCGCCGTACGGGCGCCACGCACCCCGAACGGGGCGCCCGGACATGACCCGTCCGCGGTCATGTACTAGAGTTATCTCGACATCGAGATATATGCCGAAGGCGCACAGCGAGCCGCCCCACGGTAAGGGTTACCTAACTAAGCCTTACCTTAGCGGATGGCCCGGTGGTCCGAGGCGGCACCACGCGGCGCCCGCCGAAGTGAGGCGCGGCGCGGAGTTACGCGCACATTGATGAAGGAGACTGTCGTGTCGGCGAACAGCTTCGACGCCCGCAGCACGCTGCGCGTGGGCGACGAGTCGTACGAGATCTTCAAGCTGGACAAGGTCGAGGGCTCCGCGCGCCTCCCTTACAGCCTGAAGGTGCTGCTGGAGAACCTGCTCCGCACCGAGGACGGCGCGAACATCACCGCCGACCACATCCGGGCGCTCGGCGGCTGGGACTCCCAGGCGCAGCCCAGCCAGGAGATCCAGTTCACGCCGGCCCGTGTGATCATGCAGGACTTCACCGGTGTGCCCTGCGTCGTGGACCTCGCCACCATGCGTGAGGCCGTCAAGGAGCTCGGCGGCGACCCGGAGCGGATCAACCCGCTCGCCCCGGCCGAGCTGGTCATCGACCACTCCGTCATCGCCGACAAGTTCGGTACGAAGGAAGCCTTCGGCCAGAACGTCGAGCTGGAGTACGGCCGCAACAAGGAGCGCTACCAGTTCCTGCGCTGGGGCCAGACCGCGTTCGACGAGTTCAAGGTCGTCCCGCCGGGCACCGGCATCGTCCACCAGGTCAACATCGAGCACCTGGCCCGTACGGTCATGGTCCGGGGTGGCCAGGCGTACCCCGACACCCTCGTCGGCACCGACTCGCACACCACCATGGTCAACGGCCTCGGCGTGCTGGGCTGGGGCGTCGGCGGCATCGAGGCCGAGGCCGCGATGCTCGGCCAGCCGGTCTCCATGCTCATCCCGCGCGTCGTCGGCTTCAAGCTGACCGGCGAGCTGCCGGCCGGCACCACCGCCACCGACCTCGTGCTGACCATCACCGAGATGCTGCGCAAGCACGGCGTCGTCGGCAAGTTCGTCGAGTTCTACGGTGAGGGCGTCGCCGCCACCTCGCTCGCGAACCGCGCCACCATCGGCAACATGTCGCCCGAGTTCGGCTCCACCGCCGCGATCTTCCCGATCGACGACGAGACGCTGAACTACCTGCGCCTGACCGGCCGCGACGCCCAGCAGGTCGCCCTCGTCGAGGCGTACGCCAAGGAGCAGGGCCTCTGGCTCGACCCGGCCGCCGAGCCCGACTTCTCCGAGAAGCTGGAGCTCGACCTCTCCACGGTCGTCCCCTCCATCGCCGGCCCGAAGCGCCCGCAGGACCGCATCGTCCTCGCCAACGCCAAGGCGCAGTTCGCCCAGGACGTACGCAACTACGTCGACGACGACGAGGAGGCGGGCAAGGAGTCCTTCCCGGCCTCCGACTCCCCGGCCGCCTCCAACGGCGTCCCGTCGAACCCGGTCACCGTGACCGCCCCCGACGGCACCACGTACGAGCTGGACCACGGCGCCGTCACCGTCGCCGCGATCACCTCCTGCACCAACACCTCGAACCCGTACGTCATGGTCGCCGCGGCGCTCGTGGCGAAGAAGGCCGTCGAGAAGGGCCTGACCCGCAAGCCGTGGGTCAAGACCACCCTCGCCCCGGGCTCGAAGGTCGTCACCGACTACTTCGACAAGGCGGGCCTGACCCCGTACCTCGACAAGGTCGGCTTCAACCTCGTCGGCTACGGCTGCACCACCTGCATCGGCAACTCCGGCCCGCTGCCGGAGGAGGTCTCCAAGGCGGTCAACGAGCACGACCTGGCCGTCACCTCGGTGCTCTCCGGCAACCGCAACTTCGAGGGCCGGATCAACCCCGACGTCAAGATGAACTACCTGGCGTCCCCGCCGCTGGTCGTCGCGTACGCCATCGCCGGTTCGATGAAGGTCGACATCACCAAGGACGCCCTCGGCGTCGACCAGGACGGCAAGCCGGTCCACCTCGAGGACATCTGGCCCTCCGAGGCCGAGGTCAACGACGTCGTGGCGAACGCCATCGGCGAGGACATGTTCAACAAGTCCTACCAGGACGTCTTCGCGGGCGACGCCCAGTGGCAGGCGCTGTCCATCCCGACCGGCAACACCTTCGAGTGGGACGCCGAGTCCACCTACGTGCGCAAGCCCCCGTACTTCGAGGGCATGACCATGGAGACCTCGCCGGTCGAGGACATCACCGGCGCCCGGGTCCTCGCCAAGCTGGGCGACTCGGTCACCACCGACCACATCTCCCCGGCCGGTGCGATCAAGGCCGACACCCCGGCCGGCAAGTACCTCACGGAGCACGGCATCGAGCGCCGTGACTTCAACTCCTACGGCTCGCGCCGTGGCAACCACGAGGTCATGATCCGCGGCACGTTCGCCAACATCCGCCTGCGCAACCAGATCGCGCCGGGCACCGAGGGCGGCTTCACCCGCGACTTCACCCAGGATGGCGGTCCGGTGTCGTTCATCTACGACGCCTCGCAGAACTACCAGGCCGCCGGCACCCCGCTGGTCATCCTGGCCGGCAAGGAGTACGGCTCCGGCTCGTCCCGCGACTGGGCGGCCAAGGGCACCGCGCTCCTCGGCGTCAAGGCCGTCGTCGCCGAGTCCTACGAGCGCATCCACCGCTCGAACCTCATCGGCATGGGCGTCCTGCCGCTCCAGTTCCCCGAGGGCCAGACGGCCGAGTCCCTCGGCCTCACCGGCGAGGAGACCTTCTCCGTCACCGGCGTCACCGAGCTGAACGACGGCACGACCCCCCGCACGGTCAAGGTCACCACCGACACCGGTGTGGAGTTCGACGGCGTCGTCCGCATCGACACCCCCGGTGAGGCGGACTACTACCGCAACGGCGGCATCCTGCAGTACGTGCTCCGCAGCCTGATCCGCAAGTAAGGGCCACGGCGGTACGACGAGAGGGCCGCATTCCCGGCGACGGGGATGCGGCCCTCTCTCATGTCCCGGAAGGAACTACCCGGTCACTGCCGAGTGGCTCAGAACAGGAACTTGTAGCTGTTCCAGCCGCTGGTGCCGATCAGGGCCTTGGCCTTGTACGGGGCCGCGGCGTTGCCGGTGCCCTTGTACAGGTAGAGCTCGCCGCCCTTGCGGGCGATGAGGTCGGCCTTGCCGTCCAGGTCGACGTCACCGGTGGAGACCAGCAGGTTGTACTGGTTCCAGCCGCTGCCGATCTTGGTGCGCTTGGCGAACGGCGCGTTCTGGTTGCCGGTGCCCTTGTACAGCCACAGGACGCCGGCCTTGTCGCGGGCGACGACGTCGTTCTTGCCGTCACCGTTCAGGTCGCCGTTGCCGGCGATCTCGTTGTAGATGTCCCAGCCGTAGCCCACCTTGATGCGCTTGGTGACCTTGCCGTCGCCGTACCCGAGGTACACGTACAGGTCGCCGTTGGTGGCGCGGGCGAGCATGTCGCCGGCGGCGGCTCCGCCGATCTGACCGGGGGAGATGATCTTGTTGTAGATGTTCCACCCGGTGCCGATCTTGATGGCCGACGAGTCGAACTTCAGGTAGCCCATGTTGCCGTTGGTCTCGCGGAACCAGAGACCGTCGCTCTTGCCGTCGGCCTGGTGGCCGACCTGCATCATCGCGGAGACGCCGACCCAGCCCGAGCCCGAGTTCTCGCGGGCGCTGAGCCCGCCCTTGCCGTTCGGGGCGTACGAGTAGGCGGTGCCCGCGGAGTTCACGCCGTACAGCGCGAACGACGGGGTGGCCGCGGCGGCCGAGGTGGCCGCCGCCGGCTGGTCTGCCGCGGCACCGAGCGAGGGCTGCGGGGCGTCGGCGGCCACGGCGGAGGTGCCGGTGGCGACGAGGGCGGCGGTGAGCGCCGCGGCTGCCGCGCGAGCGGCGGTGCGCATGTGGTGCCGGCCAGTGGTTTTGGCCACAAGTACTCCATGGATCGTGAAGTGGGACGTGGCCCGCCGCACGTGGCGGCGGGCCACTGATTCAGCCGAATCGTGTCACGATTTCCGGCGCGAAACCTTCACGTTTCGTCATGAGTGTGTAACCACTGGGCCGGGATCAGAAGAACAGGCGGTACGTGTTCCAGCCCGAGGTCCCGATGAGAGCCTTCGCCTTGTACGGAGCGGCCGCGTTGCCGGTGCCCGCGTACAGGTACAGCTCACCCTTCTCGTTGCGCGCGACCAGGTCGGTCCGGCCGTCCATGTTCAGGTCACCGGCGGCGAAGAGGTTGTTGTACTGGTTCCAGCCGCTGCCGATCTTGGAGCGCTTGGCATACGGGGCCTTCTGGTTGCCGGTGCCCTTGTAGAGCCACAGGACGCCGGCCTTGTCGCGGGCGACGAGGTCGTTCCTGCCGTCGCCGTCCAGGTCGCCGTTGCCCGCGATCTGGGTGTAGATGTCCCAGCCGTAGCCGACCTTCAGGCGCTTGGTGACCGTACCGTCGCCGTAGCCCAGGTACAGGTAGATGTCGCCCTTGTCGTCACGGGTGAGCAGGTCACCGCCCTCGCCGCCGCCGAACTGGCCGACCGAGACGACGGTGTTGTAGGTGTCCCAGCCGTAGCCGATCTTCTTCGCGGGGGAGTTGCCCTCGTAGTAGTAGATGTTGCCCGCGGTGCCGAGCTGCCAGCGGCCGTCCGCGATGTTGTCCGCGTTGTTGTCGACCTGGCCGACGAACGCGAGGCCCGTCCAGCCGCTGTCGATCTTGACGCGCGCCGAGAGGGTGCCGTCACCCTGCGGCGCGTAGGTGTAGGCGTTGCCGGAGGCGTCGACGCCCGAGAGGCCGAACAGAGGTGCGTCGCCCGGCTCGGCGGCGAAGGCTGCGGAAGCGCCGGTGGCGACCAGGGCCGCGGTTATCGCGGCGGCGGCGAGACGGGTGGCAGCCCGTCCGGGCCGACGGCCAGAGATCTTGGCCACGTGTGTTCTCCATGGATGGTGGGACGAGGCGTGACGCGCCGCGGGATACGGGGACACGCCACGGAATTGAGGGTGATCCTTTCATGAGTCCCTCACGCGTCCAAGGGTTTGGCGAAATGAGGCCAACGCCGCGATTTCGCCCCGTTATGCGGACGTTGACGGGCCCCGGCGGCATGCGTTCCGGAGAGCCATGCGTACACCGGCGTCTGCCGGGCAGGCGGAAGTCAGCTTCCCGAAACGGATCGGACAGCGGTAGAAGAGGAGTTGTCGTGTCATTTCTGTGGGCCATCATCGCGGGACTCATCATCGGCCTGCTGGCCAAGCTGGTCGTTCCCGGCCGTCAGCCCATCCCCCTGTGGCTGACCGTCCTGCTCGGTATCGTGGGTGCGCTCGTCGGCAACGCCCTCGCCACCGCCTTCGGTGTGCGTGACACCGGGGGCATCGACTGGATCCGGCACATCTTCCAGATCGGTGTCGCCGCCGTGCTCATCGCCTTCATCAGCCCCATGTGGGCCCGACGACGCGCCTGACCCCCCTGCGGGTACGACGAACGCCCTGCCCGGCCGCGAGGAGCGGCGGGCAGGGCGTTCGTCGTGTCCCGGGCTCAGGCCCGGTGCGCCGCGATCAGGCCCTGATACCAGCGGTAGCTGTCCTTCGGTGTGCGCTCCAGGGTGTCGTAGTCGACCCGGATGACGCCGAACCGCTTCGCGTACCCGAGCGCCCACTCGAAGTTGTCGAGCAGCGACCACACGTAGTAGCCCCGCACATCGACCCCCGCGTCCATCGCCGCCCGGAGCGCCGTGAGATGGGTACGCAGGTACTCCACCCGGTCCGCGTCCCGCACCGACCCGTCCGCCTCCACGGTGTCGTGCTCCGCCGAGCCGTTCTCCGTGATGTGCACCGGCGGCAGCGCGTCCCCGTAGGTCTCCTTCAGCGCGGTCAGCAGATCGGTGAAGGACTCCGGGACGACCGGCCAGCCCATCGCCGTCCTCCGTACACCCGGGTACTCCGTCTCGGCGTACCGGTTGTCGGTGGCGACCCGGAGCGCGGGGTCCGGCTCGCGGTGCGGGGCGTCGGCCACCACGATCGGGCGGTAGTAGTTGATGCCCAGGAAGTCCAGGGGCTGGGAGATCAGTTCCAGGTCGCCGTCGCGCCGGAAGTCCTGGCCGGTGATCAGCTCGCCCCAGGTGTCCTCCTCGGTGGCCGGGTAGCGGCCCGCGAGGACCGGCTCGGTCCACACCAGGTTGTGCTGGGTGTCCGCGCGGACGACGGCGGCCCGGTCGGCGTCCGAGCCGGTGGCGGGCACATTGCGGTCCAGGTTCAGCGTGATGCCGGCCTCCCGGACCCCCGCCGCCCGCAGCGCCTTCATCGCCAGGCCGTGGCCGACGAGCAGGTGGTGCGCGGCGGCCAGGGCGCCGCGCCCCTCCTGCGCACCCGGAGCGTGCCGGCCCACGGAGTAGCCGAGGAAGGCGCTGCACCACGGCTCGTTGAGGGTGATCCAGCGCGGCACCCGGTCGGCCAGGTGCTCCGCCACGAGCGCGGTGTACTCACCGAAGCGCTCGGCCGTCTCCCGTACGCGCCAGCCGCCCCGGTCCTCCAGGGCCTGCGGGAGGTCCCAGTGGTAGAGGGTGGCGGCGGGTTCGATGCCCGCCTCCAGGAGTGCGTCGACGAGCCGGGAGTAGAAGTCCAGGCCCTTCGGGTTCACCGCGCCGGAGCCCTCCGGCAGGATGCGGGACCAGGCGATCGAGAAGCGGTACGAACCGACGCCCAGCTCACGCAGCAGCGCCACGTCCTCCCGGTAGCGGTGGTAGTGGTCGCAGGCCACGTCACCCGTGTCGCCGCCGTTCGTCTTCCCGGGCGTGTGGCTGTAGGTGTCCCAGATGGACGGGCCGCGGCCGTCCTCCCGCGCGGCGCCCTCGATCTGGTACGAGGCCGTGGCCGCGCCGAAGACGAAGCCGGGCGGGAAGGTCGGGAACTCACTCATGCATACCCCTACTTGACGGAGCCGCCGGTGATCCCGGCGGCGATGTACTTCTGCGAGAGGACGAGCAGGACCGCCGCGGGGATCGCGGAGAGCACGGACGCGGCCATCACCGAGCCCCAGTCGCCGACATGGGCGCCGATGTACTGGTAGATCCCGAGCGTGATCGGCTTGACGTCGTCCGTGGTGTTCAGCGTCAGCGCGAACATGAAGTCGCTCCACGCGTACAGGAACGCGAAAAGACCGGCCGTGATCAGCGAGTTCCGGCTCATCGGCAGCACGACCCGCACGAAGGTGCGGAAGCGCCCGGCCCCGTCGACCTCGGCCGCCTCGATGACCTCGCGCGGGATGGCGACCATGAACGACCGCATCAGGACGATCGCGAACGGGATGCCGAGCGAGGCGTCGGCCAGCATCAGACCGGCGTACGAGTTGACCAGGCCGAGGTCCACGTACGCGCTGTACAGGGCGTTGGCGATGACGATGCCCGGCACCATCTGGGTGATCAGCGTGCCGAACACGATCGTCCGGGTGCCGCGCAGCCCGAACTGCGCCAGCCCGTACGCGGCCGGCGCCGAGACCGCCAGGCAGATGGCGACCGCGCCGAGCGCGACGGCCAGCGAGGTCAGCAGATTGCCGCCCTGGTCCGTGAGCGCCGAGCGGAAGCCCGACAGGTCCAGGCCGTGCGGGACGGGGTCCACCTCCAGCAGCCCGGACTCGGGCTGGAGCGCGGTGTTCACCATCCAGTACAGCGGGAACAGCATCACGCACAGCACCAGGATGCCGAAGGCCATGGCGCCCCAGCGCCGCTTCGGACGGCCGGTGGTACGCGTGGGGGCGGCGGGGGTACGCACGGTGCTCGCCATGCCGGTCACTTCCCCTCGTTGCGGTTGGCCCGCAGATAGAACACCGCGAAGACGGCGGAGATCAGGATCAGGATGTTGCCGACCACGGCACCCGCTCCGAAGTCCAGCTGGACGAAGGAGTTCTGGTAGGTGAGGGTGCCGAGGGTCTGGGTGGAGTCGGCGGGTCCGCCGTCGGTGAGCGCCAGGATCAGGTCGAGGATCTTGACCGTCGACATGAAGCCGAGCACCAGCACCACGGTGATCACCGGCCGCAGCATCGGCAGCGTGATCGAGCGGAACGTCCGCCAGGCGGAGGCACCGTCCAGCGAGGCGGCCTCGTACAGCTCCTTCGGGACCTCCTGGAGGCCGCCGTAGAGGATCACCATGTTGAACGGGATGCCGATCCAGATGTTCACCAGGATCACGGAGATCAGCGCCATGCTCGTACTGGTCAGCCACGGGGTGTCGCCACCGAGGCCGATCGTGCCGAGGAAGGAGTTGAGGACGCCGGTGTCCTGGTCGAGGATGCGCCGCCAGACGACACCCGAGACCACCATCGGCACCAGCCACGGCAGCAGGATCAGCGACCGCAGCACGCCGTTGAGCGGGAAGCGGCGGGTGAAGAAGACCGCCAGGCCCAGGCCGACGCAGAACTGCCCGATCAGGGAGCCGATCGTGAACAGGATGGTGTGCCACAGGGCCTTGCCGAAGAGCTCGTCGTTGAAGACGTTGCTCCAGTTGTCGGTCCCGTTGAACGGGGACTCGCCCGTGAAGAAGGTGGACGGGGAGTAGTCCTGGAAGCTCATCACGATGTTGCGGACGAGCGGGTAGCCGAAGAACAGCGCCATGAAGATCACGGCGGGGGCGATGAAGCCCCACTGGGCGAGCCGCCTGCGGCGCCGGATGCGGGCCGGGTTCGGCGGCTTCGCGGCCTTCTTCGTCACGGGCGCCGGGCCCGCGGTCGCGGCAGCGGTGGTGGTCGACATGGTTCGGATACCTCAGTTCCCGCTCGTCGCGCGCTTCTGGGCGCGGGTGAGGGCGGCCTCGCTCGACTCGCCGGTCAGGGCGGACTGGAACGCGCTCTGCAGCGCGAGGGACACGGACGACCACCGCGCGCCGAGCTTGGCGGTACGTGAACGGGCCGTGGCGACCTGGTCGGCCAGGGCGGCCAGCTCCGGTGCCTTCGTGCGCCAGACGGCCGCGGCCTTCTTGTTGGCCGGGACCATCCAGCTGTTGATGGCGTAGGTGATCTGTTCCTGCTCGCCGGACATGCAGCCGATGATCTTCGCGGACATCTTCTCGCGCGCGTCGTTGCCGGTGTTGGGCACGGTCAGCACCCCGCCGCCCAGCGGGCCCACGGAGTCGTCGCCGGCCTCCGGGACGGGGATCTGCGCGATGCCCCAGTTCAGCCCCTTCCTGGCGTTCAGGGTCTCCACCTGCCAGGGGCCGTTGATCATCATCGCGGCGTTGCCGGCCATGAACTGGTCGTTCACGTCGGCCTGGGTCCAGTTGACCGTCGACTTGGACAGCGAGCCGTCCTTGAGGAGGCCCTTCCAGTAGTCCAGTGCGCCGGCGACCTCGGGGCTGTCGAGCTTCGTCTCGTCGCCGCCGTTGGACCACATGAACGGGGTGAACTGGAAGACGCCGTCCTCCGCGCCGCCCGCGCTGAGCGCCAGCCCGTACTGCCTGCCGTGGGTGAGCTTCTTCGCCGTCTCGCGCATGTCGGCCCAGGTGGTGGGGACCTTCAGCCCGGCCTTGTCGAGCGTGTCCTTGTTGTAGAAGAGCGCCAGTGTGTTCACCGTGCGCGCGGCCCCGTAGTAGGTGCCCTCGTACGAGCCGAAGTTCACGATCCCCTCGGGGATGTCCTTCGTGGTCAGCCCGAGGTCCTTCAGCGGGATCAGCCCGCCGGCCTCGGCGAACGTCGGCATCTCGGAGGCGTCCAGCTGGAGCACGTCCGGCAGCGACTTGGACGAGGCCATCCGCAGCGCCTTCGTCATCACCTGCGCGGCCGGGACGCTCTGCTGCTCGATGGTCACACCGAGCCGCTTGCCGCACCGGGCCAGCGTCTGGGCGTCCCAGCGGTGGTAGGACTCGTCGGTCGACGAGTTCAGGACGGTGTACACGTCCGGGTCCCGCTGCTGGCCGCAGCCCGACAGGACCGCACCGCCGATCAGCGCGGACACGACGGTGAGCGGGACGGCGACCCGTGGGGTGAAGCGGTTCGACATTCAGCTGCCTCTTGTCGGCAAGGGCCCGGATGGCTGCGCTGCCGTCCGACCGATTTGTTTGCTGCCAGTACTAATACGTCATGCGGCCGTCCGTTTCCAGACCGTCCTGGTGACGTGCACGTCACACAGGGGCAACATGCCCGCTCACCGGGGGTTCCGAGGCCCCTGCTCCGCCGGATCCATAGGTTCCGGGCCTCGAATCGAAGCGCTTCGAAAAACATTTGTTTTGTGTACGATCAAATCAGGACCCACAGGAACGGACCCCCCATGAAGTTCACCGACGGCTTCTGGCAGATGCGAGACGGTGTCCACGCCTCGTACGCCACCGAGCTCCGCGACCTCCGCATCGACGAGGACCGCCTCACCGCGTACGCCGCCGTCCAGCGCGTGACGCGGCGCGGGGACACCCTGAACGCGCCCCTGATCACCGTGGAGGCGTACGCCCCCGCCGAGGGAGTCATCGGCGTCCGCGTCACCCACCTGGCGGGCAAGCGCCACCCGGGCCCGGACTTCGCCCTGCCCGGCGCCACCGGCGACGCCCGTGCCACCGCCCGCGAGGACGGCGCCGCCGCCGAGCTGACCAGCGGGCCGCTCACCCTCCGGCTCCCCACGGCCGGCGGCTTCGGCCTGGAGTTCCTCGACGCGGACGGCCGGCTCCTGACCGCCGCCGGACGCAAGGGGACCGCCTTCGCCACGACCGGCGACGGCGCCCACCACATGGTCGCGCAGCTCGCGCTCGGCGTCGGCGAGAACGTCTACGGCCTCGGTGAGCGCTTCACCCCGTACGTCAAGAACGGCCAGGCCGTCGACATGTGGCAGGCGGACGGCGGCACCAGCAGTGAGCAGGCGTACAAGAACGTCCCGTTCTACCTCTCCTCGCGCGGCTACGGCGTCTTCGTCAACCACCCCGGCAAGGTCTCCTTCGAGGTCGGCTCCGAGGCGGTCGGCCAGGTGCAGTTCAGCGTCGAGGACCAGACGCTGGAGTACTTCGTCGTCGCCGGGCCGACGCCCAAGGAGGTGCTGACCCGCTACACCGCGCTCACCGGCCGCCCGGCCCTGCCCCCGGCCTGGTCCTTCGGGCTCTGGCTCACCACCTCGTTCACCACCTCCTACGACGAGGCGACCGTCACCTCGTTCGTCGACGGCATGGCCGAGCGCGGCATCCCGCTCTCCGTCTTCCACTTCGACTGCTTCTGGATGCGCGAGTACCAGTGGTGCGACTTCGCGTGGGACCCGGCCGTCTTCCCCGACCCGGAGGGCATGCTCGCCCGGCTCAAGGACAAGGGCCTGCGGATCTGCGTGTGGATCAACCCGTACATCGCGCAGAAGAGCCCCCTGTACGCGGAGGGCGCGGCCAAGGGCTACTTCGTCCGCACGGCGGACGGCGATGTCTGGCAGTGGGACAAGTGGCAGGCGGGCATGGCCCTGGTCGACTTCACCGACCCGGAGGCCACCGCCTGGTTCCAGGGCAAGCTGCGCACGCTCCTCGGCCAGGGCGTCGACGGTTTCAAGACCGACTTCGGCGAGCGCATCCCCACCGACGTCGTCTGGCACGACGGCTCCGACCCGGAGCGCATGCACAACTACTACACGCACCTGTACAACAAGGCCGTCTTCGAGCTCCTGGAGAAGGAGCGCGGCCAGGGCGAGGCGGTCCTCTTCGCCCGCTCCGCCACGGCCGGCGGCCAGCAGTTCCCCGTGCACTGGGGCGGCGACTGCTGGTCCTCCTTCGAGGCGATGGCGGAGTCCCTGCGCGGCGGCCTCTCGCTCTCGCTCTCCGGGTTCGGCTTCTGGAGCCACGACATCGGCGGCTTCGAGGGCACCCCGGACCCGGCGGTCTTCAAGCGCTGGCTCGCCTTCGGACTGCTCTCCTCGCACAGCCGGCTGCACGGCTCCTCGTCGTACCGCGTGCCGTGGGAGTTCGGCGACGAGGCCGTCGAGGTCGCCCGGTGCTTCACGGAGCTGAAGCACCGCCTCATGCCCTACCTGTACGGGGCGGCCGTCGAGGCCCACCGCACCGGCGTCCCCGTGATGCGTCCGATGCTCCTGGAGTTCCCGGACGACCCGTCCGCCCGCACCGCCGACCGGCAGTACATGCTCGGCCCGGACCTCCTGGTCGCCCCGGTCTTCGGCGAGGACGGGCAGGCCGAGTACTACGTCCCCGAGGGCACCTGGACCCATCTCCTCACCGGTGAGACGGTCACCGGCCCGGCCTGGCACCGGGACACCTACGGCTTCGACAGCCTCCCGCTGCTGGTCCGCCCCGGCGCGGTCCTCCCGCTCGGCGCGGACACCTCCCGCCCCGACGCCGACTGGACGGAGAACCTCGAACTGCGCGTGTACGCCCCCGAGGGCACCGGCGACCTCACCCGCACGGTGACCGTCCCCGGCCTCACGGGCGAACCCGCCGCCACGTACGAGGTGGTCCACGAGGGCGGCACCCTCCGCGTCACCGCCGACACGGACCGGCCGTACGAGGCGGTGCTCGTCACGCCCGGGGCGACCGCTCCCGCGTCCTGACCCAGGCCGTGAACGCCTCGACCGCGTCGACCACCGCCTCGAACCGGAGCGAGTGGTACAGGTCGAAGGCATGGTGCCCGCCGCGCAGCTCGGCGTGGACGACCGGGTTCCCGGACGCGGCGCGCAGCCCGTCGGCGACCTCCCGGATGTCGGCGGCGGGCACCAGCGGGTCCAGGTCGCCGTGGACGATCAGCATGGGCGGCGCGTCCGGCCGGGCATGGCCCATCGGGGACGACTCGGGGCCCTGGTGCCAGTACGCGCCCAGGAAGCCGTTCAGCACGACGACCCCGGAGACCGAGGTGTCGGCGTCCTCGAAACCCGGCTGGAACGCGGGGTCGTTGGGGGTCAGCGCGGCGATCGAGCCCATGTGGCCGCCCGCCGAGCTGCCCGCCACGAACAGGGTCGACGGATCGGCGCCGTACTCCTGGGCGTGCTCCCGCGCCCAGGCGATCACCTTCTTCAGGTCGATCATGTGCTCGGGGTGCCGGACCTGGGGCTTCAGCCGGTAGTTGGCGCTGATGGTCACCCAGCCCCGGCTGGCCAGCCGGTAGTGGAGGGGGAGCGACTGGCTGTTCTTGTGCCCGCCGCTGTAGTGGCCGCCGTGCATGTGGATCAGCACGGGCGCGCCCTGCGGGCGGGCACGGTGGTGGTACACGTCGAGCAGGTTGCGGCGGCCCGCGTCCCCGTACGACAGGTTGGCCACGCGCCGGACGTCCCAACGGCGCTTGAGGATCGGCACGAACAGGATGCGGAGCCACGGCGGCCGGTGCCGCAGCCCCTCGGTGAGGTCCGCGTCGATGGAGGCGCGCCACCCCTCGCCGAGCCCCTCGGTCATCGCGCGCTCGATCCGGTCCCGCTCGCCCCAGGCGCGGTGGGCGATCACCGCGAGCCCGGGTACGGTCAGGGCGGCCAGCGCGACGATCCCCCAGGCGCCCGGCGAGTCCGTGACGTCGCCCTGGACGAAGGCCATCGCCGTGGGGACCAGCAGCATCCAGAAGAAGGCGGCGAACGGCAGCTCGTTGGCGGCCAGGCCGAAGAGGTAGCTGGGGCGGCCCAGCGGATGCTCCCAAGGCACCGGTCTCAGCGCGCACCACGTGCCGATCGCGGCGATGGCGACGGGGATCAGATATCCGACAGGCACGGCACCTCCTGGAACGGCAGCCGGCACTGCCTGCGCGCGCACCCCCGGGCGAGGGCGGCGTCCACCAGTCTCCCGTGGCGTCCCCGGGGCATCAACGACGGTCCTGGTAATGTCTGTTGACTCTGGACTAAAGAATCCAGGGGGGCCGCGCGTGGAGATGCGGGAGATCGAGATCTTTCTGACGCTGGCGGAGGAGCTGCACTTCAGCCGCACCGCCGAGCGGCTGGGCATCAGCCCGGGGCGCGTCAGCCAGGCGGTCAAGAAGCAGGAACGGCTCATCGGCGGCTCCCTGTTCGACCGCACCACGCGCAGCGTCCGCCTCTCGCCCCTCGGCGAGGAGCTGTACCGCGCGCTCAAGAGCGGACACGGGCAGATCAAGCAGGGCATCGAGGCGGCCAGGGCCATCGCCCGGGGCGCCACGGGCACCCTGACCCTCGGCACCATGGGCCCGTACTCCCTCCGGATCAAGGACGCGCTCGACCTGTTCCTGGCCCGCCACCCCGACGCCCGCGTCCGGCACCGCGAGATCCAGCCCGCATCCCCGCTGGACCTGCTCCTGTCGGGCGACGTGGACGTGGCGTACGTATGGCTGCCGGTCGACGAGCCGGGCCTCACCACCCTGCCGACCGCGCGCACCTCCGCACTGCTGCTGATGACGGCGGCCGATCACCCCTTCGCGGAGCGGGAGTCCGTCTGTCTGGAGGACTTCGGCGACTGCGCCGTGGTCGAGGGCGGATCGATCCCCGCTGCCATGGAGGAGGTCCTCAACCCCCGGCACACCCCCTCCGGCCGCCCGGTCCGCCGAGGCCCCCGGGTCGCCACCTGGCAGGAAGCGCTCAGCGTCGTCGCCTCGGGCCAGGCCACCGCGGCCGTCCCGGCCGAGGTGCCCGACTTCTACGCCTGGCCCGGGTTGGCCTTCCTCCCCGTCCGCGACGCACCCCCCTGCCGGTGGGCCTTCGCGTGGCGGACCGCCGTCGAGACACCGCTCATCCGCGCGTTCGCCGAGGCGTCCGCCGACGCCGACCGGCTCGGGGCCGGCCCGTCCGCGTAGCCGCATCAGGCCGCTCACGGGCGCGCCCGCTCGGCCCCGCCCCGCCGGAATGGGATCGTGGGCCGACGGGTTGGCGCCTGTACAGAACGTGAACAGCACTGAGAGCGGATGGCCTTCACATGGGCGAGCTGATCCTGATCCGGCACGGCGAGACCGAGTGGTCCCGCAACGGGCGGCACACGAGCCACACCGATCTGCCCCTGACCCCCCTCGGCGAACGCCAGGCCCGCGCCCTGGCCCCCCTGCTCGCCGACCGCGCCGTCGCGCTCACCCTGGTCAGCCCCCTGGTCCGGGCCCGGCGCACCGCCGAACTCGCCGGGCTCGCCGCGCCCCGCATCACCCCGGAGCTGCGGGAGTGGGACTACGGAGGTTACGAGGGCATCACCACGGACGAGATCCGCCGCACCCGGCCCGGCTGGAACCTGTGGACCGACGGCGTCGGCGCCGGACCGGCGGCCCACCCCGGCGAGACCCCGGCGGAGGTCGGCGAGCGGGCCGACCGGGTGCTGGCCGAGGTCGCGGAGGCGGCCGGGCGGGCCGGTGACGAGGACATCGCCCTCGTCGCCCACTCGCACTTCCTGCGCGTCCTGACCGCCCGCTACCTCGGCCTGACCCCGGCCGAGGGCACGCTGTTCCAGCTCGCCACGGGCGCGGTGTCGCGGCTGGGCAGGGAACACGGGAACCCGGTCATCACCGCGTGGAACGTCACCCTGCCGGAGAGCCTGTTCCCGGCGGCGGTCCCGGAGACACCCGGACGCACCTGAGAAACGCCGACGGCCGGCAGCCCCCGGAGGAGCTGCCGGCCGTCCGCGTTCGCGGGGCGGGTCAGGCGATCAGTTCCACCTCCGCGAGCGAGGCCTCACCGTCGAACACCAGCCGGTAGTGCGCGTAGCTGCCGGGGGACTTCACCGAGAAGGCCCGCGTCTGCTTGTCCCAGGTGAAGGTCTGGCCGGACCGCTTGTCGAGGTCCTTCCAGCTCTTTCCGTCCGAGGAGCCCTGGAGCACCCATCCGGCCGGGGCCGTCGCCCTGGCCGCCGAGGTCAGCGTGTACTGGACGCCCTTCGTGGCGGACGGGACGGGCAGCTCGACCGTGGCGGCGGTGCCGGTGGTGGCCGAGGTGTCGTCGAACAGCGGGCCCTCGCCCTTCAGCACGTCCCGCTTCGGCGACGGCACCTGGTCGTCCTGGGTGATGGAGACCGGGGCGTCGTTCTTTCCGGTGCCCCAGGCGGACGGCTTGGAGCCCATGTCGAAGTCCAGCGTCCCGCCCCTGGCCAGCAGGTCGTGCGGCAGCGAGGTGGAGGTCCACTTCTTGCCGTTGACCTTCAGGCCCTGGATGTAGATGTTCTTCGCGCTGTTCTTCGGCGCCTTCACGACCAGCTCGCGGCCGTTCTCCAGGTGCACGGTGGCCTTGGTGAACAGGGGCGAGCCGATGGCGTACTCGCCGCTGCCCATCACCAGCGGGTAGAAGCCGAGCGAGGAGAAGAGGAACCAGGCCGACTGCTCGCCGTTGTCCTCGTCGCCGTGGTAGCCCTGGCCGATCCCGCTGCCCGTGTACAGACGGCCGAGGACCTCGCGGACCTTCTCCTGCGTCTTGTACGGCTGGGAGGCCGCGTCGTACATGTACGTCACGTGGTGGGCGACCTGGTTGCTGTGCCCGTACTGGCCCATCCGTACGTCACGGGCCTCCGTCATCTCGTGGATGACGCCGCCGTAGCTGCCCGCGAACTCCGGGGTGCCCGTCTCCGGGGTGGCGAAGTACGTGTCCAGCTTCTTGGCGAGCCCGTTCCGGCCGCCGTACAGGTTGGCCAGGCCCTTGCTGTCCTGCGGGGCGGTGAAGGCGTAGCCCCAGCCGTTGGTCTCCGTGTAGTCGTAGCCCCAGACCCGGGGGTCGTAGAGGCCGGACGGCAGGCGCCAGTCGCCCTTGGCGTCCTTGCCCTGGAAGAAGCCGGCCTTGTCGTCGAACAGCTCGACGTAGTCGCGGGCCCGGTTCATGAAGTACGCGGACTCGTCCTTGTAGCGCTGCTCGTGCGTCTTCTCGTACAGCGCCTCGCCCATCTTCGCGATGCCGTAGTCGTTGACGTAGCCCTCCATCGACCAGGACATGCCCTCGTGGGTCGTGGTGTCGGCGTACCCCTTGAACGGGGACGTCTCCATGCCCTTGCGGCCCACACCGGAGCTCGGCGGGACGACCGTGGCGTTCTTCACGGCCGCGTCGTACGCCGCCTTCGCGTCGAACTTCACGCCCTTGACGTACGCGTCGGCGAAGGCCACGTCCGAGGAGGTGCCGGTCATCAGGTCCGCGTAGCCGGGGGAGGACCAGCGGGAGATCCAGCCGCCGTCCTTGTACTGCTGGACGAAGCCGTCGACCATCTCACCGGCCTTCTTCGGCGTCAGCAGCGAGTAGGCCGGCCAGGTCGTCCGGTAGGTGTCCCAGAAGCCGTTGTTGACGTACACCTTGCCGTCGACGATCTTCGCGCCGGTGTGCGTCGGGGTGTCCGAGCCGGTCTGCGGGGAGAACGGGGAGGCGTACTTGTCCTTCCCGTCGACCTTCTCGAAGCCCGAGTTCGGGTAGAGGTAGAGCCGGTACATGCTGGAGTAGAGCGTGGTCAGCTGGTCGGCGGTGGCGCCCTCGACCTCCACCTTGCCCAGCAGGTCGTCCCAGGCGTCCTGCGCCTTGTCCTCGACCCGTGCGAAGGAGCGCGAGGCGGGGATCTCGGCGGCCAGGTTCTTCTTCGCCTGGTCGATGCTGATCAGCGAGGTCGCCAGGCGCAGGTTCACCGTGCGGTCCTTGCCGGCGTCGAAGCGCAGATAGCCGGTGACATCGGCACCGCCGCCGCCGGAGAGCTTGCCGCTCGCGGTGACGGGCGCGTCGAAGACGCCGTACACGAACAGGCGCGTCGCCCCGGTCGAGCCGCCGCTCTTGACGTCCGAGAAGCCGGTGAACGAGCTGGTCGCCGGGTCCAGGGTGAGCCCGCCGTCGTTGGAGACGTTGTCGAAGACGATGCTCGCGTCCTTGCCGGGATACGTGAACCGCATCCGCGCCGCGTGATCGGCCGGCGTCATCTCGGCCTTGAGCCCGTTCTCGAACGTCACCCCGTAGTAGTGGGGCCGCGCGGTCTCGTTCTCGTGCTTGAACGGCAGCGCGCGGCCCGTGCGGGAGGCGTCCGGGGTGCCGGAGGCCACCGAGGGCATCATCTGGAACGTCTGCCGGTCACCCATCCAGGGGCTCGGCTCATGGCTCGCGCTGAACGCCTGCAGGGTGGGCAGGTTGTCCTCGTTGTTGCCGCGCGCGTAGTCGTAGAGCCAGCTGGTCGAGCCGGCGTTGGTGACCGGGGTCCAGAAGTTGAACCCATTGGGCACGGCGGTCGCGGGGAAGTTGTTGCCGCGCGAGAAGGAACCGCTGGAGTTGGTGCCGCGCACGGTCGACGCGTAGTCCGAGAGGTGCGCCCTGCGCTTCTCCGGCTTCTTCGGCGCGATCTTCAGGTCGTCGATCCAGCCCTGGAACTTCGCCGGGCCCTTGGGGGAGTCGTACGCGACCAGGATGCGGTCCACGGTCTTGCCCGCCGCGACGGTGCCGATGCCGGCCTCGACCTTGTTCCACTGGTTGACGTAGAGCCGCTTGGCGTCGGCCTGGCCCTGCGGGGTGAGCAGCCCGCCGTTGGTGTCGGTGGCGCGCAGGTCGCTCAGGTAGGTGCCGTCCGTGAACGCCAGGTCCACCGCGACGTGCGTGGCCGGGTAGGACAGATCCGTCTCGCCCATCTGGGGATAGACCAGGTAGGACAGCTCGGTGTCCCGGTCGATCCGCGTGTTGACGTCGAAGATCTTGTTGTACGAGTACGCCCGGCCGTCCGCCTTGTGGGTGCCCGCGTACCGCAGCGCCTTCTTGCCGGTGAAGCCCGCGCCGGCCTTGGCGGTGGGGGAGCCGCTGGGGCCGTTGCCGGTCTGGCTGCGCATGTCGTCGGGGGCGGGCGCCGAGGTGTCGCCGTCGGAGAACTGGACGTCGGCGAGCTGGGTGGCGTCGGTGGCGCCGTTGTTCCTGGTGATGTCGAGGCGGAAGTGCTGGTAGGCCTTGTCCGTCTCGAAGTCGTACGACTTGGTCTGGAAGCGCTCGCTGAAGGTCTGGCCGGTCCGGGTGTCCAGGTCCGTCCAGGTCTTGCCGTCCTCGGAGCCCTGGAGCGTCCAGTCCTTGGGGTCGCGCTCGTCGTGGTCGTCGGCCGAGGTCAGCGCGTACGTCACGACCTTCACCGGCTCGGTGAGGTCGAACTCCAGCCAGGCGGTGGACTCGAACGACAGCCACTTGGTGGCGGACTCGCCGTCGACGAGGTTCTCCTTCACCTCGCCGCCGCCGGTGTTCTCGTCACTGGCGCGGACCCCGGTGACCTTGTCGGTCACATTGCCCGGTATTCCGGAGGAGAATCCGCCATCGACACCCGATGACCGCTTCTTTCCGTCAGGACCCTCTTCTACGGTATTGCGCCAGTCGGGCTGCTTTTCGTCCTCCTCGAAGGACGTGCTGAATGTCCGGTCGCCCGAGGGCCTTTGGCCTCTCTCACCTGATCCGGCCGATTGGGCGGCGGCCGCCGTGGGGGCTGTCACGACCAGGACCAAAGAGGCCGCGATCAGCGCTGCCGAGCTGCTTTTTCTCGTACGAGAACGGTGTCGGGGGTGCATGCCGAGCGATTCCTCCCGGGGAAGCGTGCGCTTGGACAACGTTGTCAGAAGATGCGCAGGAACAAGTAGGGAGTGAAGTGCCGGGTGGTGTCAAGGGAGTTGGATCAGAGCCCGTCGGTGAATCGACCGGAATGCGGAAAACGTTACATCCGGAGGGGGGTCCGGAGTGTCGAGGTATCCGCGAGGTCTCAACTCGGGAAAGACTGCCGTGCAACCTTGCTTTCGATCTTGCTCACTTGGCGGCAAGTGGACTATACCTGTCGGCGTCTGCACAGCTGGTTCACCGGTTGTGCGGCCGGGGGACACGGGGGCAGGACAGTGCGACGCCGCAGGTGCGTCGGCCGTTCGGTCCCCCGACGCCCCCCACGGCAATGGTTAGCCTGAAATCTGTACCACCCAAGCGCAACCGACCGCGGTGGCGGGGCCCTTCGCTGAGGCGAATTTCTACGGGGCGACCGGTACACACCGCCTGAGTCCTGGAGAAGGCGAGGACTTGAGCATGGGATCCACCTCCGCCCACAAGAATGAGGGCCTTGGCCGTCGCGATGTGATCAAGCGTTCTGCCGCACTCGGTCTGATCGCCGTCCCGACGATGAGCTTCCTGTCGGCGTGTGCGAGCAGCGACAGCAGCAGCGACGACACGGTCAAGAAGGGCAAGACCAGCGCGAAGAACCCGCTGGGCGTCAACGAGACGGCCGCGCTCGACGTGGTCATCTTCAACGGCGGCTTCGGCGACCAGTACGCCAAGGACGCCGAGAAGAAGTACGGCGAGGCCTACCCCAAGGCCAAGGTCAAGCACACCTCGACGCAGAAGATCCAGTCGCAGCTGCAGCCGCGCTTCAACGGCGGCACCCCGCCGGACCTGATCGACAACTCCGGTGCCGAGCAGATGGACATGGGTGTCCTCGTCGGCAAGAAGCAGCTGCTCGACCTGACGCCGCTCATGGACGCCCCGTCCATCGACGACCCGAGCAAGAAGGTCCGCGACACCCTGCGTCCCGGCGTTCTGGAGATGGGCCAGTTCGACGGCGAGCAGGTCTGGATCATGAACTACGCCTACACCGTGTACGGCGTCTGGTACTCGCAGACGGCGCTGGACGGCCTGGACGCCCAGTACCCCGAGAACTGGGACGACATGCTCGCGCTCTGCGCGAAGGCGAAGAAGAAGGGCATCGCCGGCTGGACGTACGCCGGTAAGTACCCGTACTACCTGCCGTTCTCGCTCTACCCGTTCATCGGCAAGATCGGTGGCCGCGAGGTCCTCGACAAGATCGACAACCTGGAGCCGAACGCCTGGAAGGACCCGGCCGTCAAGTCGGCGTTCGAGGCGTACTACGAGCTGTACAAGAAGGGGTACATCCTCAAGGGCACCCCGGGCCTGACCCACATCCAGTCGCAGACCGAGTGGACGAAGGGCAAGGCGCTCTTCATCCCGAACGGCTCCTGGGTGGAGAACGAGGCGGCGCCGACCACGCCCAAGGACTTCAAGATGATGGTCGGGGCGCCGTCCAGCCTGGACTCGTCCGACAAGCTGCCGTTCGGCACCATCTGGGCCGCCGGCGGCGAGCCCTTCATCGTCCCGGCGAAGGCGAAGAACCCGCAGGGCGGCATGGAGCAGCTGCGCATCATGCTCTCCGAGGAGTCCTCGAAGAACTTCACCAAGCAGGTCAAGTCCCTGAGCGCCTTCAACGGCGGCACCGACGGCCTGACCCTGTCCACGGCCCTGCAGTCCGGCGTCGACGCGCTGAAGAAGGCCGGCGACAACGTGGTGAACCCGCGGCTGCAGGACTGGTACGGCAAGCTCCAGAAGGAGCAGATCGGTACCGCCTGCCTCGGCGAGATGATGGCCGGGCGTCTGACGCCCGCCGAGGCCATCAAGAAGATCCAGGACTACGCGGACGCCGCGGCCAAGGATCAGTCCATCAAGCACTACAAGCACCAGTGAGCAACCGTCACCAGCGGCGGCACCCGCGGAAAGATCGGGGTCGGTAAACGATGCAGCACGGCAAGTACCGCTTCATTGTGGGGTTCTTGGTGGTCCCACTGGTGTTGTACGCGGTCTTCGTCATCTGGCCGTTCATCCAGGCCATCTACTATTCGTTCACGGACTGGACAGGTCTGAGCCCGGATTTCAAGATGGTCGGCTTCGACAACTACACGAGGATGCTGAAGGACGACATCTTCTGGAAGTCGTTGCAGCACAGCCTCCTGCTCGTGCTGGTGCTGCCGCTGGTGACGTTGGGCCTCGCACTCTTCTTCGCCTTCATGCTCAATGTCGGCGGCCGTCGGCGGAAGAACGCCACGGTCTCCGGGGTGCGGGGCTCGGGCTTCTACAAGATCGCCTACTTCTTCCCGCAGGTGCTCTCGATCGTCATCGTGGCCCTGCTGTTCCAGTTCGCGTTCAACCCGCGCAGCGGAATGGTGAACTCGGCGCTCAAGGGCGTCGGGCTCGGCTCCTTCCAGCCGGACTGGCTCGGCGACCCCAGCCTGGCGCTCATCTGCGTCATGTCGGTGCTGATCTGGTCGACGGTCGGATTCTTCGTCGTCCTCTTCTCCGCCGGTATGGCGTCCATCCCGAAGGACTTCTACGAGGCGGCGCTCCTGGACGGGGCCAGCCGCATCACGACGTTCTTCAAGATCACCGTGCCGCTGCTCTGGGACACCATCCAGTCGGGCTGGGTCTACATGGGCATCCTGGCGCTCGGCGTCGAGGCGTTCACGGCCGTCCAGGTCATGACCGTGGGCCCCGGCGGCCCCGACTACTCGACCACCGTCCTGCCGTTGTACGTCTACCAGACGGCCTTCCGCGACGGTCAGGCCGGATACGCGACGACGATCGGTGTGGGGCTGCTCATCATCACCATGGCGTTCGCCGCCGTCGTGATGCGACTGGGCCGGCGCGAGCGGCTGGAGTTCTGATGCCGCGCCTTCCGGGCCGCGGCGCCCGGACCTCCAGCAGGCAAGACAACCCGGCCCCGGCGGCCGGCTCGACAGCAGTACGAGGTGATCACACGTGAAGGCCACTGACACCCCTCCCGTGGTAGCGGTGACGGAACCGGCCCCCGTGTCCAAGTCGTCCGCACCGGGCGGCAAGCAGGAGAAGGGCGGCGAGGGCCAGGTCCTCAACGTCTTCTCGCACGGCGTGCTGATCATCTGGGCGATCCTGGTGGTCCTGCCGCTGCTCTGGGCCATCGTGGCCTCGTTCAAGACCGACGACTCGATTCTGTCGACGCCCTGGGCGCTGCCGGACAAGCTTCACTTCGAGAACTGGTCGCGCGCCTGGAGCCAGGCGCACATGAGCGACTACTTCTTCAACACGATCGTCGTGGTGGGCGGTTCGCTCATCGGCACGCTGCTGCTCGGCTCGATGGCGGCCTATGTGCTCGCCCGGTTCGACTTCCCGGGCAACCGCTTCATCTACTACCTGTTCATCGGCGGGATGAGCTTCCCGATCATCCTGGCGCTGGTCCCGCTGTTCTTCGTGATGAACAACATGGGGATGCTCAACACGCGGCACGGGCTGATCCTGGTCTACATCGCGTACTCGCTGCCCTTCACCGTCTTCTTCCTCACCTCGTTCTTCCGGACGCTACCGGGGTCCGTGGCGGAAGCGGCGATGATCGACGGGGCCTCGCACACACGGACCTTCTTCCAGGTCATGCTGCCGATGGCCAAGCCCGGCCTGATCAGCGTGGGCATCTTCAACTTCCTCGGCCAGTGGAACCAGTACCTGCTGCCGACGGTGCTGAACACCGATCCGAAGTACCGGGTGCTCTCCCAGGGCCTGGTCGAACTGGCCAACGGCCAGGGGTACAAGGGCGACTGGTCCGGGCTCTTCGCCGGTCTGGTGATGGCGATGCTGCCGGTCCTCGCGGCCTACATCATCTTCCAGCGCCAGGTCGTGGCGGGGCTGACCGCGGGTGCGGTGAAGTAACGCCCCGTATCCCCTGAACGCACCTAACGAACGAAGCGAACCGCCCGCCGGCTTCCCAGCCGGCGGGCGGTTCGTCTGTGTACGGGCGAGTTCGACGCGGTCGCGGGGTGTGGGCCCGGTGCTCATCGGTGGCTCGGACTGCTCAAGGTCTTGACGGGGAGGACCCCAAAACGGTCAGCTTAGAGTTCACATGTTGGAGAATATGGCAGGAGTGAGTGAGTCGATGGAGACTCCGGGGTCGCAGACGTCTCTGCATCGCGCCAACCTTGAGCGGGTCGTGCGCGCCGTACGTATGGCTGGTTCGCTCACCCAGGCGGAGATCGCCAGGAGCACGGGCCTGTCCGCGGCCACCGTCTCCAATATCGTTCGCGAACTGAAGGACAGCGGCACGGTCGAGGTGACCCCCACCTCGGCGGGCGGCCGCCGGGCCCGCAGCGTCTCGCTCAGCGGGGACGCGGGCATCGTGATCGGCGTCGACTTCGGCCATACGCATCTGCGCGTGGCCGTCGGCAACCTGGCCCACCAGGTGCTCGCCGAGGAGTCCGAGCCGCTGGACGTCGACGCCTCGTCCGCCGAGGGCTTCGGACGGGCCGAGCAGCTGGTCAACCGCCTGATCGAGACCACCGGGATCAGCCCCGGCAAGGTCATCGGGGTGGGGCTCGGTGTACCCGGCCCGATCGACGTCGAGTCCGGCACGCTGGGCTCCACGTCGATCCTGCCGGGCTGGACGGGCATCAACCCCAGCGAGGAGCTCGCCGCACGCCTCGGAGTGCCGGTGTACGTCGACAACGACGCCAACCTGGGCGCGCTCGGCGAGCTGGTGTGGGGGAGCGGCCGCGGGGTCAGGGACCTGGCATACATCAAGGTCGCGAGCGGTGTCGGCGCCGGTCTGGTGATCGACGGGCACATCTACCGGGGGCCCGGCGGCACGGCAGGCGAGATCGGCCACATCACCCTCGACGAATCGGGCCCGGTCTGCCGCTGCGGCAACCGCGGCTGCCTGGAGACCTTCACGGCCGCGCGGTACGTCCTGCCCCTGCTCCAGCCCAGCCACGGCCCCGATCTCACCATGGAGCGGGTGGTCCAGCTGGCCCGCGAGGGCGATCCCGGGTGCCGGCGGGTGATCGGCGACGTCGGGCGGCACATCGGCAGCGGGGTGGCCAACCTCTGCAATCTGCTCAACCCGAGCCGCGTGGTGCTCGGCGGCTCGCTGGCGGAGGCCGGGGAGCTGGTCCTGGGGCCCATCAGGGACTCCGTGTCCCGTTACGCCATTCCCAGCGCCGCACGGCAGCTCTCCGTGCTCCCGGGGGCCCTGGGGGGCCGCGCCGAGGTGCTGGGCGCCCTGGCGCTCGTCCTCAGCGAGATGGGGGATTCAACCCTTTTGGAGAGCACCCTGCCCGCGGCCACTCCTGCCTTCACTTAGATAACGAATGGCACCGTTGTCATCTCGTTAAGGATTTACTCCTTGACGCCGCCCCTGCGGCCGAGTTGACTTCCAGCCACCTCGGCCGCGACGTTGCGGCCTCGTCAGGGAGGCAAACCCCCAATGAACGCAATGACGCGACGCATCGTCATAGGCACGGCCGCGGCCTCGATGGCCCTCTCCCTCGCCGCGTGCGGCAAGGCCGGCGACGACAAGAAGGACTCGGCGGACTCGGGCAGCAAGACCAAGATCGGTCTGCTCCTCCCGGAGAACAAGACCGCCCGCTACGAGACGCTCGACAAGCCGCTGTTCATCGAAGCCGTCAAGAAGGACTGCGCGGACTGCGAGGTCGTCTACAACAACGCGGCCGGTGACGTCGGCCAGCAGAAGCAGCAGTTCGAGCAGCAGATCGCCGACGGCATCAAGGTCATCGCGATCTCCTCGGTCGACGCCGAGAAGTCCGCCGCCTGGGTCGCCACCGCGCACAAGAAGGGCGTCAAGGTCGTCGCGTACGACCGCGCCATCGCCGGTGCCGACGCCTACGTCAGCCACGACAACGAGAAGATCGGCAAGCTCCAGGGCCAGGCCATCCTCGACGCCCTGGGCTCCAAGGCCGCCGGTGCCAACCTCGTCATGATCAACGGTGACGAGAAGGACCCGAACGCCGGTCTGTTCAAGAAGGGCGCCCACGCGTCCCTCGACGGCAAGATCAAGGTCGCCTACGAGGCGTCCGGCGAGTGGGACCCGAAGATCGCCGGCGAGAAGATGACCGCCGCCATCTCCTCGGTCGGCAAGGGCAAGATCGACGCCGTCTACTCCGCCAACGACGGCATGGCCGGCGGCATCATCACGTCCCTGGGCAACGCCGGCATCAAGGACATCCCGGTGGGAGGCCAGGACGCCGAGCTCCCCGGCATCCAGCGGATCATCGCCGGTACGCAGACCTTCACGATCTACAAGTCGCCGAAGCAGCTCGCCCCGGCGGCCGCCCAGTTCGCGGTCAACCTGCTCCAGGGCAAGGACATCGGCGCCCAGGGCGAGACGGACGGCGTTCCGTCCACGCTGCTCGAGCCGACCGTCGTGAACAAGGACAACATCGAGTCCACCGTGGTCAAGGACGGCATCTACCAGGCCTCCGCGATCTGCGTCAAGGACATCGCCGCCAAGTGCACCGCGCTGGGCATCAAGTAGTCCCTCCGCGCGCCGGGGCCGGTGAGCCCCGGCGCGTACGGGCGTGATCCGCTCCGCACGGCGGAGTCCGCCCACCCCCATGACTGTCCGGCCCCGGCCGGCTCACCCCGCTTCCGGCCGGGTGCCGGGCACTCTTCCCCCCAGTACTTCCCGTACGTCGACGCTGCCCCCGTGGCGCGGCGTCTCCGCCGGTCAGGCGGCACATCCCCGCCGGTCAGGCGGCGAAGGAGATGGTTCACGTGTCACAGACGCCCGTGCTGGCGTTGCGTGGGGTCTTCAAGCGATTCGGAGCGGTCCAGGTCCTCTCCGGTGTCGATCTCGAAGTCCACGCCGGAGAAGTGGTCGCCCTGGTCGGCGACAACGGTGCAGGAAAGTCCACGCTCGTCAAGACGATCGCCGGCGTGCACCCCATCGATGAGGGCGTCATCGAGTGGGAGGGCACGAAGGTGGACATCAACCGTCCGCACGATGCCCAGAACCTCGGCGTCGCGACCGTCTACCAGGACCTCGCGCTCTGCGACAACCTGGACGTCGTCGCCAACCTCTTCCTCGGTCGCGAGATCAAGAAGGGCGGCGTCCTCGACGAGGTCGCCATGGAGAAGCGGGCCCAGGACCTCCTGTCCACGCTCTCCATCCGCATTCCCAGTGTCCGTATCCCGGTCGCCGCGCTCTCCGGCGGCCAGCGCCAGGTCGTGGCCATCGCCCGTGCCCTGGTCGGCAACCCCAAGATCGTGATCCTGGACGAGCCCACCGCGGCCCTCGGCGTCGAGCAGACCGCCCAGGTCCTCGACCTGGTGGAGCGGCTGCGCGAGCAGAACCTCGGCGTCATCCTCATCAGCCACAACATGGCCGATGTGAAGGCCGTCGCCGACAAGGTCGCCGTGCTGCGGCTCGGCCACAACAACGGCATCTTCCCCGTGGCGACGACCAGCCACGAAGAAATCATCGCCGCGATCACGGGCGCCACCGACAACGCCGTGACCCGCCGCAAGTCCCGCAGCGCGGAGGCATCCAAGTGAGCAACATCAACGAGACCCCGGCCAAGGTCCCGGCCCAGGCGGACGCCACCACCGAGGTCCCCGAGGCCGCGGCCGGCGCGGTCCCGGTCGTCGACCCCCGTCTGCTCGTCCGTGAGCAGGGCTTCAAGGGTTACTGGACCGAGTTCAAGCGCAAGGTGCGCTCGGGCGAGATCGGCTCGCTGCCCGTCGTGGTGGGCCTGATCATCATCGGGATCGTCTTCCAGCTCGAGACCGGCAACTTCCTCACCTCGTACAACCTCGACCAGATCACGCTGTACGCGGCCGGCCCCGGCATCATGGCCGTCGGCATCGTCTTCGTCCTGCTGCTCGGTGAGATCGACCTCGCGGTCGGCTCCGTCGCCGGTCTCGCGGGTGCGGTGTGGGCCGTGGTCGGCACGGACATCCCCGACTCCCTCGCCATCGTGGTCGGCATCCTGTCCGGCACGGTCATCGGCGCCTTCCACGGCATCGTCTTCGCCAAGATCGGCGTGCCCGCGTTCGTCGTGACCCTGGCGGGCTTCCTGGGCTGGGCCGGCATGCAGACCTGGGTGATGGGCGAGAAGTCCACCATCACCACCCCGCTCGGCAGCTTCGTCCGCGACCTGACCAGCTACTACTTCGAGGACGTCGCGGCCGCCTACGGGCTCGCCGTGTTCGTGATCGTCGCCTTCTACCTCGCGCAGCTGCGCGACTCGAAGCGCCGCAAGTCCGCGGAGCTGCCGCACCGCCCGCAGAGCGAGATCATCCTGCGCACCGCGCTGCTCGCGGTCCTGTGCCTCCTCGCCGCGTACGCGTTCAACCAGGAGCAGGGCCTCCCGCTCTCCCTGGTGATCTTCCTCGCGATCCTGGTCATCACCGACTTCGTGCTGCGCCGCACCACCTACGGCCGGCAGATCTTCGCGGTCGGCGGTGGCATCGAGGCCGCGCGCCGTGCCGGTATCAACGTGTCCTGGATCCGTATCTCGGTGTTCATGATCTCCGGCACGCTCGGTGCGGTCGGCGGTCTCTTCCTGGCCTCCGCGACCGGTGGCGCCGACCGTTCGCTCGGTGGCGGCAACCAGCTCATGATGTGCATCGCCGCGGCGGTCATCGGCGGTACGTCCCTGTTCGGCGGACGCGGCAAGGTCTGGTCCGCGCTGCTGGGCATCCTGGTCATCCAGTCGATCGTCCAGGGCCTCAACCAGATGAACCTGTCGTCGAACGCGATCCAGTACATGATCACCGGTGCGGTCCTCCTCATCGCCGTGATCATCGACTCGGTCTCGCGCAAGACGCAGAAGACCGCGGGCCGCGCCTGACCGCGGTTCCGCAGGATTGCCCGGCACCCGCCACGGGTGCCGGGCACCCGCGTGCCCGCGCTCGGGCATACTCGTGTTTTCGGCACCGGGAGCGGCTCGCGTCCACGCCCCAGGCGTACGCGGACGTTGCCGAACATTTAGACTCTGCGGATCGGCAAGAAGTTCGACCGGCTCAAATGCAAGGAGGCACGGGTGCCGTTGCTGACCCAGATCCAGGGACCGCGTGACCTTGACCGGCTCACTTCCGAGCAGCTGGTGCAGCTCGCCGAAGAGATCCGGACCTTCCTCGTCGACGCCGTCTCCAAGACCGGCGGCCACCTCGGACCCAACCTCGGCGTGGTCGAGCTCACCATCGCGCTGCACCGGGTCTTCGACTCGCCGAAGGACAAGGTCCTCTTCGACACCGGCCACCAGAGCTACGTGCACAAGCTCCTCACCGGCCGCCAGGACTTCAGCAGGCTCAAGAGCAAGGGCGGCCTCTCCGGCTACCCCTCGCGCGCCGAGTCCGACCACGACGTCATCGAGAACTCGCACGCCTCCACCGTCCTCGGCTGGGCCGACGGCCTCGCCAAGGCCAACGAGGTCCGCGGCAAGGACGACCACGTCGTCGCGGTCATCGGCGACGGCGCCCTCACCGGAGGCATGGCCTGGGAGGCGCTGAACAACATCGCCGCCGCCAAGGACCGCCCCCTGGTCATCGTCGTCAACGACAACGAGCGCTCCTACGCCCCCACCATCGGCGGCCTCGCCAACCACCTGGCCACCCTGCGCACCACCGACGGCTACGAACGCTTCCTGGCCCGCGGCAAGGACCTGCTGGAGCGCACCCCCGTCGTCGGCAAGCCGCTGTACGAGACGCTGCACGGCGCCAAGAAGGGCCTGAAGGACTTCATCGCCCCCCAGGGCATGTTCGAGGACCTCGGCCTGAAGTACGTCGGCCCCATCGACGGCCACGACATCGAGGCCCTGGAGTCCGCGCTCCAGCGCGCCAAGCGCTTCGGCGGCCCCGTGATCGTGCACTGCCTCACCGAGAAGGGCCGCGGCTACACCCCCGCCCTGCTCGACGAGGCCGACCGCTTCCACGCCGTCGGCAAGATCCACCCCGACACGGGCCTGCCCGTCGCCACCTCCGGCCTCGACTGGACCTCGGTGTTCGGCGAGGAGATGGTCAAGCTCGGCCGCGAGCGCGAGGACATCGTCGCGATCACCGCCGCCATGCTCCAGCCGGTCGGCCTGACCGGGTTCGAGACGGAGTTCCCGGACCGGATCTACGACGTCGGCATCGCCGAGCAGCACGGCGCGGTCTCCGCGGCCGGCCTGGCCACCGGCGGCCTGCACCCCGTCTTCGCGGTCTACGCCACGTTCCTGAACCGCGCCTTCGACCAGGTCCTGATGGACGTCGCCCTGCACAAGTGCGGGGTCACCTTCGTCCTGGACCGCGCCGGGATCACCGGCACCGACGGCGCCTCGCACAACGGCATGTGGGACATGTCGATCCTCCAGGTCGTACCCGGCCTGCGGATCGCCGCCCCGCGCGACGCCGACCAGGTCCGCGCCCAGCTGCGCGAGGCCGTCGACGTCGACGACGCCCCCACGGTCGTCCGCTTCTCCAAGGGCGCGGTCGGCCCCTCGGTCCAGGCCGTCGGCACGGTGGGCGGCATGGACGTGCTGCGCGAGCCCGGCACCGACCGGCCCGACGTCCTGCTCGTCTCCGTCGGCGCGCTCGCCCCGATGTGCCTGGAGATCGCCGACCTGCTCGACGCCCAGGGCATCTCGACGACCGTCGTCGACCCCCGCTGGGTCAAGCCCGTCGACGAGGCCATGGCCCCGCTCGCCGCGCGGCACCGCGTCGTCGTCACCGTCGAGGACAACAGCAGGGCCGGCGGCGTCGGCTCCGCGGTCTCCCAGGCGCTGCGCGACGCGGACGTCGACGTCCCGCTGCGCGACTTCGGCATCCCGCCGGTCTTCCTCGACCACGCCTCCCGCAAGGAGGTCATGGCCGAGATCGGGCTGACCGCCCCGGACATCGCCCGCCAGGTCACCGGCCTGGTCGCCAAGCTCGACGGGCGCTACTCGACGGGCGCGGAGGACCGCGCCGCGGAGCGCGTCCGGGACTGACCCGTACCGCACATCGGCCGAACGGGCCGGTCGGACCACCCGTAACGAGTGGTCCGACCGGCCCGTTCGCGTGAAATCCCGCCGAGACAGGCGTGCCGCCCACCGGTGGCCGGGCGGGGTCCGAATCATGGCGTGCACGACGAGTGCGTGGAGGTACGCCGGTGAGCACGCAGCAGGACCTGCCCCCCAGCGGAGACGGGCTGTTCAGGACCAAGACGGTCGAGCAGTCCATCCGCGACACCGAGGAGCCGGAGCACGCCCTCAGGAAGTCCCTCTCCGCGCTCGACCTCACGGTCTTCGGGGTCGGCGTCATCATCGGCACCGGCATCTTCGTCCTCACCGGGAAGGTCGCCAAGGAGACGGCGGGACCGGCCACCGCCATCGCCTTCGTGGTCGCCGGCGTCGTCTGCGGCCTGGCCGCCCTGTGCTACGCGGAGTTCGCCTCCACCGTGCCGGTGGCCGGCTCGGCGTACACCTTCTCGTACGCCTCGCTCGGCGAACTGGTCGCCTGGATCATCGGCTGGGACCTGGTACTGGAATTCGCGCTCGGCACCGCGGTGGTCGCGGTCGGCTGGTCCGGCTACGTCCGCTCGCTGCTGGACAACGCCGGCTGGCACCTGCCGGACGTGCTGTCCGGGCCGGACGTGGCGAGCGGCTTCGGCTTCGACATCCTCGCCTTCGCCCTGGTGCTGGTCCTGACCGTGATCCTGGTACTGGGCATGAAGCTCTCCGCGCGGGTCACCACGGTGGTGGTCGCCGTGAAGATCGCCGTCGTGCTGATCGTCATCATCGCCGGCCTGTTCTTCATCGACACCGGCAACTACTCGCCGTTCATCCCCGAGGCCCAGCCCCAGCCCTCCGGATCGGGGCTCGACGCCCCGCTGGTCCAGCTGATCTTCGGCTACGCCCCGACGAACTTCGGCGTCATGGGCATCTTCACCGCCGCCTCCGTCGTCTTCTTCGCCTTCATCGGCTTCGACGTCGTCGCCACGGCGGCGGAGGAGACCAAGCTGCCGCAGCGCGACATGCCGCGCGGCATCCTGGCCTCCCTGTTCATCTGCACCGCGCTCTACGTCGCCGTCTCGATCGTCGTCACCGGCATGCAGCCCTACACGGAGCTGTCGGTCAGCGCCCCTCTCGCCGACGCCTTCAAGGCCGTCGGGCACCCCTTCTACGCGGGCGTCATCAGCTTCGGCGCCGCCGTCGGCCTCACCACGGTCTGCATGATCCTGCTGCTCGGTCAGACCCGGGTGTTCTTCGCGATGAGCCGTGACGGGCTGCTGCCGAGGTTCTTCTCCAAGACGCACCCGCGCTTCCGCACCCCGTACCGCCCGACCATCCTGCTCGGCGTGGTCATCGCCGTCGTCGCCGGGCTGACGAGCATCAACGAGCTCGCGACGCTGGTGAACATCGGCACGCTCTTCGCGTTCGTGGTCGTCGCGCTCGGCGTCATCGTGCTGCGCCGCACCCGCCCGGACCTGCACCGCGCCTTCCGCACCCCCTGGGTGCCGCTGATCCCGGTCCTGTCGGTGGCCGCCTCGGTCTGGCTGATGCTCAACCTGCCGGCCGAGACCTGGCTCCGCTTCGCGATCTGGATGGTGATCGGCGTGGTCATCTACTTCGCGTACGGCCGCTCGCACAGCCGGGTGCACCGCGCCCGGAAGTGACCGCCCCCGTTCACGCCCCGGGGCGCACCGTGCGCGGACCCGTGCACCGCGCCCCGTGCGCCTCGACCCGGCGCCGCAGCTCCCGGTCCGCGGTGACGACGACACAGGGCCGCGGCGAGGGCTCCGCCGCCGCGCCCGCCGCCAGCTCCGCGATCAGGTCGTCACCGCTGCCCGGGGCCGCCTCCACCCGTACCCCCGCGACCGGGGCGACGTCCCGGGCCCGTCCCTCGACCACCAGGAGCAGGTCGACGGGGCCCGGCAGACCGGGCAGGCCGTCAAAGGCGTAGGGCACCAGCGAGTCCCGCAGCCGTTCGGCGGCGCCCCGCCGGTCCCGCCACCAGCCGTCCGGGACGGACCCGACGACATTGGCGGCGTCGACGATCACCAGGGGCAGCGGGCTCGGCATGGGGCCAGGGTGCCACGCCCCGGCGGCGTACGCGGTTCCCGGACCCCGCGGATGTGGGCCGGACGTGGTGATTCCATGGGTTCGAACGGTGATTCTATGATGGGTGCTCTCCGACTTCCGGGTGCCGGTCGTGACACAAAGCCGCAGATCGGGAGCGGACCATCACGGAAGGAAGACGCCACGACATGCGAGTCAGGTCGAGACGTGCCCAGGGGAGCGCCTCGGGCAAGGGCGACGATGCCCCGCGGGACGCCGTGAGCGCGCCGGGGACCGACGAGACCCCGGTCGACGGACGCTGGCTCGTGCGTGGCAAGGACGGCCGGCTCACCGCGTACGCCCGCAACGGGGACGGCATCCTGCGCTGGACCGAGGAGTGTCCGGGCGGACCCGGCTGGGAGGGCCCCGAGTTCTTCCCCGCCCCGGATCTGAACCACCTCGGCCTCGCCCAGGGCACGGACGGTTACGTGCACTTCATCGGGCGCCGGACGCTCCGGGGCGACGAGGGCCCGCCGCAGGTCGACCTCGTGCACGCCATCCAGTACCAGACGGGCCGCCCGGTCACCGCGTGGCGGACCCTGGGCAACCCGTACAAGGACGGGGACGAGAGGGCCGCCCGTATCGGCCCGCCGGCCGCCGCCGTCGCCCCGTCCGGCACGGTCCACGTCTTCGTCCGCAACGCCAACGGCGGGATGATGCTGCGCCGCGAGGCGAAGAACGGCAAGTGGGAGGCGTGGAAGGACCTCAGGGGCACCCTGGGCAAGGAGACGATGGCCGTCTCGGTGGCCGAGTCGGGGCGCATCGAGCTCCTGGTCCCCGGCACCAACAAGGCCATGCGATGGGCCCAGAGCGAGCCCGGCGGCGCCTTCCAGAAGGGCGACAACCTGAACGTCAAGATCGCCGGCGGCGCCGTCAGCGCTCTGGAGACCGCCCCCGACCGCACCACCTACTACTGGACCGACGCCACCGCGGGCACCCTGGTCGCCCACCGCCCGGACACCCCGTCCATCACGATCGGGGACACCCCGGCCGAGGGCCCGGTGGCCGTGCTCCGTGCCGAACTGGACGACTACGACTGCACCGTGCTCGCCCACCGGGCCCGCGACGGCCGTGTGCTGCTCGCGGCCTGCGGTACGGAGAACGAGGCCGGCGGCCTGTGGTGGGCGGCGACGGGCGAACGCACCTCGGCGCCCCCGGCACTGGCGCTCGACGGACAGGGACGCGTGGTGCTCGCGGTGATCGGCGAGCGCGGCGGGCTCTACGTGGCCCGGCAAAACGACGAACCGGGCCTCGCGCTGGGGCCCGCCCGGCGGGTGTGAAACCGGTACGGCCCCGGGAGCGTTCCCGGGGCCGTACGTATGACGTTCCGTCAGCCCTGGCCGAGCGCCGGGGACTTCCGGGCCGACTCGGGGATGGGCGTGTCCTCGCGGATCGCCTTCCACAGGGCCTTGGCCCGCGACTCGACGGCGACGACGCGGTTGTGGTCGATCTTGTCGTACTCGACGGGGAGCATGATCGTCTCCATCGACTCCGGGTCGACCCCGTTCATCGACCGGCCGAACTTCGCGAGCGAGGTGAGCGAGGCCAGCTCGTCGTCGGTGGTCAACGCCTCGGTCGCGGAGTTGGCGATCTTGTAGGCGCTGGTCGGACTGCCCAGCAGATCCTGCTTCTTGACCTCGCTGAGCAGGGCGACGAGGAACTGCTGCTGGAGCCCGATGCGGCTCAGGTCGGTGCCGTCGCTGAGGCTGTATCGGGTACGGACGAACTTCAGGGACTCGGTGCCGTCGAACTTGTGCGGTCCGGCGTCGACGTTCAGCCCGGTCTTCTTGTCGTGGATGGGCTCCTTGACGTCGATGTTCACCCCGCCGATGGCGTCCACGAGCCCCTTGAACCCGGCGAAGTTGATCTCCAGGTAGTGGTCGATGCGCACGCCGGACATCTTCTCGACGGTCTTGACCACACAGGCCGGACCGACCTGGGAGTAGACGGAGTTGAACATCACACGGTCCTTGCCCGCCACCGTCGAACCGTCGGCCTTGGAGCAGTCGGGCCGGGTCACCAGCGTGTCGCGGGGTATGGACACCGCGACGGCCTTGTCACGGCCCTCCGGAATGTGCACGACCAGCGCCGTGTCGGACCGCGCCCCGCTGACCCCGGCACCGCCGCCCAGCTTCTTGTTCTCCGAACCGGCCCGCGAGTCGGAGCCGAGGACCAGCAGGTTCTGACCGCTGGTGGGGAGCTTCTCGGGCCGGTCGTCGCCGAGCGCCTTGTTGATGTCGACGCCCTTGATGTTGCCGTCGAGGCGGCTCCAGAGCCACCACGCGGTGCCGCCCGCGGCGACGACGAGCACCAGGGCCGACACCAGGATCGCCCGCCGTATGCGCTGGCCCCGCGTCCGAACGCGCTTGCGCCCGCGGCGGCGGGAGGTCTCCGGGGAGCTCCCCTGGCCGGGGGTGGTGGCGTCTTGGCTCATCCTGAGTGAGTCCTCACAGCTTATGGCCTGGTCAGGGCGCAGGTGATGGGGGTGGGACTCGGGTGGGGGGTGGAGCCGGTCCTCGTTTTCCCGGGATGAGCACTATAAACACTCGATCAGGTGTGCGTACGAAGGCTGTGGCGCAACTGTGACAGACCGGGCAGTCCGGGGCAGGGGTGGCGGTGACCGGTCGAGGGAGAAAATGATCATGTCTGTCCGAACCCACCGGACATCGCCGCGCTATGGGTGGATTTCCTGACCGAAGCGAGAGTGCATATCTTCTGTGGAGCCGGGATGTCCATCAGCCCGGCTCCACACACGAGGGGGGCGGGGCGCATGGCACGCAGAGGGGAGCGCCGGTCCGAGCGCGGCAGGCCGGGCCGGGATCGCGTGCGTACGACGCGGGAGGGTGACGCCGGCGGCGTGGCGATCGTGGTCGCGACGCCGGGGGACGCCCTGGAACCGCTGGCGTTGCAGGGGAGCGGTCCGTCGGTCGACATCGTCTGCGCCCAGCCCGGTACGCCGGACGAACGGGCGGCGCTCGGCCGTGCCGTGGCCGACGCGGCGGCCCGCGGCGTCCGGGTGGCGGACGAGCCCTGGGTCATCGATGCCGAGCCGGAGAAGACCATCGCCCGGGTGCTCGACGCCCTGCGCGAGCTGCGACCGCTCCTGGTGACCACGCTCGACCCGGACCCCGAGCACGCGTCGATCGACCTGGAGGCCAACCGCCCGGTCGTGACCGAGCCGCCGCTGCGCGGCAGTGTGGCGCGCGCCACGATCGCCGCCGCCCGCACCTATCAGCGGGAGTGCGGATCGCCGGTGTTCGTGCGGTGCCACCGCGCGGGGGCGCCGGCGACGCTGGGCGACCGTGCGTGCGCCCGCCATCCGCTGCCGCTCCGCTGGCTCGTCAGGGGGGTGGACGGGCGGCTCTCCGCCTATCTGCCGTCGGCGGCCGGGGTGTTGCGCTGGACCGAGCGGCGCGTGGGCGGGGACGAGTGGAGCGGACCGGAGCTCCTCGAAGGGCCGGACCTGCTGCCCGGCCTCGAAGTGGTCCAGGACGCCCAGGGCTACGTGCACCTCTTCGCGCTGCGCCGCAGGAAGCGGCCGGACGGCGAGAAGTACGTCGATGTGGTCCACACGACCCAGTACCAGAGCGGGCGCCCGCCGGGCCCCTGGCACTCCGCGGGCAATCCGCACGGCAACGACCCGGCCAAGAGCCGCGAGGTCGGCTTCCCCGCCGCGGCCTTCGACGCCGGGGGCGGCCTCCATGTCTTCGCACGCAACATCGGCCACGGCATCAGTACCCGCCGGCAGGGGGCGGACGGACGGTGGAGCGGCTGGCAGCACCTGCGCGGCGTCATGGTGGCCGATGAACTGACCGCGCTGTCCGGCGGTTCGGGCGATCCCGAGGTCTGGGCCAGGGCCCGGGACACGGCGGCCGCCGTCCGCTGGCACCGGGGGACGCCGCCGGGCGAGTGGACGCTGGACGCCACCGGCTCGGTCGGCCCCGTCCCCGGCAGCCTGTCGGCGGCTCCCGAGGCGGGGTCGGTGCGCTACCGGTACGCGGGGAGCAACGAGGTCTGTGTGCAGGTGCCGGGGGCCGGCGCCGTGAGTCTGGGAGGCCCGGACGGTACGGGGCCGGTGGCCGCGGTCGCCGGCGTCGGCATCCAGGGCTGGGGCTGCACGGTGCTGGTGCGGTCGGGGGAGTCCGGCGCGTGCCTCGTGGGCGCGCACGCGGACGGGCGGCCGGAGGGCGGTGTGTGGTGGTTCGACGCGGGGGAGACCTCGGTGGTGCCGCCCGCGGTGGCGCTGGACGGCCTGGGCCGGGCGGTCGTGGCGCTGCTGGGCGCCGACGGCCGGCTGCGGGTCGCGCGGCAGGAGCCGGGGGCGAGCGGCCTCGCGTTCGCTTCCTGGACCGTGGTGCGCCCCACGGTCTGACCTGGGGCTCCGCCATGGTCATGCGAGCATGTGTGATCACCTTTGACAGTTTCGAGTTTGACCTTGATCTTGATAAGGTTTGATCCTGTCTTTATGTGGATCGCAGATGAAGCTCCTGTGTCCATAGTGTGAACGCCCCTTGATTGCGACTTCTTGCAGGCCGATGGGGCCGCGTTGACCGCGTGAGTCGTGTTGTCTGAGGGGTTATGGGGAAGCTGTCGCTGCGCGCCGTTCAGAAACTGACATGCAAGAAGCGCGATGCCTGGTGGACCGTCCTGCTGGTCGATCCCGTGGCCACGCGCATGCTGATCGGGATGGCGAAGTTCAGATTCATCACGCCGAACCGGGTCACCTGGTCCGCGCTCTTCGTCGGCCTCGGCTCCGCGTACTTCTTCCTCAAGGGTGACACCGGCTCCCTCGTGATCGGGGCCGCGCTCTACCACCTGAGCTTCATCCTCGACTGCATCGACGGCAAACTCGCCCGCCTCAAGGGCAACGGCACCGTCTTCGGTGGCTGGCTCGACTACGTCTTCGACCGCATCAGGGTGCTCTTCTGCGCGCTCGCCCTCATGGGCGGCCAGTACCTGCGCACCCACAACGAGCTCTACCTCCTCGCCGCCCTGGCCGTCGTCTTCCTCGACATGCTCCGGTACGTCGACGCCCTGCAGATCTACAAGATGCGCATGTCCATGCGTATGAAGATCGAGAAGGTCACGCTGGAGCGCAAGGCACTGGAGGACGAGCAGGCCCGGCACGACGCCGCCGAGACGGCGGCCGACCAGCCCAAGGTCGTCTTCATCGAGGACCTGCTCCGGGAGAACCCCGGCGTCGAGGCCGAGGTCCTCAAGCAGCAGAGCGGCGACGTCGTCGACCTGCACGCCCAGTTCCGCAACCGCTTCCCCTGGTACACGCGCTTCCGCCAGGCCCTGCTGCGCAGCCGCATCCGGCCGCACCTGATCAGCGGCATCGAGTTCCAGATGTTCATCTTCATCGTGGCGCCGCTGATCGGCCAGATCCTGTGGACGACCGCGATATCCGCCGCGGCGCTCGGCCTCTTCGAGCTCGTGATCATGTACAAGTTCTGGCTGTCCACCCGTGACTTCACCCGGCTCATGGAGAAGCTCGCCACCGAGCCCTCGAAGGCCGGCGTGATCGCCGAACACCTCCACCGGGGACGCCACCGCCGCGCCGGTGACGCCGACGACCAGCCGCAGGCCCTGGCCGAGAAGTTCCCGCTCCCCGAGCAGGACGACGACCTCGGCTTCCAGCCGTACCCCCGGCCCTACACCCCGCACGCGGCCGACATCGAGACGCAGCAGCTCCGCGCGGTGCCCTACTGGGCCGAGAGCGAAGGGTCCGTACGATGACCCCGCCCGCCGACCCGTCGCTGTACACCGTGACGGTCGTGGTGCCGGCGTACAACGCGAGTGCCACGCTCGGCCGGGCCCTCCAGTCCGCGCTGGCCCAGACGCACCGCGCCGTCGAGGTGATCGTTGTGGACGACGCGTCGGCCGACGGGACGCTCCAGGTGGCACGCGAGTTCGCGGCCGGCGACCGCCGCGTCCGGATCGTCGAACGCCCGCAGAACAGCGGCGGTGTGGGCGCGCCGCGCAACAACGGCATCATGGCCGCCACCGGTCAGTACGTGATGTTCCTCGACGCCGACGACGAACTGCCGCTCAAAGCGTGCGAGACGCTGTTGCAGTCCGCGCTGACCACCGGGGCGGACATCACCGCGGGGCGCGCGCTGCGGGTGAACCTCGCCAAGGACGAGATCACCGTCTGGCAGTCCCAGCTCTACGGCACCGACCGCACCGTCGAGGGCGGTCTGCGGGCCATGCCCGAACTCCTCCAGGACCCGATCGCGGCGGCCAAGCTCTACCGGCTGGACTTTCTGCTCAACCACGGCATCCGCTTCCCCGAGGAACTCTTTTTCGAGGACACCTACTTCTCGACCGTCGCCTGGTACTCCGCGCGTTCGGTCACCCTGCTCGCCGCCCCCGTCTACCGGTGGATCTGGGAGCGGGAGACCGACACCCCCTCCATTACCAACCGGCGCGGCGAACTGCGCAGCATCCGCGACCGGGTCCGGGTGCACCAGTACGCGGACGCGTTCCTCGTCCAGCAGGGCGAGCAGGAACTGCTCGCCCACAAGGCGGCCAAGTTCCTCTCGCACGACCTGCGGCTCTACACGCCCGAACTGCGGGCGGGCGACCCGCAGTTCCGGGCCGGATTCGCCGGCTTCGTGGCGCCGTACCTCAGATCCCTGCCGCCCGAGGTCTACGACCTGTGCGGCCCGCTGGAGCGCGTACGGGCCTTCAGCCTGATGCACGACCGGGTGGACCTCGCGCTCACCGTCTCCGACTACACCCAGCGCCGGAGCGTGCTCAGCTCCGACCTCGTGCGCCGTGACGACAAGGTCTACTGGTCCGCCTCGCTGCTCGGCCGGCCGGAGGCCGAACGGTTCCTGGACGTCACCGACCTCGATCTGACCGGCAACAGCCTCTCCGACGCGCGGCTGTTCAACCAGGCCACCCTGGTGGAGATCCGGAACGGCACGCTCCATGTCACCGGCTACATCCGCAACCAGTTCGGCAGGGTCGGGCCGAAGGACAAGCTGGAACTCACCGCGGTGCTCCGCCGCCGCAGCACCAAGGCCGACCACTCCTTCGAAGTGACCGGCGTGGACGTCGACGAGGAGTTCATCCGCTACCACACCACGGTGGACCTGGCCTCCACCCTGGGCGCGGCCGACCGGGCCGGCAACTGGAACCTGTTCGTACAGATACGGCACGGCGGGGAACGGGCCACCACCACCGTCGCGGTCTCGGGCCTCGACATCGGGCGCGAGCGCTACCAGGGCCCCCAGGACACGTACGAGATCTACGAGACGGTCAGCGGCAACCTCGCCCTGCGTCCGGAGACCACCGAGCAGCAGACCGTCGACCACCCGCGCGGCACCCCGTGGCTCTGGTGGCAGAACGATCCCGCCCAGGCCCCCGCGGCACCCCCGCCGGAGTCGTACGAGGCCGCGATCGTGGTGCACTGCCACAACGACGAGTACAACCTCTACGAGTTCCTGAGCTCCCTGCTCGCCCAGCGTGAATTCGCCGCGACCCAGGTGATCCTCGTCGACGACGGCTCCACCGACGCCACCTCCGCGCAGCTGGCCGATTTCGCCGCGTACCACGGCAACGTCGAGGTCGTCCCGCAGATCAGTCTCGGCGCACGCTCCAGCTACGACAACGGCCTGCGTTACGTGCACGCGCCCTACGTCATGTTCGCCCGCGCGCAGGACATCCTCGGCGAGAACTGCGTGGGCCGGCTCGTGGCCGCCGCCCGCCGGTGCGAGGCCGACGTGGTGGTCGGCGACCAGGACAACTTTCCCGGGCCGCGCAGCAGTGCCGACGCGCCCTGGAGGCGCTACTTCGGAGCGGACGCCCCTCGTGTCAGCCGGCTGGACAAGGCGCCCTACCTGATCTTCTCCGCGGAGCTGGGCACCAAGCTGTTCCGTACCGCCCTGCTGCGCCGGCACGGCCTGCGCACGGGCCACGGCCCCGGCTTCGAGGACGCCTGGCTCACGGTGCCCGCCCTCCTGCACGCCCGTACGGTCACGACCGCGCCCACCGCCACCTCGTACACGCGTGACCCGGAACGGCGGGACTCGCTGTTCGACCTCGCCTGGAACGACCCGGTCAAGACCCAGGAACTGATCCGCCTCTGCCGCCACATCATCCGGATGACGGAGCGGCTGAACGCCCGCGACGCCCGGCTGGCCATGCGCTTCGTGGTCCGCTCCATGCAGCCGCATCTGCGCAACATCCACCGGATCATGAGCCGGGCGGAGATCGCCGGCGTCTTCCCCGCCCTGGTCGACGTCTACCGGCCGATACCCGACGAACTGATCCTCCAGTACGCCGGCGTGCCGATGGCACGTCTCCAGCACCACGCCGTACGGACCGGCAACTACGAGCTGTTCTGCGACCCGTACGCCAAGCCCGCCTACCTGCCGCGGCTGCTCGTCGACGAGGAGGGGCTGCACCGCCGCCTCGAAGCGGACCGCACGGAGACCACGCTGCTGCGGGTGGACCGGCAGAAGGCCGTCCTGGAAACCTTCGTACCCGACGGCGACCAGCTGCACTTCGAAGGACTGCTGGTGCTGTCCGGCGTCGACATCGCGCAGCTCTTCACCAACCGTCTCGAACTGGTCCTCAGCGACGGACGCCGGGAGGCCGGTCTCGCGATCGAGCAGGTCTACCGCCGCGACCGGTGGCGCACGCGCAAGGAACAGGACTGGTACGCGGGCTGGCGCGCCACCGCCCGCCCCGGCGACCTCGCCGGGCTCTCCCGCCGCGATCTGACGCTCCGCGTCCGCGTCCACGACGACGGACGCAGCCACGACATCGCCGTCGAAGCCCGTCAGATGCTGCACCGCTTCAAGGGCGTGCACCGCTCCGGCCGGGCCCGGGTCCGGCTGACCGTCGCCGACGACGAGTCCGTGACCCTGCGCCGGATCAGCGGACCGGTCAACAGGGCGCGTCACAAGCTGCGCCGCCTGGCCGAGGAGATACGCAACTCGCTGCCCGGCCGGTCCGGCTGGCGCACCCGGCTCCTGTACTGGCTCACGTATCCGAGGCTGCACCGCAGGAACATCTGGATCATCGGCGAGCGCGAGGACACGGCCCAGGACAACTCGTACCACCTGTTCAAGTGGATCAGGGAGAACGAGCCGAAGCGCAAGGTCTTCTACGCGATCAACGGCGACGCCCAGGACCGCGCGAAGATCGACCACCTGGGCCAGGTCGTCGACCGGCTCTCCTGGAAGTACCGCGCCTACCTGCTGCACGCCACCCGGCTCGTCAACGCCTACGACCTGGAGGCCTACCTCGGCTTCCCCGGCCTGTCCAAACGGGCCTTCCTGCGGGGATACGGCGACCTGCTGCGCTACAAGCGCGTCTTCCTCCAGCACGGTGTCGTCTACAACGACGTCGTCGGGTCCATCCACGCGCAGGTCACCAACGTCGACATGGTCCTCACGACGGGCCGCAGCGAACGCGCCTACTACGCCGAGCACTGCGGGTACGGATACGACAGGGTCGCCGCCACGGGGCTGCCGCGCTACGACGCGCTCAAGCCGCTCGACGGCCCGCGCAAGGTCCTGGTCATGCCCACCTGGCGACGCGACATCGTGGCCCCCTCGTACAACAGGGCGGCCAAGCCCGAGATCCCGTTCGCCGCCTCGGAGTACTACCGGTTCTTCTCCGCGCTGCTGCGCGACGAGAGGCTGCTCAAGGCGCTCCAGTACTACGGCGTGGAGCTGGAGTTCATGCCGCACTACGAGATCCGCCCGTACCTGAAGCACTTCCGGATCGATCACCCGTCCATCACCGTCTCCTCGACGGGCCGGGACGTGCAGCTGGCGATGCGCGAGTGCTCCATGCTGGTCACCGACTATTCCTCGGTGTTCTTCGACGTCGCGTACATGGGCAAGCCGATCGTCTACACGAACTTCGACGACGAGGCGTTCTACAGCAAGCACTACAAGCGGGGCTACTTCGACCTGGCACGCGACGGCTTCGGCCCCGCCTGCGGAACGGTCGACCGCGCGGTGGACGAGATCATCGCCTCCGTCGCCCGCGGCTTCGAGGTCGAACCCGAGTACCGCCGCCGCGCCGAGGAGTTCTTCGTCCTGCGGGACACCAACAACTGCCGGCGCGCCTTCGACGTCATCGACACGATGGACGCCACGGCGGGTGGCGACCCGGGCCGGATGTCGGCACCGCTCGTGATGGGGCGGCCGGAGGAGCAGGAGAGCGAGCGGGCGTGAATGCGGGCGGGGGCGTGAGGGCTCTGCGCCCGGAATTCCCCCGCCCGTTCTCCTGGTTCTGTTCCCCGGTCCCGCCCTCAGTCCAGCGTGATGCTTCCGGCGGCGGCCGAGAACAGCGACCCGCCGGTGCTCAGCGAGATATAGACCTCGTACACACCCGGTGCGGCCTTCTGCAGGTCGACGCCGTTGTATCCCGACGTGGCGAAATAGGCGAAGTCGTAGTTCCCGAAATCGCCCCGCCGTACGTGCTTGCGGATCACCGCTGTTTTGCGTGACATTCCGAGCCGGAACGAGTGCGTGGTGTCCTGGCCCTGCAGCACCAGATAGTACTGGCCGTGCCCCCGGTCGCCCGCCTCTATTCCATGGACGAACAGCGCACCCTCCACATGCAGGGTCCGTTCCTTCAGCCAGGACGATTCCAGGGAAAAGACCGTCTCCGCCGAGAACTGGCCGACAATGGGCCTGCGGATCAGCCGGACCCGCTTTCCGTCCCCGATCAGAACCGCTTCGTTCCCGCCGACGGGCCGCCTGATGTCGAAGGGGCGGCGAGCCACCAGAGCGGTACGCCTGTCTATTCCCTCGGCCGGGCTCACCACGCGAACGGAGAGGTTGTACGTGCCGACCGGAAGGCCCTTCATGGAGATACCCGAGGGCGATTCGGGCTCGAATCCGCCGTTGGGATAGTCGCAGGAGAACCGGTCGAAGTACTGGCTGTAGAGATACTTGGCGTCCGTCGTGGCCAAGGGGTACTCGAAGTGACGGCTCCCGCTCTCCATGATCAGACTCTTCGTCGTCATGGACTGCGCATAGGGAGATTCGCCGGGGATGAACGCGTCCCCGGACAGGATGATGTTCGCTCCGCGGATGTCCTGCTTCTTCACCACGGCCGTCAGGGCGTCCGACGCCCGCAGCTCGTACAGGTAGGACTGCCGCTCTGCCTCGTTGACCTGCTGTTTTCCGTTCTCCACAAAGCCGATCCGGGGGTCGGCCCCCTCGGTGAGCGCGGACAGCACGCCGGCGATGAGCGGCATGTTGTACCCGGACACCTCGCCGTGCTGACGCACCATCGGGGAATCGGTGCGGATGAGGTTGAAGTTCTCGCAGGCCCAGAAGAGCTGGAGATGCGGGTTGATTTCCGTTTCGTACTGCTCGTCCGCCTCGGAGGTGAACAGGTAGATGTTGTGCCCCTGTCCGCCACGCGCCTTGAGCATGTCGGGTATCGCGCCGTCGAGCACATCCACGTTCTGCTGCGGCATCGTCTCGCCCAGCATGTACTGACCGGTCACCGGCCTGTCGCGGACATAGCTGCCGATCAGGAACTGCGGCACCACGGTGACGATGTTCCGGTATCCGTACCGCAGGCCGTAATAGAGGGCCGCGCTGCCGCCCTTCGAGACGCCGAGCAGGCTCACCCGGTCCCGGCCGAGCCCGAGCCGGGCGAGCGTACGCTCGATGAGCCCGGCCACCGACGCCTCGATACCGAAATCCATGTTCCGGCACATGTAATAGCTGTAATGGCCGTCGAAATCGTCCCGGATCCACAGGATATTGGCGCGCAGATCCATGAGGGATTTACCGGCGAAGTGATAACCGTTGGGCGCACCGAGCCCGGAGAACACCACGATCAGATGCTGTGCGTCTCCGTCGGCGGGCCGAAAGCGGTACTCGACGGGAAAAGGGCCCGTGGTGTCCGTCTCGGTGACCACTCGGCGCCGGTCGGTGGCCGCGCGATTCGGCACGAGAGGAGGGAGTGCTGTGGTCATCGAGATACGCTGCCTGCTCCTGTGTGATTCCTGACACGGCCCCGGACGGAAGCCGTCCGAGTCTATCCGGCCCTCACGCCGTCAGTCGAGCCCGAATTCAGCACGAATGATCCAACCGGGCACGGGCGCGTTGTTGATAGCATCCGAACCGTCATATGGCTGGTATCCGAGGCGAATCCCCGCGCGGTACCCGGACAGATCCTGTTCGTTGTCCGGGGGCAGGGGAGTGGGACATGAACGGACGACGGGCCGCGCGCACACCGGCGCTCCTGCTCGCCCTCCTGACCGCCGCGTGCACCGCACAGACCGGCGCGGGTCCGGACGACGGCGGCGCGCGGGATCCCCGGCCCTCCACGGGCAGTTCACAGCCGGCGGAGGACCTTCCCCACGGCATCACGTTCCGGCAGTCCGTGCGCAGGCTGGCGGACGGCGGCCCGGTCCGGGTCAGCGTGCTGGCCGTAGCGCCGGACGCCCCGGCCGACATCCGGACAAGCCACGGCGGCACGGTGGCCACGACCGGCACCGTCCTCGACCTCGCCCGCGGGGCCGACGCGATCGCCGCGGTCAACGGCACCTACTTCGACTCGGACTCCGCGCGCTACAAGGGCGACCCCCTGGGCCTCTACGTCTCCGACGGCGTTCTCCTCAGCGAGGCCACCAACGGGCGCACCGCGCTGATCCTTCCGGGGCGCGGCGAGCGGCCCCGGATCACCGAGCTGCGGTCCGCCACCTACGTCACCTCGTCCGACGGCGCCCGCGCGGTCGTGGACGGCACCGACCGGGTCCCGGGGCGGATCGTCGGCTGCGGGGGCGTCGGCGGGGACCGGCGCACCGACACCGGGGCACGGACCGGCGACCCGCTGCCGGGGCGCGTCTGCTTCGACCCGGACGAACTCATCGACTTCCCCGACCAGTGGGGGGCGCCGACCCCGGGCGCCGACCGGCACAGCGTCGAGGCGGTGCTCGACGCGAACGGCACGGTGACGGCGGTGCGCAGCCCCGCGGGCGGCCCGGTTCCGGCAGGCGGTCGCACCCTCGTGGGCATCGGCACCGCGGCCGGCTGGCTCCGTGCACACGCGACGCCGGGCCGCACCCTCACCGTGGAGTCCCATGTCACGGACCCGGACGGCTCGGAGGTGGACACCGAGGGCGCCTCGATCGTCGGAGCCGGACCCGCGCTCGTGCGCCACGGCCGGTCCTGGATCAACGCGGCGGCCAACGGGGTCTCCGAGGCAGCCGTCAGCAGCCGCTCACCCCGCACGGTCGCCGGCATCCGACCGGACGGCACCCTCCTGCTCGTCGTGTTCGACGGCCGCCGGCCGGGCGTCAGCGAGGGCGTCAGCCTGACCGAAGCGGCCGGAGTCCTGGTCTCCCTCGGCGCCGAGGACGCCATCAACCTCGACGGTGGCGGGTCGAGCACCATGGTGGTCCGGGACAAGGTCCGCAACAGCCCCTCGGACCCCGGGGACACGGACGAGGAACGCCAGCGCAAGGTCTCCAACGCGCTCCTCGTCGTCCCACGACGCCTCGCACCCTGACAGCCCGGCCCCCCACAGCACGACGGGCCGCACGGGAAGAATCCCGTACGGCCCGTCCCACCGGACGAACGCCCTGCGCCGGAACGTTCGCCGGGCGGATCGCTACGCCGGAACGCTGGCCACGCCCTGCGCCAGGAACTTCTTGCCGTTCACGCGCTCGGAGACGCCCTCGCGGTCCAGGTACGGCGTGATGCCGCCCAGGTGGAAGGGCCAGCCCGCGCCGGTGATCAGGCAGAGGTCGATGTCCTGGGCCTCGGCGACGACGCCCTCGTCCAGCATCAGGCCGATCTCCTGCGCCACCGCGTCCAGGACGCGGTCGCGGACCTGCTCCTCGGACAGGACGGTGTCGCCCTGCTTGAGGAGGGCGGCGACCTCCGGGTCCAGCTCCGGCTTGCCGGAGTCGTAGACGTAGAAGCCGCGCTTGCCGGCCTTGACCACGGCGGCCAGGTTCTCGGAGACCGTGAAGCGCTCCGGGAAGGCGCGGTTCAGGGTCTCGGAGACGTGCAGGCCGATCGCCGGGCCGACGAGCTCCAGCAGCACCAGCGGGGACATCGGCAGGCCGAGGGGCTCGATGGCCTTCTCCGCGACCTCGACCGGGGTGCCCTCGTCGATGACGTTCTGGATCTCGCCCATGAAGCGGGTGAGGATGCGGTTGACGACGAACGCCGGGGCGTCCTTCACCAGGACCGCGGTCTTCTTCAGCTTGCGGGCGACACCGAAGGCCGTCGCCAGCGAGGCGTCGTCCGTCCGCTCGCCGCGCACGATCTCCAGGAGCGGGAGGATCGCGACCGGGTTGAAGAAGTGGAAGCCGACCACGCGCTCGGGGTGCTTCAGCTTCGAGGCCATCTCGGTGACCGAGAGGGACGAGGTGTTGGTGGCGAGGATCGCGTGCGCCGGGGCGACCGCCTCGACCTCGGCGAACACCTGCTGCTTGACGCCGATCTCCTCGAACACCGCCTCGATGATGAAGTCGGCGTCGGAGAAGCCCTCCGCCTTGTCCAGCACACCGGTGACCAGGGCCTTCAGGCGGTTGGCCTTGTCCTGGTTGATGCGGCCCTTGCCGAGCAGCTTCTCGATCTCGGCGTGGACGTAGCCCACACCCTTGTCGACGCGCTCCTGGTCGATGTCGGTCAGCACGACCGGCACCTCCAGACGGCGCAGGAAGAGCAGGGCGAGCTGGCTGGCCATCAGGCCCGCGCCCACCACGCCGACCTTGGTGACCGGGCGGGCCAGGTTCTTGTCCGGGGCACCGGCCGGGCGCTTGGCGCGCTTCTGGACCAGGTTGAAGGAGTAGATCCCGGAGCGCAGCTCGCTGCCCATGATCAGGTCCGCGAGGGCCTGGTCCTCGGCGTCGAAGCCGGCGGACAGGTCGCCGTCCTTGGCCGCGGCGATGATCTCCAGCGCGCGGTACGCGGCCGGGGCCGCGCCGTGCACCTTGGAGTCGGCGATGGCACGGCCGCGGGCGACGGCCTGGTCCCAGGCCTCGCCGCGGTCGACCTCGGGGCGCTCCACCGCGACCGTGCCGTTGAGCACGTCGGCGGTCCACACCAGCGAGCGCTCCAGGAAGTCCGCGCCCTCGAAGATCGCGTCGGCGATGCCGAGCTCGAAGACCTGCTTGCCCTTGAGCTGGCGGTTCTGGTTCAGCGAGTTCTCGATGATCACCGAGACCGCGCGGTCGGCGCCGATCAGGTTCGGCAGCAGCGCGCAGCCGCCCCAGCCGGGGACCAGACCGAGGAAGACCTCGGGCAGCGAGAACGCGGGCAGCGCCTTGGAGACGGTGCGGTACGAGCAGTGCAGCCCGACCTCGACACCGCCGCCCATCGCCGCGCCGTTGTAGTACGCGAACGTCGGGACCGCGAGGCCGGAGAGGCGGCGGAAGACGTCGTGGCCGCCCTTGCCGATGGCCAGCGCGTCCTTGTGCTCCTTGAGCAGCTCGACGCCCTTGAGGTCGGCGCCGACCGCGAAGATGAACGGCTTGCCGGTGATGCCGATGCCGGTGATGGCGCCGTCGGCGGCCTCCTTCTCGACCTGGTCGATCGCGGCGTTCAGGTTCGCCAGCGACTGCGGTCCGAAGGTGGTCGGCTTGGTGTGGTCGAAGCCGTTGTCCAGCGTGATGAGGGCGAAGCGCCCCGCGCCGGCCGGCAGGTCCAGGTGGCGTACGTGCGCCTGGGTGACGACCTCGTCCGGGAACAGCTCGGCCGCACCCTTCAGAAGCTCGGTGGTGGTGCTCACTTGTCGCCTCCGGCGTTCTCGAAGTGCGGGTTCTCCCAGACGACCGTCGCGCCCATGCCGAAGCCGACGCACATGGTCGTGAGGCCGTAACGGACCTCGGGCTGCTCCTCGAACTGGCGGGCCAGCTGGGTCATCAGCCGGACGCCGGAGGAGGCCAGCGGGTGACCGTAGGCGATCGCGCCGCCGTACTGGTTGACGCGGGCGTCGTCGTCGGCGATGCCGTAGTGCTCCAGGAACGCCAGCACCTGTACGGCGAACGCCTCGTTGATCTCGAAGAGACCGATGTCCGAGATGGACAGGCCGGCCTGGGCGAGGGCCTTCTCCGTGGCCGGGATCGGGCCGTAGCCCATGACCTCCGGCTCGACGCCCGCGAAGGCGTAGGAGACCAGGCGCATCTTGACCGGGAGGCCCAGCTCGCGCGCGACGTCCTCGGCGGCGAGCAGGGATGCGGTGGCGCCGTCGTTGAGACCCGCGGCGTTACCGGCGGTGACACGGCCGTGGGCGCGGAACGGGGTCTTCAGATTGGCCAGGGACTCCATGGTGGTCCCCGGGCGCATCGGCTCGTCGGCGGTGACCAGGCCCCAGCCCGTCTCACCGGCCTCCGCGTTGGTGCGGCGGACCGAGACCGGCACCAGGTCCTGCTGGATCTTGCCGTTGGCGTACGCCTTGGCGGCCTTCTCCTGCGAGCGGACCGCGTACGCGTCGGCGCGCTGCTTGGTGATCGTGGGGTACCGGTCGTGCAGGTTCTCCGCGGTCATGCCCATGAACAGGGCGGACTCGTCGACCAGCTTCTCCGACACGAACCGCGGGTTCGGGTCGACGCCCTCGCCCATGGGGTGGCGGCCCATGTGCTCGACGCCACCGGCGACGACGACGTCGTACGCGCCGAAGGCGATGGAGCCGGCCGTCGAGGTGACGGCGGTCAGGGCGCCCGCGCACATGCGGTCGATGGAGTAGCCCGGGACGGACTGCGGCAGACCGGCCAGGATTCCGGCGGTACGGCCGAGCGTGAGGCCCTGGTCCCCGATCTGCGTGGTCGCGGCGATGGCGACCTCGTCGATCTTCTTGGGGTCCAGGTCCGGGTTGCGGCGCAGCAGCTCCCGGATGGCCTTCACGACGAGATCGTCGGCGCGGGTCTCGTGGTAGATGCCCTTCGGGCCCGCCTTGCCGAACGGGGTGCGGACGCCGTCGACGAAGACGACGTCCCGGATGGTACGAGGCACGATGGCTCTCCTCCAGGGTGCGGGATGGCACTGCTGCGGGGCGCGCCCGGAGGCACGCCGCTGCGCTCATGCTACTTGCGGGTAACCAGACTGCCCACCCCCTGTGGCCGGAGCGGCGAAGGTCACATGCGGAAATTGTCCGCGGAAAGGCGCCCCACACACCGCGAATGGCCCGGACGGACTCGTTTTCGAGTCCGTCCGGGCCATGCGCGCTCCCTGCGCGGCCACGGAGAAGCTGGCGTGAATACGCCCCTGTGATGCCCCTCTGTGCTGCGCCTCTGTCCTATGCCTTACGCGGACTGCGTGAGCGCGCGGAGCAGCAGCGGGGCCACCTGCTCGATCTGCCAGTGCCGCGCGCCGTACCCGGCGAGCGCGGACTCGACCGTCTCCGGCGTCGGGTTCTTCGGCGGTTCCCAGCAGATCCGGCGCACCGTGTCCGGCGTCATCAGGTTCTCCTGCGGCAGGTGCAGCCGCTCCGCGAGCGCGGACACGGCGGCGCGGGCGGCCGAGAGCCGGGCCGCGGCTGCCGGGTCCTTGTCCGCCCAGGCGCGCGGCGGGGGAGGGCCCGCGACGGCCTGGCCGGGCTGCGGCAGCTCCGTGTCGGGCAGTGCCTTGGCCCGGTCGACGGCGGCCTGCCACTGCTCCAGCTGGCGCCGCCCCATGCGCGGTCCGAAGCCGGGCAGGGCCGTCAGGGCCTGGGTGTTGGGCGGCAGCGCGAGCGCGGCCTCGATGATCGCCCCGTCGCCGAGCACCTTGCCGGGCGAGACGTCCCGCCGCCGGGCGATCTGGTCGCGGGCGTTCCACAGCTCGCGTACGACCGCCATCTGCCGGCGGCGGCGGACCTTGTGCATCCCGGAGGTGCGGCGCCACGGGTCCTGGCGCGGGGGAGCGGGCGGCGCCGAGGCGATGGCGGCGAACTCCTCCTGGGCCCATTCCAGCTTGTTCTGCCGGTCGAGCTCGTCCTCCAGCGCGTTGCGCAGGTCGATCAGGAGCTCGACGTCGAGCGCCGCGTAGCGCAGCCAGGGCTCGGGCAGCGGGCGGGTGGACCAGTCGACGGCGGAGTGGCCCTTCTCCAGCGAGTAGCCGAGGACGTTCTCGACCATGGCGCCGAGGCCGACGCGCGGGAAGCCCGCCAGCCGTCCGGCCAGCTCGGTGTCGAAGAGTCCGGTCGGTGTCATCCCTATCTCGCGCAGACAGGGCAGGTCCTGCGTCGCCGCGTGCAGGATCCATTCGGTGCCGTGCAGCGCCTCGCCGAGTCCGGACAGGTCGGGGCAGCCGACGGGGTCGACGAGCGCGCTGCCCGCCCCGTCACGCCGCAGCTGTACGAGGTAGGCGCGCTGGCCGTAGCGGTAGCCGGACGCCCGCTCGGCGTCGACGGCCACCGGGCCCGAGCCCGCGGCGAAGGCGGCGATCACCCCGGCCAGGGCGTCGTCGGACGCCACCACCGGCGGAATGCCCTCGCGCGGTTCCAGCAAGGGGATCGGCGCCGGGGCGACGTCGTCCGGGGGAGCGCCCCCGGTGGTTCGCAGTGATGTGTCTGCTGCGGTCTCTTGGGCGTCGGTCACGTGTCAAGGGTATCTGTGTGTGCGCGGCGGCGGCCGACGGAACGTTCCGTCGGCCGCCGCCCATGCGCGTAATCCAGCCGGTTCCGCGTTCCCGCGCACCGGCCGGGTGCGGAGGATCAGTGGATGATGCCCGTCCGCAGGGCCACGGCGACCATTCCTGCGCGGTCTCCGGTGCCGAGCTTGCGGGCGATGCGGGCGAGGTGACTCTTGACGGTCAGGGCGGACAGGCCCATGGAGACGCCGATGGCCTTGTTGGACTGGCCCTCGGCGACGAGCCGCAGAACCTCCACCTCGCGGCCGGAGAGTTCGCGGTAGCCGCCCGGGTGGCTCGGGGTGCCGGGGGGCCGGCGGTGCATACGGGCGGCGGTGGCGCCGATGGGGGCGACGCCGGGACGGGCCGGGTGGCCGATATTGGTACGGGTGCCGGTGACGACGTAGCCCTTGACTCCGCCCGCGAGGGCGTTGCGCACGGCGCCGATGTCGTCGGCGGCGGACAGGGCGAGACCGTTGGGCCAGCCGGCGGCTCGGGTTTCGGACAGCAGGGTCAGCCCGGAACCGTCGGGCAGGTGGACGTCGGCTACGCAGATGTCGCGCGGGTTGCCGACGCGGGGACGGGCCTCCGCGATGGACGACGCCTCGATGACGTCACGTACTCCGAGTGCCCACAGATGGCGGGTGACGGTGGAACGGACGCGCGGGTCGGCCACGACGACCATGGCCGTCGGCTTGTTCGGGCGGTAGGCGACCAGGCTTGCGGGCTGCTCTAGGAGAACGGACACCAGGCCTCCTGGGGAGTGGCGGGACGGGCCGGCTCGGGGATGAAGCCGGGGCGAACCGTGCTTGAAGGGTCATTGACTCCTTCGGCAGCAGACCCCTGCTCCTTTAGGGGAAGATCACGATTTGTTGAGTAACAATTCGGGCAAATGGGGTGTTCGGTCGATTCGAGAGGGCGATTTTCGCTGGCTGAAAGTGATCGCATGACGTGGCGTCACGGAAAAACGGGGCGGCCCGGAGGCCGCCCCGCTCGTACCGGTCCCGGCAGGGGCTACGAGACCTGGGGCCCCCGTCGCTGGGGCAGCGTCACCACCGCCGCGTCGACGGGGCCCGAGGGCGGCAGGCCCGCGATCTGGCACAGCAGGTCCCCCCACGCGACCAGGTGCGCCGCCGTGTCCGGCACCCCGCCGCGGCCCTCGCGCGGCGTCCAGGACGCCCGGATCTCGATCTGGGTCGCGGGACGCCGGGTCTCCAGCGCGCCGAAGTAGTGCGAGCCCGCCATGGTGACCGTGCCGCCGGCCTCCCCGTAGAAGAGGCCCCGGGCCTCCAGCGCGCCGGTCAGCCAGGACCAGCAGACCTCGGGCAGCAGTGGATCGGCGGCCATCTCCGGCTCCAGCTCGGCGCGCACCAGGGTCACGAGCCGGAAGTTGCCCTGCCAGGCCTCGTGCCCGGCCGGGTCGTGGAGCAGGACGAGCCGGCCGTCGGCGAGATCGTCGTCGCCGTCGACGACCGCGGCCTCCAGCGCGTACGCGTACGGGGCGAGCCGCTTCGGCGGCCGGGTCGGCTCCACTTCCAGCTCGGGACGCAGCCGCGCCGCGCGCAGCGCGTCCACCGCCGAACGGAACGCGGACGGGACGGCACCACCCTCCCCGCCGTCCTCGCCGTCAGCGCCATCGGATTGACCGGAGATGTGTCCCTGAGCCGCAGCCATGCGGGGAAGAGTAGGCGGAATGGAAGCTCCGCGTGCGGAAGGACACCCGTGCGGGGCCGGGCTCGTTGCCCACGCGTGCGAAGATTCTGTGCGTGAGTGCCAACGACCGCCCCTCCGGGCAGCAGACGAAGACTTCCGCCACCTACGACTCGGCGTTCCTGAAGGCCTGCCGGCGCGAGCCGGTGCCGCACACGCCGGTCTGGTTCATGCGTCAGGCGGGGCGCTCGCTGCCCGAGTACCTGAAGGTGCGCGAAGGCATCCCGATGCTCGACTCCTGCACGATGCCGGAGCTGGTCGCCGAGATCACGATGCAGCCGGTCCGCCGCCACAAGGTCGACGCGGCCGTCTACTACAGCGACATCGTCGTGCCCCTCAAGGCGATCGGCATCGACCTCGACATCAAGCCCGGTGTCGGCCCGGTCATCGCCGAGCCGGTCCGCACCCGCGCCGACCTGGCCCGGCTGCGCGACCTCACGCCCGAGGACGTCCCGTACGTCACCGAGGCCATCGGCCTGCTCACCGCCGAGCTGGGGGAGACCCCGCTGATCGGCTTCGCGGGTGCGCCGTTCACGCTCGCGAGCTACCTCGTGGAGGGCGGGCCCTCCCGCAACCACGAGCACACCAAGGCCATGATGTACGGCGACCCGGAGCTGTGGGCCGACCTGCTCGACCGCCTCGCCGAGATCACCGGCGCCTTCCTCGAGGTCCAGATCGAGGCCGGCGCCTCGGCCGTCCAGCTCTTCGACTCCTGGGTCGGCGCCCTCGCCCCCGCCGACTACCGGCGCTCGGTGCTGCCCGCCTCCGCGAAGGTCTTCGACACCGTCGCCCGTTACGACGTCCCGCGCATCCACTTCGGCGTCGGCACCGGCGAACTGCTCGGCCTCATGGGCGAGGCCGGCGCGGACGTCGTCGGCGTCGACTGGCGGGTCCCGCTGGACGAGGCCGCCCGCCGCGTCGGCCCCGGCAAGGCGCTCCAGGGCAACCTCGACCCGGCGGTGCTCTTCGCGCCGACCTCCGCGGTGGAGGCCAAGACCCAGGAGGTGCTGGACGCGGCCGCCGGCCTGGAGGGCCACATCTTCAACCTGGGCCACGGCGTGATGCCGAACATGGACCCGGACGCGCTCTCCCGGCTCGTCGAGTACGTCCACACCCGCACCGCCCGCTGACCGCGCGGAGGCGGGCGCCGCTCAGTCGGTGCCCGCCTTCCGCAGCGCCGCGACCGTCTTGCGGGCCGCCACCAGGACCGGGTCCCAGACCGGCGAGAACGGCGGCGCGTACCCCAGGTCCAGCGCGGTCATCTGCTCGACGGTCATCCGGGCGGTGAGCGCCACCGCCGCCACGTCGACGCGCTTGCCGGCCCCCTCGCGGCCCACGATCTGCACGCCGAGGAGCCGGCCCGTGCGGTACTCCGCGATCATCTTCACCGTCATGGGCCGCGCGTCCGGGTAGTAGCCCGCCCGGCTCGTCGACTCGATGGTCGCCGTGACGTACCGCAGGCCCACCGCGCGGGCGTCCTTCTCGCGCAGCCCGGTCCGGGCGATCTCCAGGTCGCAGACCTTGCTCACCGCCGTACCCACCACACCGGGGAACGTGCCGTAGCCGCCGCCGACGTTGGAGCCGATGACCTGGCCGTGCTTGTTGGCGTGCGTGCCGAGCGCGATGTGCCGGGTGTGGCCGGCCACCAGGTCCAGGACCTCCACGCAGTCGCCGCCCGCCCAGATGTTCTCGTGTCCCACCACCCGCATCGCCAGATCGGTGAGCAGACCGCCGTGCGGGCCGAGCGGCAGCCCGGCCTCCCGGGCGAGCGTCGTCTCCGGCTCGACGCCGATGCCGAGCACCACGATGTCCGCCGGATAACCGGCGTCGCCCGTGACGACCTCGGTGACGCGGCCGTCCGGCCCGGTACGGATGGCGGTGACCGCCGCCCCGTTCACCGTGGTGATGCCGAGCCCGTCCATGGCGTCGTGGACCATGCGCCCCATGTCCGGGTCGAGCGTCGCCATCGGCTGCTCGCCGCGGTTGAGGACGGTCACCTCGAAGCCGCGCTTCAGCATCGCCTCGGCCATCTCGACGCCGATGTACCCCGCCCCGACGACGACCGCGCGCCTGCCCTCCGTACGGTCCAGGCTGTCCAGCAGCGCCTGCCCGTCGTCCAGGGTCTGCACCCCGTGCACCCCCGGCGCGTCCATGCCGGGCAGCTCCGGGCGCACCGGCCGTGCCCCGGTGGCGATCACCAGCTTGTCGAACCCGGTCCAGTAAGTCTCGCCGGACTCCCGGTCCCGGGCGCGCACCCGCCGCCCCGCCACGTCGATCTCCGTCACCTCGGTGCGGGTGCGCAGATCGATGTCCCGGGCCCGGTGCTCCTCGGGTGTACGGGCGATGAGCTCGTCCCGGTCCGCCACGTCGCCGCTGACCCAGTACGGGATGCCGCACGCGGAGTACGAGGTGAAGTGGCCCCGCTCGAAGGCGGTGATGCTCAGCTCGTCCGGGCCCTTGAGCCGCCGGGCCTGGGACGCGGCGGACATGCCCGCCGCGTCCCCGCCGATGACCACCAGTCGTTCCGCCGTCATGCCGGTCCCTCCGAAGCGCGTCGATACGCACCCACGCTACGGGGCGGGCCGCGCTGCCGGCGTACTCACTCGCCCTTCGCACCCCGGCGGCGGCGCAGCAGCCGCCACAGCAGGGCCAGGACGGCCGCCACGGCGAGGAACGGGGCCGCCGCGCCGACCGCCATCGCCAGCCACCGCAGCATCGTCACGAAGGCGTGCCAGCCCCCGGCGAGAGCGTCCGTGAAGCCCGGGTCGTCGTCGGCCTCACCGGCGGCCGTCTCCGGCTCCATCAGGTCGAGCGTGATCGTCGCCAGCGTCGTACGGTCCTTGAGCGACGCCCGCTCGGCGAGCAGCGACTCCAGGTCCGCCTGACGGGTGCTCAGTTCCCCTTCCAGCGTGACCACATCGGCCAGCTTCTCGGCCCGCTCCATCAGCTTGCGCACCCGCGCCACGCTCGCCCGCTGGGTCGCGATCCGGCTGTCGGTGTCGACGACCTGGTCGGTGACGTCCTTGGCCGCCGACGTACGTGAGACGAGCTTCCCCGCGCCCGACAGCTCCCGCAGCACCTCGTCGTACGCCTCCTGCGGCACGCGCAGCACGAGGTTCGAGGACTCCCGCGTGCCGTCGACCCGTTCGGTGGTCTCCTTCTCGACCAGCCCGCCCGCGTCCTGTGCCGTCGCACGGGCGTGCGCGGCCGCCTTCGACGCGTCCTTCACCTCCACCGAGAGCGAGGCGGTGCGGATGACGTGGGCCGCTGCCTGCTTCGGGGTCTTCCGCTGCCGCTCCGTGCGGGCCGAACCGGCCGCCGGCGCCTCGGCCTTGCCGGCCGCCGCGTCCGCCTGCTGCTGGGGCTCGGCCACGCCGCCCCGGTCGGCCTTGCTGTCCGACGCGTCGCTCGCCGCGCCGCAGCCGCTCAGCGCCAGTACGGCGGTCAGCAGCACGGCGGCCGGCGCGGTGCGCACGCCTCTGCCGGTACGGATGAAGGGTGCTCCCTGCATAACTGTCCCCCCAGGACGGGTGATTGATGACGGCGATGGGACGTACCGGGGCGCGCGGACGGACCCGCACATCCGGTTTCGAAGCGGTCACGGTCAGGACTCGGAACCGGTTTGAGAGAGTGGAGCCATGCAGTCATCCACACACCGCGCGGACCGGGCCCCCCGCCACGTCGTCGTCATCGGCGGCGGCATCGCCGGACTCGCGGCCGCCCACCGGCTCGTCGGCGCCGGGCTGAGGGTCACCCTCCTGGAGGGGACCGACCGGCTCGGCGGCAAGCTCATGACCGGCGAGATCGCGGGAGTCCGGGTCGACCTCGGCGCCGAGTCCATGCTCGCCCGCCGCCCGGAGGCCGTCGGCCTGGCACGCGCCGTGGGCCTCGGCGACCGCCTCCGGCCGCCCGCCACGGCCACCGCCGCCCTGTGGACGCGCGACGCGCTGCGCCCCATGCCCAAGGGCCATGTGATGGGCGTCCCGGGCGACCCGTCCGTCCTCGGCGAGGTGCTGTCGCCCGAGGGCCTGGCCCGTATCGCCCAGGACCGCGAACTGCCCCCGACCGCCGTCGGCGAGGACGTCTCCGTCGGCACGTACGTCGCGGACCGGCTGGGCCGCGAGGTCGTCGACCGGCTGGTGGAACCACTGCTCGGCGGGGTGTACGCGGGAGACGCCTACCGGATCTCGATGCGCGCCGCCGTCCCGCAGCTGTTCGAGGCGGCCCGGCAGGGCGGCTCGCTGCTCGACGGGGTCACCCGCCTCCAGGAACGGGCGGCGGCCCGGCAGTCGAACGGGCCCGTCTTCCAGGGCATCCAGGGCGGCATCGGGACCCTCCCGGGGGCCGTCGCCGACGCCGTACGCGCCGGGGGCGGCGAGATCCTCATGGAGGCCCCCGTGCTGGGCCTGACCCGTACCGCCGACGGCTGGGACGTACGCACCGACACCCGGGTCGTCTCCGCCGACGGCATCGTCCTCGCCGTGCCCGCTTGGTCCGCCGCCACGCTGCTCGCGTCCGAGTCCCCGGGCGCCTCGGCCGAACTGGGGGGCGTCGAGTACGCGTCGATGGCCCTGGTCACCCTGGCCTTCCGGCGCTCCGACGTGACCGGTACGGCCTTCGACGGGCGCTCCGGCTTCCTCGTACCGCCGGTCGACGGGCACACCATCAAGGCCGCCACCTTCTCCACCCACAAGTGGCAGTGGGTCTCCGACGCGGCCCCCGGCCTGTTCGTGCTGCGGACCTCGGTGGGCCGGTACGGCGAGGAGGAGCACCTGCACCGCGAGGACGGCGAGCTGGTCGGCGTATCGCTGCGCGACCTCGCCGCGGCGACCGGGCTCACCGCCCGGCCCGTGGCGACCGAGGTCACCCGGTGGATCGGCGGGCTGCCCCAGTACCCGGTGGGTCACCTCGCGCGGGTCGCCCGCATCCGCGACGCGGTCGCGAAGCTGCCCGCGCTGCGGGTGTGCGGCGCGGTCTACGACGGGGTCGGCATCCCCGCCTGCGTGGCGAGCGCACACCGGGCCGCGGACGAGATCGCCGGGGATCTCACCGGGGAGATCATCGCCACGCCGACCCTGGTTCAGGGCACTCGGAGCGAGGCGGGACAATAGCCGTATGAGTGCTCCTGAGACTGAGACATCAAGCAAGGCTCCGAACGCCGGCAAGAAGGCCAAGGACCTCAACGAGGTCATCCGCTACACGCTGTGGTCCGTCTTCAAGCTGCGCGACGTCCTGCCCGCCGACACGGACCGCGCGGCCGTCGCCGGCGAGGTCCAGGAGCTGTTCGACCAGCTCGCCGCGAAGGACATCACCATCCGCGGCACGTACGACGTCTCGGGCCTGCGCGCCGACGCGGACCTCCTGATCTGGTGGCACGCGGAGACCGCGGAAGAGCTCCAGGAGGCGTACAACCTCTTCCGCCGCACGCGGCTCGGCAGGCACCTGGAGCCGGTCTGGTCGAACATGGCGCTGCACCGCCCCGCCGAGTTCAACAAGTCGCACATCCCGGCGTTCCTCGCCGACGAGACGCCGCGCAACTACGTCAGCGTGTACCCCTTCGTGCGCTCGTACGACTGGTACCTGCTGCCCGACGAGGACCGCCGCCGCATGCTCGCGGACCACGGCAAGATGGCCCGCGGCTACCCCGACGTACGCGCCAACACCGTCGCCTCGTTCTCGCTCGGCGACTACGAGTGGATGCTGGCGTTCGAGGCCGACGAGCTGTACCGCATCGTCGACCTCATGCGTCACCTCAGGGCCTCCGAGGCGCGGATGCACGTCCGCGAGGAGGTCCCCTTCTTCACCGGCCGGCGCAAGTCGGTCGCGGACCTGGTGGCCGGGCTCGCGTAGCGAACGGGCTTCGGACCACCCCGACCCGGAAGATCAGACGGCGGGCACACGGCACCTCGTGCCGCCCGCTGGTCCAGCGACACCGGGTTCGGCTCAGCGGTGCGGCGCGCTTCGGCGCGCCGCACCGTTCGTCATTCGCGGCCCAGCCGCATCCGGATGCCCGCCCGGCCGGTCAGCGCCGCCCGCAGCGCGGGATCGTCCACCGCGTCCACCCCGCGCACCGCGACCGTCACCAGCGTGTCGCCCGTCGCGCCGTCCCCCGGCACCGCGCACGTCTCCAGCAGCCGCTGCCCGGCCGGGGAGGCCCACGAACCGTAGGGATGCGCCTCGACGCGCGCTATGGCCAGGCACCCCAGGGTCAGGGCGAGCGGCAGCGCGAACCACACCAGCAGCCGGCTGTCCGGGCCGCCCCGGGTGAGGACCAGGACGGCGGCGCCCAGCGCGGCCACCAGCAGGGCCGCCCCGCGCACCGCCCGCACCGCCGGGGCGACGCCGGCCCCGTGCGGGAGCGCCAGGCCGGCGGCGACGAGCCGGTCGGACACGGCACGCACGGCGTCGGCCGCCGCTGCCGCCGCGCGCACCGGCGCTATCGGCGACTGGCCCTCCGGCCCGATGGCACGGATCACCGTGCGCTCCACCTCGTCGCGGCCCTCCGGGTCGACGACCGTCGCCCAGCCGGTGTGGGCCAGCAGCAGCCGCCGCCGCAGATGCATGGAGACGAGCGCCAGGTCGGCGACCCGGCGCGGGCCGCCCGACAGGAACGCCGCCTCGTACAGGGTGAGTTGCCGGGCGCCGGACGCGCCGTCGGGCCGCCGGGCCGCGCGGGCTCCCGCGAGACAGAGCCGGGCGCAGGGCAGCCCCGCCGCACCCCAGGCGACCAGCAGCAACAGAAACGGAACCATGCCGGATTTCTATGCCTGCACCGCCCGCGGCGCCATAGCTCGTCCAACAGGTGGACGGCCGTCTCAGGAACTGCTGCCGCAGCTCGACCCGCCGCCACAGCTGGAGCCGCCTCCGCAGCTCGAACCGCCACCGCAACTCGATCCGCCCCCGCAGCTGGAGCCGCCACCGCAGCCGGAGCCGCCTCCGCAGCCGGAACCCGAGGAGCCTCCGCAGCTGCTTCCCGACGAGCTGCCGCAGCCGCCCCCGGGGCTCGACCCGGCACACCACACCGTCGGCGCGAGCAGCAGCGCCGAGTCCGTGGAGCTGGACGGGGTGTACGCAGGGCCGGCGGGCCGGGTCCGGGCCGCCGTGATCAGGTGCGTCCGCAGCCCGGGGTCCGCGACGCCGCGCAACCCCCGGGTCGCCACCAGGAACGCGGGGTCGGTCCGGTAGGCGTGGGCGGCTCCGAACTCCGCCGCTGCCCTGCGCCCCGCCCGGGTGATCCGGGACCGGGCCACCGCCGCGCAGATCAGCCCGGTCATCGCCCCGCCGATCAGGGCCGGGAAGGCGAGCAGGAAGAACGGCAGGTCGGTGCCGGTGCCGTCGTTGTCCGCCATGAAGCGGCTGATGGCCAGGAACAGGGCCACCGGCAGCCCCAGCAGGCAGAGCACGCCCTGAAGCGTCCCCCACCGGCGCCACCGCGCGTCCGCGTCGGGCGGCGCCAGCAGCCCGCGCGCGGCCAGACCGTCACCGGTCTCCTGCACCGCCGCGTGCCGCATCACCGCCACCCGCAGCGCGGCCAGCGCCCCGCTCGGCGCGGCGGCCAGCTCCTGGAGCACCGCACGCTCCACCGGATCGTGGGCGACCGGCCGCAGGACCGCGACGATGCCGGGGCCGCCGACGGCCAGCCGGCCGTCCGCGTGCATGGCGGCCAGTGCGGTGTCGACGACCCGGCCGGGTCCGCCGTGGAGGAACGCCACCTCGGACAGGTCGTGCACCGTGCCGGACCGCTCCCGGCGGCGGGCACGGGCGAGCCCGCTGATGAGCGGGACGGACGAGCAGACCACGGCGAGGATGAGGAGTACGGGCAGCACGGTCATCCCCGTCACCGCCCCACCAGCGCGGAGCGGGCGGCCCGCACCAGCCGGGTGGCGCGTCCGGGCGGTCGTGGCGCCGCCCGGTCCCGCCACCAGTACGTCAGCCGGCGCCGGGCCGCGTCGTCCTCCGGGCGGCCCGCGACGAGCAGGTGCTCGGCGAAGTCCAGGGCGTCGCGCCGGTACCCCGACGTCATGGGCCGCGCTCCGGCGTACGCGAGGAACGCGGCCCGGTAGCCGTCGCCCAGGATCCCGGGCAGCTCGGGCGCCACCTTGGCCACGACGTCGGCGCGCTTGGCGGCGAGGGCGCGGCTCTGCACCCCGAGCCGGCGCCGGTCGAACCCCTTCGGCGCGGGCGTCCCGGCGACGAGGGCGGACAGCAGGGCGGTCTGGGCGACGGCGACACCGTCCCGTACGGACTCGGCGACGGGTGGGGCGGGCGGGACTTCCGGGGGCGCCCAGGCAGCCGAGGCGCCCTCGCCCTTCTCCAGCACCCCCCGGATCGCGTCCAGCTCGCCCGCCAGCTCACCGGCCGGCGGGAACGCCTCGTCGCGCTCCAGCAGCACCCCCGGCGGGTCGACCCGGGAGCGCAGTCCGGCGAGGACATCGAGGACCGGGGCGGTCACCGGGTGGGCGTGCGTGTCGTGCCACACTCCGTCCTTCTCGATCCCGCCCGCCACATGCACGTACGCGATGGCCTCCACCGGCAGCTCGTCCAGGGCGGTCGCCGGGTCCTCGCCCCGGTTCACGTGGTTGGTGTGCAGATTGGCCACGTCGATCAGCAGCCGCACCCCGGTCCGCCCGACCAGCTCGGCCAGGAACTGCCCCTCGGTCAGCTCCTCGTCCGGCCAGGAGATCAGCGCCGCGATGTTCTCCAGCGCCAGCGGCACCGGCAGCGCCTCCTGCGCGATGCGCACGTTCTCGCACAGCACGTCCAGCGCCGCCCGGGTGCGCGGCACGGGCAGCAGATGGCCCGCCTCCAGCACCGGCGACCCGGTGCGCGCCCCGCCCGCCCGGACGAACGCGATGTGCTCGGTCACCAGCGGCGCGCCCAGCAGCGTGGCGCGGGCGGCGAGGTCCGCGAGCTTGCCGGGGTCGGGGCGGTCGGCGCCGCCGAGGCCCAGCGAGACACCGTGCGGGATCACGGTGACCCCGCGCTCCCGCAGCCGTACCAGGGAGTCCGGGAGGTGGTCGGTGCAGAGGTTCTCCGCGACCGCCTCCACCCAGTCGATCCCCGGCAGCGCCTCCACCTCGGCGGCGATCTCCGGCCGCCAGCCGATTCCGATACCCAGCTTCATACCGTCCCCCACGCTGTTCCCCCTCGGTTCGTGCAGGGGTGATGACCCCGGAGTGCGGCGATGAATCCGGGAGGGGCGACGTTCAGAGCTTCATTTGAGGTTGAACGGCGCCCGCCGCCCGGACCGCGGTCCTCAGCGGCGGCGCAGCGCCGGATGATCGGCGACCACCGTGCACGAGCCCGGGGCGATCTCGGTGAAGCCCGCGTCCTGCACGACCGGCAGTCCGCTCACCGTCAGCTCCTGCCAGCGGCCCGGCTCCGCCGTGGCCACCGAGAGCGGGAAGCCGGCCTCGCGCCACGCCTTGCGCTCGGTCTCCGGCAGCTCCCACCAGGCGAGCTGCGCCCCGTGCCCGACCTGCGCCATCTCCTTGCCGGCCGACATGCCGAGGTCCGGGTTGAGCCAGAGCACCGGGTGGTCCGGGACGGGCGCGGCCGGCGGCTCCGGATCGTCCAGGTCCGTCCCGGAGACCTGGAGCTTGGCCAGCTCCTTCGGCCAGCCGTCCAGGGGCACCGGCGGGAAGACCCGCACCTCGGCCTCCTCGCCCGTCACGGTGATCCCCGGCAGCGCGGATGCCTTGCGCCACTCCGCGCCCCGGGCCCGCCGGACCACCTTGCGGATACGGGCGTCCTGCCAGTCCCGCATCACCTCCGCCCACTCGCCCTCGCCCACCGACCGCTCGTCGGAGAGCATCACCAGGACCGCGCGGGCGGCCGTGCGCAGGGCATCGGTGCGGGCCGGCGGCGCGGTCTTCTCGATGTGCACCACCAACGGCAGTACGTATTGCGGGGCTTCGTCCCGGTTCGTCCGATCCGACCGGAAGGGGCTGTCCACGGGCGCGGCCGGTTCGGAGGACGGGGGCGCGGGGATGTCGTTACTGCTCACCCGACCAGTCTGCCAGCCGCCCCGGACACCGTTCTTGGCGGAATGAATGGCTCCGGGCGAGGATGCCGCGTATGAAGAGCGATCTCTTTTCCACCGAGCACATGGTCGAGCAGGCAACCGCCCCCGGGATGACACTGCAGAACGCCAAATCCATCAAGTACGCGGTCAACGGGGAGATGCACGCCCGCCAGGGATCGATGGTCGCTTTCCGCGGTGATCTCCAGTTCGAGCACAAGAGCCAGGGCATAGGCGGCCTGCTCAAGCGCGCGGTCACCGGCGAGGGGCTGCCGCTGATGGCCGTGCGCGGCCTGGGCGAGGCGTGGTTCGCCCACGAGGCCGCCAACTGCTTCATCGTGGAGCTGGAGCAGGGCGACTCCCTCACCATCAACGGACGCAACGTCCTGTGCTTCGACCCCACGCTCGCGTACGAGATCAAGACCGTGAAGGGCGCCGGGATGACCGGCGGCGGCCTCTTCAACAGCGTCTTCACGGGCTACGGCAAGCTGGGCCTGATGTGCGACGGCCATCCGATCGTCATCCCCGTCTCGCCCCAGCAGCCGGTCTTCGTCGACACGGACGCCGTCGTCGGCTGGAGCGCCCAGCTGCACACCTCGCTGCACCGCTCGCAGAGCGTCGGCTCGATGATCCGCGGCGGTTCGGGGGAGGCCGTCCAACTGCGTCTGGACGGCGAGGGGTTCGTGATCGTACGGCCCAGCGAGCTGAAGCCCGAGAAGGCGTCCTCCCACTGAACACCGGCACGGAGGCCCTGCGGCTGCGGGGAGTCGGCCGCAGGTACGGCCTCACGGGGCCCTGGGTGCTGCGCGGGGTCGACCTCGCGCTGCCCACGCGCGCCCTCGTCCGCGTCGAGGGGGCCAACGGCACCGGGAAGTCGACCCTGTTGCGGCTCCTCGCCGGGATCGACGCGCCCTCCGAGGGCCGGATCACGGGCCGCCGGCCGCGCACGGCGTACGTCCCCGAGCGGTTCCCGGCGGCCCTGCCCTTCACGGCCGCCGGGTACCTCGTCCACCTCGGCCGCATCCACGGACTGCGGGCGGCCGAGGCGGCGGACCGCGCGCACGCGTGGCTGACCCGGTTCGGCGCCGCCGCGCACGCCGGGACGCCCCTCGCCGAACTCTCCAAGGGCACCAGCCAGAAGGTCGCCGTGGCCCAGGCGCTCCTCGCCGACCCGGAACTGCTGGTGCTCGACGAGGCGTGGACCGGCCTCGACACCGAGGCGCGCGGCGAGCTGGACCGGGCCGTGGCCGAGCGCGTCGCGGCCGGGGCGACGGTCGTCTTCGTCGACCACGACCCGCGCCGCCTGGCCGACGCGGTCGACGCGGCGTACCGGATCGAGGGGCTGAGCCTGACGGCCGCCCCACTCGCCGCGCCCGATCCCCGCGTACGCATCGAGGCGACGGCCCCGCCGGGCACCCCGCTGCCGGCCGGACTGCCCGGCGCTCCCGCGCACACGCGCACCGCCGACGGAACGGCACGCCTCACGGTCCCGGCGGCGCACTCCGACGCCGTGCTCGCCGCGCTGCTGACGGCCCGGCCGCCGTGGCACATCGATCGCGTGGCGCCGGTGCGGGGGCGCGGGACCGGGGGCGCCGCGCAACCGGAGCCCGCGCCGCACCGCTCAGCCACCCGGGACGGGGAACACGCACCATGACCGCGCTCATCCGCTACCAGACCGACCTGCTCGTACGGTCGCAGCGCTGGCTGGCCCCCGTGCTGCTGTATCTGGCCTTCCTCGGCGTGGGCGTCCGCTCCGGGCAGCCCGTGCTCGACTCGCTCGGCTACACCGCCGCCGGGATGCTCCCGGTCACCGCCTGGCTGGTGCGCGTCTGCGTCACCCAGGAGCCGGCCGCCGCCCGGACGGTCGTCGCGGCGGCGGCCGGCGGGCAGCCGAGGGCCCATCTGGCGGCCCTGCTCACCGCGCTGGGATGCGCCGGGCTGCTGGGCGGGGCCGCCACCGCCGTGGTGCTGGCGATCAGTGATCCCGCCAGTACCGACCACGCGGTGCGGGTGCCCCTGCCGCCCGCCGGGGCCGCCGGGCTCCTCGCCACCGTGTGCTGCGTGCTCCTGGGCGCGGCGGCGGGCGCGCTGTGCGGCCGGCCGCTGCTGCACGGACGCGGCTGGTCGATCGCGGCGACCGCGCTCGTGACGCTGCTGGCGCTGGTCACCACCGGCTCGCCCGCCAAGTACGCGGTGACGGGCCTGGTCACCGGCTCGCTGACCGGCACGGTCCACATCCCTGTGCTTCCTCTGCTCGCTGCCGCCGCCGTCACCACCGTCGCGCTCGCGCTCGCCTGCCGGCTCACCTCGGTACGCGGCTGAGTAGGCTCGTACGTATGAGTGAGGACGGGAACGAGCGGGTGGAAGCGGAATCCGGGTCCTGCTGCGGGACGAACCCGGCCGGCACCCCGGAACGGGCCGAGGGCCCGCCGTACGCCGAGTGCGTGCTGTGCCGGAAGCCGACCGAGTACGCCGAGTCCGTCAAGGGCATCACGCTGTGCCCGGTGTGCGAGTGGCAGGAAGCCCAGCGCACGGCCTGCTCGGGCTGAGGCGGGTCCGGCCGCTACCCGGCCATCAGCTCGGACACCTTGACGAAACGGTAGCCGCGCTTCCGTAGCTCCGGCACGATCCGGCGGACCGCCTCGGCCGTCACGGGCGCGGCGCTGCGGGTGCAGTGCATGACGACGAGCGAACCGGACCGCACCCCGTCCAGCACCTGCTCGGCCACCGCGTCCGCGTCCGTCGCGAAGGCGTCGCCGCTGACGACGTCCCACTGCACGGCCGTCACCTTCTCCGGGCCGAGGGCGCGCAGCGTGTCGTCGTCGTAGCAGCCGCCGGGGAACCGGAAGTACGGCACCACATGGCGGGCACCGGTCCCGCGGATCGCCCCGAAGGCCCGCTGGACCTCCTTGCGCACGCCGCCCTCCTCCACCGTCGGCAGCCCGTAGCAGGGTGTCGTGAAGGCGTAGTGGCTGTAGGAGTGGTTGCCGATCTCGAAGAGGGGGTCGGTGCCGATGGAGCGGGCCTGGTCCGGGTACTCCTCGGCCCACCGCCCCGTCATGAACACCGTCGCGGGCACCTTCAGCCGGCGCAGCAGGGCGATCAGTTCCGGGTTGTCGAAGTGCTCACCGGCCGCCGCGCGCGGTCCCTCGTCGGCCGTCATGTCGGCGTCGAAGCTGAGCGCGACGACCTGGGCCGCGTGCTGCGGCCCCCGCGTGAAGACGGGGGTCAGCCCGCCGGGGCCGGGCGCCATGACGGCGGGCTGCCCGGTGGAGGCCGAAGGCGAGGGGGAGGCGGACGCCGAGGGCCGTTCCGCGGCTGTACGAGGCCCGGCCCGGCCGCATCCGACGAGCACCGCACCCAGCACACCCAGAGCAGCCATTTTGTACGCATATCTGACCATTTCCGGAAGCTAGCCGATCGACCGGCGGTTTGCGCGGGGCGGGCCCGCCGACCGGGCTCCGCCCCACGCAGATGGCGCACGAGGTCTCAGCCCGTCAGCGCCATGGTCCCGTCACCGCGAACGTGGTGCCCGGCGTGTAGACGTTCACGTACATCGTCCCGTAGTCCGGTGCGAATGTGACGCCCGCGAACTCGCCCCACTCCGGCTCCTCCGGCGTCCCGATGTTCTGCCGGCCGCGCGCCATCGGGTACACCTCGCCGCGCCGGGTCAGGCCGAACACGTGCTGGGCGCCGCCGCCGTCCTCACAGACCATCAGGCCGCCGCCGGGGGCCAGGGTGATGTTGTCGGGGGACTCGCCGGGCAGCTGGAGACCGGTGTCCGGACCGAAGACGATGACCAGGGTCAGCCGGCGCCGGGCGGGGTCGTAGCGCCAGACCTGCCCGTAGTGGTCCGCCGCCGAACCCTCGTCGCGGTGTGCGAAGCTGGAGACGAAGTAGACGCACGAGCCGCCCCAGTAGCAGCCCTCCAGCTTCTGGCCGTGGGTGATGCCCCTCGGGCCGAAGTCCTGGAACCTGATGGGCGTTTCGGCGGCCTGCGGATCCGGTACGGGGACCCACTCGACGCCCTCGAACACCGTCCCGGTCTCCTGGACGGCCGAGAGGTCCGCCAGCCCCGGCACCCGCATGGCCTCCAGCCGGCCGCCCGCCCGCAGCGAACCCGTACCGCCCAGCGGCTTCTTCGGCAGGAAACGGTAGAAGAGGCCGAACGGCTTCTCGAAGGCGTCCTCCGTCTCGTACACGGTCCCGTCGCGCGGGTCGACCGCGATCGCCTCGTGCTGGAAGCGGCCCATCGCGGTCAGCGGCACGGCGCCGGTGCGGTGCGGGTCGGCGCCGTCCACCTCGAAGATGTAGCCGTGGTCCCTGGTGTACCCGTTGGTGCCGGCCTTGTCCTCCGTCTCCTCGCAGGTCAGCCAGGTGTCCCAAGGGGTGCGCCCGCCCGCGCAGTTCACCGCCGTACCGGCGATGGCGACGCGCTCGGACAGCACCCGGTTGTGGCCGTCGAGCTCCAGGGCCGTACAGCCGCCCTTGCCCATCGGGTCGTACGTGAGCCCCTCGGCCGTCGGGACGGGGATCGCGGCGTCCACCCGGTTCTCGTGGTTGCGCACCAGCCGGACGTGCCCGCCCCGGCCCCGGAACGCGGCCATCCCGTCGCAGTGGCTGGGGACCCGGCCCTCGCCCGAGCGGAGCGGGTCGCCCTCCCGGGACAGCACCCGGTAGCGGAAGCCCTTCGGCAGGTCCAGCAGACCGTCCGGGTCCGGCACGAGCGGGCCGTAACCGCTGTGCCCGCGGGCGGCCGAACTCCCCGCGAAGAGTTCGGTGAACGCTCCGGTGAAGGCGAGGGACACGGCGGCGGCGCCGCTCGCGGCCAGAACGTTCCGCCGGGTGGCGGCGGGGCGGGGTGCGACTGACATGAGCAACTCCCTGTGTGGGGGACAGGTGACATGGCTTCGTCAAGAGCAGGCCTGCCCGGTGGAGGCCATCGGTGAACGTTGTCACGCCGGGCTGTGCGGACCGGCGCCGACGCTCCGGGGCAGCAGCAGACGGAAGACGCAGCCGTGGCCCGGCCGGGTGTCGAGTTCGAGCCGCCCGCCGTGCGCCTCGGCGATGGTGGCGGCGATCGACAGGCCGAGCCCCGACCCGGGTTCGACGCTCTCCCCGGCCGACGGCCCCCGGTAGAACCGTTCGAACACCTGCTGGGCCGCGTCCGGTGTCAGCCCGGGGCCGTCGTCGGCGACCTCGACCGCGCAGGCCGGCACCCCGGCGGGCAGGGCACTCGTGGCGCTGCTGCGGCCGGGCCGGTCGGTTCCCCCGGTCTCCGCACCCGTGCGCACCGCGCCGACCCGGACCTCCACGCGGGCGCCGGGCGGGGTGTGGCGGCAGGCGTTGGCCAGCAGATTCGCGATCACCTGGGACAGCTGATGCGCGTCGCCCAGCGCCTCCACCACGTCCAGCGTGGCCCCCGGACCGTCGCCGCCTCCGCCGCCCAGCGGGGCCAGCCGCACCTCACGCCCCTGATGCGCGACGACGGCCGCGCCGACCCCGTCCGCCGCGAGCGACAGCAGGTCCACCGTCTCCCGGTGCGCCACGGGCGCGTACCCCAGCTTGGCGAGCAGGAAGAGGTCGTCGACGAGCCGGCTCATCCGCTCGGCGTTCCGGGCGATCAGCTCATGGGCCTCGCGGCGGCGCGCGGCGGGCAGGCGCGGCTGCTCCACGAGGAGTTCGGCGAAGCCCTGGATCGAGGTGAGCGGGGTGCGCAGTTCGTGGCCCGCGTCGGCCATGAAGCGCCGCAGCCGCCGCTCGGACGCGTCCTTGCGGAGCAGGGCGGCCCGGACCTGGCCGAGCATCGTGTTGAAGGCGATCCCGAGCCGCCCGGTCTCCGTACGCGGATCGGTGTCCGTCACGGTCAGGGCCGACTCGCCGCCGGTGATGCGCAGGGCCGTCCGCTCCATCCGGGCCAGCGGGCGCAGCCCCAGGCGCACGGCGGCGCTGCCCAGCAGCCCGACCCCGGCGGCGGCCACGGCACCGATCGCGAGGCTGAACCACAGCAGCTTGGACGTGGCCCCCTCCACGGTGTCGAGGGGCAGCGCGACGACAACGGGCCGTCCGTCCGGGCCCCGGTCCGTGACCACCCGCCAGCCCGCGCCCCCGCCGGCGTCCGGCACGGTGGCGGGCCGCCCGTCCTCCAGGGCCAGCCGGGAGGCGGTGGCGGGCAGCCGGGGCCGGCCGGTGCCGCTGCCGAGCGAATCGGACCCGAGCCGGCCGTCGGGGGCGTAGAAGAAGACCCGGAAGTCGGAGGGCAGGACGTCCTCCGGCGCGAGGCCGTGGGGCGGCTTCCCGTACGCGGCCGGGGGCGGCGGGCGGAACTGGGTCAGCCGGTGGTCGATCTGGCCGGTCAGCCAGGACCGCATGACCGCGAGGCCGGCCGCCTGGGAAACCAGCACGGCCACGGTGGCCAGCACGGTGGAGATCAGCACCAGCCGGGTCCGCACCGAGCGGGGCCGGAGCGGCAGGAGCCTCACAGCGCGTCCTCGCGGGGCAGCCGCAGGCAGTAGCCCACGCCCCGCACGGTGTGGATCAGCGGCGGACCCGCGCGGTCGATCTTGCGGCGCAGGTTCTTGATGTACGTGTCGACGATGCGGGTGTCCCCGGCGAAGCCGTAGCTCCACACGTCCAGCAGGATGTCCTGCTTCTCCAGCACCTTCTCCGGCCGGGACACCAGGCACACCAGCAGCCGGAACTCGGTGGGCGACAACTGCACGGGCTCTCCGGCCCGGTGCACGGTGTGCCGTTCGCGGTCGACGCTCAGATCCGCGTACCGCAGCGGAGGCGGCTCGGCGGCCGGGCGGGGAGCACCCCCGGTGCGGCGCAGGATCGCCCGTATCCGCAGCAGGATCTCCTGGATGTGGAACGGCTTGGTGACGTAGTCGTCGCCGCCCGAACTGAGCCCGATGATGCGGTCCTCGATATCGGTGCGCGCGGTCAGGAACAGCACCGGCGTGTAGTCGCCCCGGGACCGCAGCTCCCGCGTCACGGCGAAGCCGTCCGTGTCCGGGAGCATCACGTCCAGCACGACCAGGTCCGGCCGGCAGCGGTCCACCTCGCCGGCCCCGTCCCGCCCGTTCGCCGCCGAGGCGACGCGGTAGCCGGCCGCGGTCAGCGCGGAGGTGAGCAGCGTACGGATGCTCGGGTCGTCCTCGACGACCAGGACGGTGTGCCGGGCCGGCCGGTCGCCCATCGGAAGGATCACCTCACGGCGTTGCGGACACGGCCCGGGGCGGCACCGTGCGGGGGATGGGGCGCGATGCTAGCCGCCGAACTTGTGTGCGTCTCACAGAAACGGGGTACGGCCACGCGGCGGCGCGCCCCGGAGAGGAGTTTCCGGGGCGCGCCGACGGTCAGCCGGTCACCTCCTTGTTCTTCGCCAGCGCGGCGGTCCGCTCGGTGACCGTGGTGCGCAGGGTGCCGACCGCGCTCTCGACGTCCTTCGCGGGGACGCCGGCCCGGGTGAGCTGCCCCGCGAGGTCCTTGAGCGACTTCGTGGCCTTGCCGGAGGCGTAGAACTTCTCGTACAGGTCCTGGTACGCCTTCTTGTAGACGGAGTCGAAGGCGTCGAGCTCCAGGAAGCGCTCCTTCAGCGCGTGCCCGGACCGCATGCCGCCGCCTCCGCCGCCCTTGTCCGCGTCACCGTCCGGCGCCCCGGGCATGTCGCCGAAGTCGGGCATCTCCGCGCCCTCGGGCAGCTCGGGCATCCCTTCCGGCATGCCCTCGGGCATCTGGCCGCCGGCGTCGCCGTCCTTGCCGCCGGCGCCTCCCGGGCGACCGCCCATGCCGCCGCCCATGCTCATTTGGTCGTCCGGGCCGGCCGTCGCGTCCCCGCTGAAGGTGAGGTTGTAGTCCCACCCCAGCACCGAGAACTTCTTGGTGTTCAGGTCGTACCCGAGCAGGTAGTTCTTCCCCGGGCCCGCCATGTCGTCGAAGTTCATCAGCAGGTTCTGCGTGGCGACGTAGTGCGCGAACGAGTCGACGTCCACGTACGTGTGGAGATCGGCGGCGAACTCCTTGTCGGAGGCCTTCTCGACCCACTTGGCCAGCTTCATCACGGGTTCGAGGTCCTGGCTGCCGACCTTGTTCAGCTGCCGGAAGGACGTCTCGTACTTCGAGGGGTCGTCGCCCTGGTAGTCGAATGTGCCGCCCGCCCTGGCCTTGTAGACCACGGACTCGCCCTCGACGGCCTCGGCGTACTCGGTGTCGGGGTTCTCGACCATCAGCCGTACGGCCGTGGGCCGGTCGTTGACCTTCAGGGTCGTGAAGCCGTACCGCTCGGCCGGCTCCCCGGTCCCGTCGATCAGCGAGAGCGCCAGCGCCTCGTTGACGGGGACCTGGGCGTTGCTGCCGGGGCGCAGCGAGATCTCCCGCTCACCCTGGTAGGCGCGGCCCTCCACGTACTCGTCGATCTTGATGAGCCAGGGCAGTTCCTCGGGCTTGTCGGCGGACAGGTTGTACTGCGTCATCCCGCCGCCCCCGCCGGGCATCTGACCGCCGCGCCCGCCCGCAGGCATACCGCCCTGGCCGCCCTGGCCGCCGCCCGGCATACCGCCCTGGCCCCCGCCCCGGTTCCCCCGCAGGGACATCAGGGTCGAGTTGCCCTTGAGCCGGATGCCGACGTCCGTCAGATAGACCCCGTCGATCGTAAGGTCCGCCGGGATGGAGTCCTTCGTGCCGTCCTTCTTGAACTCCTTCATCATCTTGTCGAAGTCGGTCTGCTTGTACTCCAGTTGCACGGAGTGCTTCGCCGATGTGTCGTACAGCCCGACCGTGCCCTTCACGTCCTCCGTGATCGTGTCGGCCTCCACCCGCGAGGCGGAGGTGACGTACGGGGAGATACGGGCGTCGCCGAACGCGTACAGCATCACCGCGAGCCCCGCGCACAGCGCCCCGGCGGGCTTCCAGTGGTGCCGCAGGCGTACGGGCACGCGGTCGCGCAGCCGTCGCCCGCGGGGCGTGCCGTCGACGGGGCTCACAGGTCGGTGGTGTCGTAACCGGTAAGAACAGTTACGCGCTGGCCGGAGGTGCGCTCCTGGAGCGCGGTGACCAGGTCGCCGGGCTCGGTGCCCTTCTTCATGCGGACCGTGTAGAACACCTCGTTCAGCGCCCCGCCCCGGATCGTCTCCGTGCTCACCAGCTCGAATTCGGTCGTGTACGCGATCAGGACGTCACGGATGCCCGGCGTGTAGTCCTCGCCCGCCGGGACCTGGACCTTGACCACCTGGCGCTGGACGTTCAGGGCGAACCAGTCGAACTTGTGCATGATGACGACGACCACGCAGATCACGACCGCGCCGACCGCGGCCAGCGTGTAGAAACGGGCGCCGCAGGCCATGCCTATGGCCATCGCCAGGAAGATGAAGCCGACGTCCCGGGTCTCCTTGACCGCGTTCCGGAACCGGACCACGGACAACGCGCCGACCAGGGAGAACGCCCGTGCCAGGTTGGAGCCGACGACCAGCATGATCAGCGCGACGATCATGCCGACGATGACGAGGGTCTGGACGTAGGACTGGCTGTAGGACACGTTCCGGTGGGTGTACCGGTAGACGTAACCGATGACCGTGCTCAGGACGAAGGACAGCACCATCGCCGCGACGACGTCGGTGACGCTGAACGTCCCGCTGAGTTCCTGCAGATCGAAATTCACTGTGCTCCTGCTTTCACCGGCGACTCCTGGGCCGGCAGCCGCGTGTCGAGGGGGGTGGCGGGCGGCGGGAAGTCCGCCTCGTTCAGGTGGAAGGCGGAGCGGGGCGCCAGCCCGAACGCCTCGATGGACTGGACGTACTTGGAGACCCGGATGAGGCTCAGGTTCCGGCGGGCCGCGAGGTCGGTGATCCAGTGCGGGGTGCGCTCGTTGACCTTGATCTCCATCACCGACATGTGCGGCGGGACGGTGAACCGGTTCTCCGGATCCGCCTGCCCGAAGTGGAAGTCGCGGTCGCGGCCCCGGATCCGCCGGTCGAAGGTGACCCGCAGCCCGGTGTCGGCGGCGCGCCCCACCAGCGCCTCGCGCTGGTAGCCGGTCATCGCGGTGGGCCGCAGGTTCAGCCGTACGACCAGGTCGAGCACCTCGTGGACGAACGCGCGCTCCTTCGGCGTGTGCTCCACCAGTTCGCGCCCGTCGCAGAGCTGACGGGCCGTGCCGTACGGCAGGGTGATGCGGCGTTTCTGGGTGACCCGGTTGACGCGCTGTTTGATCTCGACGCAGACGGGGGAGTCGTCCGTGACCCCGGCCGGCTCGCCGTAGTGCCTGATGCGCAGCTTGCGGCGGAACTTCAGGCCCTCGATCTTCTCCCAGTAGAACCGCAGTTCGGGGGAGTCGTAGTACAGGCTCCACACCCCGTACCCGCCGACCGGGCTGTTGAGGTCGCGGTCCATCCGCTCCCCGAGCTCGTCGCCCAGTTCGGCGGCCTGCTCCACCGGGACCAGGTACTTCAGCTCGTATCTGTTGAAGGCGTGCAGCCTGCTCGCCACATGCAGCGGTGGGGGGTCCTCGGTAGCCGTGTCGGGTTGCGACACCGTGCGCCTCCTTCGTCGTCCGTGCCGGACCGGCCGGCCCGCGACACGCAACCAACGACGGATGAGGAAGCGATGAGAAACCCGGGTGTATTGCAGGAGGATTCAAGATGGCCGGAAGGTGAACACGGCCGGTGCGGACATGGCTGTGTCCCCGGACCGACGGTCCGGGGACACAGAGGGGGAGCGATCAGGCGAGCGACGCGCTCAGCGTGATCGTGGTGCCGGAAAGCGCCTGGCTGACCGGGCAGTTGGCCTTGGCGTCCTCGGCGGCCTTGACGAAGCCGGCCTCGTCGAGACCCGGCACGTCGCCCACCACGGTGAGGTGGATGCCCGTGATGCCGGTGCCGGGCTGGAACGTCACGTCGGCCTTGGTGTCCAGCCGGGCCGGCGGGGTGCCGGCGCCGCTGAGGCCGTGCGAGAGTGCCATCGAGAAGCAGCTGGAGTGGGCCGCTGCGATCAGCTCCTCCGGGCTGGTCTTCCCGTTCGCCGCCTCCGCACGGGACGGCCAGGAGACCGGGTACTCGCCGATCCCGGACGAGTCGAGGGTGACGACCCCCTTGCCCTCAAGGAGGTTGCCTTCCCACTCCGTGTGGGCGGTACGCGTGGTAGCCATGCTGGTCCCTTCGAACGGTGCGCGGTGGTACGGGACGGCGGGGCACGGCGTCGTGTCCCGCCGGTGGTACGTCCTTACGCCCCCGAACCTACTGCGCCACCAGCCCCTTCGCGTCGCGCGCCAGCGCCGTGAGCCGGGAGATCGCCCGGAAGTACTTCTTCCGGTACCCGCCGTTCAGCATCTCCTCACTGAACAGCCGGTCGAAGGGCACCCCCGACGCGAGGACCGGCACCTCCCGGTCGTACAGCCGGTCCGCGAGCACCACGAGCCGCAGCGCGGTCGACTGGTCGGGCACCGGCCGCACCTCGGTGAGGCACACCGCCTTCACCCCGTCCGTCAGCGCCCCGTACCGGCTGGGGTGGACGCGGGCCAGGTGGTCGAGGAGCGAGGGGAAGTCGTCCAGGCTGGAACCGGGCGTGGCGTACGCGGCCTTGGTGACCTGCTCGTCCGAGTACGGCGGCGGCGCCTCGGGCAGACCCCGGTGGCGGTAGTCCTCGCCGTCGATGCGCAGCGGGCGGAAGTGCGCCGAGAGCCCCTGGATCTCGCGCAGGAAGTCGGCGGCGGCGAACCGGCCCTCGCCGAGCTTGCCGGGCAGCGTGTTGGAGGTCGCGGCCAGCGCGACGCCCTCCTCGACCAGCCGGCTCAGCAGCGAGGACACCAGCACGGTGTCGCCCGGGTCGTCCAGCTCGAACTCGTCGATGCACAGCAGCCGGTGCCCGCTCAGCGTCCGTACGGTCTGCTGGAAGCCGAGCGCCCCCACCAGGTTCGTCAGCTCGACGAACGTGCCGAACGCCTTCAGCTCGGGCGCGGCCGGCGTGGCGTGCCAGAGGGAGGCGAGCAGGTGGGTCTTGCCGACCCCGTAGCCGCCGTCGAGGTAGACCCCGCGCGGCCCGGACGGCGCGGCCGGCTTCCGGCCGAACCACTTGCGCTTGCCCGCCCCCGTCGCGTGCGCCCCGCCGAGCCCGGCGGCGAAGTCGCTCAGGACCCGGACCGCCTCGGTCTGGCTCGGCTGGTTCGGGTCGGGTACGTACGTATCGAAACGCACCGAGTCGAAGCGCGGCGGCGGCACCATCTCGGCCACCAGGCGGTCGGCGGGGACGTGCGGCTCGCGGGCGCACAGGGACAGCGGGGCCGTTTCGGCTATGGGGCGGGACCCCGGCACGGCGTGGGAGGACGACACAACGGTCAAGCTTACGACCCGTGCCAGACTGCCGGACATGCGACGCCTGTTCCCTGTGACCGACCTGACAGCGGCCGAAGCCCCGGGCGAATGGAGCCTGGACCGGCTCGCCGACGCCTACGCCTACCCCGACACGGACGGGCCCTGGCTGCGCGCCAACATGGTCTCGACCCTCGACGGGGCCGCCCAGCACGACGGCCGCTCGCAGCCGATCTCCTGCGAGAGCGACATGCGGATCTTCGGCACCCTGCGCGGCCTGGCCGACGTGGTGATCGCCGGCGCCCAGACCGTACGCCAGGAGGGCTACCGGCCGGCCCGCGCGCGGGACGCCTTCGCGGCGCGGCGGGCGGCGGCCGGCCAGACCGTCGCGCCGGCCGTCGCCGTGGTCAGCGGCAGCCTGGACCTGGACTTCTCGCTTCCGCTCTTCGTCTCGCCGCTGGTCCCGACGCTCGTGCTGACCGGGGCGGGCGCACCCCCGGACCGGATCGAGACGGCCCGCAAGGCGGGCGCCGAGGTGGTGATCGCGGGGGAGGGCTCGCGCGTCGACCCGGCCCGCGCGGTGCGGGAGCTGGCCGGCCGGGGGCACCGGCGGCTGCTGACGGAGGGCGGGCCCCGGCTGCTCGGCCAGTTCGTGGCCGGGGACGTGCTGGACGAGCTGTGCCTGACCGTCGCGCCCATGCTCACGGCCGGGGACGCCCAGCGGATCGCGGGCGGGCCCGCGGTCGCCGTGCCGAAACGATTCGTCCTGGGTTCGTTGCTGGAGGAGGACGGATTCCTCTTCTCCCGGTACCGGCGGCCATGAGGCCCGGCCGTCCCCGTACGCCCAGAGGTCTCCCGTACCGCCACCCCCGGGCGACAATCAGCGGAATATCACGTTCCGGTTAGCGTTCCGTGGGCAGAATGGATCTCGCAGACCCCGTGCGAGCGCGGGGAAGGATGGTTTCAGCAGCGACCGGCGACGGCCGCTGAAGAGAAGGGCTCTGTGGTGTTCACCAGCGTTTTGATGATCGAGAAGGCCCTCACGTCCGGGGACGTCGAGTTCGTCACCACCCTGCACGGGGAGGAGCGGACCTCCTTCGTCGTCCTCATGCAGCCGCGCGGCGACCAGGCGGACGTCCTGCTGCGGGCCATCGACGACCTGGCGATGGGCGAACTGAAGGAAGCGGCCCGGGAGAGCGAGGAGCCCGAGGGCAGGAGCGCCAGGGAGTCGGCCGGACTCGCCCTGGAGGTGTCCCTGGAGGCCCTGCGCCAGGCAGGCTCCGAGGCCGTCGGACAGGTGATCGAGGACCACCCCCTGGACAAGCTCACCTCGGTGGTCGAGGAGTCGGAGGCCGACGAGGTCATCGTGCTCACCGCGCCCCACTACGTCGAGGAGTTCTTCCACCGCGACTGGGCCTCCCGCGCCCGGCACAAGGTCGGCGTCCCGGTGCTCAAGCTCTTCGCGCACAGCGAATAGGCTGGTTTCGCGGCTCCGGAGTGGTACCGGTCCGCACGCCAAGAACGCACTCTGAGGGAGAACTGATGGCACCCGGCATCCCAGCCGCCATGGAACGACCGCACTTCATCGGCATCGGCGGCGCCGGAATGTCGGGCATCGCCAAGATCCTCGCCCAGCGCGGCGCGAAGGTCGCCGGCAGCGACGCCAAGGAGTCCCCGACGGCCGAGGCGCTGCGCACGCTGGGGGCCACGGTCCACATCGGGCACGCCGCCGGGCACCTGGCGGACGACGCCACCTGCGTGGTCGTCTCCAGCGCCATCCGCGCCGACAACCCGGAGCTGGTGCGCGCCGGGGAGCTGTCGATCCCCGTCGTGCACCGCTCCGACGCCCTGGCCTCGCTGATGGGCGGGCTGCGCTCCATCGCGGTGGCCGGCACCCACGGCAAGACCACCACCACCTCGATGCTGGCCGTCGCCCTGAGCGAGCTGGACCTCGACCCCTCGTACGCCATCGGCGGCGACCTGGCCGGGCCCGGCACCAACGCCACGCACGGCGAGGGCGGGATCTTCGTCGCCGAGGCCGACGAGAGCGACCGCAGCTTCCAGAAGTACGACCCCGACGTCGCGATCGTCCTCAACGTCGAGCTGGACCACCACGCGAACTACGCGTCGATGGACGAGATCTACGAGTCCTTCGAGACCTTCGCGGGCAAGATCGTCCCCGGCGGCACCCTCGTCGTCTCCGCCGACCAGTCCGGTGCCGCCGAGCTGACCCGCCGGGTCCGCGAGGCGCTGCCCGCGCTCACCGTCGTCACCTACGGCGAGTCCGAGACCGCCGACGTACGCGTCCACAAGATCACCCCGCGCGGCCTGACCAGCGAGGTCACGGTGATCCTGGGCGGGAAGTTCCTCACCTTCACCGTCTCCGTCCCCGGCCGCCACTACGCGCTCAACGCGGTGGCCGCCCTCGCCTCGGGCATCGCCCTCGGCATCCCCGCCCACAACCTCGCCTCGGCCCTCGGCAAGTACACCGGGGTCAAGCGCCGCCTCCAGCTCAAGGGCGAGGCGGCCGGCGTCCAGGTCATCGACAGCTACGCCCACCACCCCACCGAGATGACCGCCGACCTGGAGGCCATGCGCGGCGCCGCCACCGACGCCCGCCTCCTCGTCGTCTTCCAGCCCCACCTGTTCTCCCGCACCCAGGAGCTCGGCACCGAGATGGGCCGGGCCCTCGCGCTCGCCGACGCCTCCGTGGTCCTGGACATCTACCCGGCCCGCGAGGACCCGGTCCCCGGCGTCACCAGCGCCCTGATCATCGACGCAGCGACCGCCGCAGGCGCCGACGTCACGGCGGTCCACGACAAGGAGCGGGTCCCCGAGGTCATCGCGGGAATGGCGAAGCCCGGCGACCTCGTTCTCACCATGGGAGCGGGCGACGTCACCGACCTCGGCCCGCAGATCCTGGACCACCTGTCGAGCTGAAGGAGCCACCGTGCCGTACGACGTCGAGAAGCCGGACGAACAGTGGCGGGAGGAGCTCACCCCCGCCGAGTACGCGGTGCTGCGCAAGGCCGGCACCGAGCCCGCGTTCGTCGGTGAGTACACGGACACCAAGACCGAGGGCGTCTACTCCTGCCGGGCCTGCGGCGCGGAGCTGTTCCGCTCCGACACCAAGTTCGAGTCGCACTGCGGCTGGCCGTCCTTCTACGACCCGAAGGACACCGACGCGGTCGAACTGATCCAGGACCGCAGCCACGGCATGGTCCGCACCGAGGTCCGCTGCGCCCGCTGCGGCTCCCACCTGGGCCATGTCTTCGAGGGCGAGGGCTACCCGACCCCGACGGACCAGCGGTACTGCATCAACTCGATCTCGCTGCGGCTGAGCCCGGACGCCTGATCCCTCCGGTCTCCGGTACGAGGACCGGCGCCCCGCGTCAGTCCTCGGCCGGGTCCTCCTGGCGCAGCAGCGGGTGCGCCACCCCGGGGAACACCCGGGCCCGCACGACCTCCTCCGCCGCGCCGCCCGTGACCACCGTTTCCGCGACACCCCAGGGGCGGCCCGGCAGGGTCACGGTCAGGGTGTACGAGGCCGGGCAGCCCAGGCACTCGTAGCGGTCCACCCAGGTCTCCACCTCGGTGGTGCTGCCCGGGTAGCGCGCCACGTGGCGGTGGAGCGCGTGGCAGCTGCCGCACCGCTCACCCGGCTCGCAGGTGCCGCCGCAGGGGCAGGGCACGTCGAGCGAGTCCGCCGGCCGCCAGCGCTGGGTGAGGACGGCCTCGCGCGTGGCGCCCATGTCCTTCATCGCCTTGAGGTTGCGGGCCGCCACGTTGTACGACTCGCCGGTCGCCGCCATCCGGTCGCGGATGACGTCCTTACGGCCGCGGTTCGTCGTCATGTGCTGATCCTCCTGGGGTCCACGCAGCCCGCCAGGAGGGCGCACGAGATCGGTGCCCTCAACGGTACCCGCAGCCGGGAGCGGCCCGCGCCCCGCTCAGCCCCGCCGGACCCGCCCCGCGATACGGCGGCCCAGGCTGCCCAGCGTGCGGCGCTCCCGGCGGTTCCAGTCGCGGAAGGCCTCCGCCCGGCCGCTGCTCCCCGAGCGCCCGACCGCCTCCTCGACGGCGGCGACCCGGTCGGCGGGAAGCTTGCGCACCACGGGCCGCAGCACCTCCTCCAGGAGTCCGGTGGCGGTGGCGCTCCAGGCGGCACCGGCGTGCGGGTGGGCCGTCCAGACCGTGAAGCAGTCCGCGGCGTACGAGGGGTCCGCCGCCAGCCGGGCCCGGACGGCGTCACCGCGCGCTGTCCGCTCATAGGCGGCGATCAGGTCCTCGTCACCGCTGTGCACGACGGCGTACAGCTCCGCGTCGGGCCGCTCCGGCGCCAGCAGCCGGGCCGCCACCGCGTCGCACGCCTGCCCGAGGACGCCGGGCTCCACGGGTTCGGCCTCCGCGCGCAGCGCCCGCACCCGTTCGGCCCACTCCGCCTCCGCCGCCCCCGAGCGCACCTCGCGGGCGAACCGGAGCAGCTGGAGCGCCGCGCGCACCCGGCCCCCGGTCTCCTGCGGGAACCCGCGCAGTAGGTCGTGGGCCAGCTCCGGCGCCTCGCCGTCGTCGGCGGGGGCCGAGAGCGCGGCGGCCACCAGGTGCGACCAGGTGCCGGCCGCCCGGTGCGCGTCGGAGGTCGCCGCCTCCAGCAGCAGCCGGGCCTCGGCGGCCGTGGGGGCGGCGTCGTCCCACACCAGGCCCACGGCCGTCCGCAGCACCAGCGGCTCCGCGAACGGGGACACCCCGCCGGCCCGCAGAATCCGCTGGAGCGCCGCCACCCGGTCGTCCCCGCAGCCGGCCTCGGCCTCCGGAGCACCGGCGCACATCCGCAGGTGCGGCAGCGCCTGCGTGCCGGTGAAGGGCAGCGGGACCCGGCTCAGCAGCAGCTCCACCCCGGCCGGGCTGTCCGGCGCGATCCGGTCGAGCGCGCCGAGCAGGGCGGTACGGACGTCGAACTGCTCGTCCATCAGCTCCAGCAGCGCCGGCGCCCAGCCCGGGGTGCCCGCCTCGCCGCCCGTCAGCAGCGCGGGGGCCAGCCGGTCCACGACCGAGGGCAGCAGCCCGGAGCAGTCCACCCCGAGCAGCCGGGCCACCCGCAGGAGCTGCACCGTACGGGCGACGTCCAGGCCGACGCCCGCACCGCCCAGCTCGGCCAGGATCTCCGGCGCGAGCACCTCGGCGACGGCCGCGCCCTCGGGGCCGCTGAAGGCGGTACGGCCCGGCAGCTCCAGGGAGCCGTTGCCGCCGCGCACCGCCTCCGTCACCAGCATCGCGGCCAGCGGGGCGGTGGTGGTCGCGGGGGAGCGGCCGTCGAGCGCGGCGAACAGCCTTCCGGCGGCGTCGAATTCGGGACCGGAGCGGTCGTCGACCCCGGGTGCGGTCAGCGCCTCGACCAGCTGCCGGGTCCGCTTCCCGTCCAGCGCGTACGGCCGCTCGGCGGCCCAGCCGGCCGCCGCCGCGCGCTCCTCGGTGCCGAGCGGTATGCCCGCGCACAGGGCCGTCACCGCCAGCGGCCCCGCCGCGAACGGCTCCCCGGGCAGCGCGGCGGCCTCCCGGAAGAGTTCCGGCGCCCGGCCGCGCCAGACGCGGGCCGCCGTCTCGGCCCAGGCGTCGCCCACCGGCCCCTCGGGGCGCGGACCGCTGCACACGTGCACGCCGAGTGCCGGGTCCGTCAGGTCCCCGGCGTCCTCGGGCAGCACCCCGACGACCCGCTGCGCGGCGTCGCGCGGGCGGCGGGTGTAGGTGGTGAAGGTCAGCCGCTCGGCGAGACCGTCCGGCAGCGTGAGCCCGGCCAGCGCGAGCCAGCGGGCGACATCCGCGCTCTGCCGCTCGACGAGCACGATCCGCTCCGGGGCGTCCGGCCCGTGGAGGCGGCGCAGCCCGGAGAGCACACCGGCGAGCCAGGGGCCGCGCGAGACGGCGAAGTCGTTGAGCGCCTCGCGCTCGCGCGCCTCGTGACCGGTCGCGGCGGGCAGCGCGGCGAGCGGGTCGGGCAGCGGGCGGTCCGGTGTGACGGCGGCCCAGCGGGCGGACCGGCAGGCGGTGAGCGGCAGCGTCCCTTCCGGCAGCCGGGTCCCGGTGGGCAGATGGACCGCGTGGGTGTGGAAACGTACGGCGGACGACCGGGCGGAACGGACCGCGACGGTCCGGGCCAGCAGCCGGCTGCCGTCGGACAGCAGACTGAAGTGGAGCGCCTCGGGCAGGGCCCGCAGGGCGGTGTCCGTGAGCCGCTCCGGCGTGCCGTGCGGCGCCTCGTACGTCAGGAGCGGCTCCGCCTCGGTCAGCACGGAGGCGGGTATCGAGGCGTCAACCATTGTGAAACGGGCGGCTGTCGGCCCGTCCTCGCCGGTCCCGTCCCCGTCCGCCGCGGAGGTGTAGTGCAACTGCGCGAGGCTCATGCGTCGGCTCTCTTCGTCCCTGCCATGAAGATCCCCTGCCACCCGCACCCGCTCGCGCGGTGGCAGCGCCGGCCCGGCAGAGCGGCGACCCCGGCGGGGAGTGCTCCGCAGTCGCTGGGGCGACGCTATCAAGGAGGCGCGTGCGCTTGGCCCCACCGCGGAATATGCGAGCCGCACTCCGCGATGTAACGGGGGTCAGCACCAGAGGGACGGGTCCGGTCCGCGGTCCATCGGGGAGAGGAGCGGGAGCCGATGAGCCTTCGTCAGTTCGAGTACGCCCTGGCAGTCGCCGAGGAGGGCTCGGTGACGGCGGCGGCGGAGCGGCTGCGCGTCGCACAGCCGTCGGTGTCCCAGCAGATCCGGGGACTGGAACGGGAGCTCGGTGTGGAACTGTTCGCCCGCACGCCGACCGGGCTCGTGCCCACCGTCGTCGGCCGCGCGTTCCTGCGGGAGGCGGAGGTCGCCGTGGGTGCGGCGCGCCGGGCCAGGGCGACGGCGCGCGCCGGTGCGGACGAGCTCGTGGGGGAGCTGGTCGTCGCGGCGCAGATGGGCTTCGGTACGCGGCAGATGCCGGGCGCGCTGGACGCGCTGCGGCGCCGTTTCCCCCGGCTGGCGGTGACCGTCTTCGAGGAGCCGAGCTCCGCGGAGCTGGAGCGACTGTGCCGCCGGGGGGTGCTCGACCTGGCCCTGATGGCCTCGTGCGAGCGGACCCCCGCCGACGCCCACCGGCTCGGTGACGAGGAGTTCGTCGTGGTGCTCGGCGCCGGGCACCCGCAACTCGCCCTGGACCAGGTCGATCTGCGTGAGCTGGTGGGGGAGGCGTGGATCAGGTTCGACCGGGACAGTGCGCTCGACGGCGTGCTGCTGAGCGTGCTGAAGGACAGCGGTTGTGCCCCGGTCACGGCCGCCCGCGTCTCCCAGACCGCGACGGCCGTGCGCTGGGCCGCCCGCGGCCTGGGCGTGACACTGGTTCCGTCCTCCGCCGTTCCGCCCGGCCACGAGCACCTGGTCCGCCCCGTGTTCCCGGCCGTGACCCAGCCCGTCATCGCGGTGCTCAGGCAGGACGCGGGGCCGGGGGAGACAGCCCTGCTCGACCTCCTCGGACGGGAGACATGGACCGATTCCACGTCTCTCTCGCCGATGTCCTGAGCGCGGGACGAGCCCTCTTCGCTCCACACCTCTCTCCCACGCCCTTCTTTTCTCCTTCTCCTCGCGTCCTCCCTTTCCTTCCGGTATCGCGTTTTCTCAATGCCGGGGGAATTCTCCGCCGTCCACGGTGAGAATGTTTCCCGTCACCCAGCTCGCCCGGTCGGATGCGAGGAACAGCACCGCCTCGGCGATGTCCTCGGGCCTGCCGACGCGTCCCAGCGGAACCCCGGAGTCGTCCGCGCCCGAGCCCGGGACCAGGCGCTCCCACTCCTCCCGCGTCGCCTCGCCGCCGGGCGTCTCGGTCCGGCCGGGGCTGACGATGTTGACCCTGATCCCGAACGGCGCCAACTCCAGGGCCAGCCCCCGGCTGTAGTTCTCCAGTGCCGCCTTCGCCGCGGTGTAGTGCAGGAACGGCGGTGCCGTGAACGGGGTCGCGGCCGAGGAGACGTGCACGATCGCCCCCGAGCGCCGCTCCCGCATCCCCGGTGCCAGCAGGGCGTCCAGCCGGACCGACGCCAGGTAGTTCAGCTCCAGCTGGTCCTGCCACTCCTCGTCGGGGATGTCCCCGGTGTGCCGGAACGGCCGTGCCCCGCCGGCGTTGTTGACCAGGATGTCGATCCCGCCCAGCAGCTTTTGCGCGGCCGTCGCGACCGTCTCCGCACCGGCCCGCGTCCGCACATCGGCCGCCACGAAGGTGACGCCCTCCGGTGTCGCGTCCGGCGCTGACCTGGCGGTGGTCAGGACCTCGGCGCCGGCGTCGCGCAGCCGGCGCACCAGTGCCGCCCCGATTCCGCGGGAGCCGCCCGTGACCAGCGCCCGCTTTCCGGCGAGTTCCCGCGTGAGTGATGCGTAGTCTGTGGTGGTCATGCCGTCGGCCTCTCGGAATTGTCGTACGTCTCCGCTGACGAAAGAAAAGGTGTCGTCGAGCAGTTGCGACGCTACGTCCGGGAAAGAGGGCGGGGCAAAGACCAAATATCAGCAGCAGGTATAGGCAATTCCTATGGCCGGCCGAGAAGGGCGGCCAGGGATTCGACCTCGACGAGCCGGTCGGCGCGGCCGGGCCGCGCGGGACCGGGGCCGGACACCCGGACACCGGTCGTCCGGCCGGCCGGGCCGCCTACTCGAACCGTGACGTGTCGCCGGCTCCCCTGCGTACGATCTCCAGCTCGCCGCCCGAGAAGTCGATGACCGTCGTGGGCTCCGTGCCGCAGTCGCCCGAGTCGATCACGATGTCCACCTCGTGGTCGAGGCGCTCCTTGATCTCCCAGCCCTGGGTCAGGGGCTCGGCCTCGTCGGGCAGGAGCAGCGTGCTGGAGAGCAGCGGTTCGCCCAGCTCGGCCAGCAGGGCCTGGACGACCGGGTGGTCCGGGATGCGGACGCCGACGGTCTTCTTCTTCGGGTGCAGCAGCTGGCGCGGCACTTCCTTCGTCGCCGGCAGGATGAACGTGTACTGGCCGGGCGTCGACGCCTTGACCGTACGGAACACGTCGTTGTCGATGTGCACGAACTGCCCGAGCTGGGCGAAGTTCTGACACATCAGCGTGAAGTGGTGACGGTCGTCGAGGTTGCGGATCGCCCTGATGCGGGACAGGCCGTCCCGGTTGCCGAGCTGGCACCCGAGCGCGTAGCAGGAGTCCGTCGGATACGCGACGAGCGACCCGGAGCGGATATTTTCGGCCACGTTGGTGATGGTGCGCTGCTGGGGATTTTCGGGGTGTACGTCGAAATACTTCGCCATCCGGCGAGTCTACGACCGGGTGCGTGAATGGTTCCCGGTGAAGCGGATTCTCCGGCCCCGGGGGAGGCAGGACAACCGTTTCGAGTGGCTGTCGCGGCTCAAACCTTGTGCAGTGTGCACGATACGTGCATCGTGCACACATTCCGTGGTATATCTGTACAGAGAGGTCGCCGTCCCGGCCGGGCAGGCGCACAGCAGTCGTAGGGAGCCGCGCGTGGACATGCCTGTGGACCGGATCGAGTTCGAGACGATGCTGCTCGGCCGGCACATGAGTCTGATCACCTCGCGGGGCGACGGGCGGCTCGACCGGAGCGCGTACATCCTTCTCAGCCGTATCCGGGCCCAGGGCCCGATGTCCATCGGCCAGCTGCGCGACGCCTTCGGACTGGACACCTCCACGCTGAACCGGCAGACCGCGGCGATGCTCCGGGCCGGTGTCGTCGACCGTATCCCGGACCCGGAGGGCGGGATCGCCCGCAAGTTCGCCATCACGGACGAGGGCGAACGCCGGCTCGACAAGGACCGGGCCGAGAACCGGGAGGGGCTGCGGCGGGTCCTGGCCGACTGGACCCCGGAGGAGGCCGCCCGCTTCGCGGACGGCCTCGCCCGGCTCAACCGGGACATCGAGCGCCTCGACGGGCGGCCCTGGCCGCGCGACTGAGCCGGGCGGGCGGTCCGGTCGGGGCAGCCCGGTGAAGGGCCGTGCCCGGACCGCGTCGGGCCGTCGCGGAAGCCTCGACGTCCTGATGGTGCAACAGTCCTGGCTCCCCCTGCCGCCGGAAGGCCCGCGCTCGTAGGATCGGTGCGGTCTTCGGGCGGAACGGGGTGGCCGATCGTGGCGTGCGCAAGGGCGATACGCGGATTACGGGGATACGGGGCGCTGTTGGCTCCACTGGTGCTGGTGGCCTGCGCCGGCGGCGGTGGAAGTCCGGACGGAAAGGGGCCCTCCCCGAGCGCCTCCGCGACCCGCGGCGCCGGCACGGACGCGGGTTCCGGCCCGGCGGGCACCAGCGTCATCGACGCGGACCCGGCCAGGCTGCCGGCCACTCGCAAGGAAGCGCTCGGCCTGGTCCGCGAGGTCATCGCGGAGCCCGCCGCCTTCGGCCCCGGGGTGGTCGAACGCAGCCCGTACGAGAGCGATCCGGCGACCTGGCCCGTCCTCGGTACCGATTGCATCTGGCGGCAGAAGAAGCCGCAGACCCATGTCCTCGCCACCCTGAGCCGCTCCTTCGAGGTGCCGGCGGCGGGCGGCAAGGGGCCGCTGCGGCTCTCGGCCGTCGTCACCGTGCACCGCACCCGGGACGACGCGCGGTGGGAGATGGCCGAGTCCGTGGAAGAGACGATGCGCTGCCCCACGCAGCAACTGGGCCAGGGCGAATTCATCGGGTCGATGATCGCGTCGTCACTGGCGCGGGGGGAGTCCCAGAACACCGCCGAGGACACGCTGTTCGAGGCCGGGCAGTACCGGAACGAGGAACTCGGCGGCGGCCCGTACCCGTACTCCTGGTACCTGTCGCAGAGCCTCCAGTTCACCGTCGCCGTGACCGGCAAGGGGGCCAAGGGCTGGAGCGACGCCGAGATCGACACGCTGACGAATCAGGCCCACTCCGCCATGCTGCAGGATCTTGAGACCGCAGTCGGGAAGCAGAGCTGAGAGAGGGAGCGCGTGATGGAGAAGCTGCGCCCCGCCGATCCCGCACGGATCGGCGGGCACAGGCTGCTCGGGCGGCTCGGCGCCGGCGGCATGGGGATCGTCTACCTCGGCCGTACGGACGCCGGCGCGCTGGCCGCGATCAAGGTGATCCTGCCCGAATACGCCACCGACGAGGACTTCCGGACCCGCTTCCGGCGTGAGGTCGAGACCGCCCGCCGGGTGGAGAGCCCCTGGGCCGTCCCTGTCACCGGAGCAGACACGGAGGGCGAACGTCCCTGGCTGGCCACCGCGTTCGTGGCCGGGCCCGCGCTGTCGGAGGCCGTCACCCGATGCGGACCGCTGCCCGCACGTGGCGTCCGCGTGCTCGGCCGGCTGCTCGCCCGCGCCCTGACCGCCGTGCACACGGCGGGACTCGTCCACCGCGACGTCAAACCGGGCAACGTCCTGCTCACGGCCGACGGGCCGCGCCTGATCGACTTCGGCATCGCGCGGTCCGGCGACGCCACTGCGCTCACGGCCACCGGCCTGGTGGTCGGGACCCCGGGTTTCCTCTCCCCGGAACAGGCCACCGGAGGCGCAACCGAGACCGGTCCCGCGAGCGACATCTTCTCCCTCGGCTGCCTCCTGGCGTACGCGGCGACCGGGCGTCCGCCGTTCGGCAGCGGGGCCGTCGACGCACTGCTCTACCGGACCGTCCACGACGAGCCCGACCTCACGGGGGTCGACGACCCCGGACTCCGCGCCCTTCTCGGCACCTTGCTGGCCAAGGAACCCGGCGCGCGCCCCACCGCCGCCGAACTCGACACCCGGATCGCCGAGGACGTGCCCGGCGATTCCCTCGACTGGCTGCCCGCGGACGTGGCGTCGCTCATAGCCGACCGCTCCGCCGCCATGCTCGACCTGCCCGGCGTCGATCCGACCGTTGCCGACGACACGCCGCGATCCGGACCGGGCCGGCGCAGGGCCCTGCTGATCGCGGGCGCGGGTCTCGTGGCCGCGGCCGGCGGCGGGTTCGCCGTACGGGAGTGGCTGCGCGACGACAGCGGCCCGGCCGAGGCCGCCTCCGGTGAACGGGCCTGGATCATCGGGGTGCAGGCCGATCTGTCCGGACCGCGGAGCGCCGCGGGGCGGGCCCAGGAGCGCGGGGTCCGGCTGGCCGTCGAACAGTTCAACGCCCGTACGGACAAGCCCTTCACGCTCACCGTCCGGGTCCGCGACGACGCGGGCGACACCACCCGCGCCGTTGAGGCCGCCGAACGGTTCGCCCACGACCGTGATGTGCTCGCCGTCATAGGCCCGACCGGTGACGCCGCCACGGAGGCCGTGCTCGCCACCTACGACGAGGCGATGCTGCCCGTCATCACCGTGTCCTCGCTCCAGCTCACCTACACGGCCCGCGCCAGGAAGTCCTTCTTCCAGGCCGCGCCCTCCGACGGCGTACTGGCCCAGCCGATCATCCGGCGCCTGGTACTGCGGCCCGAGGTCGAGCGGCTCGGCGTCCTGCTCGACCGGGCCGGCGGGCAGTCCGCCTACCAGGCCGGCTATCTGACCAACATGCTGACCGGCCGGATCACCACCGGGACCACTTACCCGCGCGTGGTGCCGGCCGGCACGCCGGACCTGGCACCCGTGGTCGAGGACATGCTCGCGCACGCCAGCGACGCCCTCTTCTACGCCGGTGACGCGGCCGGCGCCGCCCGTACCGCACGCGCCCTGGCCGGTACCTCCTTCAAGGGACCCAGGATGGCCATGCACACGGCCATGGACGCCCGCTTCCTCAAGGACGCCGGACCGGCCGCCGAGAACTGGGAGTTCACCGCGCCCTTCACGGACGCGGCGGCGCCCGCGGCCGAGAAGTTCGCCGCGGCCCACCGTGCCGCCTTCGACGCCGCCCCCGCGCACTGGGCCGCCGAGGCATACGACGCGGCCGGGATCGTGACAGCCGCCGTGACCGCTCTCGTCAAGACGAAGGCCGGCGGACCGAAGCGCCCGTCGCGCAGCGCGCTCGTCACGAAGATCGCCGCATCCACGTACAAGGGAGTCTCGCGCACGTACGTCTTCGACGAGGACCACCGGATCAAGGGCGACGACGCCTACCTCTACGGGGTGCGGAACGGACGCTACGCCTACCTCGGTTCCGCGCCGAAGGCCACGGCCTGATCCCGCATGCGACCGCTCACCTCGGACGACCCGCGCACCATCGGCGCGTACCGCACCCTGGCCCGGCTCGGTGCCGGCGGTATGGGCGTCGTCTACCTGGCGCGCACGTCCGGCGGTGCGCTCGCCGCCGTGAAGGTGATCCACGCCCAGCATGCCGCGGACCCCGGATTCCGGGCCCGGTTCCGGCGCGAGGCCGAGGCCGCGGCACGGACCACCGGCCCCTGGGTGGTCCCGGTGACCGGGGCGGACACCGAGGCCCCGGAGCCCTGGCTGGCCACCGCGTTCGTGCCGGGGCCCTCCCTCGGGGAAGTCGTCGGGACCCGGGGGCCGCTGCCCGCCGCCACGGTCCGGACGCTCGGCTCGCGGCTGGCCGAAGCGCTCGGCGTGGTGCACGCGGCGGGCCTCCTGCACCGTGACGTCAAGCCCGGCAACGTCCTCCTCGCGCTCGACGGACCCCGCCTCATCGACTTCGGCATCGCCCGCCACGAGGGCGCCACCGCGCTCACCGCCACCGACGCGGTGATCGGCACGCCCGGCTACCTGGCCCCCGAACAGGCCGTGGCGGGGCCGCTCGGGCCGGGCTGCGACGTGTTCTCGCTGGGCTGCGTGCTCGTGTACGCGGCGACCGGACGGCGCCCGTTCGGGGACGGCGCCCCGGCCGCGGTCCTCTTCCGCACGGTGCACGAGGAACCCGACCTGAACGGAGTGCCGGACGCGCTGCTGCCGCTGGTCACGGCCTGCCTGGCCAAGGGCCCGGCCGACCGGCCGAGCGCCGGGGAGGTCGCCCGGACCCTCGGGGGCAGCTCCGGCGCATGGGAGGTGCCCGGCCTGGCCGCCACGGTCGCCGCCCGCTCGGCCGCCGCTCTGGCCCTCCCCGATCCCGAACCGCCGCCCGCCGGCGGGGACCCGGAAGCTGGGCGCCCCACCCGGCGACGCCTGCTGGCCGCCGGAGCGGCCGGCGCCGTCGCCCTCGCGGGTGGAGGGACCGCCGCCCGGGTGGCCGCCACCCGGCGCGGCGGCACGTCCAAGGCATCCGGCCCCCTTCCCGCGTACCGCATCGCCCTGCACGCGGACCTGACCGGAGCGGGCCGGGCGGTCGGCCTCGCCCACCGGCGCGGGGCCCTCCTCGCGGTCGACGACCACAACTCCCGTACGGACAAGACCTTCACACTCGCGCTGCGCACCGAGGACGACGGCGGGGACGCCACCCGTGCCCTCGATGCCGCCGACCGGATCACCGCCGACCCCCGGGTGCTCGCCGTCATGGGCCCCACCGCGGAGGTCGTGGACGACAAGGTCGCGATCCGCTACGAGAAGGCACGCCTCGCCCAGATCGTCGTGGCGGCCGGCTCCACCGGCGCCGACTGGTCGGGCACCAGTTCCCTGTGCATCCTGCGGCCGTCCGACCCGGCGTTGGCCATCGGGCTCATCTCCTACCTGGCCCGTGTACGGCCGACCGACCACGTCGTCATCGTCGAGGACCGCGCGGACGCGCGGAGCAGCTGGGCGATCAGGGACCACCTGCCGAGAGCCCCGGTCGGCGGAGTCAGGTACACCACGGACACGGTCGAGGCCGCCGCCCGCACCTTCGCGCCCGCCGCGCGCGCCGCGGTCGCCGCCGGGGCGGGGGCGGTCGTCTACGCCGGAGCGTCCGCCGCCCGGTGCGCCCGCTGTGCCAAGGACCTGGCAGCCGCCGGCTTCACCGGCACCGGAATGTCGGTCGGTCCCGTCCTCGCCCCGGCCTTCCTCCGGGACGCGGGCAAGGCCGCCGAGGGCTGGGTCTTCAGCGAGGCGTACACCGACCCGACGGCCCTGCCGGCGGCCGAGGCGTTCACCACCGCGCACCGTGAACGGTTCGGCTCGGCGCCCGGCACCTGGGCCGCGGAGGCGTACGACGCGGTGGGCCTGATCGCGCGGGCCGCCCGCACCACCAGCGCCGTCGACGCGCCGCGCGACGGGGTGGCCGGGAGAATCCTGAGCACCGAATACCAGGGCATCACCCGGCGGTTGTCCTTCGACGGCATCCACCTGGTACGGCCCCAGTCGGGCATCTTCCTTCACCGGGTCGACGGGGGACGGGCCCGCTTCCTCGGGCTCCACACCTCCGTGTGAGCCCGGGGCCGCCGAACGGAGCAACAACAGCACCCGTACCGCACGGCGTGAAGCCGAGCTGCGGCCCCGCTTAAGAAAAGCTCGATGGACCTGGGGCGCGGGGTACGGCAGATTTCTCCGTGACGGCGGAGGATGGTGCGCGGCAGCCGGTGCGAGCGCGCTGCCATGCCGTCCCTCTCATCCTTCCCCGGGCCGCAGGCTTCCTCTGGCATGCCCCCGGCCCGGGGAGATCAACGCCGTACAGGGAGCCGCAGCCGTGAAGGCACTCGTGAAGCAGAAGGCCGAGCCCGGACTCTGGCTGATGGACGTCCCCGAGCCCGAGACGGGCCCCGGTGACGTACTGATCAAGGTCCTGCGTACCGGCATCTGCGGGACCGACCTGCACATCCGCAACTACGACGGCTGGGCGCAGCAGGCCATCAGCACCCCGCTCGTCCTCGGCCACGAGTTCGTCGGCGAGGTCGCCGCGATCGGCGCGGACGTCGTCGACATCACCGTCGGCGACCTGGTCAGCGGCGAGGGCCACCTCGTGTGCGGCAAGTGCCGCAACTGCCTGGCCGGCCGCCGCCACCTCTGCCGCTCCACGCTGGGCCTCGGCGTCGGCCGCGACGGCGCCTTCGCCGAGTACGTCGCGCTGCCCGCCTCCAATGTGTGGGTGCACCGGGTCCCCGTCGACCTCGACGTCGCCGCGATCTTCGACCCGTTCGGCAACGCCGTGCACACCGCGCTGTCGTTCCCGCTGGTCGGCGAGGACGTCCTGATCACCGGCGCCGGCCCCATCGGCATCATGGCCGCCGCCGTCGCCAAGCACGCCGGCGCCCGCAACGTGGTCATCACCGACGTCAGCGAGGCCCGTCTCGACCTGGCCCGCAAGGTCGGCGTCAGCCTGGCGCTCAACGTCGCCGAGCAGACCATCGCCGACGGCCAGAAGGAACTGGGCCTGCGCGAGGGCTTCGACATCGGCCTGGAGATGTCCGGCCGCCCCGAGGCGATGCGCGACATGATCGCGAACATGACGCACGGCGGCCGGATCGCCATGCTCGGGCTGCCGTCCGAGGAGTTCGCCGTCGACTGGGCCCGGATCGTCACCTCGATGATCACGATCAAGGGCATCTACGGCCGCGAGATGTACGAGACCTGGTACGCCATGTCCGTCCTGCTGGAGGGCGGCCTCGACCTCGCCCCCGTGATCACCGGCCGGTACGGCTACCGCGACTTCGAGGCGGCCTTCGACGACGCGGCGAGCGGACGCGGCGGCAAGGTCATCCTCGACTGGACCGTCTGACCTCCTCACCTCTTTAAGGAATTCGGCATGTTCGACTCCGTACGCGACGACCTGCGCACCACCCTCGAAGAGATCGAGGCCGCCGGGCTGCACAAGCCCGAGCGCGTCATCGGCACCCCGCAGTCCGCGACCGTGGCCGTCACCGCCGGGGGCCGCCCCGGCGAGGTGCTCAACTTCTGCGCCAACAACTACCTGGGCCTCGCCGACCACCCCGAGGTGATCGCCGCCGCGCACGAGGCGCTGGACCGCTGGGGCTACGGCATGGCCTCGGTCCGCTTCATCTGCGGCACCCAGGAGGTCCACAAGGAGCTGGAGCAGCGGCTCTCCTCCTTCCTGGGCCAGGAGGACACGATCCTCTACTCCTCCTGCTTCGACGCCAACGGCGGCGTGTTCGAGACGATCCTCGGCGCCGAGGACGCGGTCATCTCCGACGCCCTCAACCACGCCTCGATCATCGACGGCATCCGCCTGTGCAAGGCCAAGCGCTTCCGCTACGCCAACCGCGACATGGCCGACCTGGAGACGCAGCTCAAGGAGGCGTCCGGGGCCCGGCGCCGCCTGATCGTCACCGACGGCGTCTTCTCCATGGACGGCTACGTGGCGCCGCTGCGCGAGATCTGCGACCTCGCCGAGCGCTACGACGCCATGGTCATGGTCGACGACTCGCACGCCGTCGGCTTCGTCGGCGCCGGCGGCCGCGGTACGCCCGAGCTGCACGGCGTCATGGACCGCGTCGACATCATCACCGGCACCCTCGGCAAGGCGCTCGGCGGCGCCTCCGGCGGTTACGTCGCCGCCCGCGCCGAGATCGTCGCCCTGCTGCGCCAGCGCTCGCGCCCGTACCTCTTCTCGAACTCGCTCGCCCCGGTCATCGCCGCCGCCTCCCTCAAGGTCATCGACCTGCTGGAGTCCGCCGGCGACCTGCGCGAGCGGCTCAACGCCAACACCGCGCTCTTCCGCACCCGGATGACCGAGGAGGGCTTCGACATCCTGCCCGGCGACCACGCCATCGCCCCCGTCATGATCGGGGACGCGGCGAAGGCAGGCCGGATGGCGGAGCTGCTCCTGGAGCGCGGTGTGTACGTGATCGGGTTCTCGTACCCGGTCGTCCCGCAGGGCGCGGCCCGCATCCGTGTCCAGCTCTCCGCGGCGCACTCCACGGACGACGTGAACCGCGCGGTGGACGCGTTCATCGCCGCCCGCGCCGTACTGGAGAGCTGAGCGGCGGTCCCGGAACGGTCGCGGGGGCGGTCAGGACGCCCCCGCGACCTGGGACAATGGGTCACATGATCGATGCACGGCGGCTGCGGATCCTGCGCGCGGTGGCGGACCACGGCACGGTGACCGCCGCTGCCGCCGCCCTGTACCTGACCCCTTCCGCCGTCTCCCAGCAGCTCGCCGCCCTGGAGCAGGAGACCGGCCACCGGCTCGTCGAACGCGGCTCGCGCGGGGCCAGGCTCACCCCGGCCGGCGAGATCCTGCTCACCCACACCAACGTGGTGCTGGCCCAGCTGGAGCGGGCCGAGGCCGAGCTGGCCGCGTACGGATCGGGCGAGGCCGGTACGGTCACGGTCGCCGCCTTCGCCACCGGCATCGGGCTCGTCCTCGCCCCCGCCATCGCCGCGCTGAGCCGGAGCGCGCCCGGCATCAAGGTCCGGGTGCAGGACGCCGAGGGCGACGCGAGCGTCCCGATGGTGCTGGACCGCCAGGTCGACGTCGCCGTCGCCGTCGAGTACCGGGGCGCACCGGGCGAGGACGACCGCCGCCTCACCCGCGTCCCCCTCTACTCGGAGCCGTTCGACGCGGTGCTCCCGGTCGGGCACCGGCTGGCCGGCCAGGAGCAGGTGGCCGTCGCCGAACTGGCCAAGGACGCCTGGATCGGGCCCTACCCCGGCAACCCCTGCCACGACGTGGTGGTCCTGGCCTGCGAGTACGCCGGTTTCGCGCCGAACCTCGAGCACTCGTCGGACGACTTCCACGCGGTGGTCGCCCTCGCCGGCGCGGACGCCGGAGTCGCCCTGGTGCCGCGCACCGCGCTCCGGGGCATGGCCCTGACCGGTGTGGTGGTCCGCCCCGTACGGGGGACCGCCCCGACCCGCCGCGTCTTCGCCGCCGTACGCAGGGGCGCCGAGGCCCACCCGCTGATCGCGCCGGTGCTGGACGCGCTGGCGGGCGCGGCGGGCGGCGACGTGCTCGCGGCGGGCTGAGCGGCGCGGTCCCCCGGAAGGGCGTCGTCAGGACGCCGGCTGGAGCAGGTCCCAGCGGTTGCCGTACAGGTCCTCGAAGACCGCGACCGAGCCGTAGACCTCGTGGCGCGGCTCCTCCAGGAACCGCACCCCGGCCGCCGTCATCCGGGCGTGGTCGCCCGCGAAGTCCTCGGTGTGCAGGAAGAAGCCGACCCGGCCGCCCGTCTGCGCGCCGACGCTCGCCGCCTGCGCCTCGTCCTTGGCGCGGGCCAGCAGCAGCCCGGTGCCCTCGGTGCCCCGGGGCCGCACCACCACCCAGCGCGAGCCGTCACCCCGGTCGGTGTCCTCGACCAGCTCGAAGCCGAGGGCGCCGGTGTAGAAGGACAGAGCCTCGTCGTAGTCGCGTACGACCAGGGTGACCAGGGCGATGTGGGGCATGGAACTCCTCGCGGCGGGGAAGGGAGGCGGGGGCACCGGCCCCCGGACGGGACACTATCCGGCATGGACATCAGCGACCTCACCGCCCGCGCGCGCCGCCTCGCCCGGCCCGGCGAACGACGCGTCCTCGGTATCGCCGGGCCGCCCGGCGCCGGCAAGTCCACCCTGGCCGGCCGGATCACCGACGCCCTCGGGCCGCTCGCCGTGCTGGTGCCCATGGACGGCTTCCACCTCGCGCGGGCCGAACTCGCACGCCTCGGCCGAGCCGGCCGCAAGGGCGCGCCCGACACCTTCGACGCCGCCGGATACGCCGCTCTGCTGAGGCGGCTGCGCACCCCGGAGCCAGGGACCGTCGTGTACGCCCCCGCCTTCGACCGGTCCCTGGAGGAGCCGGTCGCCGGGGCGGTCCCCGTCCCGCCCGAGGTCCCGCTCGTCGTCACCGAGGGCAACTACCTGCTGCACGGGGAAGGGCCCTGGGCGCCGGTGCGCGGGCTGCTCGACGAGGCGTGGTACCTGGAGGCCGACGACGCGGTACGCGTGACCGGGCTCGTCGAGCGGCATGTGCGGTACGGGAAGGCGCGGGCCGACGCCGAGCGCTGGGTGGCCCGGTCCGACGAGGCCAACGCCCGGCTCGTCGCCCCGGGCCGCGACCGGGCCGATCTCGTCGTCCGGCGGGGCCCGGATCCCCGGCCCTGATCGCTCGCGCCCGCACCGCCGGACGGGCAGGATGGGAGGGCCGTTCCGCGCCGTCAGGAGGACCCGCATGCCCAGCCCCGCCCAGCCCCTGCCGTTCACCGCCGAGGACTACCGGGCCCGGATGGCGCGGGCCGCCGAGAGCGCCGCCGCGGCCGGACTCGCCGGGGTGCTGGTCGCGCCGGGGCCCGACATGGTCCACCTGACCGGCTACGCGCCGCCCGCCGACACCGAACGCCTCACCCTCCTCGTCCTCGCGGCGGGCCAGGAACCCGTGCTGGTCGTGCCGGCGCTGGAGGCCCCGGACGCGGCGAAGGCCGTCGGCGCCCCCGCCATGACCCTGCGGGACTGGACGGACGGCAAGGACCCGTACGCCGTCACCGCCCCGCTGCTCGACGCGCGGGGCCGGTTCGCGATCAGCGACAACGCCTGGGCGATGCATCTGCTCGGTCTCCAGCAGCGGCTGCCCGACACCTCGTACGCCTCGCTCACCCAGGTGCTGCCGATGCTGCGCGCGGTGAAGGACGCCCACGAGCTGGAACGGCTCGCCGCCGCCGGGGCCGCCGCCGACGCCGCCTACGAGGAGATCCTCGAGGTCCGCTTCTCCGGCCGCAGGGAGACCGAGGTCGCCGCCGACCTCGCCCGGCTGCTCACCGAACACGGCCACTCCCAGGTGGACTTCACCGTCGTCGGCTCCGGCCCCAACGGAGCGAATCCGCACCACGAGGCGGGGGAACGCACCATCGGGCACGGCGACATGGTCGTCCTCGACTTCGGCGGCCTCAAGCACGGCTACGGCTCCGACACCTCCCGTACCGTCCACGTCGGCGAACCCACCGCCGAGGAGCGGCGGGTCCACGACATCGTGCGCGAGGCGCAGCAGGCGGGCTGTGCGGCGGTGCGCCCCGGCGTCGCCTGCCAGGAGATCGACCGCGCCGCGCGCGCCGTCATCACGGAGTTCGGCTACGGCGAACGCTTCATCCACCGCACCGGCCACGGCATCGGCGTCACCACCCATGAACCCCCGTACATGATCGAGGGCGAGGAACAGCCGCTGGTGCCCGGCATGTGCTTCTCGGTGGAGCCCGGCATCTATCTGCCGGGCCGGTTCGGCGTCCGCATCGAGGACATCGTGACCGTCACCGAGGACGGCGGGCGCCGGCTCAACACCACCGCCCGCGAACTCGCGATCGTGGAGTAGGAGGGCCGGTCGTCAGTCGTCGGCCAGCACCACGCAGGACTCCGGCGGCAGGTGCAGCATCCCGTCCGGGCCCTGCGGGTCCACCGGCAGCCACGCGGCCAGCACCCGCCCGGGACCGGCCCGGTGGCGCCCGTTGCCCAGCGGGATCGCGGCCGGCTTCGCGTCGAGGTTGACCGCGATCCGCAGATCGCCCCGGCGCACCGCGATCCAGCGCGCCCCGTCGTCGTACGCGGCCTTCACGCTCGCCAGGTCCGGGTCGCGCAGGTCCGGCAGGGTGCGGCGCAGCGCGATCAGCTCGCGGTACCAGGCGTACAGCCGGGCGTGCGGCTCGCGGTGGAGCTCGCCCCAGTCCAGGCAGGAGCGGGCCCGGGTGGCGGGGTCCTGCGGGTCCGGGATGTCCTCCTCCGCCCAGCCGTGCGCCCCGAACTCCCGCCGCCTGCCGGTGCGTACGGCCTCCGCCAGCTCGGGATCGGTGTGGTCGGTGAAGAACTGCCACGGGGTGCGGGCGCCCCATTCCTCGCCCATGAACAGCATCGGCGTGAAGGGGCCGGTCAGTACGAGCGCCGCCGCGCAGGCCAGCAGCCCGGGGGAGAGGGAGGCGGCGAGCCGGTCGCCGAGAGCCCGGTTGCCGATCTGGTCGTGGGTCTGGGCGTAGCCGACGAAGCGGTGGGCGGCGCTGCGGCTGACGTCGACGGGGCGGCCGTGCGTACGGCCCCGGAAGCTGGAGTACGTGCCGTTGTGGAAGAAGGCGCTCGTCATCGTCTTGGCGAGCCCGGCCAGCGGGGCGGCCGCGAAGTCCGCGTAGTAGCCCTGCGCCTCACCGGTGAGCGCGGTGTGCAGACAGTGGTGGAAGTCGTCGTTCCACTGGGCGTGCAGCCCGAGCCCGCCCTCCTCACGCGGCGTCGTCGTCCGCGGGTCGCACAGATCGGACTCGGCGATCAGCGGCAGCGGGCGCCCCAGCTCCGCCGCGAGCGCGTCGGCCGCGGCCGACAGCTCCTCCAGGTACGTCAGCGCCCGGGTGTCGGCCAGCGCGTGCACCGCGTCGAGCCGCAGCCCGTCCAGCCGGTAGTCCCGCAGCCAGGCCAGCGCGCTGCCCAGCAGGTACGCCCGCACCTCGTCGGAGCCCGGCGCGTCCAGATTGACCGCCGCGCCCCACGGGGTGTGGTGCGTCTCGGTGAAGTACGGACCGAACGCGGGGAGGTAGTTGCCGGACGGGCCCAGGTGGTTGTGGACCACGTCCAGGAGGACGGCGAGCCCCAGCCCGTGCGCGGCGTCGACAAAGCGCTTGAGTCCCCCGGGGCCGCCGTACGGCTCGTGCACGGCCCACAGCGACACCCCCTCGTACCCCCAGCCGTTGACGCCGGGGAAGGGGCAGACCGGCATCAGCGAGACATGGGTGATGCCCAGCTCCGCGAGGTGGCCGAGGCGGGCCGCCGCCGCGTCGAAGGTGCCCTCCTCGGTGAACGTGCCGATGTGCAGCTCGTACAGGACCGCGCCCGGCAGCTCCCGCCCCGCCCACTCCGAGCGCCAGCTGTACGCGTCGTGGTCGACGACCGCGGACTCACCGTCGGGGCCGTCCGGCTGGCGGCGCGAGCGGGGGTCGGGGCGCACCGGACCGCCGTCGAGGGCGAAGCCGTACCGGTCGCCGTCCGCCGCCTCCGCCTCGGCGGTCCACCAGCCGGGCCGGTCCGGACCTGGCTCCATCGGCAGTGACTCGTCCCTCAGCCGCAGGACGGCCGATCCCGCGTCCGGTGCCCATACCTCGAACAACATGCGGCGCTCCCTCGCTTCCGGGGCCGGGCGCCCCGGCCCATGGTCGGCACACGGCGCGATCTCCGGCCGACGACACTCTGGATCGAGTCCGACACCGGCCATTAAGGTCTGGAACTGATCACTGCCCTGTCGGGTTCTGTCCTACGCACTTCCTACATACGGCTGTGGAGGCCGAGATGACCGTGCCGCCCTTCCCGCCCGGATTCCTCTGGGGAGCCTCCTCCTCCGCCTTCCAGACCGAGGGCGCCGCCGACACCGACGGCAAGGGCCCCTCCGGCTGGGACGCCTTCGCCGCGCAGCCCGGACGCATCAAGGACGGCACCGACACCAGCAGGGGCACCGGCTTCCACCGGCACTACCGCGAGGACGTCGCCCTGCTCGCCGGACTGGGCGTGGACGCCTTCCGCTTCTCGGTGAGCTGGCCGCGTGTCGTCCCCGGCGGCAGCGGACCGGTCAATCCGCAGGGGCTCGACTTCTACGACCGGCTCGTCGACGAGCTCTGCGCCCACGGCATCACGCCCGCGCCCACCCTCTACCACTGGGACACCCCGCTCCCGCTGGACGAGGCCGGGGGATGGCTCAACCGGGACACCGCCTACCGCTTCGCCGAGTACGCGGGCATCGTCGCCGAACGCCTCGCCGACCGCGTCCCCATGTGGATCACCGTCAACGAGCCCGCCGAGGTCACCCTGCTGGGCTACGCGCTCGGCGAGCACGCCCCCGGCCGCACCCTCCTCTTCGACGCGCTGCCCGCCGCCCACCACCAGCTCCTCGCCCACGGCCTGGCCGTACGGGCGCTGCGCGCGGCGGGCGCCGACAACATCGGCATCGCCGTATCGCACTCACCGGTCTGGACGGCCGGCGAGTCCGACGAGGACCGCTTCGCCGCCGAGCTGTACGACGTCCTCACCAACCGGCTGTTCGCGGACCCGCTCCTCACGGGCCGCTACCCCGACGAGAACGTCGCCGCGCTGATGCCGGGCCCCGTCGAGGACGACCTGCGGACGATCTCCACCCGGCTCGACTGGTACGGCGTCAACTACTACAACCCGACCCTCGTCGGCGCCCCCACCCCCGACGCCCTCGACAGCTTCGCCGGCTTCGGCATGCCCGAGGGCCTGCCCTTCGGCATCCGGGAGATCGAGGGGTACGAGAAGACCGACTTCGGCTGGCCCGTCGTCCCGGACGGCCTGCGCGAGACCCTCGTACAGCTGCGGGAGCGCTACGGCGAGCTGCTGCCGCCCGTCTACATCACGGAGAACGGCTGCGCGGTCGACGAGCCCGCCGAGGACACCCGCCGGATCGCCTTCCTCGACGGACACCTGGGGGCCCTGCGGGAGGCGATCGACGCGGGTGTCGACGTACGCGGCTACTTCACCTGGTCGCTCACCGACAACATCGAGTGGACCGAGGGCGTCAGCAAGCGCTTCGGCCTCGTCCACATCGACTACGAGACCCTGCGCCGCACCCCGAAGGACTCCTACGCCTGGTACCGGGACGTCATCAAGGCGCAGCGCGCGAGCGGTGACTGAGGGGTCGTCAGGCGTCCCACGCCATGTCGAAGGAGCGCTCGAAGTTGACGTAGCCCAGCCGCGCGAACGCCTTCGCCATCGGTACGTTGCCGAGGTCCGTCGACGCCCGGATGCGCTCCACGCCGTCCTGCCCGGCCAGCACCCTGGTGCCCTCGGCGAGGATGTCGTCGATGTAGCCGTGGCCGCGGTGGGCGGGCAGCACACCGATGTACGCGACGATCGGGTTGTAGCTGTTGCGGGCCGGGACGACGAAGCCGACGGGTTCCCCGTCCGGGAGTTCGGCCACGCGCCACCACTCCCGGGGCGTCGTGTAGCCGGCCAGTTCCTCGTCGTAGTGCTTCTCGGCCGCCTCGCGCGGGGACAGCCCGGACGCCAGGTCCTGCTGCCCATGGGCGTCGAGGGTGCCCTCCATCACCGGTGTCATCAGCGCGAGCAGGTCCTCGCGCCCGTCGACCGGGCGGAACCGCAGCCGGCCGCTGTCGGCGGGCACGGGCGTGCCCGCGCGCCATTCCAGGCGCAGCCGCTCCACGAGCATCCGGGCGCCGGTGCGCTCCATGACCCGGACGCGGGCCTCGACGGCCTCGCGGACGGCCGGGTCCTCGCGCCAGTCGGCCGGCACGTAGCGCCCGTACTCGGGGCGCGGTGCCCCGGCCGGTACGACGGCGGCGGTCGCCGTCTCGACGAGCCGCAGGCCCGCCTCCTCGCGCTCGGCGAGGGGCAGGGTGTCGTCGAGGTCGAAGAAGTCGAGCAGCAGCGGCGCCCCGCCGGCCCTGCTCCACCAGGCGATCCGCGCCACCACCCGCTCGCCGCGCAGTGCCACCCACATCCATTCGGGGCGGCGGCGGCCCGCGGCGAGGTCGTCCGCCAGTTCGTGGTCGAGGGCGTAGGGAAGTTCGAGGAAGAGGTTCAGCTCCTCGGGGCCGCTGAGCGGACGGATGGACAGATCGAGCGGTGCGTCGGGCACTGAACTCCAAGGCCGTATGAGCACGCCACGGCGATCACCGGGCGGCAGCGGCAGACCCTAGCAACGTTGCGGACGGACCGCTTCTGGTTATCCGGAGCGGTTCCGCGCAGGTCAGGAGGGGCGGAAAGCAGGGTTGTTCTGGACACTTCGGGGCGGTGGACCCGACAATTGACGTGTGACGTCCCCGTTCGAGTTCCACACGCCCACCGCGCGCCTGTCCGACGCGCAGCGCGACCGTGTTCTCGGTGTGCTCAGGGAGGGCGCGGCCCAGGGCAAGCTCTCCCAGGACACCTTCATGCAGCGCATGGAGGTGGCGCTGACGACCAGCCGTCCCGAGGAGCTGGAAGCCCTCACCAGGGACCTGGAGCGCGAAGGCCGTTGGTCGCGGGGGCTGTTGCGCGTCGTGGGCGGTGTCTCCGGCTTCCCCGAGCGGGTCCGCCGGGCCTGGCGGGCGGAGCGGCTGCCGAAGCTGCTGCTGCCGGCCCCCAGCCCGAAACCCCTGCGCATCGGCCGCGACCCGGGCAACGGACTGCGGCTCAGCCACGAGACCGTCTCCCGGATGCACGCGGAGCTGACCGCGCACGGCGACCGCTGGCTGCTGCGCGACCTCGGCTCGACCAACGGCACCTGCGTCAACGGGCAGCGTGTCACCGGCACGGTCCCGGTGCGCGAGGGGGACCAGGTGAGCTTCGGCCGCATGATGTTCCGGCTGTCGGCGCCGGGCCCCGCGCTCCCGCCGCCCGCGTAGGGCGTGGCCGCGGGGTCACGCCTGCTGGTGGAGCCCCCGGCCCGCCAGCGTGAGGAAGGACTCGCCGACCGCCTCGGAGAGCGTCGGGTGCGGGTGGATGTGCTGGGCCACGTCGAAGGGTTCCGCGTCCCAGCCGACGATCAGCTGGGACTCGGCGATCATCTCCGAGACGTGCGGCCCGACCAGGTGCACCCCCAGCACCCGGCCGTCCCGCTCCGCGACCACCTTCACCATGCCGCCCTGCCCGTGCACCATCCCCTTGGCGACGGCGGTCAGCGGCATCGTGTTGACCACCACGTCGTGCCCGGCGTCGCGCGCGGCGGCCTCCGAGAGTCCCACCGCCGCCGTCTGCGGCGCCGAGTACGTGACCCGGGGCACCGCGTCGTAGTCCACCGGCGCGGACCGCCGCCCCGCCAGGGTCTCCGCCACCAACAGCCCCTCCGCGAACGAGGCGTGGGCCAGCCCGAGGGACGGCGGCGGCAGCAGATCGCCCACCACGTGGATGCCGGGCACCGGCGTCTCCAGCCGAGACCAGTCGGCCGGTGCCACGAACCCCCGTTCGTCGGTGGCCAGTCCGGCGGCGGCCAGGCCGAGCCCGTCCGTCACCGGGACCCGGCCCACCGCCACCAGCAGCCGCTGGGCCTCCACCGTCCGGGTCTCGCCGCGCGGGGTGCGGAGCGTCGCCCGGACCCCGTCGTCGAGCACCACCGCCTCCAGCAGCCGGGTCCCCGCCCGCACGTCGATGCCGCGCTTCTTCAGGCCCCGGGCCAGATGGCGCGACACGTCCGCGTCCTCCAGCGGCACCAGCCGGTCCGCCGCCTCCACCAAGGTCACCCGCGCCCCCATCGACCGGTGCAGCGAGGCGTACTCCACCCCGATCGCCCCGCCTCCCAGCACCAGCACCGAATCCGGCAGACCGGGCGCGAACAGGGCGTCGTCACTGGTCACCACCCGCCGCCCGTCCGCCACCAGGCCCGGCAGCATCCGGGGCCGCGACCCCGTCGCCAGCACGATGCCGCGCCGCGCGGTCACCTCCCCGTACCCCTCGATGCGCACTGCGCGCGGCCCGGTCAACTCGGCGCTCCCCGGCGCCACTTCCACATGGGCGTGGGCCAAGTGCGCCTCGACGCCCCGGTGGTTGCGGGCGACGATGTCGTCGCGGGTGGCCACCAGCGCCGGCCAGTCCACCGACTCCAGGACCGCCTTCACACCCCACCGCTCACGGGCCTCCGCGATGCCGTCGACGAGTTCGGCCGCGTGCAGCATCGCCTTGCTGGGGATGCAGCCCCGGTGCAGACAGGTCCCGCCGACCTTGTCGCGCTCCGCGAGGACCACGCTCAGCCCCAGCCCGGCCGCCCGCAGCGCCGTCGAGTAACCCCCGGTCCCGCCGCCGACAACGACGACATCCGCTTCCCCCGCACGCTGTTCCTGTGTCATGGCTCCCACCCTCCGCCCCGTCCTTGCCATGAGTCCAAGGCAATGTTTGTGTGGCATCCATGCACGGAGCTCATGACAGGGGGATGCGATGAGCCTGCGGCAGATGGAGTACTTCCTCACGGTGGCCGAGGAGTCCTCCTTCACCCGGGCCGCCGAACACCTCCACGTCACCCAGCCCGCGCTCTCCCACCAGATCAAGGCCCTGGAACGAGCCGTCGGCGGCCCCCTGCTCGAACGGCTGCCGCGCGGCGTGCGGCTCACCGCCATGGGCCGCGCCTTCCTGCCCCACGCCGAACGCTCCGTACGCAGCGCCGCCCAGGCCCGCCGCGCCGCGCGCGCCGCCGCCGGAGCGGAGGGCGGCGAGCTGCACATCGCCACCGTCCACGCCATCGCCGTCGGCATCCTCCCCGACGTCTTCGCCCGCTGGCGCGCCGACCACCCCGGGGTCGCCCTCGTCCTCCACGAGTACGCCACCACCGAGGCGCTGGAGGAGCAGATCGAACGGGGCACCGCCGACCTCGCCGTCGGACCGCCGCCCGCTCACTGGCACGGCCCGGTCGTCCCCGTCGGCACGGAGGACATCGCCCTCGTCGTCCCCTTCGACGACCCCCTCGCGGGCCGGTCCTCGGTCCGCCTCCAGGAACTCGCCGACCGCTTCTGGGTGCGCTGCGCCATGGAGCCGCTCGTGGACGGCGTCCCGTTCCTCGACCGCGCCTGCGCCCGCGCCGGCTTCGTGCCCCGTACGGCTGTGCGCACCGAGCACACCTCGACGGCGGTACGGATGGCGGCGGCCGGGGTCGGCGTCGCCACCGCCCCCGCCCACGTCGTACGGGGAGCGGTCGGCGAGGACTGCGCCCTGCTCACGGTGGACCCGCCCTGGCGCCGCGAGCTCGCCGTCTTCTCCCGGGTCGCGCTGACCGGCGCCGCCGCCGCGTTCGCCGAGCTGCTCGCCGACGTCCGGCGTACCGGCGGGACGCCTCCGGTGTCACCCGGACGGCCGCGCGCCGACTGCGACGAGTCCGTTCAGGTGATGCCCTGAGAGGGACCGCGCCGCGCACCGGCGCACCGACGCGACCCGGGGGACCGCCATGCAGTCCGACGCGCCCCGCGACATACCGGCCCCGACCACCTCGCCCGAACCCCGCGCCCTCGCCACCCGGACCGCGCGCTCCCGCCGGACCGGCCGCACCGGCCCCAGCCTGCTGGCACGCGGCGCCGCCCGGGACCCGTACCGCTTCTACCGGATGCTGCGCGAGCAGTACCCGCTCACCTACGACGCGCCCCTCGGCGCCTGGCTGATCAGCCGGTACGACGACGTCACCGCCGCCCTCGCCGACCCCCGGTTCACCGGCTTCCCGCACGACGCGGCGCCCCGGGGCGGGCCCGCGCCGCTCGGCCTCTGCCACGGCAGCCCGCGCTGTCTGCCCGCCGACCGGTACACCGTGGTGACCGGCACGGTCCCCGACGGGCTCGCCGAGCGCGTGGAGCGCACCGCCTACGTGCTGGCCCGGCGCATCGCCCGCCGCCCCCGGGCCGACCTCGTCGAGGAGTTCTGCCGCTGGCTGCCCGCCGCGTCCGGCGCGGACCCGGACGACGGGGAGGGCGTGGGCACCCCCGCCGTCGCGGACAGCCCCTGCCTCCGGGACACCGCCCTGCGCCGGACCGCGCTCGCCTCGCTCCTCGCCAACCTGCTGGACGACCCCGGCCTGCTGGCCGCCCTGCGCGTCGAACCCGCGCTCACCGGACGGGCCTGGACGGAGTCGCTGCGCCGCGACCCGCCGGTCCAGGTCGTCCTGCGCCGCACGGTCGCCGAGGTCACCCTCAGCGGCGGCACCCTGCCCGCGAGGACACCCGTCGCGTGCCTCGTCGGGGCCGCCGCCCGCGACCCCGGACGTTTCGCCGCCCCGGACGCCTTCGACCCGTTCCGCCCCGACCAGGACCGCGCCCTCACCGGGCCGCCCGGCTGCCCCGCCGTGGCGCTCAGCCGCCTGGAGGCCGAACGGGGGCTGCGCGCCCTGCTCGACGCGATGCCCCGCCTCCGCTGGGACGAGGGCTTCCGCCCGTCCGCCACGGGCCTGCTGACCCGGGGACCGCGCTCCCTCCTCGTCCGGCCGGGCTGAGCCCTCACCCCCGTACCAGCAACGCCACCGGACGGTCCGCGAACAGGTCCGCCACCTCCGCCGTGCCACCCGTGAACTCGCGGCCCGGTGTGAGGAGATCCCGCCACACCCCGTCGTCCGGCAGGGCCAGCCGGGTCCCGCGCCAGCCGCCCGACTCCGCGAGCCGCAGCGACAGCCGGGTCACCGCCGTGACGACCTCCCCGGACCGGCAGAACGCCACACAGTGCGCCGCCGCCGGGCCCGAAGCGCGCAGCGGGGCGTACGTACCCGACTCGCCGAACACCGCGGGCCGCTCCCGCCGCAGCCGCAGCGCCGCCGCCGTCAGCTCCGCCTTCTCGTCGGCGGGCGCGTCCGGCGACGGCTCCCGGAACGGCCGCCGGTTGTCCGGGTCGACCAGCGCCAGGTACGCGCGCTCGGTGCCCTGGTAGAGGTCCGGCACCCCGGGCATCGTCAGGTGCACCAGCGCCGCACCCAGGGACTGCGCCCGCACATGGGTGGCGAGCGGGGCGGCGAACTCCTCGACGAGCGCCCGGACGGGCCCGGTGTCCGCGGCCGGCCCGGCGGCGACGAAGTCCGACGCCATCCGCTCGTACACCGGGTCGGGCTCCGTCCAGCTCGTGAACAGGCCCGACTCGCGCACCGCCTTCAGCAGCGCGGGCTCCAGCCGCGCCGCCCGCTCCTGCGCCGGAATCCCGGCGCAGCCGACCGCCGTCTGCCATGCCTGCCAGGCCAGCTGAGGATCGGGCGCGGCCTGGGCGGACCGGGCGAGCCCCGCCACCAGACCCGCCCACCGGCCGGGGCACTGCGACAGCACCGCGATGCCCGCCCGCACATCGGCGCTGCGCTTGGTGTCATGCGTCGTCAGGGCGGTACCGGTGGCGGGCCAGTCGCGGGCGAGCCGGGTGCAGAAGGCGTGGAAGTCCTCCGGCTCGACCGCCGGGTGCCCCGGGTCGCCGCCCACCTCGTTGGCCGAGATCAGCGGCAGATAGCGGTAGTACGCGGTGTCCTCGACGGCCTTCGCCCGCAGCGCGGACGACGTCTGGGCGAACCGGGCGCAGAACGCCGCCCGGTCACCGCCGCCACCGAGCCGCCCCAGCGCCAGGTCCCGCACCACGTCGACGGCCGAGGCCTCCTCCCGTACCGCGAAGGCCGCCTTGGCGTCGCTCACCGTCGTCGCGTCGAGCGTCGCCTCGGCCGCCTCGGAGCAGGGGCCGCCCGCCGTCACGTACGGGCGGTAGACCGGGACACGGACCAGCAGCTCGCGCACGGCGGTGCGCAGCGCCCAGGGGGCGTGGTCGCGCAGGGCGGGGTCCCCGGCGCAGATCCGGGAGGCGAGGCGGGTCAGCAGCTCCGTCTCCGCCGCCAGTTCATGGGTGACGACGCGGTACGCGGCCCGGCGCACGGTCGCCGTCCAGTAGCCGCCCCGGTCGCCGGCCGGGGACGCGGCCTCGCGGTAGTGGCCGAGCAGCTCGGCGGCGCCCTGGGGGTCGGTGAAGAGACCGTCGATCCGGTACAGCGCGTCGTACCCCGTCGTCCCGGCCACCGCCCAGCCGGCCGGCAGCTGCTCGGCACCGGTGAGGATCTTCTCCACCACCGTCCACACCCCGCCGCTCTCCTCGGAGAGACGGGACAGATAGCCGGCCGGGTCCGCGAGCCCGTCCGGGTGGTCGATCCGCAGCCCGTCCACGACCCCGTCCCGGACCAGTTCGAGGATCTTGCCGTGGGTGGCCGCGAAGACCTCCGGATCCTCCACCCGCACCCCGATCAGGTCCGAGATGGTGAAGAACCGCCGGTAGTTCAGCTCGGTGCGGGCCAGCCGCCACCAGCCGAGCCGGTAGTGCTGGGCGTCCAGCAGCTCCGGTAGCGGGAGGTGGGCGGTGCCGGCCCGGAGCGGGAACTCCTGCTCGCCGTAGCGCAGCACCTCGCCGTCGACCCGCATCCTCTCCGTCTCGTCGCCGATCCGGCCGCCCAGCACCGGCAGCAGCATCCGGCCGTCACCGGCCGCCCAGTCGATGTCGAACCAGCGGGCGTACGGGGACTCCGGGCCCTCGCGCAGCACCTCGCGCAGGGCGTGGTTGTGGCGGGGGTCGGCCGCCATGTGGTTGGGCACGATGTCCAGGACCAGGCCGAGCCCGTGCTCCCGCGCGGTGCGCGCCAGCCGCCGCAGCCCCTCCTCGCCGCCCAGCTCGGCCCGGACCCGGCCGTGGTCGGTGACGTCGTAGCCGTGCCGGGATGCCGGTACGGCTTCCAGGACCGGTGACAGGTGCAGATGGGAGACGCCGAGCGAGGCGAGGTACGGCACGGCGTCCTCGGCGGCCGAGAACGGGAACTCCGGCTGGAGCTGGAGCCGGTAGGTGGCGGTAGGCGTCATGGGAACCTTCGTACCCACATCCGGGCCGCCTGTGTCACCCCGCCGGGCACAAGGCCACGACGGGGTGACACGGGCGGCGCCGTCGGCCCGCTCAGGCGGGCCGTTGCAGCACGACCATGCTGCGGCCCACCAGCTTCACCCGATCGCCCGCCGCCACCCTGGGGCCCGCGCCGGTCAGGACCCCGGCCGGGCGGGCGGTGTCCACGACCGCGTGCCACTGCCGGCCGTGGTTGACGGGCACGGCGAACTCCAGGGTCTCGGCGCTCGCGTTGAACATCAGCAGGAACGAGTCGTCGGAGATCCGCTCCCCGCGCGGTCCCGGCTCCGAGATGGCGTGCCCGTTCAGGAACACGGTCAGGGCCTTGGCGTGGGCGGCCTGCCAGTCCCGCTGGGTCATCTCCTGGCCCTCGGGGGTGAACCAGGCGATGTCGGAGAGTTCGTCGTGCGTCCCCTCCACCGGGCGGCCGTGGAAGAACCTGCGGCGGCGGAAGACCGGGTGGTCGCGGCGCAGCCACACCATCGCCCGGGTGAACTCCAGCAGGCTCATGTCACCCGCCCCGTCGTCCGGCTCCTCGTCCTCCTCGCCGTCGGCGCCGACCGCGGAGGCGGGCTCCGGCCAGTGGACCCAGGACAGTTCGTTGTCCTGGCAGTAGGCGTTGTTGTTGCCCTGCTGGGTGCGGCCGAACTCGTCGCCGTGGCTGAGCATGGGCACGCCCTGCGACAGCATCAGGGTGGCGATGAAGTTGCGCATCTGACGCTCGCGCAGCTCCAGCACCTCGGTCTCGTCCGTCTCGCCCTCGGCGCCGCAGTTCCAGGACCGGTTGTGGCTCTCGCCGTCCCGGTTGCCCTCGCCGTTGGCCTCGTTGTGCTTGTCGTTGTACGAGACCAGGTCGTGCAGGGTGAAGCCGTCGTGGCAGGTGGTGAAGTTGATCGAGGCGAGCGGGCGCCGCCCGTCGTCCTGGTACAGGTCCGACGAGCCGGTCAGCCGCCCGGCGAACTCGGCCAGCGTCCGCGGCTCGCCCCGCCACAGGTCGCGGACCGTATCGCGGTACTTGCCGTTCCACTCGGTCCACAGCGGTGGGAAGTTCCCCACCTGGTAGCCGCCCTCGCCCACGTCCCACGGTTCGGCGATCAGCTTCACCTGGCTGACCACCGGGTCCTGCTGCACCAGGTCGAAGAACGACGACAGCCGGTCCACCTCGTGGAACTGGCGGGCCAGCGTGGCCGCCAGGTCGAAGCGGAAGCCGTCCACATGCATCTCGGTCACCCAGTACCGCAGCGAGTCCATGATCATCTGGAGCACGTGCGGCGAGCGCATCAGCAGGGAGTTCCCCGTGCCCGTGGTGTCCATGTAGTAGCGCTGGTCGTCGGTCAGCCGGTAGTACGAGGCGTTGTCCAGCCCCCGGAAGGACAGCGTGGGCCCCAGGTGGTTGCCTTCGGCGGTGTGGTTGTAGACCACGTCGAGGATGACCTCGATGCCCGCCTGGTGCAGGGCGCGCACGGCCTGCTTGAACTCCAGCACCTGTTCGCCCCGGTCGCCCCAGGAGGCGTAGGCGTTGTGCGGGGCGAAGAAGCCGATGGTGTTGTAGCCCCAGTAGTTGGCGAGGCCCGCGTCCGCCAGCCGGTGGTCCTGGACGAACTGGTGCACCGGCATCAGCTCGATGGCCGTCACGCCCAGCTCCGTCAGATGGGCGATGATCTCCGGATGCGCGAGCCCGGCGTACGTGCCGCGCAGCTCCTTGGGCAGCCCCGGATGGAGCATCGTCAGGCCCTTCACATGGGCCTCGTAGATCACCGTGCGGTGGTAGTCCGTACGCGGGCGCCGGTCGTCGCCCCAGTCGAAGTACGGGTTCACCACGACCGAGGTCATGGTGTGCGGGGCGGAGTCGAGGTCGTTGCGCGCGTCCGGCTTCCCGAAGGGGTAGCCGTACACCTCCTCGCCCCAGCTGATCTGCCCGGACACCGCCCGCGCGTAGGGGTCCAGGAGCAGCTTGGCGGAGTTGCACCGGATGCCCCGCTGCGGTTCGTACGGGCCGTGCACCCGGAATCCGTAGCGCTGACCGGGCATCACCCCCGGCAGATACGCGTGCCGGACGAAGGCATCGGTCTCTCTCAGCTCCACCGCCGTCTCGGAACCGTCGTCGTGCAGCAGGCACAACTCGATTCGGTGGGCGGCCTCCGAGAAGACCGCGAAGTTGGTCCCGGCGCCGTCGTACGTGGCACCGAGCGGGTACGCCTGTCCCGGCCACACCTGCATGGATTCGACTCTTCCAGTTCTGCCGCGGTCGCCTGGGGAAAATGCGGACCCGCCTGGGCCCCGGCCCAGATCTTCCCCGAAAGAGACCCCCTTACCTAGGACGTCGGCCGGTCGGTCAACCTCGTGCCTCTCCGTGTCGCCCGGAACCGGCCGCCCTCCGGCCCCTCGCCCCCTCTGTCCTGTTCGCGGCCCTTGCTGGGGTGTTTAATCCCTATGAATCAGCTCACTCCCGACGAACTCACCGACTGGAACAGGTTTGATTCCATGGGGAGTTGGTAAAGGAGCCTGCGCATCCGGCTGCACCGGCTCCCGCTCCCGGAGTACCCTTCCTTGATCGTTGGTGGGGGAGTGGAAGGCGGTGCGTGGGTGAGCTCGGGAGGGTTCGAGCTGCCCCCGGGTGACGCGGGTCACGAGGGGGACGTGGCCGAGGTCCCGCCCGGGGCGGTCTCGCTGGCGCAGCCGCTGGAGATCGGCGCGGAACTGGACTGGGGCGCCGACGCCTGGAGCGAGGTGCGCACGCGCGCCCAGCGGGCCGGGCGCGCCTATATCTGGCTGAATCTCGTCGAGCAGCGGCTGCGTGCCGTGGTCGCGGCGGTGCTCCGGCCGATCTACGAACCCGTGCACGGCGAGGACTGGGTGGTGGCCGCCGCCGGGCCCGCCGGCCAGGAGTGGGTGCAGCGCGCCGTCGCCGTGCGCGAGGTCTCCCGCCGCAAGGGCTATCTGCTCGACCCGGCCGACGACAACGTCCTCAGCTTCCTCACGCTGCCCCAGCTGCGCGAACTGATGGTCCAGCACTGGCCCTGCTTCGAGCCGTACTTCGACGACCGCCGTGATGTCGAACTGGCGCTCGACGAGCTGGAGGTCGCGCGCAACGTCGTCTCCCGCAACCGCGCGCTCAACGAGGCGGTGCTCGCCCAGGCCGAGCGCGCCTCCGCCCGGCTCCTGGAGATGCTGGGCAGCGGGGCCGCCGTGCCCTCCGCCGACCGGCTCCCGGTCGACGCCGTGGAGGAGCTGGTCGGCGACCGGTACGCGGACGTGGTCTCCGTCCACTCCGACCGGGTGCGCCTCCAGCGCCAGCTGCCCGCCGAGGACCTCTTCGGCGACGCGCGCCGGCTGGACGCGATCGGGATAGGGCTCAACCTGCTGGTGCAGAACTTCTCCGGACGCCGGCTCATCCGGCTCGCCGAGTCCGGCTGCCGCATCCGGCTGCTCTTCATCAACCCGGCCAGCAGCGCCGTGAAGCGCCGGGAGCGGGAGCTGGGCCTCAAGAAGGGCGAGCTGAGCCGGTCCGTGGAGATGAACATCCTGCACATGCGGCGGGTGCGCTCCAAGCTCCGCGACCCGGGCGCCTTCGAGATCCACGTCTTCGACGAGACCCCGCGCTTCACGGCCTACCTGGTGGACGGAGACGGGGCCGACGCGGTGGGCGTCGTACAGACCTATCTGCGCCGGGCGCGCGGCATGGAGGCGCCGGTGCTGGTGCTGCGCGGCGGCGGGCGTGCGGTGGTCCGGGCCGGGCAGGGGTACGAGCACGGGCTGTTCGAGACCTACCGCGAGGAGTTCGAGTCCGTGTGGACGGACTCCCGGCCGGTCTCCTGACGGCGTTGTCAGTGGCCCGTGCGAGGGTGGTCGTCATCCGGGGGAGCACCACGAAGGAGGTACGGGATGAGCTGGCACCGGCACGCGCTGGTCGGCTTCGATCTGGAGACGACGGGGACGGATCCGCAGGAGGCCCGGATCGTGACGGCCGCGGTGATCGCCGTGGACGGCCGGGACGGCGAGCCGACGGCCCGGCACACCTGGCTGGCCGACCCGGGCATCCGCATCCCCGCCCAGGCCTCCGCGATCCACGGCATCAGCAGCGAGCGGGCGGCGGCCGAGGGCCGGCCGGCCCGTGAGGTGGCCGACGAGATCGCCGGCACGCTGGCCGGCTACTGGCGCCGGGGCGTCCCCGTCGTCGCGTACAACGCGGCCTTCGACCTGACCCTGCTCACGGCCGAGTTGCGCCGCCACGGGCTGCCCTCGCTCGATGACCGGCTCGACGGCGCGCCCCTCGGCCCTGTCATCGACCCGTACACCATCGACCGGGCCGTCGACCGCTACCGCAAGGGCAAGCGGAACCTGGAGGCGGTCTGCGTCGAGTACGGCGTGGTCCACGGCGGCGCGCACGACGCGGGGGCGGACGCGCTGGCCGCGGTCCGGGTGGCGTACGCGATAGCCGCCCGCCACCGTGCGGTGGCTGAACTCCCGGCGCCCGCCCTGCACGACCGCCAGATCGCCTGGTACGCGGAGTGGGCGGCGGACTTCCAGGCCTTCCTCCGCCGCAAGGGCACGGCGGACGCGGTGGTGGACGGCCAGTGGCCGGTGCGGGAGCCGGTGCGTACGACGGCCTGAAGCCGGGCGTCACGCCCGTCCGTGTGTCGTCCTCAATCGCCGGACGGGCTTGGTGGGGCTGGACGGGCTTGGATGTCCGCCCGGATTCCGGCTGCGGGAAGGACACGGGCGGCGGCAAAATCAAGCCCGTCCGGCGATTGAGGACAACACGTGGGACCGGTGCGCTGGACAGCCGAGCCGACTCAGAACGGATACCACCGCACCGAGGGGTCCCCGTCCCGCAACGACGCCACCCGGCGCCGGAACTCCGCGAGGGCCCGCCCGTTCACGGGCGCATGCTGCGCCACCCACGCACAGCTCGCCGTCTCCCGCGCCCCCCGCAGCACCCCGCAGCCGTCCCACGCGCGCACGTCCCACCCGTACGCCTCGGTGAACGCGTCATACGCCTCGGCCGCCAGGCCGTACCGGTCGCGGGACAGGGCGAGGACCACCAGATCGTGCTCGCGCAGGTCCGAGGAGAAGGTCTCCAGGTCCACCAGGACCGGCCCGTCCGGCCCGATATGGACGTTGCGCGCCAGCGCGTCGCCGTGGATCGGTCCCGGCGGCAGATGCGGGACCAGCGCCGCTGCCGCCGCCGCGAAGCCGTCGCGCCGCTCACGCAGATACGCCGCGTCGGCCGGGTCGATCGCGTCGCCCGCCAGCCGCAGCCAGCGCTCCACGCCGCCCAGCAGCTCCCGGCGCGGCAGCGCGAAGCCCTCCGGCGCGGGCAGCGCGTGCACGGCGCCGAGCAGCGGGGCGAGATCGCGCGGCTCGGCGGGCCGCACCGCCTCCGGCAGCCGCTGCCACACGGTCACCGGATGGCCCTCGACCAGCCGGGCCCCGTCCTCGGCCGCCCGTACGGCGGGGACCCCGCACGCCGCGAGCCACCGTGCGACGGCCACCTCGCGCTCGGCCCGCTCCAGCAGCTCCGGGTGGCGGACGGCGTCCCGGCCGACCTTGACGACGAGGTCCTCGACCGTGAACACCGCGTTCTCGCCGAGCGCGATCAGCTCCGCCCCACCGGGGAACCCGGCGGCGCCCAGCACCTCGCGCGCTTCCATCTCGTTCATGGCCCGATTTTCGCATCCGTGCAGGTTGCCTTGACGAACCGGCGGTCCGTCAGCACGATGACGGAGGCCACCTGAGCGGCCAGAACGGCAACAAGCCGGTCGATTGACGCAAAGGGGGCATAAGTATGACATTGGCGAATGCAACCATGCGGTCCGGGCGGCACGGACCGCCCGGGAAGCGCACCGGCGGGCGGCCGGACCAGGGGGTCGGTACCTGGTTCCTGATCCTTCCCGCTCTCCTCCCGATCCTCGTCCTGAGCGTCGGCCCGCTCCTCTACGGCATCGCGCTGGCCTTCACCGACGCCCAGTCCGGCCGCACCCGCGCCACCCAGTGGACCGGCACGCTGAACTTCCAGGACCTGCTGCACGACGGGCTGTTCTGGGAGTCGTTCCGGATCGGCCTGGTGTGGGCGGTCGGGGTCACCGTCCCGCAGTTCGTGCTCGCCCTCGGCCTGGCGCTGCTGCTCAACGAGAACCTGCGGATGCGCTGGCTGGCCCGCGCCCTGGCGATCATCCCGTGGGCGATGCCCGAGGTCGTCGTCGGCATCATGTGGCGCCTCGTCTACAACCCGGACGCCGGCATCCTCAACGAGACCATCCGCGACCTGGGGCTCGGGGACGGCCGGGACTGGCTGACCGGGCTCGCCACCGCACTGCCCGCCGTGATCGTCGTCGGCGTCTGGTCCGGGATGCCGCAGACCACGGTCGCCCTGCTGGCCGGGCTCCAGAACACCCCGCACGAACTGCACGAGGCCGCCGCCCTGGACGGAGCGGGTGCCTGGCGCCGGTTCAGGACGGTGACCTGGCCCGCCATCAGGCCGGTCGCCCTCTCCATCACCGCGCTCAATTTCATCTGGAACTTCAACTCCTTCGCCCTGGTCTACGTGCTGACCAACGGCGGTCCCGGCGGCCGCACCCGGCTGCCGATGCTCTTCGCGTACGAGGAGGCCTTCCGCTACGGGCAGTTCGGCTACGCCGCCGCGATGGGCTGTGTGATGGTCGCGGTGATCTCCGTGATCCTCGCCGTGTATCTCGCCGGCCGGCTCCGGGGAGGCGAGGACCGATGAGCATGCGTACCCGACGATCCGTGCGGGCGGGACAGTACGTGGCGCTGCTGTGCTACCTGGTCTTCCTGGCGTTCCCGTTCCTGTGGCTGATCTCCACCGCCTTCAAGCCGGCGCCCGAGCTGGGTTCCCTGCACCCGACCTGGATCCCGCAGCACCCGACGCTGGACAACTTCCGGCAGGCGTTCGACGAGCAGCCGCTGCTGCGGGCCGCGGCCAACTCGCTGATCGCCGCGCTCTCGGCCGGGCTGATCGCCGTCCTGATCGCGACGCCGATGGCGTATGTGATGGCCCGCCACCGCACCCGGCTCGCCACTGCGGCCACCGGCTGGGTCGTGGTCAGCCAGGCGTTCCCCTTCGTACTGCTGATCATTCCGCTGTTCCTGGTCCTCAAGAACCTGCACCTGATCAACACCCTCTGGGGACTGATCATGGTCTATGTGGTGTGGGCCCTGCCCTTCGCGCTGTGGATGCTCGTCGGCTACGTACGGGCGGTTCCGGCCGAGCTGGAGGAGGCGGCGGCGGTCGACGGGGCGGGCCGGCTCCGGACGCTGGTCTCGGTCACCGCCCCGCTGCTGGCCCCCGGCATCGTCGCCACGGCCCTCTTCGCCTTCATCACCGCGTGGAACGAGTTCTTCTTCGCCCTCGTCCTCCTCAAGACCCCGGAGAAGCAGACCTTGCCCGTCGTACTGACGCACTTCCTCGGCGCGGAGGGCGCCAGCGACCTCGGGCCGCTCGCCGCCGCCGCGTTCCTCGCCACCCTCCCCTCGCTCGTCCTGTTCGCCGTGATCCAGCGGCGGATCACCGGCGGCATGCTGGCCGGGGCGGTGAAGAACTGATGCGCGCGCTGGTACGTACGGCTGCCGCGGCGGCCACCGCCCTGGCCCTGCTGCTCACCGGCTGCGGCGGGGGCGACGGCGGCTCGCACGGGAGGATCACGCTCCGGTTCCAGTCGCTGGCCTGGCAGAAGGAGTCCGTCGACATCAACAAGCAGCTGGTGAAGGAGTGGAACGCGGCCCACCCCGACATCCGGGTCGAGTACGTCCAGGGCAGCTGGGACAGCGTCCACGACCAGCTGCTCACCTCCTTCGAGGGCGGCGAGGCGCCCGACATCATCCACGACGCCTCCGACGACCTCGCCGACTTCGCGTACGGGGGCTACCTCGCCGACCTGCGCCCGCTCCTGCCGAAGGGGCTGACCGACGGTATCCCCCGCAACAGCTGGGACACGGCCACCTTCGACGGCGGGGTCTACGGCGTGCCGTTCCTCCAGGAGCCCCGGGTCCTGATCGCCAACACCAGGATCCTGAAGGCGTCCGGGGTCCGTATCCCGACGCCCGAGAAGCCGTGGAGCTGGGCGGAGTTCCGGCAGGTGACCAAGAAGCTGACGGGCAAGGGCCGCTACGGGGTCGCCTGGCCGCTCAAGGAACCGGTCTCCGTCACCCTCAACCTCGGCCTCTCGGCGGGCGGGCAGCTCTTCCACCGGGGCGCCGACGGCAAGGTGACCGTCGCGATGGGGGAGGGCGACCAGGTGGTCCCCGGCACCATCCACGACCAGGTCAACACCGACCACAGCGCCGCCCGCACCGCGCTCGGCATGGGCGGCGGCGACACCCTGCCCGGCTTCTTCGGCGGCAAGTACGCGATGGTGCCGCTCGGGTTCTCGTACCGCCAGCAGGTCGTCGAGCAGGCCCCGAAGGGGTTCGCGTGGACGGTACTGCCCGCCCCGGCGGGCCGGGACGGACTGGCGCAGGGGGTGAGCCCGCAGACCCTGTCCGTCGCCGAGGACAGCCCGCACAAGAAGGAGGCGGTCCGGTTCATCGACTTCCTGCTGCGGCCCGCCAACATGGTGCGGCTGGCCAAGGGGGACTGGATGCTGCCGACCGGCACCGAGGCGCTGGCCGACCCCTCGCTGCACACCGCGGACCGGGGCTGGGCGACCGGCGCCGCGCTCGCCGGGTCGCTGCGCTCCGCCCCGGCCCAGTCCGTGCGCGGCTACCCCGAGTGGAAGGACAAGGTGGCGACCCCCGCGCTCCAGGAGTACTACAGCGGCGCGATCGACGCCGCGGAGCTGAGGAAGCGACTGGTGACCGACGGCAACCGGGTCCTGGCCCGCTACCAGCGCTGAACGCGTAGGCCCTCCTCCCGGCGTCCGGGAGGAGGGCCCGCGTACAGCAGGGGATCAGACGCCGACCCGCTCCGGCTCCTCACCGCCGCGCGCCGGTGCGGTCACCGCCGGCTCGTCGTCGTACGACTCGTCGTGCGTCATGTCGGGCAGCCACCGCAGCCACGTCGGGAAGTACCAGTTGCGCTCGCCCAGCAGGGCCATGACGGCCGGCAGCAGCACCCCGCGGATGATCGTCGCGTCGATCAGCACGGCCGCCGCGAGGCCCACGCCCATCTGCTTCATGGACTGCATCGACAGCGTGCCGAAGATCGCGAACACGGCGACCATGATCACGGCCGCGCTGGTCACGACACCGGCCGTGGTGACCACTCCGTGGGCGATGGCGTCCCGGGTGGTCCGGCCCTGGAGCCTGGCCTCACGGATACGGGAGACCACGAACACGTGGTAGTCCATCGAGAGCCCGAAGAGGATCACGAACAGGAACAGCGGCAGCCAGGAGATGATCGCGCCCACGCCCTCCGCGCCCACCAGCGAGGCACCCCAGCCGTGCTGGAAGACCGCGGTCAGGATGCCGTAGGCGGCGCCCACCGAGAGCAGGTTGAGGACGATCGAGGTGATCGCGACGGTCAGCGACCGGAAGCAGAGCAGCATCAGCAGGAAGGCGAAGACGACCACGAAGGCGAAGACCGGGACGACCGAGCCCACGATCTGGTCGTTGAAGTCCTTCGAACCGGCGACCTGCCCGGTGACCGGCGCCTCGACCCCCGCCACCTTGCCGAGCGTCGCCGGACGCACCGTGTCGCGCAGCAGGTCCAGGCTCTTCTCGGCCTTCGCCTGGTCCGAGCCGCCGACCAGCGGTACGTCGATGACCGCGATGTTCTCCGCGTCGTGCGTGACGATGTCGACCGGGCCCTTCGAGGCCCCCGAGGAGACGGCCTGCCGGCGGAACTCCTCCAGCGCCCTGCGCACCGGGGCCGCGCCGATGTCGTCGGCCTTCACCACGACCTGCGCCGGGTCGGCGCCGCCGGGGAAGGCCTCGTTCAGCCGGTCGTAGGTCCGTACGATCGGCAGCGAGTCGCCGAACTCCTGGTCCAGGGTGAGGTTCTGGGTGTGCATGCCGAGCGCGGGCAGCGCGATGGCGGCGAGCGCGCCGGCGGCGACCACGAGTGCGGTCCACGGGCGGCGCAGCACGGCGGTGAGCACCGCGCGCCAGACCCGGCTCTCGCCGTCGGCGCCGCCGCGCTCCGAGCGCTTCAGGCGGTTCAGGAACGGCAGCCGGCCCTTCTCGACCCGCTCACCGAGCAGGGAGAGAAGCGCGGGCAGCACGGTGACCGAGCCGACCATGGCGACGGCGACCACCATCAGCGAGGCCAGGCCCATCGCCTCGAACTCCGCGATGCCGGTGAAGAGCATGCCCGCCATCGCCACGCAGACCGTCACACCGGAGACGACGATGGCACGGCCACTGGTCGCGGCGGCGATCATCAGCGCGGTCCGGGCGTCCCGCCCCTTGGCCCGCTCCTCCCGCTCGCGGCGCAGGTAGAACAGGCAGTAGTCGACGCCGACGGCCAGACCGACCAGCAGCATCACGGAGTTGGCGGTGTCGCTCATCGGCTGGAGGTGGCTCACCACGCCCATCAGGCCCATGGTCGCGATGATCGCGGTCAGCGCCAGGGCGACCGGGAGCAGCGCGGCGACCAGCGCGCCGAAGGCGATGAGCAGGATGCCGAGCGCGACCGGCACGGCGGAGAACTCCGCGCGCTGGAAGTCGCTGCCGAAGGCGTCGTCGAACGTCTTGCCCATGCTGGCGCCGCCGATCTCCTCGATCAGCAGTTCCTTGTGCGCGCCGTCGACCTTCGCGACGGCGTCCAGGACGGGCGCGACGCGCTCGCTCGCCGTCTCCGGGTCACCCCGCATCTCGAACTGCACCAGCGCGCTGTGTCCGTCGGCCGAGACGGACTTGCTGGTGTACGGCGAGGTGACGGCGGTGACCTCACCGGTGGCCTGCACGGCCTCGATCACGTCCTTCACCGCCGCGCGGAACTCCGGCGAACCGGCCACCGCCGCGTCCTCGCCCTCCGCGTGGATGAGCACGGTCTCGCCGGCCGGGTCCTTGAGCCCCGCGTCCTCGATGATCCGCACGGCCCGGCCCACCTCGCCGGACATCTGGTCGCTCTCCTTGACGTCGACCCGGCCCGCCGCGGAGCCGAGGCCCATGGCCAGGGCGACGAACAGCACCCAGATCGTCACCGCCGCCCAGCGGTGCCGGGCGCTCCAGCCGCCCGCGCGGGCCGCGATGCCCCGTACCCGCGGCTCCCGCGTCCGCGCCGCATCCACTCTCCCCATGACGGGCCTGCCCCCTTGTGACCGGCACCGGCCCACCGCCGCCGCCTCCCGCATTCGAAAGTAGGCGCGGCGTAAAGCCATCTCGTCATGCTGTCCGCCGAGCCGGGCGGAGGGGCCCTCCGACCTGGGAACGGTGCTTGCCCCCGAGAAGGAGGAACGAAGCCCCTTACACGTAAAGGTGGTTGGCGTATCGGGGAGCAGGTGCGGGCGTCTTGTGACGAAAGATTGACGACTGCGTCAGAGCCGTATGAAGGCCTTGAACTGCGCGCGTCAATCGGTCAGGGTTTCGAACCAACCCCCGGAGATCTTCCGGCCGGGGGTCAATCCCCCCACAAAGAATGACGAGGAGACCCCTCTTCATGGCCATTCACAAGCGTGCACGCCGGTTCAAGCTGACCGCCTCCATCACCGCGGTGGCGGCTGCCGCCGGTGTGACCCTGATGGGCAGCCCGTTCGCGGGAGCGACACCCGCCCCCGCGATGGGCAAGATCTACGGCGCCGACGCGGCGACCGCGGTCTCGGGCAGCTACATCGTGATGCTGGACCAGAAGGCGGACAAGGCCGAGCTCGCCAAGGAGTACGGCGGCAAGCTGAAGCGCAACTACAGCTCCGCCATCAACGGCTTCTCCGCCAGCGGCCTTTCGGAGACCGAGGCCAAGCGCCTCGCCGCCGACCCGGCCGTCTCCAAGGTCGTCCAGAACAAGAAGTTCCACATCGACGCCACCCAGGACAACCCGCCGTCCTGGGGTCTGGACCGCATCGACCAGACGGAGACCGCGGGCGACAACGCGTACACCTACCCCGACAGCGCGGGCGAGGGCGTCACCGCGTACGTCATCGACACCGGTGTCCGCACCACCCACGAGGAGTTCGGCGGCCGGGCCAGCTCCGGCTTCGACGCCGTGGACAACGACGACAGCGCCGACGACGGCAACGGCCACGGCACGCACGTCGCCGGCACCATAGCCGGGGCGACCTACGGCGTCGCCAAGAAGGCCAAGATCGTCGCCGTCCGCGTCCTGGACGACTCCGGCTCCGGCACCACCGAGCAGGTCGTCGCCGGCATCGACTGGGTCACCGAGAACCACCAGGGCCCGTCCGTCGCCAACATGAGCCTCGGCGGCGGCGCCGACGAGGCGCTCGACGCGGCCGTCCAGAAGGCCATCGCCTCCGGGGTCACCTTCGCGGTCGCCGCGGGCAACGAGTCGAGCGACGCCGGCGAGGGCTCGCCCTCCCGTGTCCCCGAGGCCATCACGGTCGCCTCGTCCACCGTGGACGACGAGCAGTCGTCGTTCTCCAACTACGGTCCGGTCGTGGACATCTACGCCCCGGGCTCCGACATCACCTCGTCCTGGAACGACAGCGACACCGGCTCCAACACCATCTCCGGTACGTCGATGGCGACCCCGCACGTCGTGGGCGCCGCCGCCGTCTACCTGGCCGGGCACCCCGACGCCACCCCGGCCGAGGTCGCCACGGCCCTGACCGACGGCGCCACCCCGGACGCCATCAGCAACGCCACCGAGGGAACGGCGAACAAGCTCCTGAAGATCGTCGAGTAGCAGCGCACCCGGCCGGGCGGCCCCCGCGCTCTCCCCCACGGGGCGCGGCGGCCGCCCGGTACGCGCGTACCGTCCTACGCTGGGCCCATGACGACCGACACGGGCGGGAGACGGGCATGACCGAGCCGGCTGTGGGCGTGGCCGCGGCCATCGAGGGCGAGCTACGGCTCCTGGACCCCCTCGTCCGGTCCTCCGCCGAACTCCTCGACCAGGTGCTCCACCCCGACTACCGCGAGGTGGACACCACCGGCCGCCACTGGGACCGGGCCACGATCATCGCCACGCTCCTCTCGGACCTGGCCCCGCGGCCCGGCCAGCTCACCGCCTCCCGGATGAGCGGCGTCCACCTCGCCGACGAACTCGTGCACGTCACCTTCGACACCGAGGCCAGGGGCAGGCGGGCGCACCGCAGTTCGCTCTGGCGGCTCACCGCGGCGGGCTGGCTGCTCTACTACCACCAGGCCACGCCCTTCGATGCCGCGCCCGAGGGATGAGCACGCGTCAGCTCCGGGGCGCCCGCCGGGCCCGCGCCGTCCACCGGCCGTCCGTGCGGGTGATGTGCACCGGGTGCCCGAAGCACGCGCTGACCCGGTCCGTGGTCAGTACCTCGTCCGCCGTGCCCGAGGCCAGGCACCGCCCGCCCCGCAGCAGCATCGCGTGCGTGGTCGACGCGGGCAGCTCCTCCAGATGATGGGTGACCAGCACGGTCGCCAGCTCCGGGTGCTCCTCGCGCAGCGCGTCCAGGCTGTCCAGCAGCTGTTCCCGGGCGGCCAGATCGAGCCCGGTCGCCGGCTCGTCGAGGAGCAGCAGCCGGGGCTGCGGCATCAGGGCGCGGGCGATCAGCGTCCGGCCGCGCTCGCCCTGCGAGAGCGCCGGCCAGCGCGAGCCCGTCTTGCCGCCCATCCCCAGCATCGTCAGCAGCCGCTCGGCCCGCTCACGCTGCCCCGTCCCCGGTGACCAGCGCGGCACCGGCTCGACCGAGTTCGTCAGGCCCGTCAGCACCACCTCGCTCACCGTCAGCGGGGAGCGCAGCGGATGACGCGGATTGACATGGCCGAGCAGTGTCCGCAGCTCCCGCAGATCCACCCGCCCCAGCGTGCGGCCCAGCACCTCGACGGAACCCCGGGTCGGGTGTGTGACCGCACCGAGCAGCCCGAGCAGGGTGCTCTTGCCCGCCCCGTTGGCCCCGAGCAGCGCCCAGTGCTCCCCGCCCCGCACCGTGAGCGAGACCGCGTCGAGCAGGACGTTCCCGTCGCGTACGAGAGAGACCTCGTCGGCCCGGATGACCGGGACCGGGGCCGTGACGGCGGCAGGGGACAGGGATGCGGTGGTGGTCACGTGCGGCTGCTCCTTCGTACGGGCGCGAGCGCTCGTCCGCGCACCGGAAAGCCTATCCGTGTCCCGTACACCCTCCTCGTCCGGCAGCTGTCGCCTTTCTTCAATACCGGCCGGGCGCGCGTGCCTAGGTTGGGGTGCATGAAGACCGAGCACGCCCATATGACCGAATGCGCCGCCGAGGCCGCCCGCGTGGCCCGGGGCGTCAGCGCCCGACAGCTGGAGGCGACCGCCACCCCCTGCGCGGACTGGGACGTCCGCACGCTCGTCAACCACTGGGTGCTCTACACCTCGCACGGCATGGAGCACCGCGCCCTGCGCACGGAACTGCCCGAGGAGCTGATCGCCCGCGACTTCACCGCGGACGCCGGCTGGGCCGGGCGGTACGCCGCCCAGCTGGACCGGGCCGTGGCCGCCTGGTCCGACCCGGCCGTCTGGGAGGGCACCATCGGGGAGGGCGAGTCCGCGTCCCCGGCCGCCGACACCGCCGCCATGCTCATCGAGGAGATCGCGCTGCACGGCTGGGACGTGGCCCGCGCCACCGGCCAGGAGTTCCGGCTCTCCGCCGAGGCCGCCGCGTACATCCTGGCCACCGTCGAGAAGACCGCCGCCCTCTACCGGCAGTACGAGGGGTTCACCGACGAGGTGGACGCCCCCGGCGCCACAGGGTTCACCCGCGCCCTGGCCCTCAGCGGACGCGATCCGCAGTGGACCGCCTCCTGAGAATGGCCCAGGCGGACGGGTGCCGAATGGCCCGGGGGAGTGCGCCACCGGCTGGCTAGGCTCACCCCATGACCACACACCGCACCCCGGAACAGGGCAGGCCCGTCGTCGACTTCTACTTCGACCCGGCCTGCCCGTTCGCCTGGATCACCTCCCGCTGGATGCTGGAGGTGGAGCAGCACCGCGACATCGAGCTCCGCTTCCACGTCATGAGCCTCTACCTGCACAACATCGGCAACGAACTCCCCGACTGGTACCGGGATCTCGTCGACCGGTCGATCGGCCCCGTCCGGGTCGCCGCCGCCGCGGCCGAGGAGCGCGGCGAGGACGTTCTGCGCGACCTGTACACGGCCCTCGGCAGCCGCATCCACCAGCAGAAGAACGAGGACTTCGACGAGGTCGTCGCCCAGTCGCTCGCCGAACTGGGCCTGCCCGCGCACCTCGCGGACGCCGCGCACGACACGGCGTACGACGAGGCCGTGCGGCGCAGCCATGAGGCGGGCCAGGACCCGGAGGCGGGCGGCTACGTCGGCACGCCCACCCTCCACGTCGACGGGACGGTGTGGTTCGGGCCGGTGCTGCGGGCGATCCCGCGCGGCGAGGAGGCGGCCCGGCTGTTCGACAGCTTCCGGGTGCTCGCCGGCCACGCCGACTTCTTCGAGCTCAAGCGCACCCGCACGGGCGGCATCGACGTCGGCTGATGCCCGCCGGCGGTTTCAGGCGCTGACCGCGACCGGCCGCGACGCGGTCGCGCACGCCTCGTCGTAGCGGTCCAGCAGCAGCCGGGCCAGCTCCGGGGCCGGGCCCAGCACCCCGGCCAGCACGTCCGCGCCGGCCTCGGCCGCCCCCGCCGCGATGCGGTCCGGGAGGCGGCCGGGCGCGATCACGTACGGGGCGACCGCCACACGGCGGACCCCCTCGGCCCGCAGGGCCCGTACCGCGTCCTCGGTACGGGGAAGAGATGCGGAGGCGAACGCAGGCCGCACGGAACACCAACCGGTGTGCCGCAGCTCCCGCGCGATTTCAGCGATCACTGCGATCGCCTCCGGGTCCGATGAGCCCGCCGATGCCAGGACGAGCCCGGTCGAGCCACGGTCGCCGGGGCGGACCCCGGCCTCGTACAGCCGCCGTTCCAGCGCGGCGTTCAGCAGCGGCGACGGGCCGAGGACCTCGGCCTGCCGGACCCGCAGCCGGGGCAGTGCCGCGCGGGCCTCGCGCAGCACCGCCGGGATGTCCGACTTTGCGTGGAACGCCCGGGTGAGCAGCAGCGGCAGCGCGACCACCTCGGGCGCGCCCTCCGCGGCCAGCCGCTCCAGGACCCGCGGCACCGAGGGCGCGTTGAAGTCCAGGAAGGCCGTCTCCACGCGCAGCCCCGGCCGCTGCGCCCGTACCCGTGCGGTCAGCGCGTGCACGGTCGCGGCGTGCCGCGGGTCACGGCTGCCGTGGGCGATGACGAGGAGGACCGGAGAGGACATGGGCGCTCAGTTCTTGACGAGGAGGCCGCGGCTGCGCAGCACCCACCGCTCCAGCGGACTGAAGATGAGCAGGTCGATGGCGATGCCGACGATCAGGATCAGGAAGATGGCGAGGAAGACCATGGACATGCTGCTGGTCTCCCGGCCCTGTTCGAGCAACTGCCCGAGACCCACGCCCAGATCGGGTGAGGAGGCGATGATCTCGGCGGCCATCAGGGAGCGCCAGGAGAACGCCCAGCCCTGCTTCAGCCCTGCCAGGTAGCCCGGCAGCGAGGCCGGCAGCACGATGTGCCAGGTGCCGCGCAGCCCCGTCGCGCCGAGCGTCTTGCCGGCCCGCAGATGCAGCGGCGGGATCTGGTCGACCCCGGCGACGAGTCCGTTGGCGATCGAGGGCACCGCACCGAGCAGGATCACCGCGTACATCATCCGGTCGTCCAGGCCCAGCCAGATGACCGCCGGCGGCACCCACGCCACCGAGGGCAGCGACTGGAGACCGGAGAGCACCGGACCGATCGCCGCGCGCACCACCTTCACGCGGGAGACCAGCAGCCCCAGCGGGGTGCCGATGACCAGGGCGAGCAGGAAGCCGAGCAGGCCGCGCGAGACGCTGGTCCAGATGTAGCCGAGCAGGGTGCCCTGGGCCCAGGCGTTCGACACCTCGTCCCACACCAGGGCCGGTGACGGCAGCTTGTAGTCGTCGGTGACCTTCGCCCAGATCAGGATCTGCCAGACGACGAGGACGAGGGCGACCGCGACGACCGGGGGGAGCACCTTCTGCACCAGCACCTGGCGGACCGGCGTGCGGCTCACCCGTACCGCGTCGAGCGCGTCGAGCCCCGCCTCCAGACCGGCCAGGTCGTGGGCGTCGTCCTTCGGCGCCCGTGCCCCGCCGGCGTCCTTGGCGGTGGTCTCAGTGCTGGCCATGTCGGCGGATCTCCCCACGCAGTTCTTCGGTGATCTCGACGGACAGTTCCGCCACGGCGGTGTCCTCGATACGGCGTGGCTGCTCGATGTCGACCGTCCACTCGCGGGCGATCCGGCCCGGCCGGGACGAGAGCAGCACCACGCGCTCGGCGAGGCGCACGGCCTCGCGGACGTTGTGCGTGACGAAGAGGACGGAGACGTTGGTCTCGCGCCAGATCCGGGTCAGTTCGTCGTGCAGCACATCGCGGGTGATGGCGTCGAGCGCGGCGAACGGCTCGTCCATCAGCAGCAGCTGGCTGTCCTGGGCGAGCGCGCGGGCCATCGCCACGCGCTGGCGCATACCGCCGGACAGTTCGTGCACCCGCTTGCCGTACGCCCCGCCCAGGCGGACGAGTTCGAGCAGCCGCTCGGCCTCCGGGCGGCGGTCCGCGCGGGGGACGCCGCGCAGCCGCAGCGCCAGTTCGATGTTCTTGCCCGCGGTCAGCCACGGGAAGAGGGCGTGCTCCTGGAACATCAGGGCCGGCCGCCCGCCCGGGGTCTCGATGGACCCCGAGGACGGGCGGTCGAGCCCCGCCACCAGGTTGAGCAGAGTCGATTTACCGCACCCGGAAGCTCCCAGGAGGGTGACGAACTCGCCCGGAGCGACATCGAGCGTGATGTCGTCCAGGACGAGCTGCTGCCCCTGAGGCCCGCCGAAGGACTTCGAGACGTGGTCGATCCGGGCCGCGTGCCCGACCGCCGTACGGTCCTCGGCCTTGGTGAGCGTGGTCGTCGCCATGGTCGTCACCTCCTGGGAGATCCTGGAACGGTCGGTGTTACTTGACGCCGAGGCCGGCGTCGTCGACCGCGGGCTTGCCCGCGGCCTTCAGGACCTTGTTGAGCGGCTTCAGGTCGTAGATGCCGGTCAGGTCGGTCTCGTCCAGCAGCCCCGCCTTCACGGCGTGCTTGGCCTCCGTGTCGAGCGTGGCCGCCAGCGGGTCGTCGATGAACTCGATCGACTCCCACGCCGGGTCGATGACGTCGGCCGGAAGCTCCTTGCCGGACAGCGTCTTGAGCGCCGCGTTCGCGGACGCCTTCGCCTTGTCCGGGTTGGCCTTGATCCAGGCGTTGGTGTTGACCGAACCGCGCAGCACGGCCTCGACCACGTCCGGGTGCTCGGCGAGGAACTTCTGCGACACGATGATGTTCGTGATCACGAACTTGTCGTCCGGCCAGAGCTTCCGCTCGTCGAGGAGGACCTTGGCCCCCTGCGCGACCAGCTTGGACGCGGTCGGCTCGGGCGCCCACGCGCCGTCGATGGAGCCGGAACGGTAGGCGTCCGGGGTCACCTTGTTGTCGGTGCGGACGACGGAGACGTCGCCCTTGCCGCTCTGGGCGTCGACCTTCCAGCCCTTCTCGGAGACCCAGTTGAGGAACGCCACGTCCTGGGTGTTGCCGAGCTGCGGGGTCGCGATCTTCTTGCCCTTGAGGTCGTCCAGGGTCTTGATCTTCTTCGGGTTGACGACCAGCTTCACCCCGCCGGAGGCCGCGCCGCCGATGATGCGCAGGCTCTTGCCCTTGGACTTGGCGAAGCCGTTGATGGAGGGCGAGGGGCCGATGAAGCCGATGTCGATCGAGCCCGCGTTGAGCGCCTCGATCTCGGAGGGGCCCGCGTTGAAGGTCGAGGGCTTGACCTTCGTGCCCCCGAGCTCCTTGGCGATGATGCCTTCCTGGATGCCGACCAGAGCGGTGGCGTGCGTGAGGTTCGGGAAGTACCCGATCTTCACGGTGTCCGCCGAGAGCTTCTTCCCGCCGGAGGACGTGTTCGCCGTCTTGGCGTCGTCGTCCTTCGCGTCGGAGCCGTAGCCGCAGGCGGTGAGCGCCACGGCGAGCAGCGGCAGGGCGGCGGCAGCGGCGAGGCTGCGGCGCAGGGTGGTACGGGTGGCAGGCACGGGAGGCTTTCCTCTCGTTGGCCCGGTGCTCACGACCCCGTCATCACGGGGAAGCGGCCGGGAAGTCGGCAGGTCTTCGTCTGAACAGGCGGTGCGTGCGGTGCTGGTGGTGCTGCCGGGCGCGCAAGCAGTGCGCGTACGTCATCGCGCACATCGTCCGACACCACCCTGACCGCTGCCGAGGGCGCCGCTGCCGACACGGCCGCCCTCCTTCGCGAAGGTCGAGAAGAAGTCGATGCTCATCAGAAGTCCCACTCCGCGTCGTCGTCCGCGGCCGGCGCTTCCTCGGCGGCGGCGAACGAGGCGCCCGCCATGCCCGCCGACAGCGTGGTGCCGTCCGCCGGGTCGATCAGCAGGAAGGAACCGGTGCGGCGCGAGTCGGCGTAGGCGTCGAGCGCGAGCGGCTCGGCGGTACGGACCACGACCCGGCCGATGTCGTTGGCGACGAGCTTGCCCGGGGCCGGGTGCTGCGAGAGGTCGTCCAGCGTCAGCCGCGAGGGGATGTCCTTGACGATCGCCTTGACCGTGCGCGTGGTGTGCTTGAGCAGCACCCGCCGGCCCACGGTGAGCGGTTCGTCCGCCACGTGGCAGACGGTCGCCTCGACGTCCTGCGTGACCGCGGGGGCGTCGCCCGACGGGGCGATGAGGTCGCCGCGCGAGACGTCGATGTCGTCCGAGAGCCGCAGGGTCACCGACTGGGGTGCCCACGCGATGTCCACGCTGTCCCCGAGGAGGTCGATGCCCTCGATCGTGGAGGTTCGGCCCGAGGGCAGTACGGTGACGGGCTCGCCGACCCGGAACACACCGGCGGCGATCTGGCCCGCGTACCCCCGGTAGTCGGGGTGCTCGGCGGTCTGCGGCCGGATCACGTACTGGACCGGGAAGCGGGCGTGGCAGCCGGTCAGGTCGTGGCTGACCGGGACCGTCTCCAGGTGCTCCAGGACGGTCGGCCCGCCGTACCAGTCCATGTGCGCGGACGGCTCCACGACGTTGTCGCCGGCCAGCGCGGAGATCGGGATCGCGGTGATCTCCGGGACCCCGAGGGAGGCCGCGTACGCGGTGAACTCCTCGGCTATCGCGGCGAACACCGGCTCCGCGTAGTCCACCAGGTCCATCTTGTTGACGGCCAGCACCACGTGCGGGACGCGCAGCAGCGCGGCGACCGCGGCGTGCCGGCGGGTCTGCTCGACGACCCCGTTGCGGGCGTCGACCAGGACCACGGCCAGCTCGGCGGTGGAAGCGCCGGTGACCATGTTGCGGGTGTACTGCACATGGCCCGGGGTGTCGGCGAGGATGAACCGGCGCCGGGGTGTGGCGAAGTAGCGGTAGGCGACATCGATGGTGATGCCCTGCTCGCGCTCGGCGCGCAGCCCGTCGGTCAGCAGCGCCAGGTCCGGCGCCTCCTGGCCGCGGTTGCGCGAGGCGTGCTCGACGGCCTCCAGCTGGTCGGTGAGGACCGACTTGGAGTCGTGCAGCAGCCGTCCCACGAGGGTGGACTTGCCGTCGTCGACGGACCCGGCGGTGGCGAAGCGCAGCAGGGTGGTGGCGCTCAACTGCTCAGCTGTGGTGGTCATTTAGAAGTACCCCTCGCGCTTACGGTCTTCCATCGCGGCCTCGGACATCTTGTCGTCGGCGCGGGTCGCGCCCCGCTCGGTGAGCCGGGAGGCGGCGATCTCGGTGATCACGGCGTCCAGCGTGGTGGCGTCGGAGTCGACGGCGCCGGTGCAGGACATGTCACCGACCGTGCGGTAGCGCACCTGCCGGGTCTCCGTCTTCTCGTGCTCCTTCGGCCCGCCCCAGTCGCCCGCGGTCAGCCACATGCCGTTGCGGTTGAACACCTCGCGCTCGTGGGCGAAGTAGATCTCCGGCAGCTCGATCCCCTCGCGCTCGATGTACTGCCAGACGTCCAGCTCGGTCCAGTTGGAGATCGGGAAGACCCGGACGTGCTCACCGGGGGCGTGCCGGCCGTTGTACAGCTGCCACAGCTCGGGGCGCTGGCGGCGCGGGTCCCACTGGGAGAACTCGTCGCGCAGCGAGAAGACCCGCTCCTTGGCGCGCGCCTTCTCCTCGTCGCGCCGGCCGCCGCCGAACACGGCGTCGAAACGGTGCTGCTGGATGGCCTCGGTCAGCGGCACGGTCTGCAGCGGGTTGCGGGTGCCGTCCGGGCGCTCGCGGAGCTTGCCGGCGTCGATGTACTCCTGGACGGAGGCGACGTGCAGCCGCAGCCCGTGCTCGGCGACCGTGCGGTCGCGGTACTCCAGGACCTCGGGGAAGTTGTGCCCGGTGTCCACGTGCAGCAGGGTGAACGGCACCGGCGCGGGCGCGAACGCCTTGAGCGCCAGGTGCAGCATCAGGATCGAGTCCTTGCCGCCGGAGAAGAGGATCACCGGCCGCTCGAACTCGCCCGCCACCTCGCGGAAGATGTGCACCGCCTCGGACTCCAGCGAGTCCAGGTGGCTCAGCGCGTACGGATTGTCGGTGCCTTCCGACACGGTCGCGACGGTCGTCATGCCGCACCCCTCTCGCTCAGCAGCGCGTACAGCTCCGCCGCGGACTCCTGGACGGTCTGGCGGTGCGACTCGATGCGCAGATCGGGCGACTCGGGAGCCTCGTAGGGGTCGTCCACCCCGGTGAGCCCGGATATCTCGCCCGCCGCCTGCTTGGCGTACAGACCCTTCACATCGCGTTCCGAGCACACCTCGACCGGAGTGGCGACGTGCACCTCCAGATACGCGGTGCCCTCGGCCTGGTGACGCTTGCGGACGGCGTCCCGGCTGTCCGCGTACGGGGCGATGACCGGGACCAGGACCTTGACGCCGTTGGCCGCCAGCAGTTCGGCGACGAAGCCGATCCGCTGCACGTTGGTGTGCCGGTCCTCGCGGGAGAAGCCGAGGCCCGCGGAGAGGAACTCGCGGATCTCGTCGCCGTCGAGCACCTCCACCCGGTGGCCCTCGCCGCGCAGCCGCCCGGCCAGTTCGTAGGCGATGGTGGTCTTGCCGGCGCTCGGCAGACCGGTCAGCCAGACGGTGGCTCCCGTCTCCGTCACGCTCATCGAAGTCTCCTGATCAGTCGTCATCAGCCGTGCAGCCCGCACTCGGTCTTGCCGCGTCCGGCCCAGCGGCCGGCCCGTGCGTCCTCGCCCTCGAGCACGCGGCGGGTGCAGGGCGCGCAGCCCACCGAAGGGTAACCGTCCATCAGTAGCGGGTTGGTGAGCACCCCGTGCTCCGCGACGTAGGCGTCCACGTCGTCCTGGGTCCAGCGGGCGATCGGCGAGATCTTCACCTTCCGCCGCTTCTCGTCCCAGCCGACCACCGGGGTGTTCGCGCGGGTCGGGGAATCGTCGCGGCGCAGCCCGGTCGCCCAGGCGGCGTACGCGGTCAGGCCCTCTTCCAGGGGCTTGACCTTGCGCAGCTTGCAGCAGAGATCGGGGTCGCGGTCGTGCAGCTTCGGCCCGTACTCGGCGTCCTGCTCGGCGACGGTCTGACGTGGCGTCAGCGTGATCACCTTGACGTCCATCACCGCGTCCACCGCGTCCCGGGTGCCGATGGTCTCCTCGAAGTGGTAGCCGGTGTCGAGGAAGACCACGTCCACGCCGGGCATCGCCCGGGAGGCGAGGTGGGCGACGACCGCGTCCTCCATGGAGGAGGTGACACAGAACCGGGGCCCGAACGTCTCGGCGGCCCACTTGAGGATGTCGAGCGCGGAGGCGTCCTCCAGCTCGCGCCCGGCCCGCTCGGCGAGCTCCCGCAGGTCCTCGTCGGTGAGCGTGTCGATGTTCTGAGTGACCGTCATATCCCGTCCCCTCCAACGTCGTTGGACTTCAGTCCCCGGGTCAGCAGGCCCAGGAACTTCAGCTGGAACGCCCGATTGCAGGAAGCGCATTCCCACGCCCCGTGCCCGGCCTCGTGCGGGCGCAGGTCCTCGTCGCCGCAGTAGGGGCAGTGGAACGGCGCGGCGCGCCCGCTCATGACAGCGACTCCGCACTGGCGCGGGCGGCCCAGGTTGCGAAGCGCTCGCCGTCCTCGCGCTCCTCCTGGAACCGGCCGAGCACGCGCTCGACGTAGTCGGGCAGTTCGGCGGACGTGACCTTCAGGCCGCGCACCTTGCGGCCGAAGCCGGCGTCCAGGCCGAGGGCGCCGCCCAGGTGGACCTGGTAGCCCTCCACCTGGTCGCCGTTCTCGTCCAGCATCAGCTGGCCCTTGAGGCCGATGTCGGCGGTCTGGATGCGGGCGCAGGCGTTGGGGCAGCCGTTGATGTTGATGGTGAGCGGTTCGTCGAAGTCGGGGAGCCTGCGCTCCAGTTCCTCGATGAGGGAGGCGCCGCGTGCCTTCGTCTCGACGATCGCCAGCTTGCAGTACTCGATGCCGGTGCAGGCCATCGTGCCGCGCCGGAAGGTGGACGGCTTCACCTGGAAACCGAGCGACTCCAGGCCGGCCGACAGGGACTCGACCCGGTCCTGCTCGACGTCGAGGATGATCATCTTCTGCTCGACGGTGGTCCGGACCCGGCCGGAGCCGTGCTCCTCGGCCAGTTCGGCGATCTTGGCGAGGGTGGAGCCGTCGACCCGGCCGACCCGGGGGGCGAAGCCGACGTAGAAGCGGCCGTCCTGCTGCTGGTGCACCCCGATGTGGTCGCGCCACCGGCTGCTGGGTTCCGCCGGGGCGGGGCCGTCCAGCAGCGGGCGCTTGAGGTACTCGTCCTCCAGGATCTGGCGGAACTTCGCCGGACCCCAGTCGGCCATCAGGAACTTCAGCCGGGCGCGGTTGCGCAGCCGGCGGTAGCCGTAGTCGCGGAAGATGCCGACGACGCCCGCCCAGACGTCCGGCACCTCGTCCAACGGCACCCAGGTGCCGAGGCGTTCGGCCAGCCGGGGGTTGGTGGACAGCCCGCCGCCGACCCAGAGGTCGAAGCCCGGCCCGTGCTCGGGGTGCTCGACGCCCACGAAGGCGATGTCGTTGATCTCGTGGACGACGTCCTGGACCGGGGACCCGGAGATCGCGGTCTTGAACTTGCGCGGGAGGTTGGAGAACTCGGGGCTGCCGATGTAGCGGGAGTGGATCTCGTCGACCGCCGGGCTGCCGTCGATGATCTCGTCGGCCGCGATGCCCGCCACGGGCGAGCCGATGATGACGCGGGGGCAGTCGCCGCACGCCTCGGTGGTGGAGAGCCCGACGGCCTCCAGCTTCTCCCAGATCGCCGGGACGTCCTCGATGCGGATCCAGTGCATCTGGACGTTCTGCCGGTCGGTGATGTCCGCACTGCCCCGCGCGTACTCCTGGGAGACCTCGCCGATGACGCGCAGCTGCTCGGTGGTGAGCTTCCCGCCGTCGATGCGGACCCGCATCATGAAGTACTTGTCCTCGAGCTCCTCGGGCTCCAGGACCGCCGTCTTGCCGCCGTCGATGCCGGCCTTGCGCTGGGTGTACAGCCCCCACCAACGCATGCGCCCCCGGAGGTCGTTGGGGTCGATCGAGTCGAAGCCGCGCTTGGAGTAGATCGTCTCAATGCGTGTCCGCACGTTGAGACTGTCGTCGTCCTTCTTGAACTGCTCATTGCCGTTGAGCGGGGTGTAGTGCCCCAGGGCCCACTGTCCTTCGCCGCGGTGGCGGCCCACCTTGCGGCGGGGCGCGGCGGGCGCAGGGGATTCCGGGGTTGCGGCCATGACAGTACGTCCTTCGGGACTGCGGGAGGGCGGCTCTGAACTGCACACTCGCGTGAGGCGCGGCGGTGCGCAGGGGTGTTGCGGAGAAAGGGGGAGCGCGGCGGTGCTGGGACTCTCAGCTCGCCGGACAGATGGCGCTGGACATGCGGCCGAGGTCGACGTGGCGTCGACTCACCAAGGCAATTCCAGTTCCGGACATGACGGAAGCGTGTCATGGGGATCTCGCGGCAGTCCACCACTATCCATGATGTGGACGAGACTGTCCCGACAAGTGAGACAATGTGGCGCCCGTCACGCGTGTGACGGGCGCCGGGGCCGAGCGTAAAACCGGACAAGCGAGCGGATTTGCTACGGAAGCAGCTCCCGGCCGGAGCCCGGCCAGGGGCCGGGGGTCGCCACCGGCTCCTCCCGCTCCGTACGGGTGTCGAACAGCCGGAAGCCGCGCCGCAGGTAGTTGCCCCTCGCGTGCGGGCCGTCCTTGGAGCAGGTGTGCAGCCACACCCGCTTCGTCGCCGGCCGCTCGGGCCACCGCTCGGCCAGGTCCCAGGCGCGGGCGGTGCCGTACGACAGCAGATGACCGCCGATCCCGCGCCCCCGGAAGGCGGGGATCAGCCCGAAGTACATGATCTCGACGACGCCGTCGTCCTGCGGGTCCAGCTCGACGTAGCCGGCCGGGGTGCCGTTCGCGTACGCCACCCAGGTCTCCGCGCCGGGCCGGTCCAGGGCCTCCTGCCACTGCGCGTACGTCATCCCCAGCCGGTCCGTCCACCGGATGTCACCGCCGACCGCCGTGTACAGGAAGCGGCTGAACTCGGGCAGCGGCACCTCGGAGCGGACGATCCGGACGTCCGCGTCCGGCACGGCGGACGGCCGCAGATCATCGGGGGAGGTCTGCTCCAGGGACCAGATGGTCACCTCGTCGAGGGCCGGCGCTGCGGGAGGTACGGGGTTGCTCATGGCTGTCAGACAACCATGGGCCGGCGCCCGCGCCCAAGCCGGGTCCCGGGCACCCGCACCCCCCTGCTCAGGAGGCCCCGCGCGCCGCCACCACCACCGGAGCCTTCGAACGGGGCAGCAGATCGGCCGGGTGCTCCGGCTGGACCACCTCCACCTCCACGCCCTCGCCGAAGCGGTACGGGCGGTGCGCCAGCACCTCGGCGAGATGGCGCCGCAGCCGCGACATCTCCGCCCGCACCGTCACCGTCCTGGTCGCGTCACCGAACAGGTCCTGCGCCAGCTCGGAGGCCGTACGCCCGTCGCGGTGCAGCGCCAGCGCGTACAACAGCTCGGCGTGGCGCGGGGAGAGCCGCTGGGTCCAGGTGCCCACCGGACTCACCACGTTCACCGCCAGCGCGCACGGCCGGCTCAGGTCGAGCACCACCCGGCGCGGCGGGCTGTCCGTCGCCCCGTCCGCCACCTGCACCAGCCAGCCGCCCGGCAGCGGCTCCACCCGGCACATCCCCAGCGACGGCAGCCACACCCGGCCGGGCCCCAGCGACTTCGGCAGCGGCAGCCGGTCCACGGGGGGCATCCCCGTCACCGCCGCCGTCCAGCCGTGGCCGTCCACCGCCAGGGCCGGTCCGCCCAGCCGGCCCAGGACCGGCGCGGCGACCGCGCGCAGCCGGCCGACCGCCTCCAGGTGCCGCACCCGGATCTCGCTCTCCGCCAGCCGGGCCACCGACCGCACCAGCGCCAGCGTCGTCGGGTGGAAGGTCGACGCGGGCCCGCTGATGTCGACGATCCCCATCAGCCGGCCGTCCCGGGGATCGCGCACCGGGGCCGCCGCGCAGGTCCAGCCGTGCAGACTGCGCACGAAGTGCTCGGCCGAGTGCACCTGCACCGGGGCGCGCGAGGCCAGCGCCGTACCGATCGCGTTGGTCCCGGTGATCTCCTCGGACCACGCGGCGCCCTCCGCGAGACAGATGTCGTCGGCCCGGCGCAGCACCCCCGTATTGCCCTCGCGCCACAGCACCCGGCCCTCGGTATCGGTGACGACCATGATCTGCTGCGAGGCGTCCGCGATGCTCGTCAGACCGTCGCTGAGCAGCGGCATCACCTCGCCCAGCACGGAACTGCGGCGCCGGTGCTCGATCTCGTCCGTCTCCAGCAGCCTGCTGTGCGTCGTCTGCTCGGGATCGATGCCGCTGCGCAGCACCCGGTCCCAGGAGGCACCGATCTCCGCCCGGGGCACGGCGGGCATGCGGTCGCCCGCCATCCGCGCCTCACGCGCCCGGTGCACCTGGCGTCTGGCCTGCGCGGTCTCCCGGGCGGCCGGCCGCAACACATCGGCCGGAGTCGTCTTCATACCGGTTCCCCCTCACCCCTGTGCCCGGCCCGGTCCGCGGGCCGCGTCCCATCCTGCCGCCGCACGGGCCCCGATACCGCAACTCCACACAATGGTTGCAACCCTCTGCAACTCTGGCGAGGGCCCCGGGCCCGTACAAGAGTGGCGGTACACCGCACCGCGGGGCCCCGGCCCTCACGTCCGGTGGGTACAGCATGGGGGGTGGTGCCGTGTCGGCGCAGCACCACCCCCCTTCGCTGCCCCGGTCAGTCCTCCACCGGCCGGGCCCGGTCCACGACCGACGCCAGATCCAGGGTGTGCGGCAGGGTCCCGAACGCCGCGCCCCCGTCCCCGCCCAGGCGCGACGCGCAGAAGGCGTCGGCCACCTCGGCCGGCGCCCAGCGCACCAGCAGCGAGCCCTGGAGCACCAGCGCGATCCGCTCCACGACCCGGCGCGCCCGCGCCTCGATCCCCGACAGGTCGGCCAGCTCCGTCAGCATGTCCTTGATCGCCGCGTCCAGCCGGTGATCGGCGCCCCGGGCCCGCCCGACCTCCTGGAGGAACGCGTTCAGCGCGAGCGGTTCGCGCCGCAGCGCCCGCAGCACATCCAGCGCCTGCACATTCCCGGAGCCCTCCCAGACCGAGTTGAGCGGCGCCTCGCGCAGCAGCCGGGGCATGCCCGATTCCTCCACGTAGCCGTTGCCGCCCAGGCACTCCAGCGCCTCGCCCACCACCGGCGTGCACCGCTTGGTCACCCAGTACTTCGCCGCCGGCACCGCGATCCGCAGGAACGCCGCCTCGCTCTCGCCCCCGTCGTCGTACGCCGCCGCGAGCCGCATCGCCAGCACGGTCGACGCCTCCGACTCCAGCGCCAGATCGGCCAGCACATTACGCATCAGCGGCTTGTCCACGAGCGGGCCGCCGAACGCGGACCGGTGCGTCGTGTGGTGGACCGCCTGCGCCACCGCCTGCCGCATCAGCGCCGCCGAACCGGTCACGCAGTCCAGCCGGGTCGCCGCCACCATGCCGATGATCGTGCGGACGCCCTGCCCCTCCTCGCCGATCCGGCGCGCCCACGTCCCGTCGAACTCGACCTCGGCCGAGGCGTTCGACCGGTTGCCCAGCTTGTCCTTGAGCCGCTGGATCGCGAACGGGTTGCGGGTGCCGTCCGGCAGCACCCGGGGCAGCAGGAAGCAGGTGAGCCCGCCGGGGGCCTGCGCGAGGACCAGGAAGCCGTCGGACATCGGCGCCGAGCAGAACCACTTGTGCCCGGTCAGCAGATACTCGCCCTCGCCGGACAGCGGCTCGGCGCGCGTGGTGTTCGCCCGCACGTCCGAGCCGCCCTGCTTCTCCGTCATGCCCATCCCCAGCAGCACCCCGGCCTTCCGCGTGGGCGGCCGCAGCCCCTCCTCGTACACCCGCGAGGTCAGCAGCGGCTCCCACGCGGCGGCCACCTCCGGCTCGGCGCGCAGGGCGGGCACCGCCGCGTGCGTCATCGAGAGCGGGCAGCCGTGCCCCGCCTCGGCCTGCGTCCAGACCAGGAAGCCGGCGGCCCGGCGGACATGCCCGCCCGGCCGGTCCCAGGCGTCGGTCAGTCCCGCGCCGACGGCGTGGCCGAGCAGCCGGTGCCAGGCCGGATGGAACTCCACCTCGTCGATCCGGTGCCCGTAGCGGTCATGGGTGCGCAGCCTCGGCGGGTTCTCGTTGGCCTGCGTGCCCCAGGACGCCGCCTGCGCGGAGCCGGCGGACCGGCCGAGGGCGGTCAGCCCCGCTCGGGCCTCGTCCAGCATCTCGGGCGGAAGATGGCGTTCCACCGCCTCGCCGAGCACCCGGTCCGAGCCGAAGACGTCATGGCCGAGCAGGGGAGGGGGCTGGTTGGACACGGTGTGGGTGGTGGCTGCCATGCCGATACGGTAAGGACGTGCAGGCAGCAAATGAAACACCCGAGCGGCCACCGGGCCGGCTTCACCGGGCCCGAGTGCTCTACCGCAACGTCTCCAAGCGGCAGCTTGCCTGGCAACTGCTCAAGGACACGGTCAACTCGTGCATGGAGTACCGGATCCTGGGACTCGCCGCCGAGGCGGCGTTCTTCACCCTGCTGTCCCTGCCCCCGCTGCTGCTCGGCCTGATCGGTCTGCTCGGTTACGTCGACGAGTGGACGAGCACCGCCACGGTCGCCTCCATCGAGCGCAACATCCTCAGCGCCGCCCACACCGTGCTCTCCGAGCGCGGCGTCAACGAGTTCGCCAAGCCGCTGCTCGCCGACGTCACGACCGGCGCCCGGCCCGATGTGATCTCCCTCGGCTTCGCGATCGCCCTGTGGTCCGGCTCCCGCGCGGTCAATGTCTTCATCGACACGATCACCGTGATGTACGGGCTCGACGGCCAGCGCGGCATAGTCAAGACCCGGATGCTGGCCTTCCTGCTGTACGTCGTGGCGCTGCTGCTGGGCGCGGTCGTGCTGCCGCTGCTCGTGGTCGGGCCGGACCGGGTCGTGGAGTTCATACCGTGGGGGACCGAGGTCATAAGCGTCCTGTACTGGCCGCTCGTGATCGTGCTCTCCGTCGCCTTCCTGACCACCCTCTACCACGTGTCCGTGCCGGTCCGCTCGCCCTGGATCGAGGACATGCCGGGCGCCCTGGTGGCGCTGGGGATGTGGGTGCTGGGCAGCTTCCTGCTCCGGATCTACCTGACCAGTACGGTCGAGGGCCCCACGATCTACGGATCGCTGGCCGCCCCCATCGCGGTATTGCTGTGGATCGGCATCTCCGCCTTCGCGGTGCTCGTGGGCGCCGCCGTCAACGCGGCCATCGACCGCGTCTGGCCCTCCGTCGCCACGGCCGCCGCCCGCGCCGCCAACGACCGGGTGCGCGCCGCCCAGGCCGCCGAGTTCGTGGCCCGCACCCAGGCGCAGAGCTGGCACGGCGGCCCGGCGGACGACGACGATGACGAGGACGACGAGGACGAGGGCGACAGCCCGTACATGCCCTCCGAGTTCCCCGAGCGGTGGTCGCGGTTCCTGCCGCCGGACGACGTGAAGTCCCGCCTCCAGAAGCCCGGCCGCGAGAAGGACCCGGACCGGACGAACCCGTACGACGAGTGAGTCAGCCGGCGGCCGGCGGATCGGCGGGCGCGGGCGGATCGGCGGGCGCCGGCGGGTCCGGCGGCCGGGGAGTGCGGTCCTCGGACCCCGGGGACCAGGAGAGCTTCACCGTCAGATGGCCCTCCAGGGCGCTCTTCGCGATCACCGCCCCCGCCTCCGAGGTGATCTTCACACCGAACTCCAGCTCCACCCCGTCCGGCTTCAGCCGCCCGTCCCGGAACACGGCGAGTGCCGACTCTGCCGCCGACCGGATGCCCTCCAGCGCACTGTCGAAGGTGCGCCCCGCCCGCGCCAGGGCATGCTGCCCGTCCCGCGCCACCAGCTGCGCCCCCGGGGCGTGACGGTCGACCTCCACCGTCACCGTCGCCCCGCTGTCCGTGGTGAACTCCATCAGTGACGCCATGACCGCCCCCGTAGCCGCTTGCGCACGCTGCCGTGTCCGTCGAGCTGTGTCCGTCGACGAGACTAGTGCCATGGGCGACAGCTACGAAGAGCGCGCGTCGCGACTGGACGGCGCGAAGGTGTGGAGCCTGACGGTGGAGCCGGGCACGGTCCATCCGGTGCTGCCCGACGGCTGCATGGACCTGCTCTGGAGCGGTGAGCGCCTGCTCGTCGCCGGGCCGGACACCCGCACCGCGCCGGCCACCGGCACCGGGGGCAGCTGGGCCGGCATCCGCTTCGCCCCCGGCACCGCCCCCGCCCTGCTCGGCGTCCCCGCCGATGCGTTGCGCGACCTCCGGGTGCCGCTCGCCGCGCTGTGGCCCGGCGCCCCGGTCCGCCGCCTCACCGAGCGCGTCGCCGAGGCGGCGGACCCGGCCGCGGCCCTGGAGGACATCGCCCTGGACCGGGCGGCCCGCACCGAGCCACCGGACCCGGTGATGCGCGCGGTCGCCGCGCGGCTGGAGGCGGGCGGCAGCGTCGCGGACGCGGCCCATGGCGCCGGGCTCGGCACCCGTCAGCTGCACCGCCGCGCCCTGACCGCCTTCGGCTACGGGCCCAAGATGCTCGCCCGGGTGCTGCGCCTCCAGCGGGCCCTGGCCCTCGTACGCTCCGGGCTGCCGTACGCCGACGCGGCACTCGCGGCGGGCTGCGCCGACCAGGCCCATCTGGCGCGGGACATGCGCGACCTGGCCGGCACCACCCTGACCGCGTACTTCGGCCGCCCCTAGTGACCTGAGTCGGACGGGGCGAACAGCGAGACCGCGCAGCCGTCCGGATCGAGGACGACCGCGTACCGCTGCCCCCACACCGCGTCCCACGGTTTCAGGTGGCCCCGGTGGCCGGCACCCGTCAGGTCCGCGTAGACCGCGTCGACCTCCGCCGGGCTGTCGCACAGGAAGGCCAGCCCGAGCCGGTCCTCGCCGGACGGCGGCTGCCGGCCGGGGTCCAGGGAGCGCGCGATCTCCTCGGTGTCCCACATCAGGCGCCCGCCGCCCGGCAGGGTCACCTCCACATGGGGCGCGGATTCCGCGCCGGCCGGGATGGCGAGTCCCAGCCGGCGGTAGAAGGCGAGGGATGCGGGCAGGTCGGCGGTGACGATGCCGATCGCGTCGAGTCGTGGAGTCATGGACCGACCGTAGGCGGGCCCGCGTCCCACCGTCTTGTACGAATCGGTCACGGCGCCCCGAGCACATCCGCCGGTGACGTCCCCGGGTCCGTCAGCGCCAGCCCCAGCGCCGCGCGCTCCGTGACCCAGCGGGTCGGGCGGTGGCGCGGGTCGCCGGTCGTCGCGTGCAGCGCACGGTGCAGCTCCAGCATGCGGGCCGCGCCGATCCGGTCGCCCCAGGCCAGCGGGCCCACCGGGTAGCCGAGCCCGGTCGTGACGGCCACGTCGATGTCGGCCGGGGCGGCGAGCGCGCGTTCCGCGATGGACGCGGCGACCGACACGATCGAGGCGAGCAGCCGCTGCGCGACCGAGCCCGCCGTGTCCCGGACCACCGACACGGCGAACGGCTCCTCGCCGTCCGCCGCCCGCGCCAGCACCGCGCGGGCGTCCCGCCCCGCCGCCGCGTCCGCCGCCGGGGTCACCGCGAGGACCCGGCGGCGCCCGGCCGCCGGCAGCGGGTCCACGCCGAAGGTGCGCGCGGCGGGCAGCCCGTGCGCGGCCACGGCCGAGGCGACGGCCGTGCCCCACACCGGCACCAGGACCACCGCGTCGCCGGACGGCCGCTCCCCGTTCTCCACCACGGCGCCCGCCGCGGCCAGCGCCTCGCGGAGCGCCGCCGCGTCGGCCTCCCGCGCCGGGTCCGGCGCGACGACGTACACCGGGCGGTCCGCGTCCCCGGTGACCCCCGGCTCCGGCGCGGGCCCGGTGGCCTCGGGCCCGTACCCGTACCAGCCCTGTCCGGTCTTGCGGCCGTGCAGCCCGGCCGTCACCCGGTTCGGGGTGAGGAAGGAGGGGCGCAGCCGGTCCTCGTAACGGAAGCCCTCCCAGATGGAGTCGATGACGGCGGCGGTCACATCGAGCCCGGTGAGGTCCATCAGCTCGAACGGGCCCATCCGCAGCCCCAGCACGTCCCGCGCGACGCGGTCGATGTCCGCGGGCCCGCCGACGCCCTCCTCCAGCAGCGCGAGCGCCTCGGTCACCAGGCCGCGCCCGGCGTGGTTGACCAGGAAGCCCGGGGTGTCGGCGACCGTCACCGCGCGGTGGCCGCAGCCCTCCACGAGCGAGGTCAGCAGCGGCGGGATCTCCGGCCGGGTCGCCGCGCCGGGCACCACCTCCACGATCCGCATCAGCGGCACCGGGTTGAAGAAGTGCAGCCCGGCCAGGCGCGTCGGGTCCTTCAGCACGGCGGCGATCCGGGTCACGGACAGCGAGGAGGTGTTGGTGGCGAACACGGCGGAGGCGGGCAGGGCCTGCTCCAGACGCCCGAACACCTCGGCCTTGGTCGCCAGGTCCTCGCGCACCGCCTCGATCACCAGCTCCACGTCCGGACCCGCCGCCCACGGGTCGTCCAGCACAACCAGCCGCTCCACGGCCGCCTGTGCGTCCGCCGCGTCCATCCGCCCCTTCGCCACGGCCCGCTCCAGCATGGAACGTACGAAGGCGACCGCGTCCGCCACCGCCTCGGCCCGTACGTCGCCCAGCTCGACGGTGTGTCCGGCCGAGGCCGCCCACTGGGCGATGCCGCGGCCCATGGCTCCGGCGCCGACGATCCTGATACGCATGCGGGTCACGGTCCTCTCGATGGGGCGCGGGCCGGGTGCCCGCACCGCCGACGCTTCCAGCGGCCTTTGATCGCCGTCCAATACCGAATTAGGCTCAGACCCGGACGCCGGACGAATCAATGATGAGGGCGGACCCGGGGAGGGGACGGCATGGAGCTGCGCCATCTCGCCGCGTTCCTCGCCGTGGCGGAGGAACTGCACTTCGGCCGCGCCGCCAAGCGGCTCCAGATGGCGCAGCCGCCGCTGAGCCAGCAGATCCGCCGCCTGGAGAGGGAGCTCGGCGTCCAGCTCTTCGAACGCAACACCCGCTCGGTGCGGCTCACCAGCGCCGGCGAGTCGTTCCTCCAGCCGGTGCGGACCGTGCTGGACGACCTGGACACGGCGGTACGGGCCGCGCGGGCCGCCGGACAGGGCGCGTACGGGCGGGTCCGTATCGGCTTCGCGGGCGCCTCCAGCCACGAGACCCTGCCGCTGCTCACCCGCGCGGTGCGCGCCGCCCACCCCGGGATCGAGCTGGTCATGACGGGGCAGACCTACGCCAACGTGGCCCTCGCCCGGGTCGCGGACGGCTCGCTCGACCTCGGGTTCGTCCGGCTGCCGGTGACGGCACCGGGCGTGAGCTGCCGGGTGATCGACGAGGAGGAGCTGGTCTGCGCGCTGCCCGTCGACCATCCGCTCGCCGCGCGTGCGGAGATCCCGCTCGACGCGCTGGCCGGGGAGCCGTTCGTCGCCTTCCCCGCCAACACCGGCTCCACCGTGCGCGACGCGATGACCGCGGCCTGCGAGGCGGCCGGGTTCCACCCGCGCGTGGTGCAGGAGGCGCCGGACTCGTACACCATCCTGGCGCTGGTCGCGGCGGGCGTCGGGGTCACGCTCACCGTCACCTCCGTCCAGCACATCCAGCTCGGCGGTCTCGTCTACCGCCCGCTCGCCGGGCCGCCGATCAGACGGCAGGCGGCGCTCGCCTGGCGGACGGACAACCCCTCGACCGCCCTGCACGCCGTGCTCGCCGTCGCGGAGCGGGCGCTGCCCACGCCGGCCCGCTGAGTCAGCCGCCCCGGCCCGCGCCGAGGAAGGCGAGCAGGCTGACGGCCGCCGGGCGGGCATCGCCGGCCGCGCTCCGGTGGAGGTTCCGTACGGTCCGTACGACGGCCCGGGTCACCACGTCGACACCGGCCTTGCGCTCGAACCAGTGCCAGTCGCCGTGGGCGTTCATCTCCAGGAACACGGGCTCGCCCCGCTCCCGCTCCCGGAGGAAGTCGAACGCCCCGTAGACGGCACCGGTCTCCCGGGCGACGGCGCGTGCGGCCGAGGCCACGGCGGCCGGGGGCCGGACCTGACGGACCACCACCTCGTCCGGGCGGGTCCAGATGTCCTCCGGGTGCTCCTTGGTCACCTGGAAGGCGTGCAGTTCGTCCCCGGCGAGGTAGACCCGGTACTCGGCGTCATGCTCCACGTACTCCTGGAGCATCACCGGTGTGCCACGGGGCAGGCCGGGCAGCCCGGCGAGCCGGACCCGGTCGACGACCCGCGGCAGGTGCCAGTCGAGCCGGCCCGGCTCCGGCTCCACGTAATGCCGGTCGAGCACCTTGAGCACGTACCGCTCGGCCGGGAGCAGCCCGGCCGCGTCCGCCGGGTCGGTGGTGACCAGTCCGCGCGGGACGCGCACCCCGAGCGCCCGTGCCCGGTCCCGCTGCACCAGCTGCCCCGGATCGTGGGCGCCGATGGCGGCGGGGGAGGCGGCGGCCAGCTGCCGGGCCAGCGCGGCCCACGCGTCCCGGAACACCATCCGGCCGCCCGCCGGGCCGGCCGGGAGCGCGGCCCGCGGCGAGAAGTGCCGCAGCCAGGTCACCGTCGGGGCGAACCGGTGCCCGTCCAGGGCCAGTACACCGTCCGGCCCCCGCACCGCCCGGACGTCCGCCAGGCCGTCCGCGTCGAGCCGGTGCACGGGCACCCCGATCCGGCGCAGCAGGCCGGACACCTCGGTCGCCTCCCGGTCGCCCCGCCGGGTGAGCAGCAGGACGCACCGCTCAGCCATGGGTCGGGGCCAGCAGCGATTCCGCCATCTCCAGGAGCCGCAGCGCCTTGTCGGAACGGTTGTCCGGACCGGCGGCGCGCAGCCGGGTGAGCAGTTCCAGGCCGATGGCGGCCTGGTCGGCCAGCAGACCGAGGAGTTCGACGTCCGCCATCTCCCGTACGCCGTCGGCGCCCCGGTCCAGCACCTCCAGGACGCCGACGCACTCGTCGTCGCCGAACAGCGGGGCGGCCATGATGCTGTCGGGGACGTACCCGGTGGAGGCCGCGGCCTCGCCCGAGAAGTGCCGCGACTCGCGCAGGTCGTCGACGAGCATCGACTGACCCGACGCGGCGACCCAGCCGGCGATGCCGGTGCCCGCCGGGAAGCGCGTACCGACGAGCTGTCCGTCGCCCTCACCGGCCACGGCCTCGAAGACCAGGTCACCGGTCTCCGGATCGATGAGGAAGACCGAGGAGGCCGCCGCGCCGAAGACATGGCGCGCGACTTCCACGATGGATTGCAGCAGGCGGCGCTCCACGGGCGTCGCGGCGTCAACAGGTTTCGTCATGCGCACCTCCAAGTCGACCGGTGGTGTTCCCGGCGCAGAGGAACAGCACCGTCTTCAGCTGGAACGGTGTGAGCCAGGGGTGCTTGCCGAGGATCAGCGCGCACAGGCCCGAGATGTGCGGCGCGGCGAAGCTGTTGCCGGTCGAGCGGATGGTGCCGCCACCGGGCCACGCCACGGGCACGCGTACGCCGCGCGCGTGGAACTCCACGGGCGGCGCGGGGTTGTAGTAGTACGTCATCGGGTCGTCCTCGTCGTGGCTCGCGACGGAGATCACCGAGGAGAACGACCAGGGGTAGCTGGGCACCGGCCGGTTGTGCGCGGAGACGACGAGCGCGCACCGGCGGAAGTAGGCCCGGTCGGCGAGCTCGTGGAGCTGCGCGGTCAGGGCGGGCCGGGTCGTCGCCAGGCTCAGGTTGATGACGTCGAAGTTCTGCTCGATGGCCCAGGAGAGCCCGGCGATCAGGGCCGGGCCGCTGCCGGTCTTGCCGTCGGTCAGCACCTGGACGGACGAGACCGAGACCCCCGGCGCGACGGACCGGATCACCCCGGCGCAGGCGGTGCCGTGTCCGGCGCGGTCAGTGGGCTCGCACGGCACCATCGCCACCTCGCCGTCCTCGTCCTGGACGGCCGTCACCGAGAGGTCGACCGGGCCGGCCATCGGATGGCCGCCCTCGACCCCGCTGTCCACGACGCACACCCGGACCCCGGAACCGTCGGCGCCGCCCCAGGCCCACTCGGGCGAGACCGAGTCCATCGGGATGGACGAGAACCCCTCCCGCGCCTGTTCCCGGGTCGCGCCCCAGGCCGGGACACCCGGCGTGTAGGCCCGTGGAGGCCGTCTCCAGGGCGGATCGCTCATCGCTTCTCCTCCAGCTCGGCCAGCCACGCCCGTACCGTCCGGGCGGGGAGCACGGCCTCCTTCGCCGTCAGCGCGGCCAGCGCACGTCCGGCCGCGCGCCGGGCACGCTCCGGTTCACCGGCGGCCTCCAGCACCAGGGCCGCCTCGGACCAGACCTCACCGATGAGGCACGGGTCGTCGGTGCCGTCCAGGACGGCGGTGGCGCGCTCGGCGTCCCCGACCGCCTCCCGGTACGCCCCGGCCCGCGCCCGGACCCGCGCCCGCAGGGCCAGCCGGACGGCCCGGGTCCGCGTCTCCGCCGGCGGGTCCGCGGGCGGCTCGGTGAGTTCGGCCGCGTCGAGGAGGTCGTCGGCCCCGGCGCGGAACCGTTCGCGGGCCGCGTACAGCCGCAGGGTGGCCGCCGTCCGGGTCTGCCCCAGCGCGGCGAGCCCGTCGGCCGCCGCGGTGTAGTGGGCGGCGGCCGGCAGATGCGCACCGGCCAGGGACTCGACGAGCCCCGCAGTCTGGCCGGCCGCCAGGGTGCCGAGGGCCAGCGCGAGGTCGTCGCAGTGGACGCGGACCAGCGCGATGTCCTCGCGGGCCGCGTCCACCCGGTCCGACAGGGCCAGATGCCGCGCCCGGGTCAGCAGGACCGGCACGAGCAGGCTCCGGTCGCCGTCGAACCGCCGGACCAGGTCCTCGCAGAGCGCGATGGCCTGCCCGAGCGGGGTCGGCGACCACTGCGTCAGCTCGCAGATCGACGCCAGGATGCGGTTGCCCTCATAGGTGTCGCCGAGCCCGTGCGCCCGGGAGAGCGCGTCGCGCATGGCGCCCTCCGCCGCGCCGATCCGGCCCTCGGCGAAGCTCCGCAGCGAGGACAGCTGGTGCAGCCTGCACCAGCTCAGGTCGTCCGCCGCGCCGGGCGCGGCATATCCGGCACCCGGGGCGTACGGAGCGCCGGCGGGCTCCGGTCCGCCCGAGCGCAGGGCGATCAGCTGCCGCAGGATGGCGCAGGTGTCCCGGGTCGGGATGTCGTCCGCGTTCCCGCGCTCCGCCTCGGCCACGGCCCGCCGGGCGCTGTCCCAACGGCCCAGCGCGGCATACGCGTCGGTGATACGGGCGGCCAGCACCCGGTGCTGGGGGTCGCCGTCCGGGGTGAGGGCGCGTCCGCGTTCCATCAGCGAGACGGCGGCGGGCAGATCGCGGCGGTGCAGCGCCCGGTACCCGGTGGCCACCAGGGCGCGGGCCGCGCGGCCGGTCAGCGCGGGCAGCCCGGGATCGCCCGGGTCCGCCTCGGACAGCAGCCGGCACGCGGACTCCAGGTGGTGGGCGAGGTCGCCCTCGGCGGCCGGGTCCGGCGCCCGCCCGTCGAGCCGGTCGGCGAGCACGGTGTGCCAGTCCGCGCGCCGGGCCTTCGAGGTCATCTCGTACAAGGTGTCCCGGGCCAGCGCGCGGGTGAACCGGTAGGCGCCGGGCGGCCCGTACGGGTGGATCACCCGGGCGCGCAGCAGCCGGCCCAGGGCGTCGTCCAGGACCCCGCCCGCCAGTGCCGGCTCGTCGTCGGCGAGCGCGCGCACGTCCTCGGCGGTGAACGACCCGCCCACCCCCGCCGCCCGCTCCAGCACGGCCCGGTCGGTGGCGGGCAGCCGGTCCAGCCAGGCGGTCAGCAGGACCCGGATCGAGGTGGGGACGCCCCGGTCCACCGACCGGGGACCGGCCAGGTTCTCCAGCAGCAGTTCGGCGAACAGCGGATTGCCGTCGCACTCCCGGACGACCCGGGACAGCTCCTCGTCGGTGGCGACCGCCTCCTGCGCCACGACCTCCGCCCGGTCCGCGAGCAGGGCCACCAGCCGCTCGGTCTGCGCGGGCGGCAGCGCGTCGAGACGCAGCGCGAGGTCCCCGGCCGGCACCGCGCCACCCGTCTCGGCGCGCGCCACGCGGATGATCAGCAGCGGGGTGTCCCGGGCGCCCTCGGCGAGATCGGCGACCATGCCGGTGAGGGTCGGCTGCGCCCACTGGAAGTCCTCCAGGACCAGGACCACCGGGGCGTCGCGGCCCAGGGCCTCCAGAAGCCGCCGGAACGCCCACCCGATCTCGTCGACGCTCACCGGCAGTCCGTTCCCGGTGCGGATGCCCAGGGCGACGGCGAGCGCGGTGAGGGCGCGGTCCGCGCTCGGGCGCAGCGTCTCCAGCGCCCGTTGCGCCTGTTCCCAGCCGCCGGGCAGCGACCAGACCGCCTCGGCCAGCGGACGGTGGGCGAGCCCGGCACCGTACGCCTGGCAGCCGGCGCGCAGGACGACGGCCTCCTCCCCGACGCGGCCCAGGAACTCCCGCACCAGGCGCGACTTCCCGATGCCCGGGGGACCGGCGACCGAGACCGGGCCGCTGCGCCGCTCGTCCCGGATCTCCGCGAACTCCGCCAGCAGCGACCGCAGTTCGCCGTCGCGTCCGACGAGCGGCACCAGGTCCTCGCGGCCCGTCGCGTCGAGGACGGACACCACCCGCCGGGCGGCGACCGGTTCGCGCTTGCCCTTCACCCGCAGCGGGGCGACGGCCTCCATGCGGACCCGGCCGCCGACCAGCCCGGCCGTTTCCTCACCGATCAGGATCTCGTGCGGCCCGGCGTGCGACTGGAGGCGGGCGGCGGTGTGCACGACGTCCCCGACCACCCGGGCCGCGCCGCCGAGCACCCCCGCCACCACGGCCTCTCCCGAGGCGATCCCGCAGTGGATGTCCAGCCGCACCCCGGGAGCGGTCGCGACGGCCGCCACGGACTCGCGCACGGCGCACGCGGCGCGGACCGCGTGCAGCGCGTCGTCCTCATGGGTGACGAACGCGCCGAAGACGGCCATCACGGCGTCACCGATGAACTTCTCGACCACTCCGCCGTGTTCGGTGACCGCCGTGGTGCAGGCGCGGTAGTACCGGTCCATCGTGCGCCGCAGCGCCTCGGGGTCCAGCGTCTCGGCGAGCACGGTCGAGCCGACGAGGTCGATGAAGAGTGCCGTGACGATTCTGCGGCTGTCCGACGAAGGCGCCCCCGCGACCACCGGTGTGCCGCACTCGGGGCAGAACCGGGCTCCGTCCGGCACCGCCGCACGGCAGCCGCCGCATCGCACGGCAGCGTTCACAGGAGCTTGATGTCCTGTCCCTCCACCTCACCGGACACCGCTTCCAGCCGCTCCTTGACGGAGTTGAGGACCTGGACCTCGTGCTCGCTGAGCCCCGAGAGGACCGAGCGCTGCTCGACCGCCAGCAGGTCCACCGGGTGGCCGGCCTCACGTAGTGCGTGCAGGGCGTCGAAGGTCATGGCTACCGGTACCTCGTTCCCGTAGTGCGGCCAGTCCAGCGTGACGCCGGCCGGTCCGATCGAACACTCCGCGACCGCCGCCGCGAGGGCGCCGATGGCCTCGGGATTCCCCTGCCGCTTCCGCTCCCCGGCGGGCAGCGGCGGCCAGATCCCCTGGACCAGAACGCCCTGGGCGTACAGCCGCGCAATCATTTCCGTACGGTTCGACGCGCCCGTTCTTCGGAGCATGTTGCATAAATGGGCCGCCACCGTGTGCGGGCTGATGCAGAGAGCTTCGGCGATATCCCGGTTCGAGGAGCCGGCGGCCACGAGCGAAGCAATGAGAATCTCACGCCTGGTCAAACCCTTTACCCCCATTGTGGTGAGCGAAGCATGGGCCGGCAGAGGAAATACCTCACTCCCGGGGGTCAGAGTAGCTGCGGGTCATGTTCCGGACAAGAACGCCTTGAGCGGGATCACACGCCCACCGGATTCATAGTCGATCGGGGGATAGGAAGCCGGGTGGCGCCGGAGCAGCCTTGCCGTTGCACCAGCCCGTGACCGTCTCCATGAAGGAGTGACCCATGTCGCAAGCACCCCTCGACGCGCTGCGCAGTGCCGGCACCCCGGTCGACCTGCTGTCGGACTCCGAGCGCGAGATCTTCAACGGCCTCAGCCCGGACGAGGTCGCGGTCCTCGGCTCGATCCAGGCCCGGCTCAACGCGGTGTCGGCCGCGGTCGAGGGCCAGCAGTCGGACTCCAACACCAACGTCGTCTGCTGATTCCGGCCCCGGCTCCCACGGCCGGCCCGGCGGCGTGAGCCGCCGGGCCGGCCGTGGGAACGCATACCGGACCGCCGTCTGCCCGGACACAGGAGGAGCGTGGGGATGGACCAAGTCAGCAGATACCTGGTGCTGAGCGACCGCGCGTACGCGGACGCCGCGGGCGTGCGGGTGCGGCTCGTCTACAGCACCCGTACCGCGAGCACCGTGGCGGTCGACCTCGCCACTGCCCGCGCGCTGGAGGCCGGCGACCCCGCCGCACTCACCCCGGCCTGGGCAGGCGCACTGCGCACGGCCGAGGTCCTCGTACCGGCGGGCGAGGACGAGCTGACCGCCGTACTCGACCGCAACCGCCGGGCCTCCGCCGACCGTTCGGCGGTCCACATCGCTCTGCTGCCGACCTCCTACTGCAACATGGGCTGCTCCTACTGCGGACAGGAGCACACCCGCGGCGGCCTCTCCCGCGACCATCGCGACCGGGTACGCGACCGGGTGCTGCGCGCCGTGAACGCCCCGGAGACCCGCAGCGCGCGGATCGACTGGTTCGGCGCCGAGCCCATGATGGGCTACGCGGTCATCCGCGACCTCGCCCCGCGCTTCGTCCGCGCCGCGGCCGAGCGAGGCGTTTCGTACTCCTCGGTGATCGTCACGAACGGCTCCCTGCTGACCCACAGGAAAATCGACACCCTCATAGGCTCGTGCGGGATCAGTCATTTCGAGATCACGATCGACGGGCCGCCCGAGATTCATCACACGCACCGGCCACTGAAAAGCGGCCGCGGATCATTCTGGAACATTGTGAACGCCGTGCGTTCCGCCCTCGACGAACCGGATCCGGGCTCATCCCACTTCACGTTCCGAACGAATGTGGACGCGCACAACCAGGACGACGTCCCCCGCTATATCGAGCTGATGGCGGAGTTGGGTTTCGGCCATCCGCGGGTGTCCTTCTCGATCGTCCCGGTCCACTCGTGGGGGAACGACGTCTCGGCGATCGAGGTCTCCAAGCAGGAATTCGCCGCACGCGAGACGCAGTGGCTCCGCCTCCTCTCCGAGCACGGACTGCACGCCCAGTTGCTGCCGAACACCGCGCGGAAGGTCCTCTGCCCCGCCACGACCCGCTCGTCCGAGATCATCAGCAGCACCGGCAACATCTTCTCGTGCAGCGAATACCCCCTCGTCCCCGAGGCCGAGCGGACCCTCCCGCTGGTGCACATCGACCGGGCGGGCACCGAGCCCGTACGGCCCGAAGGCCCCTTCGACGGCTGGAACGACGAGATCGCGAAGGGGACGACCTGGTGCAAGGGCTGCGTCTTCATGCCGACCTGCGGCGGGTCCTGCCCCAAGGCCTGGCAGGAGGGGCATCCACCTTGCCCCGGCTACAAGTTCAACGTCCAGGACCGGCTGGATCTCATCGCCTCGCAGTGCGGTCTGCGCGACGCGGCAGCTGAGCCCTCGGGGGCCCGGTGACGACGGAACCCTCCGCGGACAGCCCCCCGCGCCGCCTGCTCCTCGGGGTGTGCGGTTCGGGCAACGTGCTCGCGGTACCGCAGTACCTCATGGCCCTGCGCACCGGCCTCGGGCCCGGCGTCGAGATCCGCATGGCCATGACCCGCTCCGCCGCCGCGCTCGTCCCGGCAGCCACCATGCGCCTGCTCTGCCCCGAGGTCCACTGCGACGGCGAGGACGAAATGACCACCGGTCATGTCGCTCCCGCAGCCTGGGCGGAGCGCCTGGTCGTCCTTCCCGCCACGGCCAACATGCTGGGCCAGGCCGCCAACGGACTCGCCTCCGGGCTGCTCAGCTCGGCGCTGCTGGCCCATGAACGTCCGGTGCTGTTCTTCCCGAGCATGAACAGCGTGATGTGGGAGCGGCTGGCCGTACGCCGCAACGTGGACCGGCTGCGGGCGGACGGTCACGCCGTCGTGGACCCGCTGCCGGCCCCCGCCTGGCAGATCGCCGCGGGCGACGTGCGTAAGAACCTGGGCCTGCCGCCACCCGCGACCGTGACAGCGGTGATTCGCGAGTTCCTGGACATGAAAGTCGGCCCGCTCGGAGGCTGAGCGCCGGCCCCATCAGGAGGAGGACACGTGGCACCAGCCGGACCGAGATTCCCTGCGGCAGTGACGAGCGGACCGATGTCGGTGCGCGGCTTCCGGCTGCTGCTCGCCGGACAGCTCTCCTCCACGGTCGGCGACTACTGCTACGCCGTGGCGCTGCCGTGGCTGATTCTCTCCGGCGACGGCGGCCCGGTGCTGCTCGGCACCGTCCTCGCCTGTTACGGCATCCCGCGCGTCGTCACCATTCCGCTGGGCGGGGTGGTGGCCGACCGGATCGGCGGCCGGCGGGTGATGCTCGCGGCCGACCTGGTGCGGGCTGTGGCCGTCGGCATCCTCGCCGTCCTCGCCTCGACCGGTACACCGACCCTGGCCCAGCTCGCGCCCATCGCCGTCGTTCTGGGCGCCTGCTCCGGGGTCTTCATCCCCGCCTCGTACACCCTGCTGCCCGCGCTGCTGCCGAAGGAGGACCTTGGCCGGGGCAACGCCCTGTCCACGATGGTCAACCAGGCCGGCGGGCTCCTCGGGCCGACGGCGGGCGGTGCCCTGGTGGCCGCCTTCGACGCGGGCCCGGCACTCACGGTCGACGCCGCGTCCTTCCTCGTGTCGGCGCTGGTGCTCGCCCGTATACGCACCGGCGCGGACGAGACGGACGCGGACGCGCAGCAGCGGGACGGGGACGACACCGCCGACGAGGCACCGGCCCGCACGACGTCCTTCCTCGAACTGCTGCGCCACGGAAGGCTGTTGCATGTCGTCCTGGTGGTGGCCCTCGTCTGCAACCTCGCGTTCAACGGCACGATCGAGGTGGCCCTGCCCGAACTGGCCCACCAGGGCATGGGCGCCACCGGCTACGGCGTCCTGCTGACCTGTCTGAGCCTGGGCGGCCTCGCGGGTTCGCTGGTGGCGGCCCGCAGCAGGCCGGTGGAGTCGCCCGCCTATCTCTTCGCCACCCTCGCGGTCGTCATGGGCATCGCCCTGGGCGCGGTGCCGTACGCCGGCGGCCTGCCCGGTGCCGCGGCGTGCGTCTGCGTCTACGCGCTGGCCAGCGGCTGGCAGAACATCGTCGTGGTGACGATGCTTCAGGTCTGGGCCCCCTCGGCGCTCATCGGCCGTGTCATGAGCCTGGTCATGCTGGCCGTCATGGGCACCTTCCCGGTCTCCGTCGCGGTGGCCGGTTTTGGGGTACGCCACCTCGGCGCCGCCCCCTTCTTCCCGGTGGCGGGCGCGGCCATCGCCGTGTCCGTCCTGGGCGCGCTCACCCAGCGAGCCTTCCGCGACCACCGTGCCGGCACCGAGTACGCCCCACCGGCCCCCGTACCGGTGGAGGCGCCTGCGGTCGTGCCGGCCGCCCGCTCCACGCAACCACGCCAGGACAACAGTCAGGAGTCACAGCGATGAGCGTGTTCGTCCCGTTGGGCATGCCGCGGTTCGAGGGGGAGCCCGACCACGGCCGGCGGCCGGGCCGGGGCACCGGCAACACCGCGTACCTGCTGGTCAATCCACCGGTGACCGACCCGACGACCGCCTACCACTCGATCCCGTACCTCGTGGGCGCCGCCCGGGAGGCCGGCCACACCGAGTACGCCTGCGTGGACGCCAACCTCGACGCCTTCACCTACCTGGCTGACCCGGAGCGCTTCGGCGCCGCGCTCGCCGCCGCCCGCCGCCTCCGCGCCGAGATCGAGACCAGGTCCGCGGCCCCGCGCCGGCACGACGAGATCCGCTACCGGCAGGCCCTGGCAGCCGAGGGCCTGACCGCGACCTCGGCCCGGGACGCGATCGGCGTGTTCCAGGACCCCGAGCACTTCTACCACCCCCCGACCTACGCCCAGGCGGTCGCGGTGATGAGCCGGTGGTGGGACCTGATCGCCCTGGGGATGCCGCCCGGCACGGCCGACGGCTTCTCCATGCGGGTGAAGTCCGCGGTCAACCTGTGCAGCACGGCGGATCTGTCCGACCCGGCGGTCCCGGCGGCCGTGGCCCGCCCTTTCGAGGGCTACTTCGCCGACGAGTTCGTCCCGAGGCTGCGCGAGCGCCCGTGGGCGGTGGTGGGCCTGTCCGTCAACTACACCAGCCAGCTGCCCGTCGCGCTCCGGATGGCCCGCCTGATCCGGACCGTCCTGCCCGAAACGGTGATCGTCTTCGGCGGCACCGAGGTCGGTGACGTGGTCAAGTACGCCCCGGGCCCCGAGGCCCCCTGGCGCGTCTTCCAGGACGCCGACCTGATCGTCCCCGGCGAGGGCGAGGCCGCCCTCATCGGCATCCTCGACGCGGTCGGCAACGGCGCGGTCCGGGGCGGGGACGCCTTCGAGGCCATCGGCGGCGTGATGACCAGGAGCCGGCCGGCCCCCGACATCGCGTACGGCAGCGTGGCGACGCTCGCCTCCCCGGCGTACGACGTGTGGGAATGGGAGCGCTACTGGGCACCCGAGCCGGTGATCCTCTACAGCCCGACCAGGGGCTGCTACTGGAACAAGTGCACTTTCTGCGACTACGGCCTCAACACCGACCGGCCGACCTCCCCCTCGCGCGAGCGCCCCGTCGACGCTGTCCTGGCGGACCTGCGGGAGGCGAGCCGCTACGCCAGGACCCTCTACTTCGCGGTGGACGCCATGTCCCCCCGCTATCTGCGCACCCTCGCCGCCGCCCTCGCGGACTCCTCCCTGGACCTGCGGTGGGCCGCCGAACTGAGGCTGGAACGTACTTTCCCCAAGCGCGCCGTCGGTGAACTCCTCGCGGCCTCCGGCTGCGTCGCCGTCTCCTTCGGCTACGAGTCCGGCACCCAGCGGGTCCTCGACCTCATCGACAAGGGGGTGAAGATCGACGTCGTCCCCGACGTCCTGGCCGAGCTGGCGCGCAACGGCATCGCCGCCCAGATGATGGGCTTCACCGGCTTCCCCACCGAGACCCGGGAGGAGGCGCTGGCGACGTATGAGTTCCTCCAGCACCACGAGAAGCTGTGGACCACCTCGGGCATCGGGGTCTTCTCGCTGACGCCCGGCTCCATAGTGGCCAAGGACCCCGGCCGCTTCGGGATCGAGCTGATGCCGCTGTCCGCGTCCGACGACATCCGGCGCTACGTGCCCTGGCGGGACCGGGAGTCCGGCGAGGTCCACTGGCCGGTGCCGGAGGACGAGCGGATTCCCCGCGAGTACATAACCGGCAACCGCAGGGTCAGCTTCGACCGGCCGTTCGTCGGCGGCATCGACTCCGCGCACAGCCTGCTGTACTACGCGCGCTTCGGCCGGGGACTGCTGCCCGAGGCCCCCGAGGGCGCCGGCCGCGAGGGGGAGCCCCGGGTCCGCCTGGTCGAGGAGCCGGTGGTGAGCGTCCCGTTCGCCTCCCTCGACGAACTGACGGGCGTCGACGACCTGATGACCGAGGTGGGCCGCAGGAGCAGGGCGCACCTCGACACGACGTCCGGCGCGTACGGGGACTGGCTGGACGGGCCCGGCACGGCACGCCCCGGCGCCTGCGGTGTCCTGGTCATGGCCCACGGCGACCTCGTCGAGGTGCCCGCCGGCGTGGACTTCGGCACGGACAACGCCCTGACCCGTGCCCTGCGCCTGATGCTGGCGACCCAGGCCCGGGTCTGAGGTCTCCCGGAGCGGCCGGGCCGGGACGATTGAGACGCCGCGCGTCTCGATTCCGGGGCAACCGGGTATTGGACCGGTCCGGCCGCCGGGTGCGAGGGTCGTGCCGGACCCCTGTCCTTGGACCCCCGGAAAGGCCGCGCCGTGCCCGACGCCCTCGATGTCGTGATCTGCGAACCCCTGCGTACCCCCATCGGCCGCTTCGGCGGGGTGTTCGCCGGGGAGAAGCCGGCCGCCCTCGCCGCCCGCGTCATCGCCGAGGTCGTCGCCCGGACCGGCGTCGACCCGGACCGGGTCGACGAGGTGATCCTCGGTCACTCCTACCCCTCGGCCGAGGCCCCCGCGATCGGCCGGGTCGCCGCCCTGGACGCCGGGCTCCCGCAGTCGGTGACCGGCCTCCAGACCGACCGCCGCTGCGGCTCCGGGCTCCAGGCGGTCCTGGACGCGGCCATGCAGATCAGCACCGGGTTCAGCGAGGTCGTCATCGCGGGCGGCGTCGACGTGATGAGCGGCGCCCCCTACTACACGCACGACGGGCGCTGGGGCATCAAGGGCCCCGGCCTCCAGCTCCACGACGCTCTCGCCCGGGGCCGGGTCACCGCCGGCGGCGTCCACCACCCGGTGCCCGGCGGCATGATCGAGACCGCCGAGAACCTGCGCCGCGCGTACGGGATCAGCCGGGAGGACCAGGACGCGCTGGCCCTGCGCTCGCAGCGGCGGGCCGGTCTGGCCGCCGCCGAGGGCCGGTACGAGAAGGAGACCGTCCCCGTCACCGTGAGGAGCCGGAAGGGCGAGACGGTGGTCACCGCCGACGAGCACCCCCGCCCCGACACCACCGCCGAACAGCTCGCGGCGCTCCGCCCGGTGATGCTGAAGTCCGACCCGGAGGCCACCGTCACCGCGGGCAACGCCAGCGGCCAGAACGACGCGGCGGCGGCCTGCCTGGTGACGAGCGCCGCCACCGCCGAACGGCTCGGCCTCACCCCGCTGGTCCGGCTGGTCTCCTTCGCCCGCGCCGGGGTGCCCGCCGCCACGATGGGCCTCGGGCCCGTCCCCGCGACCCGGGCCGCGCTCGGCCGCGCCGGGCTCACGCTCGACGACCTCGACCTGATCGAGCTGAACGAGGCGTTCGCCGCCCAGGTCCTGGCCTGTACCCGGGAGATGGGCCTCGGCGAGAAGGACCACGAGGAGCGGATCAACGTGAACGGCTCCGGCGTCTCGCTGGGCCACCCGGTCGGCGCGACCGGCGCCCGTATCCTCGCCACCCTCAGCCGGGAGCTGCACCGCCGCGAGGCCCGCTACGGCCTGGAGACCATGTGCATCGGCGGCGGCCAGGGCCTCGCCGCGGTCTTCGAGCGCATCGCGCCCTGACCGGGCCGGGGACGGGGGAGTCCTACTCCGCCCCCGGACCGAAGTCCTCCGTGAAGTAGCTGTCGTGGCGGACGCGGAACCGCTTCAGCTCCTCGGGCCCGCGCTGCGACATCTCCGCGACCTGCTCGAAGTACTCCTCGCGCGGGGCGCCCGGCGAGAACAGCATGAGCATCGACATCGGCTCGTCGGTCACGTTCTTGAAGGCGTGCAGCCCGCCGACGGGCACGTACAGGAAGTCGCCCGTCCGGCCGGTGACCCACTTCTCGCCGTTGTAGAGCTCGATCTCGCCGGAGAGCACATAGAACGACTCCGACATCGCGCGGTGGAAGTGGGTCTTCGCCCCGGCGGACCGCGCGGCCAGATCCACCTTGTACAGCCCGAATTCGCCGCCGGTGGAGTCGTTGGTGGCGAGGTAGTGGGTGGCACCGCCGCCGGGCGAGGAGATGTCGGGCGGGGTGTCGGCCGGCCGGAAGAGGGCGTTCACCTCACCCGTGGCGCCGAGGTAGCGGGGCTCCGGGTACTCCAGGTGTTCCGGGTACGACATGATGCGCTCCTTCCGAAGAGGTGCACCCACCATGGCCCCCGCCCCGGACGGGCGGCATCCGGCTCGCGGACGATCTTGTGCGGGGCGGGGACCAGGCCCTTGGGCCGGGTCCCCGGCCGACCATCGTCCTACTGCTTCACGGGCACCGGCTGGTCCGCCGCGGGTCCCGCCGCCAGGTGGTCGTCCTCGGCGTCCGGGTCCGTCAGCCGGTTCAGCCGGGCCGGCACGTCGAAGCCGACCAGCAGCACCACGATCACCGTTCCCGCGAAGGTCAGTACGGCGAGCGCCTGCCCGAGGCTCATCCCGGAGGCCAGATGCGCGCCGAGGACCGGGGCGACCGCCCCGCCGAGCGCGCCCACGTTGTACGTGAAACCGAGCGCCGCGCCCCGGCTGCGGGTCGGGAAGTGGCCGCCGATGTAGCGGGGGAGCAGCCCGGAGATGCCGAAGCTGGTCGCCTGGAGCAGGAAGAGCAGACCGCCGAGGAGCAGCAGGTTGTCCTCCACCGCGAAGACCGGGTAGACGAAGGCGAGCGAGGCCAGCAGCGTCAGCGCGTACGCCTTCTTCGTACCGATCCAGTCGCCGAGGAAGCCGGCCGTCCAGCAGCCCACCATGGTGCCGAAGCCCGCGAAGTAGAGGACATCGGTGACCTGGCTCGTCGAGTAGCCCAGCTCCGTCTTCAGGTAGGTGGGCAGCAGGGCCTGGATCGGCCAGGAGTAGAGGAACGCGAAGAACAGCGTCACGATCATCGACAGGTACAGCACCCAGCCGCGCTTCCCGCCCAGCTGCACCGCGAGCGCGGCGAGCGAGAGCCCGGCGACCACCGACAGCACCGGCACCATTCCGGCGCCGCCCGGCGTGAAGACGAGGAACAGCGAGAGCGTGGCGACGGCCACCAGGACCGTGTTGACGGTCGCCAGGCGCGCGGTCCGGAACAGCGGCCGGAACGGATTGGGCTTCGCGCCCTCGTCCGCGACGGACTCCGTCCACTCCTCGGCCTCCGGCAGCGCCCGCCGCATCCACAGCGCGATGGCGATCGGGATCAGGCCGAGGTAGAACATCCAGCGCCAGCCGAGCGAGGGCACCACCCAGTCGTAGACCTGGGCGGCCAGCACCGAACCCACCGAGAAGCCGGAGATCAGGAAGCCGCTGGCCCGGTTGCGCAGTGCGGCCGGCCAGCTCTCCATGACGTACGTGGAGCTGGCGCTGTACTCGCCGGCCATGCCCATGCCGATGGCCAGCCGGGCGGCGAACAGGCTGGTGTAGTTCCACGCGAACCCGCAGGCGAAGGTGCCCAGCGAGTACAGCAGGATGCTCGCCACCATCGACAGCTTGCGGCCGTAGCGGTCGCCGAGGGCGCCGAGCACCGCGCCGCCGAGCCAGCGGGTGATGAAGGCACCGGAGATCAGGCTGGCCGCCTGCACCGTGCTCAGCCCGAAGTCGTCACTGATCTCGGTCAGGACGAGGGTGATCAGCACGAAGTCGAAGCCGTCGAGTACATAGCCGATCCAGGCGGCGAAGAACGACTTCCACTGGGTGCGGCTCACCTGGCGGTACCAGGGAGGCGTGGGGGGTGTGGTGGTGTGCACGGTGACTCCAGGATGCGGGACGGTGCTCGCCCTTGAACAGCCGTCCCGCGGAACGGGGGCAGGTCAGCGCTGAGCGATCGCCGCGACGAAGCGGGCGGTGAGGGCGGTGGGCGCGGTGATGGCGGTGCCGACGACGACGCTGTGCGCGCCGCGTGCCAGGGCCTCGGCCGCGTCCTCGGGGGTGTGGATACGGCCTTCGGCGACGACGGGTACGTCGATCGCGGCGGCGAGCCGTTCGACCAGGTCCAGATCGGGACCGGTCCGCTTCGGCTGTCCCGGCACATAGCCGGACAGGGTCGTGGAGACGAAGTCCGCGCCGAGACCGGCCGCGGTGACGCCCTCGGCGAGGGTGGAGACGTCGGCCATGACGAGGGCGCCGGCCGCGTGGACGGCCTCGACCAGCTCGGCGAACGTCGAGCCGTCGGGGCGCGGCCGGTCGGTGGCGTCCGCCGCGACGACCGCCGCGCCGGCCTCCGCGACCGCCAGGGCGTGCCGGACGGTCGGCGTGATGTACACGCCCTCGTCGCCGTCCTTCCACAGCCCGATGACCGGCAGGTCCACGGCGGCCGTGATCGCGGCGACGACCTCGGGCTCGTTGGCCCGGATCGCCGCGCCGCCGCCGGCCACGGCCGACCGCGCGAGCCGTACCAGCGTGGCGGTCTCGCGCATCGGGTCGCCGGGGGGCGCCTGGCAGGACACGATCAGCTTGCCCCGGAGGGTGGTGGCGAGTTCCTGTGCGGTCATCGGAGGGCTCCCGGGTGGTGGAGGGGAAGGGTGGTGGTGAGCGCCGCCGCGCCGAGCACGGCGGCGTCGTGGCCGAACAGCGGGGCGCGTGGGACGAGCCCGCGCAGCGGCCCCATCAGCTCGGCGGCGAACGCGGCCCGCAGCGCGTCCTCGTACAGAGGGCCGATGCGCGGGACCCCGCCGCCGACGACGACCCGGTCGGGGCCGAGCGCGTTGGCGAGCCCGCCGAGTACGTGGCCGGCGGCGGACGCGCCCGTGGTGATCGCGGTGACGGCGTCCGCGTCGCCCTCGGCGGCGCGCGCGGCGACGGTCTCCAGACGGTCCACGGGGGCGCCGGCCAGCCGCGCGTAGTGGGCGGCGATGCCCGGCCCGGAGGCGATGACCTCCAGATGGCCGGTGGCCCCGCAGGTGCAGGGCAGCCCGGCCGCCTCGGGGCTCGGCAGATGGCCCAGGTGCCCGGCGATCCCGGACGCGCCGTGCAGCATCCGCCCGTCGGCCGCGACCGCGCCGCCGACCCCGGTGCCGATGGCCGCGAACAGCAGCGAGGCGTGGCCGCCGTGCTCGGCGCGCAGGGCGTCCAGCTCCGGCCCCGCCGTGGCGCGCACGTCGTTGTCGCAGGCCACCGCGTATCCGGTGCGGTCCGCGAGCCCGGCCCCCAGCGGGGTGCCGGCCCAGCCCCGGATCGAGTCGGTGGCGCTGGTGACCCTGCCGGTACGGGGGTCGATGACACCCGCCGCCGCGATGCCGAGCACGGTCGCGGTGCGGCCCGGGTCGACCTCGGCGACGGCCGCCGCGAGCGCGTCGAGCACCGCCGTCGCGCCGTCGCGGGCCGGGGTGGGCCGGGAGTGCCGGGCGAGCACCGTGTCGTCCGCGCCGAACAGCGCGGCGGCGATCTTCGTACCGCCCAGGTCCAGGCCGACGACCGGCCGCCGTGTCGGTGCCGTCATCGGACCGGCGGCAGACCGGCGCCGCGCAGCCGCCCGGAGACGAACGCGACGGACTCCGCGGACAGCTGGATCTGCGGGAAGACGGTGTCGCCGCACTCGATGATCCCGAGCAGCCTCAGCGCCGCCTTGAACGAGCCGAGCGCCGACGAGCTGCGGCCCATGTCCGCCTCGGGGCCCGCGTCGACCATCGCGAACAGCTCGACCAGCCGCTCCTGCTCCTTGGCGGCCAGCGTCCAGTCCCCGGCGCGCGCGGCCTCGTAGAGCCGTACGTAACCGGCCGGGTCCACATTGCCGATGCCCGGGACGACCCCGTCGGCGCCGGCCAGCAGGGCCGCGTCCACGGTCAGCTCGGAACCGGTGAGGATGCTGAAGTCCGGCACCGGGCCGTGCGCCCGGCCCTCGCGGCCACCCAGCTCGACGACGAGCCGGCGCAGGCCGCCCTCGTCGCCGCTGCTGTCCTTGAGCCCGGCCAGCGTGCCGTCCTCGGCCAGCTCGCGGACCAGGGCGGCGGAGAGCTTGCTGTGCACGGCGACCGGGATGTCGTACGCGAACAGCGGCAGGTCCACCTCGGCGCGCAGCCGGCGGAAGTGCGCGGCGATCTCCCGGGGGTGGGTGCGGGTGTAGAAGGGCGCGGTCGCGACCAGGGCGTCCGCGCCGAGGGCGGCGGCGGTCCTGGCGTGCTCGGTGACCCGGGCCGTGGTGGTGTCGATGACCCCGGCGAGGACCGGGACACGGCCGTCGGTGGCGTTGACGACGGTCTCCAGGACCGTGCCGCGCTGCTCGTCGGTGAGGTAGGCGACCTCGCTGGTGGACCCGAGGGCGAACAGCCCGTGCACGCCGCCGCCGATGAGGTGCTCGACGAGCCGGGCGAGGGAGGCGGTGTCGACCTCCCCGCGGGAGTCGAGCGGGGTGCAGACCGGCGGGACGACGCCGCGCAGCGGTGCGGTCAGAGACATGGTGGAGGCTCCAGCTGATCGGGATGCCGGTCCGGGGCCCGAACGGCTACCGAGACCGAGACGTGAGACGTAAGATGTCCTATGTCTGCTTCACCTTAATCAGATGCTCCTGCGAACGGTCAAGGGGCAACGGCACCTCGGGAGGACGTTGTGGCGCGGCCCACCATGGCTCAGGACATCGAGCGCAGGATCAAGGAGCTGATCCTGGAGCGCCGCCTCGCGCCGGGCGACGCGCTGCCCACCGAGACCGAGCTGATGGACCTCTTCGAGGCCGGCCGGGTCTCCGTGCGGGAGGCCCTGAAATCGCTCCAGGCGGTCAATGTCGTGGAGATCCGCCGGGGCTACGGGACCTTCGTGGGCTCGCTGTCCCTGTCACCGTTCGCCGAGGGCCTGGCCTTCCGCGCGGCCGTCCGCCACCGCCTGGGCGAACCGGGACTGGCCGAGCTGATGAAGGTGCGCGAGGCGCTGGAGGCCGGGCTCGTCGGGGCCGTCGCGGCCGGCATCCCGGAGGAGGACATCGACGTACTGCGCGCGCTCGTCGCGAAGATGGAGGACGAGGCGGCGGGCGGCCGGGTCGCCCGCGCCACGGACCGGGCCTTCCACCTCGCCCTCTACGCCTCGCTCGACAACCACTTGCTCAGCGAGGTGCTCGACGCGTTCTGGGCGGCGATGGACCGGGTGCGGGAGGACTTCGACGACGGCCACCAGGACCCGTCGGTCACCTGCTCCCAGCACCGGGAGATCGTGGAGGCGGTGGCGGCGGCCGACGGCGAACGCGCCGTACGCGCCATGCGCACCCACTTCGACGGCATCCGCGACCGGCTCGTGGCCGGCTGACGGCCGTCCGAGGCCGGTCACCCGGCCCCGGACGGCTCGCCTCAGCTCTCGATCAGCCGGTGGAAGAGGACGGTGTCGAAGATGTCCTCCATACGCACCGCCCGGCCGCCCCGCAGCGTCCAGGAGTGGACGAACGACATCGTCTCGGTACGGCCCCGCCTGGACGTCACCTCCCGGGTGCCGAACACCACCATGCGCTCGCCCGACCGGACGAACTCGTGGGGCCGCAGCCGCATCCCGCCCAGCACGGTGGGCACATGGGCCAGGAACTCCTTCACGCCCGCGTGGCCGTGCCGGGTGCCGCCGAGGCCGTACACCGCCATGCCCTCGGGATGGACCCACTCCACGTCCGGGTCGAGGGTGTCCAGCAGCGCCCCCACGTCCCGGGCGGCGAAGGCCCGGTAGGCGCGGCCCACCAGCGCGTGGGCGGGGGACGGCTCGGCGCGACGGTCCAGGTAGTCCGTCATGACGAGGGTTTCCATTCGCGTCTGCATCAGGGCTCTCCTCAGTGCCGGACGTGCTCGGGGTACAGGCTCTCCAGGGTGCGGCGGATGCCGTCGCGCCAGCCGACCCGGCACGGACCGGTCAGCGACATCCGCAGCGCGGGGTCGAAGCGATAGGTCTCACGGGTCACGTCGCTGGGGACGAGCCGCGCCTCGATCCCGGTGAGCGCTTCCAGGTGGCGTACGCAGTCGGTGATCCCGACCGCCTCGTCGCCGCCCCAGTTGACGACCCGGGCCGGCGTCGTGGCGGCCCGCCACAGGGCGGGCACCTGCGCCACCAGATCGTCCGTGTGCAGCAGCGAGCACCAGTTCTGCCCCTCGCGGGGTACGGGAATGGGCTCGCCGGCCAGCATGCGCTTGAAGTACAGCATCGGGACACCGCCGTAACCGCCGGGCCCGTACGCGATGTTCAGCCGCGCGATGGTGGTCGGCAGGCCGAGCACCCGGGCGAAGGCGCGCACCGCGCCCTCGGCGGCGATCTTGCCGACCGGGTAGGCGGGCAGCCAGTCGGCCACCCCGTCGACCGGGTCGCTCTCGGTGTACGGGTGGTCCAGCGTCTGGCGGGCGTAGAGGGCGCCCGTCGACACGTAGAGGAAGGACTCCGCCGTGCGGCAGTGCTCCATCAGCCGGCCGGCGGCCACCGCGTTCACCTCGGCCACCGCGTTGAAGTCGCCGTCCTCGCCCCGGCGTACGGCGGAGTGCAGGACATGGGTGAAGTCCTCGGGGAGCCCCTTGAGGGAGTCGCCCGAGAGGTCGTCCATGTCCCAGTGCCAGGTGGTGATGCCCTTCGCGGACAGTTCGGCCTCGACGCCCTCGGCGCCGAAGCGGCCGAGGCACCAGACGTCGTTGTGCTCGGCCAGGGCCTCGGCCACGGGCCGGGCGACCTGACCGGTGCCGCCGGTGATCAGGATGCGCTTGCCTGTCGGGAGTGTCGTCACCGTGTCTCTCCTCGCTCGTCGGCCGGCCGTTCCAGCGATGCGCGGCCGGCCGCGATGCGGTCGGCGTCGGCCAGGGCCCGGTCCAGTTCCCCGCGCAGGATCGACTGGAAGGACGCCACATGCTGGGGGCTCATCAGGGTGTAGTGCTCGCCGGGTACCTCGATGTAGCGGTTCGGCCCGCTCGTGTACGCGTCCCAGCGCCGTAGCTCGTTGTTCAGCCAGTCCTCCTTCGTGCCGCGCAGCGGGGCGGCGTGGAAGACGTGCATCGACGGCACCGACCCGCTGGGTTCGTAGGAGCGGCCCAGGTCCGTCAGCCGGTTGGCCAGCTCCGCCCAGTTCCCGAACTTCTCGACGTCCAGGTCGAGTTCGGCGAGGCGCTCCGGCGGGGCGAGCGACATGAGGTGCGTCAGCTGCTCCTCCACGGGCCGGCCGCGCAGGAGCGCGGGGAGTTCGAGCGACTGCTTCTTGTCGATCAGGGCGAGGAAGAACGCGAGATTGGCCGCGGTCTCCACGAAGTCCAGTTCCTCCATGCGGTACTTGATGTGCGGCGGCAGGTTGAAGCTGCCGGTGAAGTCCACCCGTTCCCCCTGGGACCGGAGCGCCTTGGCGATCTCGAACGCGACCACCCCGCCGTAGGAGTAGCCGGCGACGGCGTACGGACCCTGCGGCTGGCGCTCCCGGATCGCCTCCACATAGGAATCCACCATCTGCTCGAAGGTGGCGAACGGCTTCTCGCCCTCGTTGAACCCGCGCGCCCGCAGCGCGTAGAAGGGGCGGTCGCCCACGAAGTACTGGGCGAGGTTGACGAAGACCAGGACCTCACCGACGCCGGGGTGCACACAGAACAGGGGCGTCCCGGTGCCACCGGTCTGCATCGGTACGACCGGGTCGTAGGCCCGTCCGCCGGTGTCCTCGCGGTCGTCGGTGCCGATCCGGGCGGCGAGGGCCCGGACCGTGGGCGCTGTCAGGACGGTGATGATCTGCAGGCCGGTGACGCCGAGCCGCTGGGCGACCCGGCCCCGCAGGCGCAGGATGTCCAGCGAGGTGCCGCCCAGTTCGAAGAAGTTGGCGGTGCTGCTGACGGCCGCCGCGTCGAGGTCGAACATCTCCGCGTAGATCTCCGTCAGGACCCGCTCGGTCCGGCCCCGGGGTGCCGTGTAGCCGCCGAGCATGCGCCGGGTCAGTTCCGTGACGCGGTGCCGCTCGGTGTCGTACGCGCCCTCCTCCAGCCGCCGCCGCATCAGCGCGCGCTGGATCTTGCCGAGGCTCGTCTTGGGGAAGGCGTCCTCGGGCAGCGGCAGGACGAGGGCGGGCCGGAACCCCCACTGCATCACCACGCTGCTGCGGACGGCGGTGAGCACCCGGTACAGCTCCGCCTCGTCGCCCTCCGGGACGTCGGGGTGGAAGGTGATCACCAGCTGCTCGGTGTCGCTGCCGGGCGGGCGGATCGGGAAGGCCGCGGTGTAGGAGCCCGCGACCCCGTCGAGCTGTTCGAGCGCCGCCTCGATCTCATGGCTGAAGTAGTTGACGCCGTTGACGATGACGCTGTCCTTGCTGCGGCCCACCAGGGTCAGCCGGCCCCCGTCGATCCGCCCCAGGTCGCCGCTGCGGAACCAGCCGTCGGCGGTGAAGGCCTCGGCGGTGGCGGCGGGGTTGTTGTGGTAACCGGGCGTGATCATGGGACCGTTGAACTGGAGCTCGCCCACCTCGCCCTCGGGCAGCGCCCGGTCGTCGTCCCCGGCGGAGACCCGGATGCGCAGCCCGTCGACCGGTGTGCCGAGACTGGCGAACTCCTCGCCCCGGTCCACGGCCGGGAACGCCGCGCGCGAGTAGACGCTGCCCGCGCAGGTCTCCGTCATCCCGAAGGCCGGCCACAGGGCGTCCGGGGCGAGCCCGTGGGGCGCGTACCGCTCCAGGAACGTTTCGCCGGTGGCGCGGACCACGGCCTCGCCGCCGCTGATGATGTGGCGCAGCCGGGACAGGTCGAGCACCTCGCCGGTCGCGGACAGCCGCTCGGCCGACGTGTTGAGCAGCCCCAGCAGGAAGTTGGGGGTGAACGTCATGGTCACCCGGTGCCGGGAGGCGAGGCGCAGGAACTCCAGGGGTTCGCCGAGGACGACGGGCGTCTCGACGTGGACCTGACGGCCACCGGTGTACAGGGGGAGGAGGTGGCATTCCAGCAGGGCCGCCACATGGTCGAACGAGACCCAGTTCAGGGTGGTGTCCGCGGGGCCCAGGCGGTGGGCGCTGTTCTTTCCGGCCATGGACGCCAGCAGGTTGCCGTGGCTGAGCTTCACGGCCTTGGAGGCACCGGTCGAACCGGACGTCAGGACGAGAACGGCGGTGTCGCCGGGGGCGGCCCGGTGCGGGACGGCGGGCTCCGCGCCGTACAGCCCGTCCAGCGGGGCGACGACGGCGCCCGGCACCGGGGGCAGTTCGGCGGCGAGCGACGCGCTGGTGACGATCAGGGGCCGGTCCAGCAGCGTGTGCACATGGCCGAGCTGAGCCGCCCAGCGCTCCGGGTCGGTGCGCAGGGGGGCCATGGGGCACGGCACGAATCCGCCGAGCACGCAGCCCCAGAACGCGGTGAGGAACTCCTGCGGGCGCTCCAGGACGAGGACCACGTTGTCCTTCGGGCGCAGGCCCCGGGAGCGGAGGCCGGCCGCGACCCGGCCGGCCTCGGCCAGGAGTTCCGGGTGGCTCCGGTCGGTGAAGCCCGCGTCGGCTCCGCCGGGGCAGTAGCGGATGCCCGTGCCGGGGTGGTGCCGGGCGGCGCGGATCAGGAGGTCGGCGATGCTCTGCGTGGGTGCGCGGTTCACGATGGTCTGTCTCCCGTTACCTCGGTGCGTGGCGGGCCTGGCGCTCCCGCGGGACTCGGAGTTGCCGCACGGCGATGGGTCGGCCGGTCCCTGCCGGGTACGCCACCGAGGCCGTCCAGCCCTCGGGCACGGACACCTCGGTGACCCACCAGTCGGTGGGGGGTGTGAGGGTGCCGGCGGCGACCCGGGTGGTGCCGGGGTCCTCGGGGCGGGTCTCCAGCGTGGTCAGATCGGCGACGATCCCGATGCCCACGGCCTTGAGTACCGCCTCCTTACGGGTCCAGCAGCGCAGGAAGGCCGCGGTGCGGGCGGGGCCCTCCGGCTCGGCGAGCACCGCTCGGCGCTCATGGGGTGTCAGTACCTGGCCGGTGATGTTTGCTACCGGGATGCTCCGGAGCGCTTCGGTGTCGATCCCGACCGGGAACGGCGCGACGGCGAGCATCGCGAGGCCGGGGGTGTGGGAGACGCTGATGCGGCAGGGGGTCGGCGGATGGAGCACGGCGGGTGGACCGTGCTCGGTGCTGCCGCATCCGGGACAGGGCTTTCTGCCAAGTGAAATCTCCGTGGCCCCCACCTGAAAATGAGTGGCGAGTAAACGACGTACGGCGGCACGGCAAGATACGTATTCGGCCGCTGCTCTGGCTGATTTGAATTGGTGTGCCCGTGCCAGTTCCGTGCTGTCGAGCAATTTCAGATCCGCCTCGCGGGGCGGGCCCGCCACCGTGCGCCATGACCACACGTGGACGTCGCCCGCGAGCGGCCGGGGCCGGGAAGCGGTGGCGGGGTGTGGGGCTTGTGGGTGGGGTGTGGTCACCCGGTGACCGTAGGTCGGAAACGGTCATGGCCGGACGCCCGCTGACAGCAAGCGGTCAGCGGCGGCACGCCGTGTGAGGGCGTGTGCGCCCTCGGTGGCACAAGCGGAAGTGAGGGTGCTGCTTCCGGGGGCCGGTATGCAACTTGTTGACAGGTGAGGCGGAATGGGTCGCCTTTTTGATGGAGTCTGCCGCTCATCTGGGGGTCTCGGGCAGACGAGACGGCCTCTTGTTGACTGATTCCAAGCCAGCGAACTAGTGTCTGATGAAGCTTTCTTCAACCTATGTATGAAGAAGTATTTGTCGATTGAACTGTTTTTGGTGAGCGATATTTTCGCGTACGCGGCGAAACATTCCGAACGTGATGAGGACGGCCCGCGTGGTGGGAGACGGCTCGCGGGCAGCCGAGGGGGGCACATGTGACGGGTGTGCAGATCGAGCCACCGGACAAATCCGAAGGTGCTACGGCCGAGGGCCATGCCGCCCACCTGGAGGAGGCGCTGCTCCAGGCCCGCGCCCTGATCGAGTCCACGGTGTCCCTGTACCGGCGCCGCCCCGCCGCCCCGGACACGGCGGCGCCCACCGACATCGCCGCGCTCGGTGAGGCCCTGGACCGGATCGTCGGGGGTGCCCGGCACTCGGTCAGCGTCGCGCTGGCCGGCCCCGGCGAGTTCACGGATTCCGTTCTGCGACTGCTCGCCGCACAGCCGCCCGCGGCCGCTGTCCGGCTGCTCGGATCCGCCGAGGTCGCCGACGCCTCGTTCGCCGGGCTGCGCCAGCCCCCCGGCCGGCCCCTCGAAGCCAGGGTCTCCGAGAGCGAGTTGCGCGAGATCGTCGTGGTCGACGGCGTCGCGGCGCTGGTGCGGGGAGCCGCCCGGAGCGACGGGCAGCAGGCCACCGTCGTCAACGACGTCGCGGCCGTGCGCGCCCTGGAACTGCTGTTCGCCGGAGCCTGGGCGCGCGGCCGGAGACTCGCCGATCACCTCGGCCTCAGCCCGCGGCTGCGCAGCGAGCTGACCCGCAGCATCCTGGAACGCCTGAGAGCCGGTCACACCGACGACACGGCGGCTCGCGACCTGAACGTCTCGCTGCGCACCTACCGGCGCCATGTCGCGGAGATCATGCGCGAACTGGACGCCAGTTCCCGCTTCCAGGCGGGAGCCCGCGCGGTCGAGCTGGGTCTGCTCTCGGAGTAGACCGAGCGCTGTCCCCGGCGCGGTCCGTGGCCGGGACGGCGCGAGGAGTCAAGTCAACGGGGACGGTGGGATACGACGTGTCGGGAAGACCAGAGGACGAGCTGGAGCATGCCCTGCTGGAGGTCAGGGAACTCATCGAGTCCACGGTGGCCATCCACCGGGACCGCAGCTTGCGCGAGCGCCGGATCACCACGGTGGAAGGCGGGTACGGGGCCGTGCTCGAAGCGGCCGAGGAGCTGATCGGCGGTGCGGTCCACAGCATCGACATCGTGCACGCCCGCACGCCGCTCTCCGGGGAACAGCCCGAGCGGCCGCTCAAGTCGGAGCGGGAACTGATCTACAGCGCGGACGAATCGGTCGCCGTGCGGCTGCTCGCCAGCCCCGCGCTGCTGGACGAGTCCTTCGTACGGGAACAGCTCGGCCGTGAGCGGCCGGTGGCGATCCGGGTGGCGCGCGTGCCTCCCTTACAGGCCCTGCTCGTCGACGGAGTCACCGGACTCGTGGTGGCCGAGTCGGCCGTGGGCCGCAGGGCCTCGCTGATCCGGGCCCCCGAGGTGCTGCACACCCTGCACACCCTCTTCGCCGGCGTCTGGAGCAACGCCGTGCCGGCCAACGAGCGCATCGTCTTCGGTGACCGCGACCGGGCCGCGCTCGCCCGGCAGATCCTCGGCGCCCTGCGGGCCGGTGTCACCGACGAGGTCGCCGCCCGCGATCTGACCGTCTCGGTCCGCACCTACCGGCGCCATGTCGCGGAGATCATGGCGCTGCTCGGCGCCAGCTCCCGCTTCCAGGCCGGTGTCAGGGCCGCGGAACTGGGCCTGCTCCCGCTGGCCTCGGCACCCGGCCCCGGCGGCCCGGCCGGCCGGTAGCGGCCGCCCGGCCCTCCCGAAGCAGCGGCCCCGGCCTCCACGGCCGGGGCCGCACCGCGTTTCCGGCCGCACCGACTGGCAGCTTCCTGAAAGGAACGTTGCCGCCCCCCGCCCCGGACAGTTGTATGGGTCGTCGGGAACGGGATTCCGGAACACCCGGAATTTCCCGCCCCCGGCGGCAGCCCATCCCCCGTGCGCCGCCGTGCGCGGGGGTCCGGAACCTTCCTTCTCCGGACCCCCGCGCCCCGGTCGAACACCGCGCGGAAGGCGGCCCCATGAATCAATTGCCGATCGGTCTGGTGTTTCCCGGACAGGGGACACAGAAAGAGGGAATGGGCGCCGCCTGGCGGGATTCCCCGTCCTGGGACCTGACCGCGGAAATCTCCGAGGTGACCGGCGAGGACATTCCCCGGCTCCTGCTGCACACCCCCGGCGAACAGCTCCGGCGCACCGACCTGGCCCAGCTCGCCGTCTTCACCGTCGCGGTGATCGCGCACGCCGAGGCGGTCCGGCGCGGCGCGCTCGGCGGACGCGTGGTGGCCTGCGCGGGCCACAGCCTGGGGGAGTACGCCGCGCTCGCCGCGGCCGGCGCCCTCACCGTCGCCGACGCCGCCGCGCTCGTCGCCGTCCGGGGCCGGGCCATGCGGGACGCCGCCGAGGTGCGCGAAGGCACCATGGGCGTCCTGGTCGCCGCGCCCCTGGCGGAGGTGGAGACCCTTGTCGCGGCCGTGCGCGCGTCCGGCGCCGACGTCTGGATCGCCAACGTCAACAGCCCGGGGCAGACCGTGGTGTCCGGCTCGCCCGGGGGGATCGACGCGCTCGACGCCGAGGCCCCCGCCATCGGCGCCAAGATGATCCGCCTCCAGGTCGGCGGCGCCTTCCACAGCCCGTACATGGCACCGGCCGCCGAGACCCTGCGCAGGGCCCTCAAGAACGCCCCCTTCGCCCCCACGCACCTGCCCGTCGTGGCCAACGCCGACGCCGAGCCGTACACGGGCGACTGCGACTGGCCCGAGCTCTCCACCCGCCAGCTCACCTCGCCGGTGCTGTGGGAGCGGTCCGTCGCGACCCTCACCGGCCGGCTCGGCTGCCGCCGCCTGGTCGAGCTCGGCCCCGGCCGCACCCTGGCCGGCCTGGTCCGCCGCATCGACGGGGACACCGACGCCGTCTCTCTCGACAGCCCCGATGCCCTGGACGCACAACCCGACACGAGCGAGGAGACCTGACCACCATGGCACTGGGCACCGAGAGCATCTGGCTGCGCGCCCATCCCACCGGGACACCGCCCCGCACGAGGCTTCTCTGCCTGCCGCACGCCGGGGGCTCGGCCGGCTTCTTCCACAGCTGGGGCAACGCCCTCGGCGACGACGTGGAGGTCGTGGCCGTCCGCTACCCCGGCCGGCAGGAACGTATCGCCGAGGAACCCGTCGACGACATCGAACTCCTCGCCGACTCGATCAGCGCGGAGCTGGCCCCCCTCCTCGACACCCCGCTGGCCCTCTTCGGACACAGCATGGGCGCCTCGCTCGCGTACGAGATCGCCCTGCGCCTGGAGGCGCGGTACGGCGTCGTCCCGGCCGCGCTGATGGTCTCCTGCCGCAAGGCCCCGCACCTGCTCACCCCGCGTACGGCCGCCCTGAGCGACGACGGTCTGATCGACGAGGTCCGGCGGCTCGGCGGGACGGACAGCGCGCTGCTCGCCGAACCGGAGCTGCGCGAGCTGATCCTGCCCGCGATCAGGGCCGACTTCTCGGCCGTCGCCCGGTACGCGGCACGCCCCGGCGTCCCGGTGGGCTGTCCCGTCACCGGCTACGTCGGCGACAGCGACCCCGATGTCGGCCCCGAAGCGGTCCGGGCCTGGCGGCGGGTCGCCCCCCGGGGCTTCGACCTGAAGGTCCTGGCCGGCGGCCACTTCTACCTCGTGGACCGCCGCGCCGAACTCCTCGCCGACATCCGCGCGCGGCTGGCACGAAATCCCTGAAAAACGCCGCCGCCGACGCCGGTTGGCAGCTTGTTGCAGTTGTCGTTGTGGCGCAAAGAACTCCACGCGAGCATTCATTCCAGTAATCCCGCCGCGCGTTATGGGAGCGGCATTCCGAAAAGGAGAAAAGGCGTGTCCACTGCTACGCAGGACGAGCGAATCGACACCATCAAGGAAATCGTCTGCGACATTCTTGAGATCGAGGAGGACGAGGTGACCCCGACGAGTCTCTTCAAGGAGGACCACGACGCGGACTCGCTGCGCGCCATCGAGATCCTCGCCGCCCTGGAGAAGGAATTCGGCGTCGTCATCAACCAGAGCGAGCTGCCGCGCATGGTCAACCTGACGGGCGTCTACGAGGTCGTCTCGGAGCCGGCCGGCTGGTAGTCCGTCCCCGCTGCGGTTGATTGGGAGGTTGGTATGACGGCAGTGCGCGGCACCGGCCACGACCGGACCGAGCGGCACCGGGTCGTCCTGACGGGACTCGGTGTGGTCTCCAGCATCGGCCTGGGGGCGAAGGAGTTCCTGCAAGGGCTCCGCGAAGGACGCAGTGGTGCACGGCGCATCACGGTGTTCGACACCGAGGGCTTCGCCCACGCGAACGGGTGCGAGATCACGGACTTCGAACCGCGGGAGTGGATCAGCACCCTGGACGTGGAACAGCTCGGCCGTGCCGCGCAGTTCTCCGTCGCGGCGGCCCGGATGGCGCTGGAGGACTCGGGACTCGGTCTGGAGGAGCTGCGCGGCCGTCGCGGCCTGATCTCCATCGGCACGACCGACGGCGAGAGCTACGACCTGGACCAGCTGGTCGAGGGCGAACTCGCCGACGGGATCGGAGCGTTCGACGCCACCGCTGCCCGGCGCATCCCCGCCGGGCGGCTGTCGGTGGCCATCGCCCAGGAACTCGGCCTCCGCGACGTGGAGGCACTCACCATCCCCACCGCCTGCTCGGCGGGCAACTACGCGATCGGCTACGGCTTCGACGCCGTCAGCTCGGGCGAGGCGGAATTCGCCTTCTGCGGCGGGGCCGACGCCATGTGCCGGAAGACCTTCACCGGCTTCTACCGGCTCGGCACCATCGCCCCCGACCGCTGCCAGCCCTTCGACGTGGACCGCAAGGGCATCCTGACCGGGGAGGGCGCAGGCGTCCTCGTACTGGAACGCCTGGACTCCGCCCTGGCCAGGGGCGCCACCATCTACGCCGAGGTGCTCGGCTACGGCCTCAACTGCGACGCGCACCACCAGGTCGCGCCCGACCGCGACAGCGTCGCCGAACTGATGCGGCTGGCCCTGGACAACGCGGGCGTCGCACCCCACGAGGTGGACCTCATATCGGCGCACGGCACCGGCACCAAGGCCAACGACATCACCGAGGCCGGCGCCATCCGCCAGGTCTTCGGAGACACGCCTCCCCGCACCGTCTCCATGAAATCGATGCTCGGCCACAGCATGGGCGCGGCCAGCGCACTGGGGGCCATCGGCTGCGCCCTGGCGATCCGGAACCGCTTCATCCCGCCCACCATCAACCACGTCACCACCGACCCCGAGTGCGACGTCGACTGTGTGCCGAACCAGGCGGTCGAGGCCGACCTGCGGATCGTTCAGAACAACGGTCTCGCGTTCGGCGGCAACAACGCGGCGGTACTGCTGGGCCGGTACGACGCAATCAAGGAGGCGTCATGACGATCCGCCCCATCATCGGGATGGGCGCCGTCGCAGCGACCGGCTCCGGGGTCGGCGAACTCTTCGAGAGCCTGTGCCTGGGCCGCAGCGGCCGGGCGGAGCTCCGCGGCTTCGACCGCACCCGGTTCCGGGCCCAGCACGCCTACGAGGTGGACGACCGCCCCGTGCCCGGCGAGGACATCCCCGGACGGGCCACCCGGCTCCTGCTCGACGCCATCGGGCAGGCCGCGGCGGACGCCGGACTCGGCGAGGACCTGAGCGGCATCCCCATCCTCATCGGCACCGGACTGCGCGAGCTGCGCTCCCTCGAACTGTGGTGGCGCGACGGCTCCCCGTTCGCCGACTCCGGGCTCCACTTCGGCACCGGACTGCGCGAACGCTTCAACGCCGACGTGACCCACACCTTCTCCAACGCCTGCTCCGCCTCCCTGTACGCCCTGGCGCTCGCCTCGGACCTGCTGGACCAGGGCGGGGACGACGGCCCCGACACCGTGATCGTCGCCGGCGTCGACGTGCTGACCGAGTCCATGTACGGACTCCTGGAGCGCGTCCACCCCGTGCCGCCGGACCGGGTGCGCCCCTTCGACCGCAACCGCACGGGCGTCCTGATGGGCGACGGTGCCGCGGCGATCGTGCTGCGCCGCACCGACCGCGACGCGCCCCAGGTGCACGGCCGGCTGCGCGGCGTCGCCGTCAACTGCGACGCCTACCACGTCACCGCCCCGTCCCCGGAGGGCATCGCCGAGGCCATGCGCTCCGCGTACCGGCTGGCCGGCGTCAAGCCCGCGGACGTCGACCTGGTGATGCTGCACGGCACCGGCACCCTCCTCAACGACGAGGCGGAGGCCGGCGCGCTGGCCGCCGTGCTCGGCGGTGACGCGGACAAACCGCTGATGACCGCCGTCAAGTCCATGACCGGGCACACCTCCGGGGCCTCCGGCCTGCTCAACCTGATCGTGGGCCTGTGCGCCCTGAACGAGGGCCGGGTGCCGCCGACGGTGGGGCTGGACGACCCGGTCGAGGAGGCGGCGCCGTTCCGCTTCGTCACCGGCGAGGCGGCCGCCGGCCGCCGGCTGAACGTGGCGCAGCTCAACGCCTTCGGATTCGGCGGCATCAACGCCGTCACCATCGTGGAGGGAAACCGATGAGCACGCAGAGTGCCGCGGTCGTCGTCACCGGAGCCGCCGTCCTGCTGCCGGGGGCGGACACCGTGAAGGCCCTGGCCGACGGACCCGCCCCGGGCGGCGCCCCCGTCGACCCCGCCGGTTACGTGGGCCGCAAGGGCCTGCGCTACAAGGACCGGGCCACCCAGCTCGGCTACTGCCTGACCGCAGCCGCCCTCGGGGACGCCGGACTGCTCGGCGAGGACGGGCTGACCGTGCCCGCCGAGTCCGTCGGCGTGGTCGCCAGCTCCAACTTCGGCAACCTCGACACCGTCGTCCGGGCGCTGGACACCATCCGGGAGGAGACCGTCACGGCCACCAGCCCGATGGACCTGCCGAACGCCTCCAGCAACGTCCTCGCCTCCTCGGCCGCCATCCGCTACGGGCTGCGCGGCCCCAACCTGATGGTGTGCAACGGCGAGACCTCCGGCCTGGACGCCGTCCACTGGGCGGTCACGATGATCACGGCCGGCCGATCGGCCCGGATGCTGGTCCTCGGCGTCGAGCCCGACAACGAGGTGGTGCGCCGGCTCCTCGGCGGCACCCGCGCGGTGGACGGCGGCGCGGCCGTGCTCCTGGAGTCCCGGGCCGCCGCCGCGGAGCGCTCCGCGACCGTACGCGCCGTGGTCGGCCCCTACCGCAGGAGCGCCGCCGTCCCCACGCCGGTCCCCGGCCGGCGCTGGACGCTCCCGGAGCACCTCGGCCGCGCCTCCGGCGCCCACGGGGTCCTCCAGTGCGCCGCCGCGGTCGGCTGGTTCGACGTCGGCGAGCGCGGGCCGGTCCACGCCGTCACGGGCACCGCGCAGGACGACGCGAGTGCGGACCTCGTCCTGCTGGCACCGGAGGCGGCCGGGTGAGCGCCGACCCCGACCTGCGGCCCGTCTCGGTCCAGCGGCGCACCACCGGCACCGGCCGGCGGATGCTCCTGCTGCACGGCCTCGCCGCCAACGACAGCGTCTGGGACCGCACGGTCGACCGGCTCCCGGCGGACGCCGAGGTCTGGACCGCCCGCCTGCCCTGGCGCACCGACGGCATCGGCGACTGGGGCCAGGAGCCCAACCTCAAGGGCTGGCTCGCCAAGGCCCTCGAAGCGGTGCCCGGCCGCGCCGAGACCGTCGTCGCCCACTCGATGGCCGCCAACGTGCTCCTCGACCTGCTCGACCAGAAGGGCCGGGGCGGCACCGACCCGCTGCGCCACTACGGCATCCGCTCGCTGGTGCTCGTCTCGCCCTTCTTCCGGTCCCGCGCCGACCAGTTCGACTGGGAGACGATCAGCTACTACCTGAACGACTTCCACCGGATCATGGAGGAGGGGATCCGGGTCCACTCGGACGGCCGGCTCCCCGCCGACATCCAGGAGGCCATGGGCAAGCGGGTGCGCGACCGGGTCGGCCCCCACGGCTGGCTCCGCTTCTTCGAGCTCTATCTGCGCACCCCCACCCTCCAGACCTCACGGATCACCGTGCCCACCCTGGTGCTGGCCGGTGAGACCGACTTCGCGGCCCCGCCGGCCGAGAGCCTGGCGCTCGCCGCCGCCCTTCCCGCCGCGCACGCCCGCGTACTGCCCGGCTGCGGCCACTTCCCGATGATCGAGGCGGCCGAACGGTTCGCCGAGGAGATCCGGGAGTTCGTCCGACACCCCGCGTCCGCCGCCCCCTTCGCGGCAGCCGCCCCCATCGACGCCATGGAGTCCCAGCGATGACCCTCGTCACGGAAACCGCCGTCAAGGCGCTCCTCAGCACCCCGACCACCACCCAGGTGCGCCCCCGCTACGAGGGCTCCAACATCTGCACCTGGATCGGCTTCAAGCACGTCAACTACCTCGTCGAGGAAGCCGTACTCGACCACTTCCGGCAGGCCGGACTCCCGGCCCGCGCGCTGTACGAGACCCACGGCCTCGGCCTCGACCTGGTCTCGGTGGACACCCGCATCCTGCACGCCTTCCACATGGACGACGTCGCCGAGGCGGAGGTCGTGCCGTGGACCCCCAAGGGCGAGGCCGACTCCGCCACCCTCGACTTCAAGGTCACCATCCGCCTGGAGCGCGAGGGCGAGACGCTCAAGGCGGTGACCGCCAAGGTGCGGGTGTCGCTGCGCATCGACACCTACCTCGAAGCGGCGGGCGACGTCCCCGCCGAGCTGGCCCGGTACGCCGTCGCCACCCTCGGCGACGACCTGGAGCGCGAGCCCGCCACCGCCGCCCCGGCCGAGGAGGAGATCCTCGCCTCCCTCACCGCCGGGCAGAACGCGTACGCCTGGAAGTGGAACATTCCGTACCCGTACTGCCACTTCACCGAGCGCATCCAGATGTCCGGCTATCTGCGGCTGATGGAGGAGGGCAAGGACCGCTTCGTCGCCGACCGCGGCATCTCCATCAAGACCCTGCTCGACGACCGCCGCTGGATCCCCGTCGTGCCGCGCTCCGACATCCGCATCCTCGACGAGGCGCTGATGGAGGAGGACCTCTACACCGTCTACACCGTCGAGGAGGTCTTCAAGGACTTCACCTACACCTCGCGCATGGACTTCTACGTGCTCCGCGACGGGCAGCTGGTGAAGACCGCCACCGGCCGGATCGTGCACGGCTACGCCGTCATCGAGAACCGGCGCGACTGGAGCCTGGTCAGCCTCGACCGGCGGGTCGTCGACGCGATCAACGGCACGACGCGGCAGGCGTGACGGAGGCCTGGGCGGGCGGCGCACCACCCAGGCAGCTGCTCATCGAGAGCCAGGGGTGCGACACCGACGACGCCGGCTTCCGGCGCGATGCCGTCACCCAGGTCCTCACCGGACACTCCGTCCTCCTCTTCCTGGTCCAGGACGGAGTCGTCCTGGCGCTGCCCGGCAGCGACGACGACCTGGACCGGTTCCAGGGGCGGGGCGGAGTCCTCGCCGCGGACGCCCACTCGCTCGCCCAGCGGGGACTGGACACGGTCCCGCTCCGCCCCGGCCTGCGCGTGATCGGCATGGACGAGGTGGCGGGCTGGATCCTCGACCCCGCCGTCCGGGCGGTGTGGCACTGACGGCCCGACAGCCCATTTCTTGTGAACCCCGCGCGAACGGCGCGCGGGCAGCTGAGAGCGGAAGGAACACGTGACGGTCATGTCCCCAGTCACCACCGGCGCCGGGCGCCCGGTGATCACCGCCTGGTCCGCCGTGTCGTCGTACGGCATCGGCCGGCCGGCGTTCACCGAGGGCCTGCGTGAACGGCGCCCGACCGTCACCGGGCTCGGCCCCGAGCACGCCCCGACCCCCGACGGCACCGGTTGCGTCGTCCCGTCCTTCGACATCCGGGGGGTCCTGGGCAAGAAGGGCACCCGCTCCATGGACCGGGTCACCGGTCTCGCCGTCACCGCCGTGGGCTCGCTCCTCGACGACGGTGAGCGCAACCGGGCCGTCGGCACCGGCGAGGGCGCCGCGTTCGCCCTCGGCACCACCACCGGCAGCGCCCAGTCGATGATGGACTTCACCCGCGACTCCCTCACCAGCGAGCAGCCCTTCTTCGTCGACCCGGCGCGCTTCCCCAACACCGTGATGAACTGCGCCGCCGGACAGAGCGCCATCTGGTACCAGCTCAAGGGCCCCAACGCCACCATCGCGGGCGGCCGGACCGCCGCCCTTCACGCCCTCAACTACTCGCGCAGGCTGCTCGGTTCGGGCCGCGCCCGCACCGTGCTGTGCGGGGGAGCGGAGGAGTTCTCGCCGGCCCGCGCCTGGCTGGAGCACCACGCGTCGGACGGCGGCCCCGCGGCCCCGCTCGGCGAGGGCTGCGCCATGCTCCTGGTCGAACCCCACGACCCCGGTGACAGCGGACAGCCCGTCCTCGCCGAACTCCTCGCCGTCGAGCTGGGCGTCGTCATCGACGGCGGCACCGGCCCCGCCCTCGTCTCCTGCCTGCGCTCCGCCCTGCACCGGGCCGGAGCCGACCCCGCCCAGGTCGTCGCCGTCGCCCGCTCCGGCGCCCCCGGGCCCGAGGGCCACGAGGAGTCCGAGGCCGTGCGCCAGGTCTTCGGCGCCGAGGGACCCGCCGACCTGACCCCCACCGGGCTGATCGGTGACACCGGGGCCGCCGCGGCGGCGTTCCAGGCCGCCGCCCTGCTCTCGTACGCGGCCGACCACCCGGACACCGCGGCCGGCCGGATCGGCGTGATCACCTCCGTCGACCGCACCGGCACCGTCGGCTGCGCCCTGCTCGGCCTGCGCTGAGCCCGCCCCGCCCCACCAGCTGATGAGAGGAACCGGAACGATGCTGGACAAGGAAGAACTGCGCGCCGTCGTCGCGCAGGTGATGGACGTCGACACCGAAGAGGTGACCGACGACGCCAGGTTCATCGACGACCTGGAGGTCGACTCGCTGATGGCCCTGGAGATCGTCGTCGTCCTGGAGAAGAAGTACGACGTCAAGGTGCCCGAGTCGGAGCTGAAGCACATCGTCGACCTGCGCAGCGCCTACGACCTGCTGCGCGGCAAGCTCGACGCCGCCCGGCAGGCCGCCTGATGTCCGCCGCCGGTCCGCTCGCGGGAACGGTCGAGGTGCGGCCGGCCGAGGACGAGTCGCGCACCGCGGCCCGCTTCACCGTGGGCGAGGACGAGACCGTGCTGCCCGGCCACTACCCCGGCTTCCCGATCTTCCCCGGCGTCTGCCTGGTCGAGTGCGCCCACCTCGGCGCGCTGGCCACCGCGCCCGGCGACGCCAAGGACGCCGAGCTGGCCGCGGTGGAGTCGACCCGGTTCACGGGGCCCGTCTTCCCCGGCGACCGCGTGGAGATCGCCATGGGCTGGAAGCGGACCCCGGCCGGCGAGTGGCAGTGCCGGGCGAAGCTCACCACGGACCGGGGCGACGCCGCGACCGTACGGCTGCGCTACCGCGCGCGGACCACCCGGACGGAGACGGCGGCATGAGCGGCCAGCGCGAGATCAGGGCCCGGCTGCCGCACCGCTTCCCGATGCTGCTCGTCGACCGGCTCGTCGACGTCGTCCCCGGCGAACGCCTGACCGCGCTCAAGGCGGTCACCTGCAACGAGCCCTGGTACGAGAAGCTCGGCCCGCAGAACCCCGACGAGGACTTCGCCTACCCGCCCTCGCTGCTGGTGGAGTCCTGGTGCCAGGCGGCCGGCGTCCTCGCCACCTGGGACGACCCCAACCCGGACGTCCTCCAGGGCCAGGTGATGCTCTTCGGAGCCATGACCGGCGTCGAGTTCCACCGGCCGGTCCTGCCCGCCGAAGTCCTCGAACACCGCGTCCGGCTCGACCGCCGGATCGACGACACCCTCCTGTTCGAGGGCGACAGCCGCTCGGCCGGCGAGACGGTCATGACCGTCGGCCGGATCGTCATGACCTTCCGCCCCGCCGAGTCGCTGCGCCCCGCCGCGACGGCCGGCTGACCGCAGACCACGGAGAGACATCATGGGAGACAGTGCGCACCGGGTGGCCCTCGTCACCGGCGGATCGCGCGGCATCGGCCGGGCCACGGTGCTCGCCCTCGCCCGCGACGGCCACGACGTCGCCTTCTGCTACCGCTCGGACGACGAGGCCGCCCGCGCCGTGGAGAAGGAGGCCGCACAGGGCGCGGGCACCGCGACCGGCACCCGGGTCGATGTGACCGACGCCGCCGCCGTACGCGCCTGGGTCACCGCCACCGAGGACCGGTGGGGGCACATCGACGCGGCCGTCACCGCCGCCGGCATCACCCGGGACAACCCGCTCGTCCTGATGGAGGACGAGCAGTGGCGGCAGGTCATCGACACCAACCTCGACGGCGTCTACCACGTCTGCCGGGCCGTCGTCTTCGGCATGATGAAGCGCCGCGCCGGTGCCATCGTGAACCTCTCCTCGGTCGCCGGGGTGTACGGGCACGGCACCCAGACCAACTACTCCGCGTCGAAGGCCGGGATCATTGGCTTCTCCCGCGCCCTGGCCAAGGAGGCCGGCCGCGCCGGCATCCGGGTCAACGCGGTCGCCCCCGGGTTCATCGAGACCGACATGGTGGCCGCGATGAACGACAAGGCCCGCAAGGAGGCCCTGTCCTCGATCCCGCTGCGCCGCATGGGCACCGCGGAGGAGGTCGCCGACCTGGTCGCCTACCTGGTCTCCGACCGCGCCGCGTACATCACCGGAGCCGTCCTGCAGATCGACGGCGGCATCACCATCTGACCCACCCCCACCCGCACTACCCCGATCGGAGGCGGTGATGGCACGAAGAGGACCGCGCTGGTACTTCTCGTTCCGCAGCCCCTACTCCTGGATGGCCTACCGGGACCTGCTCGGTCAGTACCCCGACGTGGCCGAGCGGATCGAGTGGCTGCCGTTCTGGGAGCCGGACGAACCCGCCCTCGACCACCTGGAGCGCAACAACATCACCCTGCCGTACGTGCCGATGTCCAAGGAGAAGCACCTCTACATCCTCCAGGACGTCCGCCGGCTCAGCCGGGCCCGCGGCCTGGACATGGTGTGGCCCGTCGACACCGAACCGCGCTGGCACGTCTCCCACCTCGCCTACCTCGCGGCCCAGGAGCTGGGCGCCGGACGGGAGTTCATCGCCGAGGTCTACCGGGCCCGCTGGGAGCGCGGCGAGGACATCTCGGACCCCGACACCATCCGCCGGGTCGGCAAGGACCTGGGCCTGGACCCGGAACTGCTCGCCGGGGCCCACGAGAACGACGAGGTACGCGCACGCGGTCACGCGGCCCTCGACTCCCTGCACCGCGACGGGGTGTTCGGCGTCCCGTACTTCATCAGCGGCTACGAGAAGTTCTGGGGCGTGGACCGGCTGCCCGACTTCGTCGCGGACGTCCGCGCCCGTGCCACCAAGACCACCGTGAGGAAAGGCTGACCATGACCACCAACCCCTTCGAGAACGACGACGCCCGCTACCTGGTCCTCGTCAACGAGGAGAACCAGCACTCCCTCTGGCCCGCCTTCGCCGAGGTCCCGGCCGGCTGGACCGTGGCCCACGGCGAGGACAGCCGTCAGGCCTGCCTCGACCACATCAACTCCCACTGGACCGACATGCGGCCGAAGTCACTGGCCGACGCCATGGACGCCGCCTGACACCCCCCGCCGGGCGGCTGGGCGACGGGCGTTGGCAGCAATCTGCAACGCCCGTTGCCCGGGGGCCCGCGCGGTGTGAACGTGGCATTCACGCAGCTGACGAGAAAGCGACGCCGCTCATGACTCACTCACTGGTCTGCCTCCCCTTCGCGGGCGGCGGGGCCGGCTTCTACCGCGCCTGGAAGAACCTTCCCGTGCACGCGCCGGCCATCGTGCCCCTGCAACTCCCCGGCCGCGAGGAGCTGTTCATCGAGGAACCGTTCCGGGACGCGGCCGAAGCGGCCGACGCGCTCGCCCCGGCCGTCGCGGACCTCACCGGGGGAGGGCCCGTCGCCCTCTTCGGGCACAGCCTCGGCGCCGTACTGGCCCACGAGGTCGCCCGGCGCCTCGAAGAGGACCCCGCCGTCGAGCTGACCCACCTCTTCGTGAGCGGTTCCCCGGGGCCCCGGACCGGCCGCAGCCGCCGGGCCACCGGACTCGACGACGACGCCTTCCTCGCGCGCGTACAGGAGTTCGCGGGATACCGGCACGACGCGCTCGCCGACCCCGACATGCGGGAGCTGCTGCTGCCCGTCCTGCGGGCGGACGTGGAGATGCACGAGAACTACCGACCCGCCACCGACGCACCGCTGCGCACCCCCGTCACCTCACTGCGCGGCACCGACGACCGGCTGGTCAGCAGGGACGAGGCGGCCGAGTGGCAGCACGCCACCACCGGCGCGTTCCGGCTCGTCGAACTGGCCGGCGAGCACATGTACCTCACCGAGTCGCCGCTGCCGCTCCTCGAAGCGATCGGCGACGCCCTGCGCCTCCAGCCGGTACCGCGGCCATGACGCGTACGGCGGACAACAGCCGGGGCGCGCGGCTGCGGGACCGGACCGTCGTGGTGACCGGCGCGGCCCGCGGACTGGGCCGCGCGTGCGCCGAGCGCTTCGCCCGGGAGGGCGCCGACCTGGTCCTCGTCGACATCGCGGCGGACGTACCCGGGGTGCCCTACCCCCTCGGCTCGGCCGGCCAGCTGGAGCACACCGCCAAGCTCTGCCGCGCCGAGGGCGCGGCGGTCGTCACCGCGCCCGCCGACGTGCGCGACCCGGAGGCGGTCCGGGAGGTGGCGCGTCAGACCCTCGACCGGTTCGGGTCGATCGACGTGCTGCTCAACGGCGCGGGCATCGCCGCGCCTTCGGGCAAGGCCGTGCACGAGATCAGCGAGGACGAGTGGGACCTGATGGTCGGCATCGACCTGACGGGTGCCTGGCGGATGACGAAGGCCGTGATCCCGGCCATGATCGAGCAGCGCTCGGGCAGCGTCATCAACGTGGCGTCCACCGCCGGCCTCGTCGGCTACCGCCACTTCGCCGGCTATGTGGCCGCGAAGCACGGACTCATCGGCCTCACCAAGGCCGCGGCACTCGACTACGGCCCCTTCCGGGTACGGGTGAACGCCCTGTGCCCCGGATCGGTCCGCGACGACCCGCTCCACGAGGGCCGGATGCTGGCGGAGATCGCCCGCTCCCTCGATGTCGACGTGGACGAGCACGAGGAGATCTTCGTGCAGTCCCAGCCGATGAACACCCTCATCGAACCCCGGGACATCGCCGGCGCGGCCCTCTGGCTCGCCGGGGACGACTCGCTCCAGGTCACCGGCACCACCCTCACCGTCGACGGCGGATTCAGCGCCCGCTGACGGCCCCCGGCCCTCTTCCCCGTCCCTCCCGCACTGCCTCACAGGAGTCCGCCCATGTCGAGAAGTCAGGCCAGGCGCTGTCACAGCCTCGTGATCCGTGTGCCCGGCCCGGTCGATGCCGTGGGGCTGCGACAGCGCCTGCGCGCCGGAGCGGCCGAAGTCCTGCCCGGCACGGAGGAGCTGCGGCTGTGGGAGGAGACCCTGCCCTTCGGCGCCGCGGACCCGGCCGCCGCGCACCGGCGCCGCCAGGAGTCCGAACGCCCGCTGCACCCCTCGGCCCTCCCGCTGCGGGCCGTACTGCTGCGATACGCGGACGGCGACGCGGACCTCGTCCTGGTGGCCCGCCACGAACTCACCATCGGCGACGACCCGTTCACCTTCGGGCGGAGCGACACACCCACCGGCGCCGCGACCGGCCGGCGGCCCGCCCTGGAATGGGGCCTCGGCACCCCCGCCGACGCCGGCCGCACCGGCGAGGTGGCCGTGCCGCTTCCCGCCGGCCTGCGCGCCGGACCCGCCCTGCTGAGGGGAGCGGTCGCCCTGGTCCTCGCGCGGTACGGCACGGGCGCCCCGGTCGACGAGACACGGCGGACCGCCGCATACCTGGCCGAGTGGGAGAGCGCCGGGACCGACGGCCCGCCCGCCCTGCCCGGCTCCGGGGTCGGCCTCCGCGTCGAGCGGGCCAGGCCCGGCGAACGCAGGCTCCCGTCCCTCGCCCCCGAACTCCCCGCCGAGCTGCACTTCACCCTGTACGACGGCGGCCGGGCCTCCGGGCTGCTCCGTCACGACCTGGGCGAGCTGGCCCCGGTGGTCGCCGAGCGGTTCGCCGGCCATGTGGCGCACGTCGCCGCCCAGCTGGCCGCCGCACCGCGGCAGCCGCTCGACGCGGTCGAACTGCTGACACCGCAGGAGACCGAGGCGGTGCTGCGGCTGGGCATCACCCCCGCCACGGACACCACCACGGCCGGCCGCACCGTGCACGGGCTCTTCGCCGACGTCGTACGCAGGCAGCCCGACGCCGTGGCCCTCACCGCGGGCGACACCCGTCTCACCTACGCCGAACTGGACGCCACGGCCGAGCGGACCGCGGCCGGCCTGCGCGCGCTCGGCGTCGCACCCGGCAGCATGGTCGGCGTCGCCCTGGAACGCGACGCGGACCTGGTGGCGACCCTCCTCGGCGTCCTCAAGGCCGGCTGCGCCTACGTCCCGATGGACCTGCGCTACCCCGAGGAGCGCCTGCGCTACACCGTGGAGAACGCGGGCATCACGGTGGTCGTCGGCGGCGTCGACGCGGCGTTCCCCCCGGCCGACGGCGTACGGGTCGTCACCCCCGACGAACTGCGCGCCCTCGGCGAGGGCACCGGACCGGCCGCACCGGCACAGGACCCTGCGGCCCCCGCGTACGTCATCTACACCTCGGGCTCCACCGGCCGGCCCAAGGGCGTCGTGGTGCCGCACCGGAACGTCGGCGCCCTGATCGACGCGACCCGCGAGGACTTCGCCCTCGGCACCGGCGACGTCTGGACCCTCTTCCACTCCAGTGCCTTCGACTTCTCCGTCTGGGAGATCTGGGGCTGCCTGCTCACCGGCGGGCGTCTGGTGGTCGTGGACCACTGGGTCACCCGGGACACGGAACTCTTCTACGACCTGCTGGTGGCCGAGCGCGTCACGGTGCTCAGCCAGACCCCGTCCGCCTTCGCCCAGGTGATCGAGGCGGACCGGCGGCGGCGTGAACCCCTCGCCGTACGCCTGGTCGTCTTCGGCGGCGAACCGCTGGACGTCCGGATGCTCGCGCCGTGGTTCGCCCGGCACCCGCACACCGGCTGCCGGCTGGTGAACATGTTCGGCATCACCGAGACGACGGTCCATGTCACCGCGCACACCGTCACGCCCGCCGATGTGGCGGTCGCGGGCCGCCGGGTCGGCCGCGCCCTGCCCGGCTGGACCCTGTCGGTGCGCGACCCGCACGGCAGGCTGCTCCCGGTCGGCGCCGCCGGGGAGATCTGCGTGGGCGGCGCGGGTGTCGCCGACCGCTATCTGGGCCTCCCCGGCCTCACCGCGGAACGGTTCGTCGAGGACCCCTACGGCGGCGGCCGTGTCTACCGCAGCGGGGACCGGGGGCGGCTGCGCCCCGACGGCGGCCTCGACCACCTCGGCCGGCTGGACAGCCAGGTCAAGGTGCGCGGCCACCGGATCGAACTCGACGAGATCCGCAACGTGCTGCTGGGCCACCCCGCGGTCTCGGCCGCGGCGGCCGTGCTCAACCACGAGGTGCCGGCCGACCCGGCGACCGCCCGCATCGACGCCTACGCGGCGCTGCGCGAGGGGACCTCCACCGCCGATGTGCTCGCGCACGCCCGGGGTGTGCTGCCGGCGTACATGGTCCCGGCCTCCCTGACGGCGCTGCCCGCGATCCCCCTGACCATCAACGGCAAGGTCGACACGGCCGCGCTGCCGGCGCCGGCCGCCACCGGCCGGGAGGAGCGGACCGAACCGGGCGATGCCCCGGCCGACGAGCACGACCCCCAGGCCGCGCAGATCCTCAAACTCTGGGGACACGCGCTGAACACCGAAGTGACCGAGAAGGACAATTTCTTCGAGCTCGGCGGGAATTCACTGCTCGTGATCCGGGTACTGCGCGAAATGCGGGAACTCGGCCTGCCGAAGGTCACCACCCAGGATTTCTACCGCAACTCGACGGCAGGCCGGTTCATCGCACTCGTACGGGAATCTCAGGGCTGATCCGTGGTCTGATCCGGGACCTGCTCCGCCGTCCGGCCGCCGGGATTTTCTTCGGAACCCTTCCGGCGGCCGTCGACGCGTCGCTTGATCGCGGAGAGAAGGGCGATACGGATCATTCCGCTCGGAATGCGGATCAGGAACCAGTAACGGCCGAAGTTGCGCCGGGTCCGCTCGTCCGTCGCGTATATCCTGGTCTCGGTCGTCAGGATGCCGGCGGCATAGTGCATATGGAACGCGACCTTGGTGCAGCCCGGTTCCGCATAGTCCCTGAACACCTCGTGCATCGGCCGGTCCGGGCGCACGGGGCCGGCCTGGGAGCCGATCCCTCCGTAGAGCAACTCCTCGTCGGACAGCTCCAGTACGGTGTCCCCGCCCATCGCGAAGTCGTCCAGGACCTTCCCGTCGGCCCGCAGCTTGTTCCGGGTGAAGGCGAGGAAGAAGCGCGCCACCGGGGCCTCGCGCCAGGTCATCTCGCGCGCCGCGCGCAGCACTTCCTCACGGGGTGCCGAAACAGCCACCCAATGCCGTTCACGGAAATGCCATTGCGGCATGTGACGGTCCAGCAGGGTGGCTTCTGATTTCACGTATCCGGTCATGTTCCTCACGCTAGCACGCGGCCTCCGCCACACGGGTGGCAACTTTCTGCAACGGCCGTTGTCCCGGCGGAAACCGGACTGTTAGACATGGTCCTGTTGTTCTGCGGCATTTCTTTTCCGTGCTTGTTCCGTCATTTCATTGAGGGTGAGTAGCTGTGTCTGACCTTCCGGGCGCCCTTCTGCCGTTGACCGCTGCCCAGTCGGGCGTCTGGTACGCGCAGCAGTTGAATCCGCGGAACACGATCTTCAACATCGGTGAGTTCCTGGAAATCAGCGGCCCGGTCGACGCCGCCCTCTTCGAGACAGCGCTCCGGCACGTCGTCCGCGAGGCCGACACACTGCGTCAGCGTTTCGTCGACACCGAGGCCGGCCCCGCCGCCCGCGTCGTCCCCGCCGACACCCTGGACTGGGGACTGCGCGTCATCGACGTCAGCGGCGAGAGCGACCCGTGGGCGGCGGCCCGCGCCTGGATGGACGAGGACTTCGCGAGGCCTCTGGACCCCGAGCACGACCAGCTCTTCCTCTTCGCCCTCTTCAAGCTCTCCGAGGACCGCCACCTCTGGCTGCACCGCTACCACCACCTGCTGCTCGACGGGTTCACCGTCAACCTGGTCGTCCACCGCGCCGCCGCCGTGTACTCGGCGCTGGTGGCCGGCGAGCCGGTCCCGGCGACCCCGTTCGCCCCCCTGGCACAGCTGCTGGACGAGAAGGCCGCGTACCGGGAATCCGAGCGCTTCGGCACCGACCGGGGCTACTGGATCGACCGGCTCAAGGACTGCCCCGCGCCGGTCAGCCTCTCCGGCGCACAGCCCTCCCTGGCCACCTCCCTGGTCCGCCGCACCGCCCGGCTCGACCCGCTGGAGACCGACCGCCTGCGCACCCTGGCCAGCGAGGTCTCCGTCACCTGGCCGCCCGCCCTGATCGCGGCCGTCGCCGCCTGGATCCAGCGCCTCACCGGCGAGCCCGAGATCGTGCTCGGCCTGCCCGTCTCCACCCGCCTCGGCAAGCGCGCCCGCAGCGTTCCCGGCATGGTCTCCAACGTGCTGCCGCTGCGGGTCGCCGTCCGGCCCGGGATCACCGTCGAGGAGCTTCTGCACGAGGTCTCGGCGGAGCTGCGCGCCGCGATGAAGCACCAGCGCTACCAGTTCGAGGACCTGCGCCGGGACCTCGGCATGCTCGCCGACGACCGCCGGCTCGTCGGCCCGCACGTGAACATCATGATCCTCGACTACGACCTCACCTTCGGCGGACACCCGGCCCGGCCGCACAGCCTCTCCATCGGCCCGGCCGACGACCTCTCGTTCCAGGTGTACGACCGGGGCACCGGCGGCGGACTCCAGATCGACTTCGACGCCAACCCCGACCACTACACCGACGAGGACCTGGGCGCGTACCTGGACACGTTCCTCGGCTTCCTCGACGCCCTTGGCACGGCCGAGCCCGGCCGGCGCGTCGACTCCCTCGCCCCGGACACCGCCCGCCCCGCGTCCCTGCGCGACTCCGCCGCCCGGACGCGGACGACCGCCGCCGAGCCGGCCGGGGACGACACCGGGGCCACCGAGACCGTCGCCCCCCGTACCCCCGAGGAGGAGGCACTTCGCGGCCTCTTCGCCGACGTCCTCGACCGTGACGTCCACTCCGTCCACGACAACTTCTTCCTGCTGGGCGGCAGCTCCCTCCAGGTGACCCGCCTCGTCGGCCGCATCCGCAAGGAACTCGGCGCCGAACTCACCCTGCGCACCGTGTTCGAGAACGCCACGGTCGCCACCCTCGCCGAGGCACTCGGCCTCGCCGGCGGCGCACGCCAGGCCCTCTCCGCCCGCACCCGGCCGGAGCCCCTCCCGCTGTCCGCCGCGCAGAACCGGCTCTGGTTCCTCAACCAGATGGAGAGCGGCGACACCTCGTACAACGACGGGCTCGTCGTCGAACTGACCGGCCGCCCGGACACCGACGCGCTGCGCGCCGCCCTCGCCGACGTCGTCGCACGCCACGAGAGCCTGCGCACCGTCTTCCCGGTCCGGGACGGAGTCCCGTACCAGCACGTGCTCCCGGCCGCCGAGGCGCGCCCCCACCTGACCGTCACCGCGACCGCCGCCGACGCGCTCGACCGCGCGCTCGCCGACGCGACCGCGCGCGGATTCGACCTCGCCACCGAACTCCCCATCAGGGCCGACCTGTTCACGGTCGCCCCGGAACGCCACGTCCTGCTCGTCGTGGTGCACCACATCGCGGGCGACGGCTGGTCGGTCGCCCCCTTCACCCGCGACCTGAGCCGGGCCTACACGGCCCGGCTCGACGGCCTCGCCCCGGAGTTCGCACCGCTGCCGGTCCAGTACGCCGACTACACCCTCTGGCAGCAGGACCTGCTGGGCGACGAGACCGACCCGCGCAGCGTCCTCGCCCGGCAGATCGCGCACTGGAAGGACACCCTCGCCGGACTGCCCGAGGAACTGGCCCTCCCCGCCGACCGGCCCCGCCCGGCGGTCGCGAGCCACCGGGGAGGCCACATCGGCCTCCGGCTCACCGCGCGGACGCACGAGCGCCTGACCGCCCTCTCGCGGGAGAGCGGCGCCAGTGTCTTCATGGTCGCCCAGGCCGCGCTGGCCGCCCTGCTCGGCCGTCTCGGCGCCGGCGACGACATCCCCGTCGGCACCGTCATCGCCGGCCGCACCGACGAGGCACTGGACGACCTGGTCGGCTTCTTCGTCAACACCTTGGTGCTGCGCACCGACCTGTCGGGCGACCCGACCTTCCGGGAGCTGGTGGAGCGGGTCCGGGAGACCGACCTGGCCGCGTACGCCCACCAGGACGTGCCGTTCGAGCGCCTGGTCGAAATCCTCAACCCGGTGCGCTCGATGGCCCGGCACCCCCTCGCCCAGGTCACCCTCGCCCTGGAGGACAACGCCGCCCCCGTCCTCGACCTCCCGGGGCTGACCGCGACGGCCCGCAACCTGGAGACCGACACCGCCAAGTTCGACCTCTCCTTCCGGCTGGGGGAGCGCTTCACCGACGACGGCCGGCCCGCCGGTGTCGAGATCCGGATCGAGTACGCCCTCGACCTCTTCGACCCCGCGACCGCGCGCACGATCGGTGACCGCTTCCTCCGGCTCTTCGAGGCCGTCACCACCGACCCCGACACCCGCGTCGGCGCCGTCGACGTGCTCTCCGCCGACGAGCGGCACCGCACCCTCGTCACCTGGAACGACACCGCGCGGGACGTTCCGTACGCCACCACCCCGGAACTCTTCGCCCACCAGGTCCGCAGCACCCCCGACGCCACCGCCCTCGTTCTCGAGGACACCGCGCTGACCTACCGCGAACTCGACGACCGGGCGGCACGCCTGGCCCGGCTCCTCCACGAACGCGGCGTCCGGCGGGGCGACCGCGTGGCCGTGGCGCTCGGCCGCTCGACCGGCACGATCGTCTCGCTCCTCGCGACGATGAAGGCGGGCGCGGCCTACGTACCGGTCGACCCGGCCTACCCGGCGGAGCGGATCGCGTACATCCTCGGCGACGCCCGCCCCGCCCTCGTCCTCAGCGACACCGCGCACCGGACCGCCCTGCCGGACGACGGGCCGGGGCTGCTGCTTCTCGACGACACACGGCTCCCCGCCGACGGCCTCGCCCCCGTCCCCCTCACCCCGCTCGACGCCGCGTACGTCATCTACACCTCCGGCTCCACCGGCCGCCCCAAGGGCGTTGTGGTCAGCCACACCGGCGTCGCCAGCATGGCCGCCGCGCACCGCGAGGCGTTCGGCGGCGGCGAGGGCCACCGGGTGCTGCAGTTCTCCTCGCCCAGCTTCGACGCCTCGATCTGGGAGATCCTCGCCACGCTGCTCTGCGGCTCCACCCTGGTCCTCGCCCCGGCCGAACGGCTGGCCGCCGGCGAACCCCTCGCCCGGCTCCTCACCGACCGGCGCGTCACCCACGCCACCCTGCCCCCGGTCGTGCTCGCCGCCATGGGCGACGCCCGGCTCCCCGACGGCATGAGCCTGGTCACCGCCGGTGAGGCGTGCTCCCCGGAACTCGTCGCCCGCTGGTCCGAGGGCCGCCGCATGGTCAACGCCTACGGCCCCACCGAGTCGACGGTCTGCGCCAGCATGAGCGCCCCCCTCCGCCCCGGCACCGGCGCGCCCCCCATCGGCCGCCCCATCACCAACACTCGTGTGTACGTCCTGGACGCCTCCCTCCAGCCGGTGCCCGCCGGCGTCCCCGGAGAGCTGTACCTCACCGGCTCCGCCCTCGCCCGCGGCTACCTCGGCCGACCCGGACTGACGGCCGAGCGCTTCACGGCCGACCCCCACGGCGCACCCGGCGCCCGCATGTACCGCACCGGCGACCTCGTCCGGTGGACGGACGACGGCGAACTGCACTACCTCGGGCGCGTCGACGACCAGGTCAAGATCCGCGGCTTCCGCATCGAACTCGGCGAGATCGAGGGCGTCCTCCTCGCCCACGACAGCGTCGCCCAGGGCACCGTCGTCGTCCGCGAGGACCGCCCCGGCGACAAGCGCCTCGTCGCCTACGCCGTCCCCGCCTCCGGCACCGCCGACCCCGCCGAACTGCGGGCGCACATCGCCGCCACGCTGCCCGACTACATGGTCCCGTCCGCCGTGCTCCTGCTCGACGCCCTGCCGGTGACGACCAACGGCAAGCTCGACCGCAGGGCGCTGCCCGCCCCCGACTTCGCCGCCTCCGGCGAGGGCCGGGCCCCGCGCACCCACCGCGAGAACCTGCTGTGCGGCCTGTTCGCGGAGGTCCTGGGCCTGGAACGGGTCACCGTCGACGACAGCTTCTTCGACCTGGGCGGCCACTCTCTGCTCGCCACCCGGCTGATCAGCCGCATCCGGTCCGTCCTCGGTGTCGAACTCACCGTGCGCGCCCTCTTCGAGACGCCCACCGTCGCGGCGCTCGCCGCCGTACTCGACGACGCGGAGGGCGCCCGCGAGCCGTTGCGCCCGCGTGAGCGGCCCGCCGAGATCCCCCTCTCGCACGCACAGCGCCGGCTCTGGTTCCTCGCGCACCTGGAGGGCCCCAGCGGCACCTACAACCTGGGCCTCTCCCTGCGGCTGCGCGGAAACCCCGACCCGGCCGCGCTGGAAGCCGCGCTCGCCGATGTGACGGCACGCCACGAAGCGCTGCGCACCCTGTTCCCCGACGTCGACGGCCGCCCCCGCCAGCTCGTCCTGGATGCCTCGGACCCGGCGGCCCGGCCCCGGCTGCACCGGACCGACGCCACCGCCGAGACCCTTGACGACACCCTGGCCACGATCGCCGCCGAGGGCTTCGACCTGGTCCACGGGATACCGGTCCGCGCCCACCTGGTGACCGTCGCACCCGATGACCATGTGCTGCTGGTCGTGGTGCACCACATCGCGGGCGACGGCTGGTCCCTCGCACCCCTGGCACGCGACCTGGGCGAGGCCTATGCGGCGCGTGCGGGCGGCGGTGCGCCGGAGCTGGTGGCCTTGCCGGTGCAGTACGCGGATTACACGTTGTGGCAGCGGGATGTGCTGGGTGATGAGGGTGACCCGGTCAGTGAGCTGTCGCGGCAGGTGGACTACTGGCGTGAGGCGCTGGCGGGGTTGCCGGAGGAGTTGGTGCTTCCGGTGGACCGGCCGCGTCCGGCGGAGATGAGCTACCGGGGCGACACCGTCCCCTTCCACATCCCGGCCGAACTCCACACCCGGCTAGGGGAGCTGGCCCGCACCACGGGCACGAGCCTCTTCATGGTCGTCCAGGCCGCTCTGGCCACCCTGCTGCACCGCCTCGGCGCCGGCACCGACATCGCCCTGGGCTCGCCCGTCGCGGGCCGCACGGACGAGGCGCTGGACGACCTGGTCGGCTTCTTCATCAACACGCTCGTCCTGCGCACCGATGTGTCGGGCGACCCGACCTTCGCCGAACTCCTGGACCGCGTGCGGGAGACGGACCTCGCGGCCTACGCGAACCAGGATGTGCCGTTCGAGCGGCTGGTGGAGGTGCTGAACCCCGAGCGCTCCATGGCCCGCCACCCGCTCTTCCAGGTCTCGCTGCAACTGCAGAACATCCCGTCGGCCGACCTCGAACTCCCCGGCATCGAGGTGAGCCGGCAGCCGGTCCGCCTGGACACGGCGAAGTTCGACCTCTCCTTCACCCTCGCCGAGACGTCGGACGGCATCGAGGGGAGCGTGGAGTTCGCGGTCGATCTGTTCGACCGGGTGTCGGTGGTGGGTGTGGTGGAGCGGTTGGTGCGGGTGTTGGAGGTGGTGGCTGCTGATCCGGGGGTGCGGGTCGGTGGTGTGGAGGTGCTGTCGGGCGCTGAGCGGGGCTTGGTGCTCGGGGAGTGGGCCTCGTCCGGTCGCGAGTGTGAGCCGGTGACACTGCACGGCTTGTTCGAGCAGTGGGTGGGGCGGACGCCGGAGGCGGTCGCGGTGACGGGTGACGAGGGTGTGTCCCTGTCGTTCGCGGAGCTGGAGGTGCGGGCGAACCGGCTGGCTCACTGGTTGCGCGCTGAGGGTGTGGGTCCGGAGGGTGTGGTGGCCTTGGTGCTGCCGCGTTCGGTGGACATCGTGGTCGCGCAGCTGGCGGTATTGAAGGCGGGCGCGGCGTATCTGCCGGTGGACCCGGAGTATCCGCAGGACCGCATCGACTACATGCTCACGGACGCGTCTCCGGTGCTGGTGCTGCGTGAACTACCCGATGTAGATGCTGAGTCGGATGGTTCGCGGCCCGAGGTGTCGGTGGGTACGGACAGTGCGGCGTATGTGATCTATACGTCGGGTTCGACGGGCCGCCCCAAGGGTGTGGTGGTTTCGCACCGAGGCGTGGCCGGGTTCGCCGCCGGGCTGGTGGAGCGGTGCGAGGCCGATACAGCCAGCCGAGTGTTGCAGTTCGCGTCCCCGAGCTTCGACGCGTCGGTGCTGGAGCTGGTGATGGCGTTCGGTTCCGGTGGTGTGCTGGTGGTTCCGCCGCCGGGTCCGCTGGCCGGGGATGTGCTGGCCAAGGTGCTGGTGGAGCGCGAGGTATCCCACGCGCTGGTCCCGCCGGCCGCGCTGGCGAGTGTTCCCGAGGGGGAGTTCCCGCTGTTCAGGTCGCTGATCGTGGGCGGCGACGCCACTTCGGCCGAGTTGGTGGACCGGTGGGCTCCGGGCCGTCTGATGGTGAACGCCTACGGCCCGACGGAGTCCACGGTGGCGGCGTCGATGTCGGGCCGCCTGGCGGCGGGTTCGGGTGTGCCGCCGATCGGTGGTCCGGTGCCGGGGACACGTACGTATGTCCTGGACGGTGCGTTGCGTCCGGTGGCACCCGGTGTGGCGGGTGAGCTGTACGTGGCCGGTTCCGGCCTTGCACGCGGGTATCTGGGCCGTCCGGGTCTGACCGCCGAGCGCTTCGTGGCCGACCCTCACGGCCCGGCGGGCTCGCGGATGTATCGCACGGGTGACGTGGTGCGCTGGTCCCGCAAGGGCGAGTTGGAGTACCTGGGCCGTTCCGACGACCAGGTCAAGGTCCGTGGCTTCCGGATCGAACTGGGCGAGATCGAGACCGTTCTCGCCCGTCACGAGAGCGTGGCCCAGGTCGCCGTCGTCGTCCGCGAGGACCGGCCGGGCATCAAACGCCTCGTCGCCTACGCCGTACCGGCCACCGACCCGGCTCCGGCCGTGGATGTGCTGCGCCGGCACGTGGCCGCCGTCCTCCCCGACTACATGGTGCCGTCGGCCTTCATCTCTCTGGACGCGCTCCCGCTGACCGTCAACGGCAAGCTCGACCGCAAGGCGCTTCCCGCGCCCGAGTACGCCGGCGCCGGCGAGGGGCGGCAGCCCCGCACGCCCAAGGAAGAGCTTCTCTGCGGCATCTACGCCGAAGTCCTCGGACTGGACTCGGTGGCCGCCGACGACAGTTTCTTCGAGCTGGGTGGCGACAGCATTGTGTCGATCCAGTTGGTGAGCCGGGCGCGGCGTGCGGGGTTGGTGTTCTCGGCGCGTGAGGTGTTCCAGCACCGGACGCCGGAGGCGTTGGCCGTGGTGGCGGGTGTGGTGTCGGCCGGGCGGGTCGAGGAGCCGGGTGCGGGTCTGGGTTCGGTGGTGGAGACGCCGATCGTGGCGTGGTTGCGTGAGCTGGGTGGCCCGGTGGACGGGTTCAGCCAGACGATGCTGGTACGCACCCCCGCAGGGGCGACCTATGAGGCGCTGGAGTCGGCGCTTCAGGCCGTGCTGGACCGTCATGACGTGCTGCGTGCGCGTCTGGTCCGGGGTGATGAGACGTGGGGTCTGGAGGTTGGCGCACCGGGTGCGGTGCGGGCCGGGGATGTGCTGAGCCGGGGCAAGGGCGAGATCTCGGACGGGGCTCGTGCGGCGCAGGGCCGTCTCGCGCCGGATGCGGGTGTGATGGTGCAGGCGGTGTGGTTCGAGGATGCGGGCCGGCTGCTGCTGGCCGTTCACCACTTGGTGGTGGACGGGGTGTCGTGGCGGGTGCTGCTCCCGGATCTGGCGCGTGCGTACGAGGGTGCGGAGCTGGAGCCGGTGGGGACCTCGTTCCGCCGCTGGGCCCAGGAACTGCACACCCTCGCCGCCGACCGCGATGTCGAACTCCCGCTCTGGGAAGACGTGCTGAGCGACGAGGACGCCCCGATCGGTGCCCGTCGCCTCGACCCGGAGCTGGACTCGGCCGCCACGGTCCACCACCTCTCTCTCACCCTGCCGACCGATGTCACCGCTCCTCTGCTCGCGCAGGTCCCGGCGGTGTACCGGGCGGGCGTGAACGACGTACTGCTCACCGCATTTGCCGCAGCCGTTGCCGAGTGGCGGGGCTCAGGATCGCGCAGTGTGCTCGTCGACCTGGAAGGCCACGGCCGCGAGGACATCGTCCAGGGTGCGGACACTTCCCGGACGGTGGGCTGGTTCACGAGCATGTTCCCGGTCCGTCTGGACGCGGGTGAGCCGGGCGATTGGGGCGGTGCGCTGAAGGCCGTCAAGGAACAGCTTCACGCCCTGCCGGACAACGGCATCGGCTACGGCCTCCTGCGCTACCTCAACCCCGAGACCGCGCCCCGCCTGGCCGAAATCCCCACCGCGCAGCTCGGGTTCAACTACCTGGGGCGGTTCGACGCCCGCGACGGCCAGGACGCCGACTGGGCCCTGACCTCCGACGCCGACCTGGGCGACGGCCGCGACCCGGGTATGCGCCTCACGCACGCGCTCGACCTCAACGCGGTCACCCTCGACGACCAGGACGGTCCGCGTCTGGTCGCGGGCTGGTCGTGGCCCGCGGCGCTGTTCTCCGAGGAGGAGGTGCGGGCTCTGGCCGAGGGCTGGTTCGCCGCGCTGCGGGCGCTTGCAGCCCACGCGGCCGATCCCGGCGCCGGTGGGCTCACCCCGTCCGATCTGCGCCCCCTGGTCACCCTGTCCCAGGAGCAGATCGACCGGCTGGAGAGCGAGCACGGCCGGCTCGCTGACGTACTGCCCCTCTCCCCGCTCCAGCAGGGGTTGTTGTTCCACGCGGTGTACGACGAGCAGAGCCACGACGTCTACACCGTCCAACTCGCCCTCGACATCGAGGGGCCTCTCCGCGCGGACGCCCTGCGGGCCGCTGCCCACACCTTGCTCACCCGCCACGCGGGACTGCGCGCGGCGTTCCGGCACGACGGGCTCGACGCGCCGGTCCAGGTCATCCCCGCCGGCTTCGAACTCCCCTGGCCGGAGATGGACTTCAGCACCCTCCCGGCCGAGGACCGCGAGCCGGAGCTGCGGCGCTGGATGGCCGAGGACCGCACCGCGCGTTTCGACGCCACCCGGCCCCCGCTGATGCGGTTCGCCCTGCTCAGGACCGGTGCGGAGCAGCACCGCCTGGTCATCACCAACCATCACATCCTGCTCGACGGCTGGTCCATGCCGGTCCTGGTCAAGGAGCTGCTGGCGCTCTACAACAGCTCCGGTGACGGCTCGGTCCTGCCCCGCGTCACCCCCAACCGCGACCACCTCGCCTGGATCGCCGCCCAGGACCGTTCGGCCGCCGAGACCGCCTGGCGGCAGGTGCTCGACAGCCTCGACGGACCCACACTGGTGGCCCCGGCAGGCCGTGACGGCAGCCCCGCCGCACCCGGCCGCCTCCTCGTCGACCTGCCCGCCGACCTCACCGAGCGGCTCACCGCCCTCACCCGCGCGGGCGGCGTCACCTTCAACACCCTGCTCCAGGCGGTGTGGGCGATCGTGGTGGGTCAGCTGACGGGTCGTCAGGACGTGGTCTTCGGCGGTACGGTCTCGGGCCGTCCGCCGCAGGTCCCCGGCATCGAGTCCATGGTCGGGCTCTTCATCAACACGCTGCCCGTGCGCGTCCGGCTGGATCCCGCCGAGACGCTGGGCGCCCTGCTCGACCGGCTCCAGGACCAGCAGGCCGGCCTCATGGACCACCAGTACCTCGGCCTGACCGACATCCAGCAGGCGACGGGACACGGTGAACTCTTCGACACCCTGGTCGTGTTCGAGAACTACCCGCTCGACGCGGACGTCCTGGACATCGGCGGCGGTCTGTCGGTCACCGGGATCGAGGGCCACGACGCCACCCACTACCCGCTCATCCTGACCGCCGTCCCCGGTGAGCGCCTTCAGCTGCGGCTCGACTTCCGTACCGACCTCTTCGACGCCACGGCGGCGGACACCCTGATGGGCCGGCTCGTCCGGCTGCTGGAGGACGCGCCCGCCCGGTACGAGACCCCCGTCGCCAGGATGTCGCCGCTCGGCGCGCAGGAGCGGCACCAGCTGCTGGTCGCCTGGAACGACACCGAGCAGAACGAGGCCGGCGACCGCTCGGTCCCCGCGCTCTTCGCCGAACTCGCGGCCTGGTCCCCGTCCACCGACGCCGTCGTCCATGACGGGGGCACCCTCTCGTACGGGGAACTCGACGCGCGCGCCAACCGGCTGGCGCACCGCCTCGTCGCGGCCGGGATACGGCCCGAGGACCGGGTCGCGCTGCTCATGGAGCGCTCGCCCGACCTGGTGGCGGCCGTGCTGGCCGTCCTCAAGGCCGGCGGCGTGTACGTACCGCTCGACCCTCGCTTCCCCGACACCCGGGTCCGGCACATCCTCGCCGAGACGGGCGCCCGGGTGCTGCTCACCGACCCCGGGGCACCCGACCGTGCGGCGGCGCCCGACCTGACCGTGATCGAAGCGGGGCCGGCCCTGACCGCGTCCGACGCGCCCGCGCACGATCCCGCCGTCCCGGTGCACCCGGAGCAGCTGGCGTACGTGATGTTCACGTCCGGCTCCACGGGCGTGCCCAAGGGCGTCGGGGTCACGCACCGCGACATCGCCGCGCTGGCCGCCGACCGGAGGTTCGAGTTCGGGCACGACCGGGTCCTGCTGCACTCACCGGCCGCCTTCGACGCCTCCACGTACGAGCTGTGGGTGCCGCTGCTCGGCGGTGGCCAGGTCGTCGTCGCCGCCCCCGGAGACCTCGACGCGGTGCGGCTGCGGGAAACCGTCACACGGCACGGTGTCACCGCGCTCTGGCTGACCGCCGGCCTGTTCCGGCTGATCGCCGAGGACGGCCCCGGCAGCCTCGGCCGCCTCAGCCAGGTGTGGACCGGCGGTGACGTGGTGCCCGCCGCCGCCGTCGCCCGGGTGCTGGAGGCCTGCCCGGGGCTCGTCGTCGTCGACGGCTACGGCCCGACCGAGACCACCACCTTCGCCACCACGTACACGATCAGGAGCGCGGCCGAGACCCCGCACAGCATCCCCATCGGCCGGCCTCTCGACTCCATGCGCACCTATGTGCTGGACGCCGGGCTGAATCCGGTGCCGGTGGGTGTGGCGGGAGAGCTCTATCTCGCGGGCGCCGGACTGGCCCGTGGGTATCTGGGCCGCCCGGGTCTGACCGCTGAGCGCTTCGTGGCCGATCCGTTCGGGTCGGTGGGGGAGCGCATGTACCGCACGGGCGACCTGGTGCGGTGGAGTACGGACGGGCAGATCGAGTACCTGGGCCGTACCGACGACCAGGTCAAGGTGCGCGGATTCCGCATCGAACTCGGCGAGATCGAGGCCGCGTTGGCGGAGCACACCGGCGTTGCCCAGGCAACCGTCATGGTCCGTGAGGACCGGCCGGGGGACCAGCGGATCGTCGCCTACGTCGTCCCGTCGGGCGCCACCGACGACCCGGCGGACCTGCGCGCGCACGCCGCCGGCCGGCTGCCCGATTACATGGTCCCGTCCGCCTTCGTGACGCTCGACGCGCTTCCCCTGACCGCCAACGCGAAGGTCGACCGCAGGGCCCTGCCCGCCCCCGACCTCGGTGTTTCCGGTACGGGACGCGCACCCCGCGACGCGCAGGAGGAGATTCTCGCGGCCCTCTTCGCCGAAGTGCTCGGCCTGCCCGGCGTCCTCGTCGACGACAGCTTCTTCGACCTCGGCGGACACTCCCTGCTCGCCACCCGGCTGGTCAGCCGCATCCGCGCGGTCTTCGGCGCCGAACTCGCCGTCCGCACCCTGTTCGAGGCGCCGACGGTCGCCCTGCTCGCGGAGCGCGTCACCGGCGCGGACCGGGCCCGCAGGGCACTGACCGCCCGGGAGCGGCCGGAGGAGATCCCGCTGTCCCCGGCGCAGCGCAGGCTCTGGTTCCTGAACCGATTCGAGGGGCCCGGCGCCACCTACAACCTGCCCCTGGCGCTCCGCCTCACCGGGGCACTCGACCCGGACGCCCTGCGGGACGCGCTCGGCGATGTGGTCGTCCGCCACGAGAGCCTGCGCACCGTCTTCCCCGAGGTCGACGGCCGGCCCCGCCAGCTCGTCCTGCCCGCCGAGGTGTCCCGTCCCGGCCTGCCCGTCACCGCGGTCACGGCGGCCGGACTCGACTCGGCGCTCGCGGAAGCGGCCGGGGAGGGCTTCGACCTCTCCGTCGAACCGCCCCTGCGCGCCCGGCTGTTCCAGGTGACCGACGCCGCCGTATCCGGCACGGACCATGTGCTGCTGGTGGTGCTGCACCACATCGCGGGAGACGGCTGGTCCCTGGCCCCGTTCGCCCGCGACCTCGGATTCGCCTACGACGCGCGGCACGGCGGCACGGCACCCGGCTGGGAGCCGCTGCCCGTCCAGTACGCCGACTACACCCTGTGGCAGCGCGAGGTGCTCGGTGACGAGAACGACCCGACGAGCCCGCTGGCCCGGCAGATCGACCACTGGCGGACCACGCTCGCGGGACTCCCCGAGGAACTGGTGCTGCCCACCGACCGGCCCCGGCCCGCCGAACCGACCTACCGGGGCGGGAGCGTCCCGCTGCGGCTGCCGGCCGAGGTGCACGAGCGGATCGTCGGCCTGGCCCGCGAGAGCCACGTCAGCGTCTTCATGGTCGTCCGCGCCGCGCTGGCCGCGCTGCTGGGCCGGCTCGGCGCCGGCGACGACATCCCCGTCGGCAGTGTCATCGCCGGCCGCACGGACGAGGCGCTGGACGACCTGGTCGGGTTCTTCGTGAACACGCTGGTGCTGCGCACCGACCTCTCCGGTGACCCGACGTTCCGGGAGCTGGTGGAGCGGGTCCGGGAGAACGACCTGGCCGCGTACGCCCACCAGGACGTGCCCTTCGAGCGGCTGGTCGAAATCCTCAACCCGGTGCGCTCGTCCGCCAGGCACCCCCTGTTCCAGGTCATGCTGGCCTTCCAGAACAACGCGGAGGCGACGCTCGACCTGGACGGGCTGCGGGCCGCCGCCCACCACGTCCCGATCGAGGCCTCCCGGTTCGACCTGTTGTTCTCCCTGGAGGAGACCTTCGCCGCCGACGGTGGTCCGGCCGGGCTCCGGGGCGTCGTCGAGTACGCCGCCGATCTCTTCGACCCCGGCACCGCCGAGGCGCTCGGCGACCGCCTGGTGCGGCTGCTGGACGCCGTGACCGCCGACCCCGGCGCCCGCATCGGCTCCGCCGGCCTCCTCACCGGCGACGAGCGCCACCGCCTGCTCACCGAGTGGAACGACACCCACCGCGACGTGCCCCCGGCCACCGTGCCCGCGCTGTTCGAGGCCCAGGCCGCCCGGACGCCCGGCAACCCGGCGGTGGGCCACGCGGGCACCGAACTCACCTACGCGGAACTCGACGCACGCGCCAACCGGCTCGCCCGGCTGCTCATCGACCTGGGCGTCGGCCCCGAACAGCTCGTCGCCCTGGCCCTGCCGCGCTCCGAGCAGATGATCGTCGCCCTGCTCGCCGTCCTGAAGTCCGGTGCCGCCTATCTGCCGGTCGACCCCGGCTACCCGGCCGACCGCATCGCGTTCATGCTGGACGACGCACGGCCCGCCCTCGTACTCACCACCGGCGAGGCCGCCGCCGTACTGCCCGGTGACACCCGGCGGCTGGTGCTCGACGGGCCCGAACCGGCGGGCAGGATCGCCGAGTTCCCGGACACCACCCCGTCCGACGCGGACCGGGTCCGGCCCCTGGTGCCGGACCACCCCGCGTACGTCATCTACACCTCCGGCTCCACCGGCCGCCCCAAGGGTGTGGTCGTCACCCATCGCAACGTCACCGACTTCGCGGCCTGGGCGATCGCCGGCATCGGCCGCGACCGGCTCTCCGACGTGCTCGCCGCGACCTCGCTCAACTTCGATGTCTCCGTCTTCGAGATGTTCGGCCCGCTGCTCAGCGGCGGACGCATCGAGGTGGTGCGGGACATCCTCGCCCTCCTGGAGACCGATGCCCGCACCTACAGCCTGATCAGCGCGGTGCCCTCGGCGCTCGCCCACACCCTCGGGCAGGACCCGGAGGCCCGCATCGGCGCCGGCCTGGTCGTGCTCGCGGGCGAAGGGCTCACCGCCCACACGGCCGACACCATCCGCGCCGCCGTCCCCGGCTGCACGCTCGCGAACATCTACGGACCCACCGAGGCCACGGTGTACGCCACCGCCTGGTTCACGGACACCGACACCGACCGCACCCCGCCGATCGGCCGGCCCCTGCACAACACGCGCACCTATGTGCTGGACGCCGGGCTGAATCCGGTGCCGGTGGGTGTGGCGGGAGAGCTCTATCTCGCGGGCGCCGGACTGGCGCGGGGATACCTGGGCCGGCCGGGTCTGACGGCCGAGCGTTTCGTGGCCGATCCGTTCGGTGCTGCGGGCGAGCGCATGTACCGCACGGGCGACCTGGTGCGGTGGAGTACGGACGGGCAGATCGAGTACCTGGGCCGTACCGACGACCAGGTCAAGGTGCGCGGATTCCGCATCGAACTCGGCGAGATCGAGACCGTACTCGCCCGCCACGAGGCCGTCGCCCGGACCGCCGTCGTCGTCCGCGAGGACCGGCCGGGCGACCGCCGGATCACCGCCTACACCGTCCCCGCCGACGGCACGGAGACCGACCCGGCCGAACTGCGCGCCCATGTGGCCGCCGCCCTGCCCGAGTACATGGTCCCCTCCGCGTTCGTGACCCTGGACGCCCTGCCGCTCAACCCGAACGGCAAGCTCGACCGGCGCGCCCTGCCCGCACCCGTCCTCGGCTCCGCCACCGAAACCGGCCGGGCGCCGCGCACCGAGCAGGAGGCCGCCCTCTGCGAGGTCTTCGCCCAGGTGCTCGGCGTGGAGCGGGTCTCGGTCGACGACAGCTTCTTCGACCTCGGCGGACACTCGCTGCTCGCCACCCGTGTGGTCAGCCGGGTCCGCACCCTGTTCGGCGCGGAACTCTCCGTCCGTGCCCTGTTCGAGACCCCGACCGTGGCCGGCCTCGGGGAGCGGATCGGTGACGCGGCCGGCGCCCGCCGGGCCCTGACCGCCCGCTTCCGCCCGGAATCCGTCCCGCTCTCCCCCGCCCAGCGGCGGCTGTGGTTCCTCAACCGCTTCGAGGAGCGCAACGGCACCTACAACCTCCCCCTCGCGGTGCGCCTCACCGGCGACCTCGACCCGGACGCGCTGCGGGCCGCCCTGGCCGATGTCGTCGCACGCCACGAGAGCCTGCGCACCGTCTTCCCCGACACCGACGGCAGGCCGCGCCAACTCGTCCTGCCCGCCGACGAGGTGACCCCCGAGCTGACCGTCCACGACCTCGACCCGGCGGCCGTGGCACGGGCGGCGGCCCAGGACTTCGACCTCGCCACACAGATCCCGGTCCGGGCCACGCTCTTCCGGGCCTCGCCCGCCGAGCACCTGCTGCTCATCGTCGTCCACCACATCGCGGGCGACGGCTGGTCCATGGCCCCGCTCGCCCGCGACCTGGGCGAGGCCTACGACGCGCGGCACGCGGGCCGTGCGCCCGCCTGGGAGCCGCTGCCCGTCCAGTACGCCGACTACACCCTGTGGCAGCGCGAGGAGCTGGGCGACGAGAACGACCCGGACAGCGGCCTCGGCCGGCAGGTCGCGTTCTGGCGCCACACCCTCGGCGCCCTGCCGGAGGAGCTGGCGCTTCCCCTGGACCGGCCCCGCCCGGCCGAGATGAGCTTCCGGGGCGACACCGTGCCCCTGGAGATCCCGGCGGCGGCGCATGCCCCGCTGGCCGAGCTGGCCCGTACGAGCCGGGCGAGCGTCTTCATGGTGGTCCAGGCGGCCCTGGCCGCACTGCTGCACCGCCTCGGCGCCGGAGCCGACATCCCGATCGGCTCGCCCGTCGCCGGCCGGACCGACGAGGCCCTGGACGATCTGGTCGGGTTCTTCGTGAACACCCTGGTGCTGCGGACGGACGTGTCGGGCGACCCGACCTTCCGCGAACTCCTGGACCGGGTACGGGAATCCGACCTCGCGGCCTACGCCAACCAGGACGTGCCGTTCGAGCGGCTGGTCGAGGTGCTCAACCCCGAACGCTCCCTGGCCCGCCACCCGCTCTTCCAGGTGATGCTGTCCTTCCAGAACAACGCGGAGGCCACCCTCCACCTGGACGGCCTGCACATCGCCCCCGAGCAAGTCACCGTGGACGGGGCCAAGTTCGACCTCTCCTTCCAGCTCGCCGAGACCTTCGGCGCCGACGGCGCACCCGCCGGCATCGACGGCCGCGTCGAGTACGCCACGGACCTCTTCGACCGCGAGACGGCACAGGACCTGGCGGCCCGCCTGGTACGCCTGGTCGGTGAGCTGGTCGGCGACCCGGACCGCAAGCTGTCCTCGGTGGACGTCCTCACCGACGCGGAACGCCACCGCATCCTCGTCGAGTGGAACGAGACGGCCCGCGAGGTCCCCGTGGCCACTCTGCCGGAACTCTTCGAACGCCAGGCCGCTCGAACCCCCGACGCCACAGCCCTGGTCGCCCGCGACGGCCGCCTCACCTTCGCCGAGCTGGACGCCCGCGCCAACCGGCTGGCCCGCCTCCTGCGCCGGCACGGCGTCGGCCCCGAGCAGTACGTCGCCGTGGCCCTCCCGCGTACGACCGACCTTGTGGTCGCCGTGCTCGCCGTCACCAAGGCGGGCGCCGCCTACGTGCCCGTCGACCCGGCGCACCCCGTGGACCGCACCGCCCTCCTGCTCCAGGACGTCGGCACCTCCGCCGTGCTCACCGCCGCCGGAACCCGGGACGCCGTCCCGCACGACCGGGGCGGCCACCACATCGGCCTGGACGACCCCGAGGTCGTGGAGGCCCTGCGCGAACTGCCCGGCACCCCTCTCGACGACGCCGGACGGACCGTCCCGCTGCGGCCGGACCACCCGGCCTACGTCATCCACACCTCCGGATCCACCGGCCGCCCCAAGGGCGTCGTGGTCGCCCACCGCAGCCTCGTCAACCTGCACCACCACCACTTCGAGGAGCTGTACGCCGCCGAGGTGGCCGACGCGGGCCGCCCGCTGCGCGCCGCCCTCACCGCCGCCGTGTCCTTCGACGCCTCGCTCGACCCCCTGCTGTGGATGGTGGCCGGACACGAGCTGCACCTGATCGAGGACGACGTCCGGCGCGAACCGGAGCCACTGATCGCCTACGTCCGCGCCGCCGGCATCGACTTCATGGAACTCACCTCCTCGTACGCGGAACAGCTCGTCGAGCAGGGACTCGTCCGCGACCCCGGGGCCCGCCCGCGCATCCTCGCCCTCGGCGGCGAGGCGGTGAGCCCGGCCCTGTGGCAGGAGCTGGCGGCCACGGAGGGAGTCACCGGGTACAACCTGTACGGCCCCACCGAGGCCACCGTCGATACCCTCACCTCGCGCACCACCGACATGGCCCGGCCGCTCATCGGCCGGCCCGTCACCAACAGCCGGGTCCACGTCCTGGACGACGCGCTGCGCCCGGTGGTGCCGGGCGTGGCGGGCGAGCTGTACATCGCGGGTGCGGGGCTGGCGCGCGGGTACCTGGGGCGGCCGGGCCTGACCGCCGAGCGGTTCGTCGCCGATCCCTTCGGCCCGGCGGGCTCCCGGATGTATCGCACGGGCGACGTGGTGCGCTGGTCCCGGACCGGCGAGCTGGAGTACCTGGGCCGTTCCGACGACCAGGTGAAGGTGCGCGGATTCCGCATCGAACTGGGCGAGATCGAGACGGTCCTCGCCCGCTACGAGGGTGTGGCCCAGGTCGCGGTCGTGGTGCGCGAGGACCGGCCGGGCATCAAACGCCTCGTCGCGTACGCCGTGCCGCGCACCGGCGCCCTGGACACCGACGCCGTACGGGCCCATGTGGCCGCCGTGCTGCCCGACTACATGGTGCCCTCGGCCTTCGTCTCCCTGGACGCCCTCCCGCTGACCGTCAACGGCAAGCTCGACCGGCGCGCCCTGCCGGCCCCGGCGCCCAGTGGTGGCGGCACGGGCCGGGCCCCGCGCAACCCGCGCGAGGAAACACTGTGCCGGCTCTACACCGAACTGCTCGGCGTGGAGGACGTGGCGCGCGACGACAGCTTCTTCGAGCTGGGTGGCGACAGCATTGTGTCGATCCAGTTGGTGAGCCGGGCGCGGCGTGCGGGGTTGGTGTTCTCGGCGCGTGAGGTGTTCCAGCACCGGACGCCGGAGGCGTTGGCGGTGGTGGCGGGTGTGGTGTCGGCCGGGCGGGTCGAGGAGCCGGGTGCGGGTCTGGGCTCGGTGGTGGAGACGCCGATCGTCGGCTGGTTGCGTGAGCTGGGTGGCCCGGTGGACGGGTTCAGCCAGACGATGCTGGTACGTACCCCCGCAGGGGCGACCTATGAGGCGCTGGAGTCGGCGCTTCAGGCCGTGCTGGACCGTCATGACGTGCTGCGTTCCCGTCTGGTCCGAGGTGACGACACGTGGGGTCTGGAGGTTGGCGCACCGGGTACGGTGCGGGCCGGCGATGTGCTGAGCCGGGGCGAGGGGGACATCTCCATCGCTGCGGCAGCTGCTCGGGATCGTCTCGCGCCGGACGCGGGCGTCATGGTGCAGGCGGTGTGGTTCGAGGATGCGGGCCAGCTGCTGCTGTCTCTTCACCACTTGGTGGTGGACGGGGTGTCGTGGCGGGTGCTGCTCCCGGATCTGGCGCGTGCGTACGAGGGTGCGGAGCTGGAGCCGGTGGGGACCTCGTTCCGCCGCTGGGCCCAGGAACTGCACACCCTCGCCGCCGACCGCGATGTCGAACTCCCGCTCTGGGAAGAGGTGTTGGACGGGGACGATCCGGTGATCGGCGCCCGCCGGCTCGACCCGGAGCTGGACACCGCCGCCACCGTGAGGCACCTGTCCCTCACGCTTCCCACGGATGTCACCGACTCCCTCCTGACACGGGTTCCGGCGGTCTACCGCGCCGGTGTCAACGATGTGCTGCTCACCGCGTTCGCCGCTGCGGTTGCCGAGTGGCGGGGTTCGGGTTCGCGGAGTGTGCTCGTCGACCTGGAGGGCCATGGTCGTGAGGACGTGGTCGGGGGTGCGGACACTTCCCGGACGGTGGGCTGGTTCACGAGCATGTTCCCGGTCCGTCTGGACGCGGGGGAGAAGGGCGACTGGGGCGGTGCGCTGAAGGCCGTCAAGGAACAGCTTCACGCCCTGCCGGACAGCGGCATCAGCTACGGCCTCCTGCGCTACCTCAACCCCGAGACCGGGCCCCGCCTGGCCGAACTCCCCACGGCGCAGCTCGGGTTCAACTACCTGGGCCGGTTCGACGCCCGCGACGGCCAGGACGCCGACTGGGCCCTGACCTCCGACGCCGACCTGGGCGACGGCCGCGACCCGCGCATGCCGCTGACCCACGCCCTGGATCTCAACGCGGCCACGCTCGACGACGCCGAGGGCCCGCGTCTGGTCGCGGACTGGTCGTGGCCCGCCGCGCTGCTCTCCGAGGAGGAGGTGCGGGCTCTGGCCGAGGGCTGGTTCGCCGCGCTGCGCGCCCTGTCCGCCCACGCGGCCGACCCCGGTGCGGGCGGGCTCACCCCCTCCGACCTGCGCCCCTTGGCCAGTCTCTCCCAGGAGCAGATCGACCGGCTGGAGAGCGAGCACGGCCGGCTCGCCGACGTACTGCCCCTCTCCCCGCTCCAGCAGGGACTTCTCTTCCACGCGGTGTACGACGAGCAGGGCCACGACGTCTACACCGTCCAACTCGCCCTCGATATCGAGGGTTCCATCGACAGGGACGCCCTCCGAGCGGCCGTGCGCACCCTGCTCACCCGGCACGGCAACCTCCGCTCCGCGTTCCGGCACGACGGGCTCGACGCGCCGGTCCAGGTCATCCCCACCGGTTTCGAACTCCCCTGGCAGGACGCCGACCTGACGCGCCTGCCCGAGGACGAGCGCACTGCCGAGGCGGACCGCCTGGTGGCCGAGGACCGGACGCGGCGGTTCGATCTCGCCGCGCCTCCGCTGATGCGGTTCACCCTCATCACGACGGCCCCCGACCGCCACCGGTTCGTCATCAGCCACCACCACCTGCTGCTCGACGGCTGGTCCATGCCGGTCTTCCTGGGCGAGCTGTTCTCGCTGTACGCGCAGAAGGGCGACAGCGCCTCCCTGCCCTCCGTCACGCCGTACCGCGACTACCTCGGCTGGGTCGCAGGCCAGGACCGTACGGCCGCCGAGGCCGCCTGGCGCCAGGTACTCGACGGACTGGACGAGCCGACCCTCCTCACCGCCCCGGACGCCTCCCGGGAGCCCGTCGTCCCCGGCCGGATACGGGTGGAACTGGGCGAGGAGGAGACCGCCGCGCTGGCGCGGTGGGCCCGGTTGCGCGGGGTCACGGTCAACACCGTGGTGCAGGCGGTCTGGGCCCTGGTGCTGGGCCGGCTCACCGGCCGCCAGGACGTGGTCTTCGGCGGTACGGTCTCCGGCCGCCCGCCCCAGGTCCCCGGCATCGAGTCCATGGTCGGGCTCTTCATCAACACCCTTCCCGTACGGGTCAGGACGGACCCCGCCGAGACGCTGGGCGCCCTGCTCGACCGGCTCCAGGACCAGCAGGCCGGCCTCATGGACCACCAGCACCTGCCGCTCGCCGACGTCCAGCGCGCCGCCGGGCACGGGGAACTCTTCGACTCCCTCGTCATCTTCGAGAACTACCCGCTCGACGCCACCGCACTGCGGAAGTCCGCCGGCGGGCTCGGGATCGTCGGCGGTGACAACCACGAGAGCACCCACTACCCGCTCAGCCTCACCGTCGGACTCGGCCGCTCGCTCGGCCTCGATCTCGCCCACCGGCCGGACGTGCTCGACCGGGAGCAGGTCGAGGAGCTGGCCGCCGCCCTGGCGAGGACCCTGGGCGAGGTCCCCGGCCACGCGGACCTGCCCGTGGGCCGGCTGAGCCTGCTGGCACCGCGCCAGGAGAAGCTGGTCCTCGGCGACTGGGCGGGCACCGTGGACCCGGAGCCCGGTATTCCGGCGCTGACCGAGCTGTTCGCGCGCCGGGCGGCCGCCACTCCGGACGCCACGGCGGTGATCGCCGGGACGGAACGGATCGGCTACGCCGAACTGGACGCGCGGTCCGACCGGCTGGCGCACCTCCTCGCCGCGCGCGGGGCGGGCCCCGAGCGCTACGTCGCCGTGGCCCTGCCCCGGTCCGCGGAGCTGCTGGTCGCGCTGCTCGCCGTCCTCAAGTCCGGGGCCGCCTATGTGCCGCTCGACCCGGAGCACCCCGCCGAGCGGCTGGGCTACGTCCTCGACGACGCACGGCCCTCGCTGCTGGTCACCACCGAGGCGACCGCCGCCGCCCTGCCCGCTTCGGACACGCCGCTGCTGCTGCTCGACACCCCGGAGACGGTCCGCGCACTGGCGGACCTGCCCGCAGGGCCCCCGGACGGCGTCCCGGCCGACGGCCGCAACCCGGCCTACGCCATCTACACCTCCGGATCGACCGGCCGCCCCAAGGGCGTCGTGATCCCGCGCGCCGCCCTGGACAACTTCCTGGCCGACATGGCGGCGCGGGTGCCGATGGACGGTACGGACCGGCTCGTCGCCGTCACCACCGTGTCCTTCGACATCGCGGCCCTGGAGCTCTACCTGCCGCTGCTCGCCGGCGCTGCCGTGGTCGTCGCGGGCAAGGACGAGGTACTGGACCCGCACGCGCTCGCGGCCCTGATCCGCGCCAACGGCGGCACGGTGCTGCAGGCCACGCCCTCCATGTGGCAGACCCTGATCGCCCAGGTCCCCGAAGCCCTCGACGGCCTGCGCATGCTCGTGGGCGGCGAGGCCGTCCCCGGCGCGCTCGCCGAGGCGATGGCCGCGAAGGGCCGGCGCGCGGTCAACGTGTACGGGCCCACGGAGACGACCATCTGGTCCACCACCGCCGAACTCGACGGCACGGCCGGCGCCCCGCCCATCGGCCGCCCGATCCTCAACACCCGGGTCCTCGTCCTCGACGGCGCACTGCGCCCCGTCGCGCCCGGCGTCCCCGGCGAGCTGTACATCGCGGGCGCCGGCCTGGCCCGCGGCTACCTGGGCCGCCCCGGACTGAGCGCCGAGAGATTCGTCGCCGACCCGTACGGGCTGCCCGGGAGCCGCATGTACCGCACCGGCGACCTGGTCCGCTGGGGCCGGGACGGCGAGCTGGAGTACCTGAGCCGTACCGACTTCCAGGTCAAGGTCCGCGGCTTCCGCATCGAACTCGGCGAGATCGAGTCGGTGCTGGCCCGGCACCCGCGGGTCGCCCGGGTCGCCGTGGTCGTACGGGAGGACCGCCCCGGCACCAAGCTGCTGGTCGCGTACACCGTGGCAGCCGGCACGACGGCGCCCGACGCGGCCGAACTGCGCGCCCACGCCGCCGCCGAGCTGCCCGACTACATGGTCCCCGCCGCATTCGTCACACTGGACGCCCTGCCGCTGAACACCAACGGAAAGCTGGACCGCAAGGCGCTGCCCGCCCCCGACTTCGGGGCCCGCCCCGCCGGACGCGCACCGGCCGGCCCCCGCGAGGAACTGCTCTGCCGGCTCTTCGCGGACGTGCTCGGGCTGCCCGCCGCCGGAGTGGAGGACAGCTTCTTCACGCTCGGGGGCGACAGCATCACCTCCATCCAACTGGTGGGCCGCGCCCGCCAGGAGGGCCTGGTGCTGACCCCCCGCGAGGTGTTCCGGCACAAGACGCCCGAAGCCCTCGCGTCCGCCCTCGCCGGGACCACGGCCGAGCCGCTTCCGGCCGCCGACCCCGAAGGGGCCGACCCGGCACTGGGCGCGGTGCCCGCCACCCCGATCATCCGCTGGCTGCGGGACCTGGGCGGCCGGATCGAAGGGTTCAACCAGTCCGTGATGTCACCCGCACCCGGCGACCTCACCGACGCACAGCTCGCCGCCACGGTCCGGGCCGTACTGGACCACCACGACGCACTGCGCGCCCGGCTGGTCAGGACGGACACCGACTGGTCGCTCCACATCCCGCCGAAGGGCTCCGTCCGGGCCGAGGACATCATCCACCGGGTGGACGTCTCCGGACTCGACGCGGCCGGTACGGCGGCGGCGCTCGACGCGGAGGGCCGCGCCGCGCAGAACAGGCTGGACCCCGACGCCGGGGTGATGATGCAGGTGGTCCGGTTCGACGCCGGCCCCGACCGCGTCGGCAGCCTGCTCCTGATCGTCCACCACCTCGTGGTCGACGGAGTGTCCTGGCGGATCCTGACCCCCGACCTGATGGCCGCGTACGAGGCGGTCGTCGCGGGCCGGGAACCCGTCCTGGAACCGGTGTGGACCTCGCTGCGCGCGTGGTCCCGGAGCCTGACGGCCGCCGCCCGCACCCCCGGGCGCGCCGCGGAACTCCCCGTATGGACCCGGATGCTCGCGGGCCGGCCCGAACAGCCCCTCGGGGTCCGGGCGCTGGACCCGGCCCGGGACGTGGCCGGGGTGGCGCGCCAGCTGACGGTGACCCTGCCCGCCGAGGTGACCGGGCCGCTGCTGACCAGCGTCCCCACCGCGTTCCGGACCGGGGTCAACGATGTCCTGCTGACGGCGTTCGCCCTGGCGGTGACCGAGTGGAACCGGGGCCGGGGGCGGTCCGCGCACGGCGGGGTCCTGCTGGACCTGGAGGGCCACGGCCGGGAGGAACTTCTCGCGGACGTCCTCCCCGACGCGGACATCTCCCGCACGGTCGGCTGGTTCACCAGCCTCTTCCCGGTCCGGCTCGACCCCGGGGTACCGGAGAGCGACTGGGACGGCATCCGCGGCGGCGGCCCCGCCGTCTCCCGGGCCGTGGCCGAGGTGGCACGGCAGCTCGCCGAACTGCCGGACAACGGAGCCGGCTACGGCCTGCTGCGCCACCTCAACCCCGAGACGGCGCCGGCCCTGGCGGCCTTCCCCGCACCGCAGATCGGCTTCAACTACCTGGGCCGGTTCGCCGCGGGGGACGACGGGGACGACGGCGACGGCGGACTCGGCGGAAGTGACGACGCCATGCCCGCCGCGCACGCCCTGGAGCTGAACTCGCTCACCCAGGACCGGCCCGACGGCCCCCGTCTGGTCGCCTCCTGGAGCTGGCCCGGCGAACTGTTCACCGAGGAAGAGGTGGCCGCACTCGCCGACGGCTGGTTCCGGGCCCTGCGATCGCTGGTGATCCGCGCGGAACACCCCGACGCGTACACCCCGCCCCCGGCGGCACCCCAGCACACCGCGGCGTCACTGGCGCCGCTGCTCGACCTCGGCCAGGACGAGATCGACGCATTCGAAGAAGACTTCGGGCTCTGAGTGGAGAGAAGCGAAATGACTACGTCCAAGCAGCGGCTCGAGGGCATCCTCCCGCTCTCCCCGCTCCAGCACGGTCTCCTGTTCCACGCGCAGTACGACACACAGGGCCCCGACGCCTACACCACGCAGTTCACCCTGGACATCGAGGGCGGAATCGACGCCGAGGCCCTGCGTGCGGCGTGCGCCGCCGTGCTGCGCCGGCACTCCGTGCTGCGTGCCGCCTTCCGCCACCGCAAGAACGGCGAACCGGTCCAGCTCATCCCGGTCCAGGTCGAACCCGACTGGACCCGCGCCGATCTGTCGGGGCTGCCGGCCGCCGACCGGGCCGCCGAGGCCGACCGGCTGGTGGCCGAGGACCGGGCCCGGCGCTTCGACCTGGCCCGGCCCCCGCTCGTCCGGTTCACCCTGATCGACCTGGGGGAGGGGCGCCACCGCTTCCTGCTGACCGCGCACCACATCCTGCTCGACGGATGGTCCCGGGCCCTGCTCATCGGTGAACTCCTCCAGCTGTACGGGCTGTTCGGCCGGGGTGAGGACGAGACCGAGCTGCCGCCCGTCGCCCCGTACCGCGACTATCTCGCCTGGATCGCCGCGCAGGACCGCACGGCAGCCGAGACCGCCTGGCGACAGGTGCTGGACGGGCTGGACGAGTCGACCCTGCTCGCCGCCCCGGACATGGCGCGGGAGCCCATGGCCCCGGGGCAGGTCCGGGTGGAGCTGGGTGAGGCGGAGACCGCCGCGCTGGCGCGGTGGGCGCGGGTGCGCGGGGTCACGGTCAACACCGTGGTGCAGGCCGCCTGGGCGATCGTGGTGGGTCAGTTGACGGGCCGTCAGGACGTGGTCTTCGGCGGTACGGTCTCGGGCCGCCCGCCGCAGGTCCCCGGCATCGAGTCCATGGTCGGGCTCTTCATCAACACGCTGCCCGTACGCGTCCGGCTGGACCCCGCCGAGACCGTCGGCGCGCTCCTGGAACGGCTCCAGGACCAGCAGGCCGGCCTCATGGACCACCAGTACCTCGGACTCTCCGACATCCAGCGGCTGACCCCGGTCGGAGGTGAACTCTTCGACACCCTCCTCGTCTTCGAGAACTACCCGGTGGACACCGAGGGCCTGCGCAGCTCCGCCGACGGCCTCGGCGTCGTCGACGGCCGCAGCCACGAGGGCACCCACTACCCGCTCGGCCTCATGGTCCACGTGGGCACCACCCTCGCCATCGAGCTGAGCCACCGCCCCGACGTACTGGAGCACGCCGAGGCCCGTGCCATCGGCGACCGCGTGCTGCGGCTGCTCGCCTCCCTCGCCGGGTCCGAGGACATCGCCGTCGGACGCCTCGACCTCCTCGCCCCCGAGGACCGCGCGCTGGTCCTGGGCACCTGGAACGACACCGCCCACCCCACCGCACCGGCCACGCTGCCCGCTCTGTTCCGGCGGGTCGCCGACCGCCACCCGGACGCGACCGCCGTCCAGCACGGCGACACCCGTCTCTCGTACGCCGCGCTCGACGCCCGCGCCAACCGCGTCGCCCGGCTCCTGATCGCACACGGTGCCGGCCCCGAGCAGACCGTCGCCCTGGCGCTTCCCCGGTCCGCCGACCAGATCGTGGCGCTCTGGGCGGTCCTCAAGGCGGGTGCCGCCTATCTGCCCGTCGACCCCGAGTATCCAGCCGACCGCATCGCCCACATGCTGACCGACGCCCGGCCGGTCCTCGTCCTCACCGACAGCGCCACCTCGCCCCGGATCACCGCCGCCGTACCCGGTGACGCACTCCCGCTGCTCGTCCTCGACACCGACGACACGGCCCGGCGGATCGAGGCCGCCGCGGACACCGACCCGGCCGACGGCGACCGCACGGCCCCGCTCTCCCCCCGCACGCCCGCGTACGTCATCTACACCTCCGGCTCGACGGGACGGCCCAAGGGCGTGGCGATGCCCGGCGGGGCCCTCGCCAACCTCGTCGCCTGGCACGAGGACGTGCTTCCCGGCGGCCCCGGTGTGCGCACCGCGCAGTTCACGGCCATCAGCTTCGACGTATCCGCCCAGGAGATCCTGTCCGCCACCCTGTCCGGACGCACCCTCGTCATCCCCGACGAGGACACCCGGCGCGACCCGGCCGCCCTGGTGCGCTGGCTCGACGAGCAGCGGATCGGCGAGGTGTACGCGCCCAACCTGGTCATCGACGCCCTCTGCGAGGAGGCCGCGGGACAGGGCCTCGAACTGCCCGCCCTCCGCCACCTCGCCCAGGCGGGCGAGGCCCTGGTGCCGACCAAGCGGATGCGCGACTTCCACCACGGCACCGGCCGCGTCCTGCACAACCACTACGGACCCACCGAGACCCACGTCGTCACCGCCGCCACGCTCCCCGCCGACCCCGGCGACTGGCCCGCCCGGCCCACCATCGGCCGCCCGGTCCACAACACCCGCGCCTACGTCCTGGACAGCGCGCTGCGGCCCGTACCGCCCGGGGTGCCCGGCGAGCTGTATCTCGCCGGGGCAGGACTCGCGCGCGGCTACCTGAACCGGCCGGCGCTGACCGCCGAACGCTTCGTCGCCGACCCGTACGGCCCCACCGGCACCCGTATGTACCGCACCGGCGACGTGGTCTCCTGGACCGGCGACGGCGAACTGGACTACCTGGGCCGCAGCGACCACCAGGTCAAGATCCGCGGCTTCCGCATCGAACTCGGCGAGATCGAGGCGGCCCTCACCACCCACCCCGCCGTCGCCCAGGCCGTCGTCATCGCCCGGGAGGACAGGCCGGGCATCAGCACACTCGCCGCCTACACCGTGCCGGAGGCCGGCCACCCGGCACCCGGCGCCGACGACCTGCGCGCCCACCTCGACGGCAGGCTGCCCGGCTACATGGTGCCCTCCGCCTTCGTCGCCCTCGACGCGCTCCCGCTCACCCCCAACCGCAAGCTGGACCGGCGCGCCCTGCCGGTGCCCGACGGCGCCGCCCCGTCCGGACGCGCCCCGCGCACCGCCCACGAGGCACGGCTGTGCGCCCTCTTCGCCGACGTCCTCGGCCTGGAGCAGGTCTCCGTCGACGACAGCTTCTTCGACCTCGGCGGACACTCCCTGCTCGCCACCCGGCTCGTCAGCCGGGTGCGTACGGCCTTCGGCGCGGAGATCGCGGTCCGCACCCTCTTCGAAGCACCCACGGTCGCGGCCCTCGCCGACCGCCTCGGCACCGCCGGCCGGGCCCGCACGGCACTCGTCGCCGCACCGCGCCCGGCGGAGATCCCGCTGTCGCCCGCCCAGCGACGCCTGTGGTTCCTCGGCCGGTTCGAGGACGCGGGCGGCAACTACAACCTGCCGCTGGCCGTACGGCTCTCCGGCGAACTGCGCGTCGAGCCGCTGCGCCAGGCGCTCGCCGACGTGGTGACCCGCCACGAGAGCCTGCGCACCGTCTTCCCGGAGACCGACGGCAACCCCCGGCAGGTGATCCTCGACCCCGGGCAGGCCGTCCCCGCCCTGCCCGTGATCGGCGTCGACGACGGCGACCTGGAACAGGCGCTCGCTGCCGCCGCCGGCAAGGAGTTCGACCTCACCGCCGAACCGCCCCTGCGCACCCGCCTGTTCGCGCTGGGCGGTACCGAATACGTCCTGCTGCTCGTCGTCCACCACATCGCGGCCGACGGCTGGTCCATGGCCCCGCTCGCCCGCGACCTCGGCGAGGCGTACCGCGCCAGGTGCGAGGGCCGCGCGCCCGCGTGGGAGCCGCTGCCCGTCCAGTACGCCGACTACACCCTGTGGCAGCGCGAGGTGCTCGGCGACGAGAACCGCCCCGACAGCGAGCTGTCCCGGCAGATCGGCTACTGGAGCACCGCGCTCGCCGGCGTCCCCGAGGAACTGGCCCTCCCCACCGACCGCCCGCGCCCCGCCGAGATGAGCTACCGGGGCGACACCGTCGAACTCCAGGTCCCCGCCGACGTCCACCAGCGGCTCACCGGCCTCGCCCGCGAACGCCGCGCGAGCGTCTTCATGGTGATGCAATCGGTTCTGGCCGCGCTGCTGCACCGGCTGGGCGCCGGCGCCGACATCCCCATCGGCTCGCCCGTCGCCGGCCGCACCGACGGAGCGCTGGACGACCTGGTCGGGTTCTTCGTGAACACGCTGGTACTCCGTACGGACGTGTCGGGCGACCCGACCTTCCGTGAACTCCTGGACCGGGTAAGGGAATCCGACCTGGCCGCGTACGCCAACCAGGATGTGCCGTTCGAGCGGCTGGTGGAGGTGCTGAACCCCGAGCGCTCCATGGCCCGCCACCCGCTCTTCCAGGTGATGCTTTCCTTCCAGAACAACGCGGAGGCCACCCTCGACCTCGGAGGGCCGCGGGCCACCGGGCGGGCCGTCGGCTGGAAGACCTCCAACTTCGACCTCTCGCTCGTCCTGGAGGAGCGGTTCGGGGACGACGGCGCCCCCGCCGGGATCGGCGGCGGCATCGAGTTCGCCACGGACCTCTTCGACCCGGAGACCGCCCGGGACCTGGCGGAGCGCTTCGTACGGCTGGCCGGCGAGCTGGCCGGCGACCCCGACCGCAGGCTGTCGTCCGTCGACGTCCTGACGGCCGAGGAACGCCACCGCATCCTCGTCGACTGGAACGACACCGCGCGCACCTACCCGACGGGCACCCTCCCCGGCCTCTTCGAGGAGCAGACCGCGCGCACCCCCGACGCCGTCGCCCTGGTCTTCCAGGACACCCGGCTCACCTATGCCGCACTCAACGCCTGGGCCAACCGGCTGGCCCGCCGGCTCGTCGCTCTCGGCGCGGGGGCCGAGCAGCCCGTCGCCGTACGGCTGCCCCGCTCGGCCGAACACGTCGTGGCGCTGCTCGCCGTGATGAAGGCGGGCGCCGTCTACGTCCCGGTCGACCCGGACTACCCCGACGACCGCATCGCCCACATGCTCGACGACGCTCGCCCGGTGCTGGAACTCACCGACCCCGCCGCACTGCACGACATCGACCCCGGGATCCCGGCGGACAACCTCACCGACGACGAACGCGGCGGCGCGCCCCGCCCGGACAACGCGGCCTACATCATCTACACCTCGGGCTCCACCGGCCGCCCCAAGGGCGTCACCGTCCAGCACCGCAGCTTCGTGAACCTCTTCCACGACCACTTCGGGCGGCTCTACGCACCGGAGATCGCAGGGGCGGGCGACCGCCGGCTGCGCGCCGCGCTGGTCTCGTCGTTCTCCTTCGACGCCGCCTTCGACCCCCTGCTGTGGATGCTGGCCGGACACGAACTGCACCTCATCGACGACGAGGCACGCCATGACGCCGCCGCACTCTTCGCCTACGTCCAACGGGTGGGCGGCATCGACCACTTCGACACCACCCCCGCCCACTACCAGCAGCTCCACGAACTCGGCCTGACCGCCGACGAGTCCCTGCGCCCGATGATCGTGAGCCTGGGCGCCGAGGCACTGGGCGAGACCCTGCGCCAGGAACTCCTGGGCGTCCCGGACCTCGTCACCCACAACCTGTACGGCCCCACCGAGACCACCGTCGACGCGCTCGGTCAGCGCATCGAGGAGGCCGACCGGGTCCTCGTGGGGCGGCCGTTGGACAACTACCGGGCGTACATCCTCGATCCGTCCCTGCGGCCGGTCGCCCCCGGCGTGGCCGGCGAACTGTATCTGGCCGGCGCCGGACTGGCCCGCGGCTACCTGAACCGGCCGGACCTCACCTCCGTACGCTTCGTCGCGGACCCGCACGGCCCCGCCGGCACCCGGATGTACCGCACCGGCGACCTGGCCCGCTGGACCAGGGACGGCCGGATCGACTGCATCGGACGCCTTGACGACCAGGTCAAGATCCGCGGCTTCCGCATCGAACCGGGCGAGATCGAGACCGCGTTGGAGAGCCAGGAGGAGATCGCCCGCGCCGCAGTGATCGTCCGCGAGGACCGCCCCGGCATCAAGGAACTCGTCGCCTACACCGTCCCCGCCACCGGACGCGAGGTGCCCGACGCGGACGAACTGCGGCTGCGCCTCGGCGGGCGGCTGCCCGACTACATGGTCCCGGCCGCCTTCGTCGCCCTCGACCGGCTGCCGGTCACGGTCAACGGGAAGCTCGACCGCCGGGCCCTCCCGGCACCCGGTCCGCGCACCCGGGCCGAGGGCCGGACACCCCGCACCGCCGGGGAGAAGGCCCTCTGCGACATCTTCGCCGAGGTCCTGGGCCTGGAGCGGGTCTCCATCGACGACGGCTTTTTCGACCTGGGCGGCCACTCGCTCCTGGCCACCCGTGTCGTGAGCCGTGTCCGCTCCCGGCTCGGCGCCGAACTCGCGGTCCGCACGCTGTTCGAGGCCCCGACCGCCGTGGCCCTCGCGGAACGCCTCGGTGACGCCGGCCGCGCCCGCCAGGCGCTCACCGTGCGCCCGCGCCCCGAGGAGATCCCGCTCTCGTCCGCGCAGCGCCGGCTCTGGTTCCTCAACCGCTTCGAGGGGCCCCGCGCCACCTACAACATGCCGATGGCGGTCCGCCTGACCGGCACCCTGGACCCGGCCGCGCTGGAAGCGGCACTCGGTGATGTCACGGCACGCCACGAAAGCCTGCGCACGATATTCCCCGACGTGGAGGGCCGTCCGTACCAGCTGATCCTGCCGGCGCACGACGCGCGCCCGGTGCTGGAGACCGCGCCCTTCGACCCCGGGCGCCTGGCCGCCGAGGTCGCGCGCGGCTTCGACATCGCCACGGAAATACCGCTGCGGGCCGCCCTGTTCACCGTCTCCGACGACGAACACGTGCTGCTGGTCGTGGTGCACCACATCGCGGGCGACGGCTGGTCGATGGGCCCGCTGGCCCGCGACCTGAGCGAGGCGTACGCGGCGCGTGCGGGCGGTGGCGCACCAGGCTTCGCGGCGTTGCCGGTGCAGTACGCGGATTACACGTTGTGGCAGCGGGATGTGCTGGGTGATGAGGGCGACCCGGTGAGTGAGTTGTCGCGGCAGGTGGATTACTGGCGTGGGGCGTTGGCGGGGCTGCCGGAGGAGTTGGTGCTTCCGGTGGACCGGCCGCGTCCGGCGGAGATGAGCTACCGGGGCGACACCGTCCCCTTCCACGTCTCCCGCGACACCCATGAGCGGTTGCAGGCCCTGGCCGGAGAGGTCGGCGGCAGCGTGTTCATGGTCGTGCAGGCCGCCGTCGCCACCCTGCTCTCACGGCTGGGCGCCGGCACCGACATCCCGGTGGGCACCGCGATCGCGGGCCGCACGGACGAGGCGCTGGACGACCTGGTCGGCTTCTTCGTGAACACGTTGGTGCTGCGTACGGATGTGTCGGGCGACCCGACGTTCCGGGAACTGGTGGAGCGGGTCAGGGAGACGGACCTCGCGGCGTACGCCAACCAGGATGTGCCGTTCGAGCGGCTGGTGGAGGTGCTGAACCCCGAGCGCTCCATGGCCCGCCACCCGCTCTTCCAGGTCATGCTGGCGTTCCAGAACACCGGGGAGGCCACGCTCGACCTCGACGGCCTGCGGATTGCCCCCGAGGAGATCAGCTTCGACGCCGCCAAGTTCGACCTGTCGTTCCAGTTCGCCGAGACGTCGGACGGCATCGAGGGGAGTGTGGAGTTCGCGGTCGATCTGTTCGACCGGGTGTCGGTGGTGGGTGTGGTGGAGCGGTTGGTGCGGGTGTTGGAGGTGGTGGCTGCTGATCCGGGGGTGCGGGTCGGTGGTGTGGAGGTGCTGTCGGGTGCTGAGCGGGGTTTGGTGCTCGGGGAGTGGGCGTCGTCGGGTCGTGTGTGTGAGCCGGTGACGTTGCATGGGTTGTTCGAGCGGTGGGTGGGGCGGACGCCGGAGGCGGTCGCGGTGACGGGTGACGAGGGTGTGTCCCTGTCGTTCGCGGAGTTGGAGGTGCGGGCGAACCGGCTGGCGCATTGGTTGCGCGGTCAGGGTGTGGGTCCGGAGGGTGTGGTGGCGTTGGTGCTGCCGCGTTCGGTGGACATCGTGGTCGCGCAGCTGGCGGTACTGAAGGCGGGTGCCGCCTATCTGCCGGTGGACCCGGACTACCCGCAGGACCGGATCGACTACATGCTCACGGACGCGTCTCCCGCGCTGGTGCTGCGTGAACTGCCGCCACTCGATGCGGAGTTGCCAGACGTCAAGCCTGACGTGGAGATCGACGCCGATGGTGCGGCGTATGTGATCTATACGTCGGGTTCCACCGGGCGCCCCAAGGGGGTGGTCGTCTCCCATCGGGGTATCGCCGGGTTTGCCGCCGGGCTGGTGGAGCGATGCGAAGCGGGCCCGAAGAGCCGGGTGTTGCAGTTCGCGTCCCCGAGTTTCGACGCGTCGGTGCTGGAGCTGGTGATGGCGTTCGGCTCGGGTGGTGCGTTGGTGGTTCCGCCGCCGGGTCCGCTGGCCGGGGATGTGCTGGCGAAGGTGCTGGTGGAGCGCGAGGTGTCCCACGCGCTGATTCCGCCGGCCGCGCTGGCGAGTGTTCCTGACGGGGAGTTCCCGCTGTTCAGGTCGCTGATCGTGGGCGGCGACGCCACGTCGGCCGAACTGGTCGACCGGTGGGCTCCGGGCCGTCTGATGGTGAACGCCTACGGTCCGACGGAGTCCACGGTGGCGGCGTCGATGTCCGGCCGCCTCGAAGCGGGTATGGGTGTGCCCCCGATCGGTGGACCCGTACCGGGCACCTCCACGTACGTCCTGGACGGCTCTCTGAGTCCGGTGGCACCCGGTGTGGCGGGTGAGCTGTACGTGGCCGGTTCCGGCCTTGCACGCGGGTATCTGGGCCGTCCGGGTCTGACCGCCGAGCGCTTCGTGGCCGACCCGTACGGTCCGGCGGGCTCGCGGATGTATCGCACGGGTGACGTGGTGCGCTGGTCCCGCAAGGGCGAGTTGGAGTACCTGGGCCGTTCCGACGACCAGGTCAAGGTCCGTGGTTTCCGGATCGAACTGGGCGAGATCGAGACCGTTCTCGCCCGTCACGAGAGCGTGGCCCAGGTCGCCGTCGTCGTCCGCGAGGACCGGCCGGGCATCAAGCGACTCGTCGCCTACGCCGTACCGGCCACCGGCGCTCTGGACACCACCGCCGTCCGGGCCCATGTGGCCGCCGCACTGCCGGACTACATGGTGCCGTCCGCCTTCGTCCCGCTGGACGCCCTCCCGCTGACCGTCAACGGCAAGCTCGACCGTAAAGCGCTTCCCGCGCCCGGCCCCGAACTCCCCGACGCCGGGCGCGGACCCAGGTCCGCCCAGGAAGAGGTGCTCTGCGGGCTCTTCGCCGATGTGCTCAAGGTGGACCGGGTGGGCATCGACGACAGCTTCTTCGAGCTGGGCGGCGACAGCATCACGTCCATCCAGCTGGTCAGCCGGATCCGCTCGGTGCTGGGCGTCAAGCTGAGCAACCGGGGCATCTTCGAGACGCCGACCGTGGCGCAGCTGAGCGACAAGCTCGGCACCGGTGCGGACAGCGACGGCTTCGAAGTGATGCTGCCGCTGCGCACCGGAGGCGACCGCGCGCCGCTCTTCTGCGTCCACGGCGCCGGCGGCCTCAGCTGGCCGTACGCGTCCCTGCTGAAGGCCGTCAGCGCCGAGTATCCGCTGTACGGGCTCCAGGCCCGGGGCCTCGACGGCAAGGAGCCGATCGCGACGAGCGTCGAGGAGATGGCGGCCGACTACGTCGAGCAGATCCGGCGGATCCGGCCCGCCGGGCCCTACCACCTCGTCGGCTGGTCCTTCGGCGCCCTGGTGGCGCACGAGATCGCCACCCTGCTGACCGAGGCGGGGGAGAGGGTCGCCCTCCTCGCGAACCTGGACCAGACACCGTACGACGCCTCGTGGGAGGACGACGACTACGCCCTGCCCACCGAGCGCGACGTACTGGAGACCCTGCTCGACTTCGTCGGCTACGACCTGGCGGAGCTGCCCGAAGGGCCCCTGGAGCACCAGCGGGTGATGGAGATCATCCGTGGCCGGGACAGCGCGCTCGGGAGCCTGGAGGAGGAGAACATCACCGCCTTTATGAGGGTCGGCATCAACAACCACGAGCTGAGCGCCCGGTACCGGCCCCGGGGCTTCGACGGCGAGCTGCTGCTGTTTGTCTCCACCGTCGGTACCGACGACCCCGCCGGGAAGACGGCGGACTCGGTCGCCGCATGGCGTCCGCACGTGACGGGCGACATCACCACCCACCCGGTGCACGCGCACCACGGGCACCTGCTCCAGCCGGAACCCGCGGCGGAGATCGGCCGCGTCCTCCTGGAGCGACTGGCCGCCCCGCACACGGCTCCCGGCGCCTGAACACCCCACTTCCCGCTGTCCACGACAGCAGAACAGAAGGAGCGACCGTCATGGAAACGGCGATATCCGCAGAGGGTCTCCGTAAGCGCTACGGCGACCACCAGGCGCTGAGCGGCATCGATCTGGAGGTCCCCGCGGGGACGATCCTCGGCGTCCTCGGGCCCAACGGCGCGGGCAAGACCACCACCGTACGCATCCTCGCCACGCTCCTCGAACCCGACGAGGGGCGCGCGACCGTGGCCGGGTACGACCTGGCCACCCAGGCCCGCGAGGTGCGCGGCCACATCGGTCTGGCCGGCCAGTACGCGGCGGTGGACGAGCGGCTCACCGGGCGGGAGAACCTCCAGCTGATCGGGGTGCTCCTGCACCTCGGCCGGCGCGGCGCGAAGGCCCGCGCGCACGAACTGCTCGACCGGTTCGCGCTCCTGGACGCCGCCGACCGGCCGGCGAAGACGTACTCCGGCGGGATGCGCCGACGTCTCGACCTCGCGGCGAGCCTGGTCGGCCGGCCGCCGGTGCTCTTCCTCGACGAGCCGACGACCGGCCTCGACCTCACCAGCCGGATGACGCTCTGGCAGATGATCCGGGACCAGGTGGCCGAGGGCGTCACCGTGCTGCTGACCACGCAGTACCTGGAGGAGGCCGACCAGCTGGCCGACCGCATCGCGGTCATCGACCGGGGCACGGTGATCGCCGAGGGCACCCCCGACCAGCTCAAGCGCAAGGTCGGTGGTGAACGCCTTGAGGTGTCGGTGGCGTCCGTCGCCGATCTGGAGGCCGTCTCCCGCACCCTGGCGGAGATCTCGCCCGGCGAGCCGGTGACCGACCGGGACGCCCGCACCGTCTCCGTGCCGCTGACCGGCGGGGTCGCCACGATCGCCGGTGCCGCGAGCGGTCTGCAACGGCTCGGCATCGAGCCCGAGGACTTCGCCGTGCGCCGGTCCTCGCTCGACGACGTGTTCCTCGCCCTGACCGGCGAACAGGGCCGCACCGAGGCCGGTTCGGAGCCGGCCCCCGCCACCGCATCGACCACGACCAAGGAGAAGCAGCCGGCATGACCGAGGCCATCAGCGATTCGTTCGCACTCGTGGGCCGCCAGATGCGGCACATCCGCCGGATGCCGGAACAGCTGATCGGCATCACCGTGATGCCGGTGGCGTTCGTCATCGTCTTCGGCTACCTCTTCGGCAGCGCCATGCAGGTGCCCGGGGACGGCGGCTACAAGGAATACATCATGGCCGGCATCTTCGCGCAGGTGATGCTCGCCAACATCACCACGACCGCGGTCGGCGTGGTCGGCGACCTGAACAACGGGCTCGTGGACCGGTTCCGCGCCCTGCCCATCTCCCGGTCCTCCGTGCTGGTGGGACGGACCGTGGCGGACGGCATGCTCGTCGCCTGGACCTGCGCCGTGATGGCCCTGGTCGGCTATCTCATCGGCTGGCGCGCGCACAACGGCGTACTCCAGACCCTGGCAGGCTTCGGGCTGCTCCTGCTGATGGGGTTCGCCATGTCCTGGCTGGGCGCCCTGCTCGGGCTCGTGCTGCGCAACGCGGAGACGGTGAGCGCGGTGTCCGGCGTGATCATGATGCCCCTCGCGTTCCTGTCCAACGCCTTCGTGCCGCTGGACGGGCTTCCGGGCTGGATGCGGGCCGTCGCCGAGTGGAACCCGGTCAGCGCGGTCGTCTCCGCGAGCCGGGACCTGTTCGGCAACGAACGCGGGCCGGCGAGCGGGGCGTTCCCCTCGGAGCACCCCGTCCCCGCGGCGCTGGGCGTCCTCGTCCTGCTGATCGTCGTGGTCGTGCCGCTCGCGGGACGCGCGTACCAGAAGGCGGCCGCCCAGCGCTGACGGCCGGGCCCCGGCCGTCAGCGCCGCGGACTGATCATCATGAACAGCACCCGCAGCACCAGGACACAGCTGATGAGCAGGAGGTTGTAGCCGAACAGCTCGAAGAGCCCCAGTCCCTCGCTGATCCGGGGACCGCCGCCGGTACGCAGCAGCTGCACGCCGACCAGGCCTATCACTCCGCCCAGGAACGCCAGCAGCACGTCGTGCACCAGCGAACGCAGGAACCTGCGGTCCTCCGGGTCCTGGAACATCCGCACCCCGACCGTGAGCTGCCCGCCCTCGATGGCGCTGCCGATCCGTTCGATCCGGCGCGGCAGCCGGCGCAGCATCGGCACCATGGACAGCAGCTCCTCGGTCACCGAGCGCCCCAGCGTCTCGGGCCGCAGTTTCCGCAGATGCTGGGTGACGGCGAAGGAACGGGCCTGGCTGACGATGTCGAAGCCGGGGACCAGCCGCTCCAGGGAGCCTTCCATGGTGGCCAGGGCCCGGAACACGGCCGCTATCTCCGGCGGCACCGTGATCCCGTGCCGGGCCACGATCGTGAAGAGGTCGGCGAACATCTCCCGGTCCGGTTTGATCCCCGGCGCGAAGTGCCGGGCCAGGAAGCGGCCGAGGGCCCGTTCCAGCCTCCGTTCGTCGACCCGTTCGGGCCGGTCCACCAGCTCGATCAGCGCGTCGGAGAGGCCGGCGGGATCGCCGCGGTGCAGGGCGAGCAGCATCCCGCGCAGGGTGGAGCGCAGCGACCGGTCGATCCGTCCGACCGCGCCGAAGTCGAGCATGCCCAGGTGCCCGTCCGGGAGCAGCAGCAGATTGCCGGGATGCGGATCGGCGTGGAAGACCCCGCTGGTCATGATCTGCCCGAGCAGGCAGTCCAGCATCGCCTGGGCCAGTGCCTCCCGGTCCGGGCCGCCGTCGTCGAGGAGGTCCGCGACGCTGTGCAGCGGGACGCCCTCCATCCACTCGGTGACCAGGACCCGCCGGCTGGTGAGGTCGAGGTGGACCTCGGGGACCTTGATCACGGAGTCGCCCGTGGACTGTTCGATGGCCGCCGCCACCGACAGGGTGTTGCGGGCCTCGATACGGAAGTCCAGCTCCTCGTGCAGCGAGGTGGCGAACCCCTCGGCGAGCGCTTCGGCGCCCACGCTGCGGCCCCAGTCGGTGTGGTGCTCCAGCTTCGAGGCGAACCGGTACAGGATGTCCAGGTCGTCCGCGACGATCGCCCGCGCCGTCGCCCGCTGCACCTTGACCGCGACCTGCTCCCCGCTGTGCAGCCGGGCGCGGTGCACCTGGGCGATCGAACCGGCCGCGACCGGCTCGGGATCGAACTCCGCGAACACCTCGGCGGCCGGCGCGCCCAGCTCCTCGTGGAGCACCTGCGCCGTGGACTCCCACGGTTCGGGGGTCGCCCGGTCCTGCAACGTGCTGAGTTCGTCGATGAACTCCTGCGGCAGCAGGTCGTACCGGGTGGACATCACCTGGCCGAGCTTCACGAACGTCACCCCGGCCTCCTCCAGCGCGAGCCGCAGGGACGGCGCGAGGACGGCCCGTTCGGCGGGTGCGCGGCGCGAACCGCCGGTGAGGAAGCGCCCCAGCCCGTGCCGTACGAAGATCCGGCTCAGCCGCGCGTACCGCCGGGTCCGGGCGAACCGTCGGCGCACCGCCTTCGGGAAGCCCACCAGACCGCGTACGGTCCCGGACGGGATCAGCACCTCGGTCGCGGCCAGGAAGACCATGGCCACCAGCAGCGAGACGCCGATCTCCAGGGTGAGCAGGGCCAGCGGCTGCACATCGCGCAGGGGTAATCCGACGAGGGTGCCGGCGGTCAGGCCGACGGCTGCGGTGAGCACGGCACGGCCCTTGCCGATCTCGATGCCCAGCAGCCGCCGGGCACCGGAGGCGAGCCCGGTGAGCAGCACGGTGAGGGAGAGCGCGGCCAGGAGGACGAGGACCGCCGTGTTCATCGCTGACGCCTTCGCCGCAGGTAGTACGAGACGGTGACGACACCGAGCAGCGGGCCCCAGAGCAGCAGCGGCGCGTAGCACCAGCCCATCAGCGCGCGATGGGTGGCGTCGAGGCTGCCGCTGTCGACCTTGTCCCACACCAGGTACTGACTGACCGTCACCGCCGTGAGGATCACCGCTCCGAGAGCGGCGGGCGCGACGGCCGCCCAGGTGCGGACGGGCCGGCCCCCGATGAACGGCAGCCAACGCGGCGCGACCAGGCCCCATTCGCTGATCAGACCGAGCGTGAGCAGCGCCGCCAGCTCCTGGAAGAGCGTGATCAGGGGCAGGACGAGATAGCCGCTGCCGGGCAGACCGTAGTCGTCGCGCAGGACCGCGTCGCTGTACCCGACCGGCACTCCGACGGTCATGGCCAGACGCCACAGCGAGGACGGCAGGGCGATCAGGGGGACGGCGTGGGCCGCCCAGCGGATCCACCGGGACGGGGGCGGGGTGGACAGCACCGCCGTGCGGCGGGGCTCGTCGGTGACTTCAGTGGTCATGTGCGTCAGACTGCCAATCTTCTTGTATGCGGCACAACGAGGCAAAGCCCGGCACCCCCGTACCGCCCTGGTGGACGGTGTCGGGGGTGCCGGGAGACCGGGGTGACGAACGGTCAAGTCGTGGACCCGGCAACGGCATCCACGGGTTCGTGGGGCTCCGTGCCGTCCGGTCGCGCACCCTCGCCTGCGGAGGGGTTCCGGCCGCCCGGCCACCAGGCGCGGCGGCCCAGCAGAGTGGTCACGGCGGGCACCAGCAGCAGCGCCATGACGAAGGCGGTCAGCAGGATGCCGAACGCCACGGCGAAGCCCATCTGTTGGAGCATGCTGTTCTCGGCCAGCAGGAGCACACCGAAGGTCCCGGCGAGGATGAAGGCCGCCGCCCCGACGGTGGAGGCGGTACGGGTGACCGCCTCGCGCACGGCCTCCGCCGGACTCCGGCCGCGCCCGGTCTCCTCGCGGAGCCGCGCCACCATGAGGATGTTGTAGTCGGTGCCGATGGCGACGACGAAGAGGTACACGATCACCGGCAGTGTGAACAGCAGGCCCTGCTCACCCCTGATGTCCTGGAACAGCCACACCGTGGAGCCGAGCGTCGCCCCGAAGCCGAGACCCACCGCGAGCATCAGGTACCAGGGCGCGACGACGCTGCGCAGCAGCAGCCCGAGGATGACCATGATCGCGATCCCGGCGACCGGGAAGACCACCGAGTAGTCGCGGTTCGTGGCGTGCTGGATGTCCGCGAGGACCGCCGAGGTGCCGCCGACGAGCGCCCTGCTGCCGTCCGGGGCCGCCCGGTGCGCGGTGTCGCGCAGCGGCCCCGCGGCCAGCTCGATGGCCTGGTCGCTCGCGGGCTTCACCTTGAGCACCACACCGAACTGGGCGACGTCGCCCTTCGGGCTGACGACGGCGGGGGAGACCTGCCCGAATCCCCCCGCGGTCAGGCTCCGCCGGTACGTGTCCAGGTCGGCCCGGTCCAGCCGGCCGCCGTCCTCCGATGCGAGGAGCACCCAGCTGGGATCGGTCTGCCCGGCGGCGAAACCGCGCTGCATCTCCTGGCCCGCACGCACGGACTCCAGGTCCTTGGGCAGGGAACTCTCGCTGTCGAAAGCCGGGTTGAAGCTGAACACGCCGACGGCCAGGACCGCCAGCAGCCCGCCCGAGAGTCCGGCGACAAGACCGGGGCGCCGTGCGGTGAGCGCACCGGCGCGGGCCGCGAAACGGTGCCGGGGGCTGGTGCGCCAGGGCTTGGACGGCCAGAACGCCTTGCGGCCGAGCAGTGAGAAGACCGCGGGGACCAGCGTCAGCGCGGCGGCCAGCGTGACCGCCACCGAGATCGCCAGGGCGGGGCCCATGGCGCGCAGCATCCCGAGGCTGGACAGCAGGAGGGCGAGGAAGGCGACGATCACCGCGCCGGCCGCCGAGGCGATGGTCTCGCCGACCCGGCCCACGGCCTCGCTCATGGCGGGCTTCGGGTCGTGGCCCTCCCGCAGCAGCTCCCGGTACCGGAAGAGCAGGAAGAGGATGTAGTCGGTGCCGACGCCGAACAGGACGACGATCAGGATCGCGGTGATCGAGCTGTCGGCCTGGAGTCCCCCGACTTCCACGGCGGTGGAGATCAGCCCGGTCGCGACCACGAACGTGAGCCCGATGATCAGGACGGGAAGGATGGCGATCAGCGGGCTGCGGAAGATGATCAGCAGCAGGACGATGATCAGCAACAGGGTCGCCTGCATGATCATGGCGTCGGTGTCGCCGGCCGACTCCTGCGAGTCCAGCGCGGTGGCGGCGGGGCCCGTGGTGCCCGCCGTCAGCTCCGTCCCGGTCAGCAGCTTCCTGAGAGCCGCCCGGATGTCCTTCACGGACTCGGTCACGTCGGCGTCGTACGGATCGTCGACCGTCGCGACGATTCCAGCCAGGGCTATCCGGCCGTTGGGCGAGACCGAACCGGCATCCGTCTTCACGGACTTGATCCGGTCGAACCGTCTGTCCTGGAGCCCGGAGACCACCTCGCGCAGGCCGGCCCGGTCGGCGGCGGTCAGCTTGCCCTCGTCGGACCGCTGGAACACCACCACCGCAGCCGGTGTCTCCTGCTGCGGGAACACCTTCTCCTGAAGACGGCTGACCTGCACGGATTCATACGAGGAGGGCAGGAAGTCCGCCTGGTCGCTGGTCGGCTTCAGCTGCGGGGCGACAAAGCCCAGCGCCACCGCCACGACGATCCAGGCGAGGATGGTGAGCCAGGGGCGGCGAACGGCCAGCCGCCCGATCCCTCCGAACATGGGACTCCTTCTGCGGATTACTGGTGGGGGAGAGTCTTCTGCGCGAGTGTAGGGAGAGCGCACCCGGAAATCCGGTGGGATGTCAGGTTGCTGCCACACCTTCCGCGACTCTCACCGGCGGGCCGGTTCTCAGGAGCAGCCGCGCCGCAGATTCCAGCCGACGAAGGTGTGCTTCAGATCCACCTCGAAACGGCAGGAGGCCGTGCCGTCCGCATTCAGGTCCACAAAGGAACGGTGCTCGTTCGCGTACCAGTCGCCGGTCGCGTCGAAAATTCCCTTGTACGAGAACGCGGCACGGGCCTCGTTGTGCGAGACGGCGCAGTCGCTGACGCAATCAGCCGTCTTTCCCGACGACTTCAGCGACCAGCCCGCGTCCCAGGGTTCACGGTTCCATTCCTGTCGTGCCTCGGTCGACGCGGTGACGACACGGTTGCCATCGGTCTCCCAGGACGACGTCGTGTAGAGACCGGTCATCCGGATGTTGCAGCAGTCGTACATCTCGGACCAGCTCTCCAGCTGCCGGACGCCCGTCGCCGGGGCCGCCGCCCTGCCGGCCGTGGCCGCGCCGGCGGCCGTCACCAGCTGGGCGGGGCCCAGGTGAGGTGTGCAGTCGGCGCCTATGGTGACCTGCTGCCGCACCGCCATGCCGGGCGGCGGGGCGGGCAGGGAACCCGAGAGCCGCACCGCGCCGCACTCCTGGCCGGACCCGTCCGCCACCGGCCCCGCCCCCTCGGCGGCTGCCGTCGCCGGCACCGTCGACAGGGAGACCAGCCCGGCCGCCGCCACCGCGGTCATGATGAATCGGATACGCAATTCCTCGCCCTTCCCCGGAAATCCCAGTGATGTGCACGAGAGCGTAACGGCGCCCTTTCGGGGTGGGGGACGGTGCCGGCGGAGTTGGCAGGAAGCTGACAATGCACTTCCGCCCGGGGTGTCGCGCACCCCGTGTCACCTTCATGTCATTTCCCTTGCCGGGGAGTGGCGGGCGGGACACGGTGAAGGCGATATTCGCCGCATAACACCGTCACCACCGGTGCGACCGAGGGGTTTCCTCGTGAGTGCAAAACTGATGTACGAGACTCCGATATCCGTGCCGCTTCCGTTGTCCGGAATTCTCGGGCGACTCGGTCTGGGTGAACCGGAGTTCGAGTCCGCGATGAATGAGGCGCTGGCCGCAGCCGAGAAAGAGCTCCAGGACTGCGTCCACGACGCCCCCGACCCACGGATCGCCGCGCTCACCGGCCATCTGGCGGCAGCCGGCGGAAAGCGGCTCCGCCCGCTGCTGGTCCTGCTCGGTGCCGAGTTCGGCGACCCCTGGCGGGACGGCGTCGGCCGGGCCGCCGTCATCGCGGAACTGGTCCACCTCTCCTCGCTCCACCACGACGACGTCATGGACGGGGCCGCCACCCGGCACGGAGTGGCGAGCGCCAACGCACGCTGGGGCGACCGCACCGCCGTCCTCGGCGGCGACTGGCTCCTCGCCCGCGCCGCCCGGCTCGCGGCAGCGCTCGTCCCCGGAGTGATCGAACTCAACGCCCGGACGGCGGCCCGGCTGGTGTCGGGACAGCTCGGCGAACTCACCGGGCCCACCGACGACGAGGACCCCGTGGCGCACTACTTCCGGGTGGCCGCGGGCAAGACGGCCGCCCTGCTGGCCATGTCGCTCGGGCTCGGCGCCCTCCAGTCCGGCGCGCCCACTCCGCAGGTGGCGGCTCTCACCGAGTACGGGGAACAGCTCGGCATCGCCTTCCAGATCGCCGACGACCTGCTCGACCTGGCCTCCCCGGCCGCTCTCACCGGAAAACCGCAGGGCATGGACCTGCTGGCCGGTGTGGACAGCCTGCCCGTCCTGCTGGTGCGGGCGGGCGACGACCCGGCCGACGCCGAGCTGCGCGCGCTGCTCCCGGACGGCGCCCCGGTGTCGCCCGCCGACCACGACCGCGCCCTGGAGCTGTTCCGCCGCTCACCGGCGACGGCACAGGCCGAGGCGTTGATGCGGGGGCGGCTCGCCCGCGCCCGCGCCTGCCTCACCGGCCTGCCGCCGCTTCCCGCACGTACCGCCCTCACCGCCCTCTGCGACTACGTCGCCCGCGGGACCGCCTGAACCGGACCGCGAAAAGGGCTGACACCCGAAGGAGTTGGTCATGTCGATGCATGAGCGGATCGGCGAGCTGACACGCATCCGCCAGGAGGCCGTCGAGGGAGCACCCGCGGCGACCGAGGCGCAGCACGCCAAGGGCAAGCTGACCGCCCGCGAGCGCATCGAGCTGCTCTTCGACCCCGGTTCGTTCCACGAGGTCGAGCAGCTGCGGCGGCACCGGGCGACGGGTTTCGGCCTGGAGGCGAAGAAGCCGTACACCGACGGTGTGATCACCGGCTGGGGCACGGTGGAGGGCCGGACGGTCTTCGTCTACGCGCACGACTTCCGGATCTTCGGCGGCGCGCTCGGTGAGGCGCACGCGACGAAGATCCACAAGATCATGGACATGGCCATCTCGGCCGGTGCGCCGCTGGTGTCCCTGAACGACGGCGCCGGCGCCCGTATCCAGGAGGGTGTCTCGGCGCTCGCCGGGTACGGCGGGATCTTCCAGCGGAACACCAAGGCCTCCGGGGTGATTCCGCAGATCAGTGTGATGCTCGGTCCGTGCGCGGGCGGCGCGGCCTACAGCCCCGCCCTCACCGACTTCGTGTTCATGGTCCGTGAGACCTCGCAGATGTTCATCACCGGACCGGACGTCGTGAAGGCGGTCACAGGCGAGGAGATCACGCAGAACGGCCTGGGCGGCGCCGACGTCCACGCCGAGACCTCGGGCGTCGCGCACTTCGCGTACGACGACGAGGAGACCTGCATCGCCGAGGTCCGCTACCTGCTGTCCATGCTCCCGCAGAACAACCGCGAGAACCCGCCCTCCTCGGAGAGCGACGACCCGGCCGACCGGCGGTGCGAGGCCCTGCGCGATCTGGTCCCGCTGGACGGCAGCCGCCCGTACGACATGCGGCGGGTCATCGAGGAACTGGTCGACGACGGCGAGTACATGGAGGTCCACGAGCGCTGGGCCACCAGCGTCCTCACCGCCCTCGCGCGCCTCGACGGCCGGGTCGTGGGCCTGGTCGCCAGCCAGCCGCAGGCGCTCGCGGGTGTGCTCGACATCCACTCCTCCGAGAAGGCCGCCCGCTTCGTGCAGCTCTGCGACGCCTTCAACATCCCGCTCGTCACCCTCGTCGACGTCCCCGGCTTCCTGCCCGGCGTCGACCAGGAGCACGGCGGCATCATCCGGCACGGGGCGAAGCTGCTGTACGCGTACTGCAACGCCACGGTGCCGCGTATCCAGGTCATCCTGCGCAAGGCGTACGGCGGCGCGTACATCGTGATGGACTCCCGCTCCATCGGCGCCGACCTCTCGCTCGCCTGGCCGGCCAACGAGATCGCCGTGATGGGGGCCGAGGGCGCCGCCAACGTCGTCTTCCGCCGGCGCATCCGCGCCGCGAGCGACCCGGACGCGATGCGCCGGCAGCTGGTCAAGGAGTACAGGACCGAGCTGATGCACCCCTACTACGCGGCCGAGCGCGGGCTGGTCGACGACGTCATCGACCCCGCCGACACGCGCGCCACCCTTGCTGCCGCGCTCGCCATGCTCGGCTCCAAGCATGCCTCGCTGCCCACCCGGAAGCACGGCAACCCCCCTGTCTAGGAGGCACCATGTCAGCACCGGCACTCCAAGGGCCCCTCGGTACGGCCCTCTTCAAGGTGATCAGGGGCGCCCCCTCCCCGGAGGAACTGGCGGCCGTCACGGCCCTGCTCACCGCCCTGACCGCAGCCGGCCATGACGACCCCGGCCCAGTGCGCCGGGCCGCGCCGGCCGCCGTCTGGGACAGGCCCGACAGCTTTCCGCCCGCCTCCTGGATGGCCCGGCCCTGAGAGGTGACAACCGGCGCTCCGGGCCCGCGGCCTGGCAGTTTGCTGCCGCTGTCGTTGCCGGGCCCGGCGGCGCCCTGGTAATCAGTCCCCAAGCGGCGAACCCGGTCGTACAGGAACGGCTGCGGTCGGAATCAGGAGGCGGTTCGTGCTTCAGGTGGTGTTCCGAATCCTGGGGCCGCTGGACATCAGCGCCGACGGACGGCCCGTCGTACTGCAGGGCGCCCGTCAGCGCACGATCATGTCGATGCTGCTCCTCGCCCCCAACCGTGTGGTCTCGGTCGACACCCTCGCCGACGCCGTCTGGCAGGGCCGCCCGCCCGCCACCGCGCGCAACCAGATCGCGATCTGCGTCTCCGCCCTGCGCAAGACCATCAAGAACGCGGTCGGGGTCGAGGACATCCTGGTCACCAGCCATCCCGGCTACATGCTCTTCGCCGGTGAACATCGCATCGACGCCGTCGAGTTCGAGGAGAGCGCCGCCCGGGGGCGGGAGGCCGCCCGCCGCGGCCGGTCCGAGGAGGCGTGTGCCCACTTCGAGGAGGCGCTCGCCATGTGGCGCGGCCCCGCACTCGAAGGCATCTCCGCCGAGCGCGTCGAGTCCGAGGCCGCCCAGCTGACCGAGATGCGGCTCGACGTGTACGAGGAGTACGCCGGACTCCGCCTCGCGCTCGGCCAGCACCGCGACATGACCGGCGAGCTGAGCGCGTTCGTCCGCGAACACCCGCTCCGCGAACAGGCCAAGGGGCACCTGATGCTGGCCCAGTACCGCTCGGGCCGCCGCGCCGAGGCCCTGGAGACCTACCGCGACGCCCAGCGGCTGCTCGCCGGCGAACTCGGTATCGACCCCGGCCCCGCGCTCCAGGAACTGCACGAGGAGATCCTCGCCGACTCCCCGCGACTCGGCCTGCCCGCGGAGTCCGTCACCCTCGTCCCCCAGACGACCGTCCCCGCGCACCTGCCGCCCAGCGCCGCGTCGTTCACCGGACGCCATGCCGAACTCGCCTCCCTGGACCGGCTCCTGGACCATCTCGACGGCGGCGCGCTCCCGGTCGGGTCCATCACCGGGACGGGCGGCGTCGGCAAGACCGCCCTCGCCGTGCACTGGGCCCACCAGGTCGCCGCGCGCTTCCCGGACGGGCAGCTCTTCGCGGACATGCGCGGCTACGACGGGTCCGAGGCGCCCCGCAGACCGGCCGCGGTACTCGACAGATTCCTGCGCGCCCTGGGCGTGCCCGGACCGCAGATCCCCGCCGACCAGAACGAACGCACCGCCCTCTTCCGGAGTGTGCTGGGCGGTCGCCGGGTCCTGATCGTCCTCGACAACGCCCGCTCCTTCCAGCAGATCCGCCCCCTGCTGCCCGGCACCGGACGCTGCTGCGTCCTGGTCACCAGCAGGGACACCATGGGCCGCGCGCTCGCCGGCGACTACGCGTTCGTCCCACTGCACCTCGGCGCCCTCGAACAGGACGAGTCCATCACCCTCCTGTCCCGGGTCGCCGGTGACGACCGCTTCGGCGTCGACCCCGTGGGCGCCGCCCGGCTCAGCGCGCTCTGCGACCGCCTTCCGCTGGCGCTGCGGATCGCGGCCGCACGGCTCGCCGCCAAGCCCCACTGGTCCGTACGGACCCTGGTGGCCCGGCTGGAGGACCAGCACCGCAGGCTCGACGAACTCAGCCTGGACGAGCGGGGTGTCCGGGCCGGGCTCAGGCTCAGCTACCGGGACCTGCCCGCCGACGCGGCCCGGATGTTCCGCCGGCTCGGGGTCCTCAACGTCTCGGACTTCTCCGCCTGGGCCGGAGCCGCGCTGCTCGACATCGACCCGGTCGACGCCGAGGACCTCATCGAGCTGCTGGTCGACGCGCAGCTCCTGGAACCGCTCAGCGCCACCACCGGCCACGTCCGCTACCGATTCCAGGACCTGCTGCGGCTGTTCGCCCGCGAGTGCGCGCGGGAGGAGGACAGCGAGGCCGAGCTGCGTGCGGCCGGCCGGCGTGCCTGGGGCGCCTGGCTCGCGCTGGCGGGCGAGGCGCACCGGCGGGTCTACGGCGGCGACTACACCGTCATCCACGGACCCGCGCCGCTCCACCGGCTCCCCGGCCATCTGGTGGACAGCCTGCTGGAGGACCCGATGGAGTGGTTCGAGACCGAACGCTCCTCGATCACCGGCCTGGTCGAACAGGCCGCCCGCGACGACGAGTCCGCCTATGCCTGGGACCTGGCCATGACGAGCGTGACGCTCTTCCAGAACCGCGACTACCTGGAGGACTGGCGGGACTGCGGCGAACGGGCCCTGGAGGCCGCCACCCGGACCGGGGACACCCTCGGCCGGGCGGCGATGCTGCACTCCCTCGGGACGCTGGAGATCGTCGGGTGGGACCACGATTCGGCCCACCGGCGTCTCAGCCTGGCCCTGCGGCTGTTCGAGCAGCAGGGCCAGGATCAGGGACGCGCCCTGGTCCTGCGCAACCTGGCGCTGTGCGAACGCCATCGCGGCGACATGGACCGGGCCAGGGAGATGGCCCACCGCTCGCTGGAGATCTTCCGTGCGGTCGGTGACCACTACGCCGAGGCCCATGTACTGGGCCTGCTGGCGCAGGTGGAGCTGGAACGGGGCGACCCGCAGGCGAGTCTGCGGCTGTCCTCCGAGGCGGTCGCCCGCAGCCGTGGGCTGGGAACGGAACGGGGAGAGGCGCAGAACACCGTCCGGCTGGCCGAGGCCCTGCTCCACCGGGGTGAGGGGGAGCGGGCCGAGGAAGCCTGCCGGCGCGCGCTGGAACTGGTGCGTGGCAGCGGTGACCGCCGTGGTGAGGCCCACACGCTGCGCACCCTGGGCGAGGCACTGTGGTGCCGGGGCAGGACGGAGGAGGCGGAGGCGGTCCTGCGGGACGCCCTGCTGACCTCGGGCAAGGTGCCCGACCGCTTCCTGGAGGCGCGGGCCGCGATCGTCCTCGGCTGTGTGCAGATCCTGCACACCGACCGGGCCGGGGCGGCCGGGAGTTTCAAGACGGCGCACGACCTCTTCGCCGAGGTCGGGGCGCCGGGCTGGCAGGACCGCTCGGCCCGGCTGCTGGCGGCGCTCGGCGACGGCGAGACCTGGGACTCGGACCGCCTGTTCGCGCTCGTACGTCCCTGAGCACCGCCCGGCTCAGGTCCACGGGTCGTCCGCCACCTTCGCGGGGGCGACCGTCCACGGGTCGTCCGCCCTCGCGGCGCGGACGACGGTCCACGGATCGTCGTCCTGCCGCGACGGAGCCGTGGTCCAGGGGTCGTCGGCCACCGCCCGCACCGCGGCGTCCGTACCGGACCGGAGCACCGCCGGACCCGGGGCGCCGGCGGAACCCACCGTGCCGGCCACCGCGAGGAGGAGCACGGCTCCCGCCGCGACACGGCCCGCCGGAACGGTCCTGGCCGAGAGGGTGGAGAGCTTCATGATGACCTCCTGTGACAGCTGCGACGGGCGTTTCGGGCTGTTGTCCCGGTGTGTGCCATGAACGGTACGGAGACCCCTTTTTGAGGCTCTTTCGGCTCGCTTTCGGAGCCGCGAAATAGAGCCGATGACAAAGGAAAACACCAGGTCAATAGCGTTTCCCCCACGTGGCCCGGCGACCGGAACGGGCCTGCTGAACGGGGGAACCGCATGGAACTCAAGATCCTGGGACCCGTATCGGCCGAGCTCGACGGCCGCGCGGTCGCACTGGACGGCGGCAAGCAGCGCACCGCGCTCGCGGCCCTGCTCCTCGCCCGGGGCAAGGTCGTGTCCGACGAACGGCTGACGCTCCTGCTGTGGGGCTGGGACCCGCCCGCCACCAGCCGGAACCAGCTCTACACCTATGTGTCGCGGCTGCGTACCCGCCTCGGCGCCGGCCTCGGCCTGGAACGGCACGGGCCCGGATACCGCCTGGACATCCGGGACGCCCGCTTCGACTGGGACGTCTTCCGCGAGCGCGCCGACTCGGGCCGCGACGCCCTGCGCGCGGCCCGGTACGCCGACGCGGAGCGCCTGCTGCACGACGCCCTCGCGCTGTGGCGGGGCCCGGCGCTCACCGACGTCACCGCACACCTCGCCGAGGCCGAGGTCCCGCGCATGGAGGAGGCCCGCCTCTCCGCGCTGGAGAACCACGCCGAGGCCGCCCTCGCGCTCGGCCGGCACACCGACATGGTCCCGGCGCTCACCCGGCAGGTCACGCTCCACCCGGTACGCGAACGGCTGCGCGGTCAGCTGATGACGGCCCTGTTCCGCTGCGGCCGGCAGGCCGACGCGCTCACGGTGTACGAGAAGGGCCGCCGCGCCCTGGCCGAGGACCTGGGCATCGACCCGGGCCCGGAGCTGCGCGCGCTCCATCAGGAGATCCTCACCGGCACCCAGCCGCCCGCCTCCGCACCGGAGCGGGACCGCGCGACGCCGCCCGGGGCGCACGGAGAACACCCCGGACCGGTCTCCGCACCTCCGGGGGGCGGCTGGCAGGGCCTCGTCCCCGCGATGCTGCCCGCCGCACCCGGAGACTTCACCGGCCGCGCCACCGAGGTACGGGACGTGCTCGCCGCGCTGCGCGGCCACCAGGACGTCGTGGTCACCGGCGCACCCGGCACCGGCAAGTCGGCCCTCGCCCTGTGGGCCGCCGAACGCTGCCGGGCCGACTTCCCCGGCGGCCAGCTCTACGCGGACCTGCGCACCGCCGAGGGCGGGGCCCGCACGCCCGGTGAAGTCCTCGGCTGGTTCCTGCGCGCCCTCGGCACCGCACCGGACCGGCTGCCCGCGACCCAGGAGGAACGCGTCCAGCTCTACCGGACCCTGCTCGCCCGCAGCCGTCCGGTGCTGATCGTCCTCGACAACGCGGCCGACGACACGCAGGTCCGCCCGCTGCTGCCGGGCGGGGGCAAAAGCCGCACCCTCGTGACCGGAGTGCGCTCCCCGCTGGCCTCGCTGGAGGGCACCCGGCTGGTCGGGCTCGGACCCATGGAACCCGCCGAGGCCGGCGCCTTGCTGGCCGCCGTAGCCGGTTCCGCACGGCTCGCCGGGGCCCCCGAGGCGGCGGCGCGGATCGCGGAATTCTGCGACCGGCTCCCGCTCGCCCTGCGCATCGCCGCGGCCCGGCTGGCGGCCCACCCGCACTGGCCCGCGGCCCGGCTGGCCGAGCGGCTGGCCCCGGAGGACCGCCGGCTGGGGGAGCTGCGGATCGGCTCCCTCGACGTACGGGCCGGGCTGCGCACCGCCCTGGCGCAGCTCGACCGGGCCACCAGGCCGGCGTTCGCCGTCCTGGCACGGGCCGGCCTGTCCGCGCTGACCGCCGGCGACGCCGCGGCGCTGCTGGGCACGGGACCGGAGGAGGCCGAGGAACTGCTCGAACGGCTGGCGGACGCCCGGCTGCTGGAAGCGTGGAGCGTCGGCGGCGACGCGCGCCTGAGTTACCGCTTCATGCCGTTGGTGGGGCTGTTCGCCAGGGAACAGTGCGCCGATCCCGTCCTCGCTCCCGTCCCGGCGTGAGGACGCCGCGCCCCTCTCCTCGCTCCCCGGTCCGGTGGACCGGCCGTCCGCCGGCCGGCCCCCCGGGCTCTTCGGCGTCAGCCGCAGCCGCCCGCATGCCCCTCGTCCAGGCCGTAGGCGGCTATGTAGCCGGTGGCCGCGGTGCCCGGGTTCGCCAGTCCGGTCAGGGCGTCCACGTACTCCGCCAGCAGGTCGGTCCAGGGCGCGCCGGTGTCCCGCAGCAGAATCTCCTGAGCCGTCGCTTCCCGTCGCTCGATCTCCGCCAGGAATTCCAGCGGATGCTGAACCGTCGTGGGGCCGGGCTGCTTGTCGTACATCATTCCTCCTGTATGGGTCCGGGCCCCGATCAGGTCCCGCACCAACAGGTTCGGCCGAGGGGATACAGGAATTCCCCGGGATATCTGTACGCGTCCGTGCAGACCGGTACAGGTCTCCATGGCGTCGCGATGGATGCGGTACAGAAAGGGCGGGGAGAGTGAACGCCATGGAAAGTCTCATCAGGAGGATCGTGGTCGTCGGAGGCACGGCGGCCGGCTGGACCGCCGCCGCCAGGCTCGCGTCCGTGTTCGGCGGCACAGTCTCCGTCACGGTGCTGGAGCCGCCCTCGCGTCCGGCCGGAGTCTCGGAGACGGGCCAGGTCAGCGCCGTTCCCCCGGAGGTGCAGCGCGAACTCTTCGACCGGCTCGGGGTCCCCGAGGAGGAATGGATGCGGGCGTGCCGCGCGTCCTTCGCGACCGCTGTCCGCTACGTGGACTGGCGCGCCGGAACGGCCGGCACGTCCGCCGCGAAGGGGCCGGGGCGCTTTCGCGCGGATCACTTCTACCGCACCTGCGCGCCGCTTTCCTCGTGCGAGGAATTCACCCTTCTCGAATGCTGGCAGAACCGGCGCGGCAGCGGCGAGACCATCGAGGCATTCGATTACGCCTGTTTCCGTGAACCGCCTCTGCTGGATGCGGGTAAATCGCCTCGCTGGATGGACGGACGCGCGGCGATTCCGTACGGCTGGCATATCGACACCGCGATGTTCACGCGCTGTCTGCGGGACCTGGCGATGCGGCGGTTCGGTGTACGCGCGGTCCGCGACGCGCCGATCCGCGCCGAGCGCGATGCCGACGGCATGCTGACGCTGCTGCACACGGCGGAGTCCGGCCCGGTCCCCGGCGATCTCTTCCTGGACTGCACGGGGGACGAACGGCTGCTGATGACCGGGATGTTGGGGGAGCCGTTCGTCGAGACGGACGAGAGCCCGGGGTGCGACAGCGCCGTCACGGTCACCGTCCCGATGGACGAGGAGACGCACGCGATCGAGCCCTTCACCACGGTCACCGCCCTGCCCGACGGATGGGCGTGGAAGATGCCGCTGCTGGGCGGGTTCGGGGCCGGCCGTGTCTACGCCCGTGACCTGACCGGACCCGACGAGGCGCTGAAGGCGCTGGGTGATCTGCACGGCCCCCTCCCCAGGAACGCGACGGTCCGGCACAGCGGTTACCGCACCGGGCACCTGCGCCGCTCATGGGCCGGGAACTGCGTCGCCGTGGGCCGCGCCGCCCAGGTCCTGGAGCCCCTGGCGGACGACGGTCTCGGCGAGGTCCTGCGCCAAGTGGGCCACCTGATAAGGGACTTCCCGGCGCTCCGGGACCGGGAGGCGCCCGCAGCCCGCTACGACCGCGCGGTCCGCCGGCGCCACGAGGCGGCCCGCGACCTGGCCGCGCTGCGCTACGCCGTGGCGCCCGGACTCGACACCCCGTTCTGGACGGACCGGCGCGCGCGTCCGCTGCCCGACGCCGTACGGGAGTCCCTGGCCGCCTACCGGGCCGGCCTCTCCCCGGGGCAGGACACCCAGGAGGTCGTGTCCTACACGCTGCTGGCCTCACTGCTGACGAAACCGCCCTCGCCCCGGCCCGCCCTGGCCCACCGCCCGGCCGCCCGGCGGGAGGCGGACGCCCTGTTCCTGCGGGTCGCGCGCCAGCAGCAGATCCTGCTGGAGACGCTGCCCACGGCCCAGGAGTATCTGCGCCGCCTCCACAACCGCCCGCCGTCCGTCGCGGCGGACCCGTGTGCCGCTGCGGGGCGGCACACGGACCCGTCGCTGCCGCCGGTTACGGCGTGACGGTCACCGTCCGGCTGCCCGCCGCGGTCTTCCCGCCCGTCCGGAAGGTCGCGGTCAGCTTCACGTCACCGGAGGCACCGGCCGGGATCGTCACCGGCACCTTGACGTTGGCGCCCTCGCCCGGACGCGTCGCGGGGAACGCCACCTGCTTCGTCGTCCAGCCGGCGGGGACCGTCAGATCGACCGTGCCCGCGTCGCGCCTGACGTCCATCCTGTTGACGACCCGTACGGTGATCTCCGTGCTCGTCCCCGCCTTCAGCGTGGCCGGCGGCGTGATCGTGATGTCCGCACACGTGCCTCCGAGCCACTGCAGGTCGAACGAGGAGTACGTGATGTGCTCGTAGTTCCCGCGCTCGTACAGCAGGCCGAGCCGGCCGCTCGGCAGCCGGGTCAGCGTCGAGTACGCGGCGGCGCCCGCGTCGACGACCTTCTTGATCGGCCAGGTCTTCCCGTTGTCGCAGGACATCTTGACCGTGAGGTTCTTGCGCGAGGTGGCCTCGGTGTTGCTGAACAGCAGCCACGACGACTGCGGGTTCGAGGCCGGCGCGTCGGGGGCGTAGCGCATGATCGAGCCGTTGTTCGCCGGGTCGGGCAGCTGGGTGTCCTGGACGAACGGCGTGTACGTGACCCCGCCGTCGGTCGAGTACGCGACCGTACGGTACGGCGCCGAGCGGTTGTTGAGCATGACCGTGCCGTCGTTCAGCTCGACGGTCTTGTTCTCGTCGCCGCCGGGACCGACGGGGGTGCCCATGTGCCAGGTCTCGCCGTGGTCGTCGCTGTACGCGCTGACCGCGTAGTTGGCCCCGTTGTTCCGGATGGCGTACTGCTGGATCAGCCGGCCCCTGTGGGCGCCGTTGCGCAGCTGGATGCCCTCGCCGGACGCCGCGAACATGCCGCCCCAGGCGGGGTTCTTGATCTGCTTCGTGATCCGGCGGTGGGTCCAGGTGAGCCCGTCGTCGTCGGAGTAGCTGTAGTCCGCCTGGAGGACGTCCGGGTCGCTCTCGTCGTTGCCGGTGGCCGAGCCGAAGAAGCCCTGGTTCTCACCGGCCGCGTAGAACAGGAAGATCCGGCCGGTGGTCCGGTCGACGAGCAGGCTCGGGTCCCCGTACCCCTGGGGGGCGGCGTCCTTGCGGACCACCTGCTGCGCCTGCCAGGTCGTGCCGCCGTCGGTGCTGCGCCGCAGCACGATGCCGATGTTGGACGGCAGGTCGCCCAGGGTGGGCCGGGCGTCGTACGCGGCGAGCAGGGTGCCCTTGTCCGACGTGGTCAGGGCGGGGATGCGGTAGTGGGGGGAGCCGACTCCGTCGACGGTCAGGTCCTGGGACGTGAGCGTGCCGGGGGCGGGTGACGCGGCCTGCGCGGTACCGGTCGTGGCGACCACCAGGAGGGCGGCGCCGAGCAGGGCGACAGGGACGGTTCGCTGCATGGACGATCTCTCTTCTCGGAAGGGGGTGCTTCTCGGAGGACGGGAGATGGCTGGGGGACCGGCGGCTGCCGGGCTACGGGATCCGCAGGGAGCAGACCTGGCTGTCCGGCTCGAAGATCCGCAGGTCCTTGATCATTTTCAGGGCGATGCGGTGGTGGCCCCGCTCATTGGGGTGGAGCCCGTCGCTGAGCAGGGACAGGGGGACCTGGCCGCCGTTACCGGTCAGCCAGTCGTTGTAGTGGTCGACGAAGACCGTGTTCTCCTCGGCCGCGACCTCGCCCATGACGCGCGCGTACGCCGAGAGCCCCACCCGTCCCGGCCACGTCGCCGGGTCGACCGGGTTGGGCGCCTGGAGGACCGGCACCGGCGAGCCCGGCAGGGCGCGCACCGCGCGTACGAGCGAGATGAGGTTGGCCCGGTAAGCGTCGAGGCCGAGACCGGACGTCGCGATGTCGTTGGTGCCGATCATGACCGAGACGACGTGCGGCGAGAACGCGGTGACCCGCTGGGCGAACTGCGAGACGAGTTCCGCGCTGGTCGCGCCGCTCACCCCGGAGTCGATCACGAAGTCCCGGTTCTTGGGCTTGCCCAGCTCCCAGCGGACCCGCTCGGTCCAGTGCTCCGGGTAGCTGCGCCAGCCGTGGGTGTGCAGGGCACCGTGCGTGATGCTGTCGCCGGTGACGACCCAGGTTGCGGGGGTGCCGCTGTTGAGGATGACGGAGAGCCGGCCCAGGTCCGCGAGGTCGGGGTCCGGGCACTGCGCGACGAGTTCGCTCTCGCCGAGCACCCGGTCCCAGACCGCGGCCCGTTCGATGGTGCCGGTGCAGAACCACTCGCCGCCGGGGTGGTCGCTGTCGGTGTTACGGCCCAGCGACAGCGAGGTGAGGCCGGAGACGCTGCCGAAGAAGGGGTGCGCGGCGGTCTCGAAGACCGTACGGCCCCCGGCGTGCAGCCGGGTGCCCGAGGCGTCGACGGTCACGGCGACGGTGTGGCTCCGGCCGTCGTCATAACGTGTCCTGGTCATGACATTCACCAGGACGGCGCCCTTCTCGCGTACGGAGAACTGCAGGGCGCCGCCGCTCAGGTCGAGCGTGACGTTCGAGGAGGGGGCCGTCGGGTCCGAGGCGCTGATCAGGGTCATCGCCTGGTTGTGGCTCGTGGTGCGGAAGGTGACGACGATGGTGCCCGCGGTGAGCGGGGCGAGTGCGCCGGCCCGGTTCGACAGGTCGACGTACTCGCTGCCGTCCAGGTCCACCGGGGTGGTGTGGTCCAGGAGCGGGCCGCTGCCCGAAGCGGCGGCGAAGGCGCGCCCGCCGAGCTGGGTGCTCAGCGCTGCCGCGCCCGCGGCGAAAAGCATGGATCGTCTGCGCACGGAAGATGCCTCCGGTCAGGAGTGGCCGGCCTGCCCCGATGGCAGGCCTGCGAACAGGGAGGCCACCCAGGCCAGTTGCTCCCGCTGCTGATATTCCGCCCCGCCCTCGTGCCCGTTGAACGGATAGACCCGTACGTCCTTGGGCCCGGCGTATCCGTTGTAGGCGGTGAAGCAGGTGGAGGGCGGGCAGATGTCGTCCATCATCGCGATGGAGAACAGCGCGGGGGCCGTCGCCCGGGTGGCGTGCAGTGCGGCGTCGACGTACGCGAGGGTGGCGAACACCGACTCGGTGCGGTCGCGGTGCAGCGCGAGATAGCCGGCGATCTCGGTGTACGGCGGCCGGCCCGCGATCTCGGCCCCCCGGCGCACATGGCACAGGAACGGCACGTCCGGCATGACCCCGGCGAGCCCCGGCACGAGTCCGGCGACCGCCAGGGCGATGCCGCCGCCCTGGCTGACCCCGGTCACCACGATGCGGTCCGGGTCGATCTCCGGGTGCTCGCGCACCGCGTCCACACAGCGCACCGCGTCGGTGAAAAGCCGCCGGTAGTAGGAGGTTTCGGGGCTCTCGATGCCCCGGGTCAGGAAGCCGGGCACCACGCCCGACGCGCCGCCGTCCGGATCGGCGGTGGCGCCGCCGGCCGCCGACCAGCCCTGGCCGCGGGTGTCCATCAGCAGGTGGGCGTAACCGGCCGAGGCCCACAGCAGGTTCTCGTGGGCCAGCCCCCTGCCGCGTCCGTAGCCCAGGAACTCCACCACGCAGCCGAGGGGGCCGGCCGCCCCGGCGGGCATCCGCAGCCAGCCGCGCACCGGCTGTCCGGCGAACCCGGGGACGGTCACGTCGTAGGTGCGGACCTGGGTGAGCCCGGTCTCCACCTCGGCGAACACCGGCTTGCCGGATGCGGTGGAGCGAGCCTCGTCCAGGGTCCGCGACCAGAAGGCGTCGAAGTCCGCGGGAACGGGCAGCGGCGGCAGGTACACGCGGCACTCGTCGAGCGAGAGGTCCGTCAACGGCATGGAGGTGCCCTCCTGGGGCGCGGCGGGGGAGATGCCGGGAAGCGTGGGCATCGACATCAGATGCATGACGTCAGATGTCCTGTCGGCACACGGACCCTAGGCACCGCCCGAGGCGGCCGTCAAGGGTTGCCCCAGGGTCCGTCCGCAGGCCCGCCCCGGCCCGGGGGCCGCCGGGCGGCGCCGCTCAGCCCCGGGCGCGGGCCTCGGCGATCCGGCGGCGCACGGGCGCGTAGTGCTCGCCGAGCGCCTTCAGGAAACCGGCGATGTCACCGGCCCGCGCGGCGTTCACGATGTTCTGGTGGGCGGTGATCGTCTCCGTCTCGTCGGCCTGTGTGAAGCCGTCCAGGTGCGGCGCGACGATCGTGTACACGTCCCAGAAGGCCATCGAGAGCTGGCCGATCAGCTCGTTGCCCAGCGGGGCCACGAGCAGGGCGTGGAAGGCGCGGTCCGCGTCGACGAAGCCGTGCCCCTCCTGGGCGCCCGTCTCGCGCATGGTGGCCACCAGGCCGTCCAGCGCGTCCAGTTGCTCCGTACTGAGCTGCGAGACGATCCGGTCGGCCATCCCGCGCTCGAAGAGCTCGCGCACGTCGACCAGGTCGGCCATGACCTGGAAGTCGTCGTCGGGGGAGAGCAGGCCCCGGAAGGTCAGGCTCTCCACGAGCGCGGACAGGCTCAGCCGGCCGACGTAGGTGCCGTGTCCGTGGCGGACCTCGACGATGTCCAGCGCGTTGAGGATCTTGACGGCCTCGCGGACGCTGGAGCGGCTGGCGCCGAGCGCCTCGCACAGGGCGGGCTCGGTGGGCAGCGGGTCCCCGGGGCGGAGCCGTTCTTCGAGGATGTACCGCTTGATGCCGTCGACGACTTCCTGCCGGAGCAGCTGCCGGCCGGGTTTCGTTCCGGACATATGTGAACTCCCCACCTCTTGACCCCTCTCGATTGTCAAGCTACGTTCCCACGCTATCAAGGCATCAGACATCTGACGTCTGACGCTTCAGGTGCCGCGGTCCCCCGTGAACCTGCGCCAGCCCCCCTTTCCCGTCCACGACGCCCCACCTCAAGTCCCTGGAGGACCCGTGCCCGAGCTGAGAGCAGCCGGTGTCGAGCGCCGCACCTTCCTGCGTTACACCAGTGCCGTCGGTGCCGCGGCCGCCATCACGGCCGGCCTGTCCGCGTGCGGCGGTCCGTCCTCGACCGCCAACGGCTCGACGGACAAGGGCAGCGGCAGCGACCTCATCGAGGCCGGCCTGTCCTACCCGCTGTCGACCGGCTTCGACCCGATGATCACCTCGGGCGCGACCCCCTACGCCGCCAATATGCACATCTTCGAGGGCCTGGTGGATCTCGATCCGGCAACGCTCGTGGCACGGCCCGCTCTCGCCACCGGGATGCCGGAGAAGATCAACGCCACCACCTACCGCGCCACGCTCCGCAAGGGCGCGACCTTCCACGACGGATCGGCCGTCACCGCCGACGACGTGGTCTTCAGCTTCGAACGCATCCTGGACCCGAAGAACGCCTCCCTGATGGCACAGTTCGTGCCCTTCATCGACACCGTCAAGGCCGTCGACGCGGGCACGGTCGAGTTCAAGCTGAAGTACCCCTTCGCGCTGTTCCCGTCCCGCATCGCCGTCGCCCGGATCGTGCCGAAGAAGATCGTCGAGCCCGACCCCAAGGCCTTCGACGCCAAGCCCGTCGGCTCGGGCCCGTACAAGTTCGTCTCCGCCACCCGCGAGGACAAGATCGTCTTCGAGGCGTACGGCCAGTACAACGGCGCCCACCCCGCCAAGGCGAAGAAGATGGTCTGGCGCCTGATGTCCGACCAGTCGGCCCGCGTCAGCGCCATGGAGTCGGGCCGCGTCCAGGCCATCGAGGACGTCCCCTACATCGACGTCAAGCGCCTCTCGGGCTCCGCCAGGACCGAGTCCGTGCAGTCCTTCGGCCTGCTCTTCCTGATGTTCAACACCGCCGACAAGCGGTTCGCCGACAAGCGGGTGCGCCAGGCCCTGCACTACGCCCTGGACACCGACAAGATCATCTCCACCGCCATGGTCGGCAACGCCTCGGCCGCCACCGGCTACGTGCCCGCCACGCACCCCGACTACCACAAGGCCGCCACCGTCTACACGCACGACGTGGCCAAGGCGAAGAAGCTCCTCGACGAGGCCGGCGTCAAGGGCCTCTCCTTCACCGTCCTGACCACCGACACCGGCTGGGTCAAGGACATCGCCCCGCTGCTCAAGGAGAGCTGGGAGGCCGCGGGCGTCAAGGTCACGCTCAACATCGCCCAGTCCCCGGCCCAGTACGCCAAGATCGACAAGGGCGACTTCGAGGTCCTCGTCGCTCCCGGCGACCCCTCGGTCTTCGGCAACGACGCCGACCTGCTGCTGCGCTGGTTCTACTACGGCTTCTGGCCCGAGAGCCGTTACGGCTGGGGCAGGTCCGCCGCGTACAAGAAGGTGAAGCAGACCCTCGACAAGGCCGCCCAGGCCGCCGACGAGGCCAAGCGCAAGGAGCTGTGGGGCCAGGTCACCGACCTCGTCGCCGACGAGGCCGCCCTCTACCCGATCCTGCACCGCAAGCTTCCCACCGCCTGGAACGAGAAGGCGCTCCCCGGCTTCAAGCCGCTGCCCACCACGGGCCTGTCCTTCCTGGACGTCAGCCGCGGCTGAGGCCGCCGGCCCCGCCCGAAAACCCCGGTCCGGGACACATGCACCCCCTCGGTGTCCCGGACCGGACCGCCCAACCGCAAGGAACCCGACGATGGTTGCTTTTCTCCGGCTCGCGCTGCGCCGCGTCGCGATGATGCCGGTGATGATCCTCGGCATCGCGCTGCTCGTCTTCGTGGTGCTGCAGTTCTCGCCGGCCGACCCGGCCTTCAACGCGCTCGGGGAGAGCGCCACCCCCGAGGCCCGTGCGGCCTTCGCCGACGCCAACGGCCTCAACGACCCGTTGCCCGTACGCTACTTCCACTTCCTGGGCCAACTGCTCCACCTCGACCTCGGCATGACGGTCCCGCCCAGCCAGCCCGTCGCGGACCGCATCACCGCCGCGTTCCCGCTCACCCTCCAGCTGACGGTCCTCGGCCTGATCATCGCGATCGTCCTCGCGGTCGTGGCCGGGGTCCTCGGCGCGATGTACCGCGACCGCTGGCCCGACCAGCTCTTCCGGGTGCTCTCCATGGCCGGGGTCGCCATCCCCTCCTTCTGGCTCGGCGTCCTGCTCATCCAGCAGTTCGCGCTCAACTCCCCGGTCTTCCCGACCGGCGGCTACACCAACCCCGCCGACTCCTTCGGCGGCTGGCTGCGCAGCATGGCCCTGCCCGCTCTCTCGCTCGCCGTACCCGTCGCCGCGTCCCTCGCCCGGCTTGTACGGACCTCGATGGTCGCCGAACTCGACCGCGACTACGTCCGCACGGCACGCGGCAACGGCCTGCCCGTCCTCCTGGTGATCCGCTCGGTGCTGCGCAACGCGCTCGTCACCCCGCTCACCGTGCTCGGCGTCAAGGTCGGCTACCTGCTCAGCGGCGCCGTCGTCATCGAAGCGATCTTCGACCTGCCCGGCATGGGCAAGCTCATCCTCGAAGGTGTCACGGGCGGCGACGTCGCCCTGGTCCAGGGCACCGTACTGACCATCGCCATCGCGTTCCTGGTGGTCAACGTCATCGTCGACCTGCTCTACCTGCTGGTCAACCCGCGCATCAGGACGGTCTGACATGTTTGCCACCAGCCGGCTGACCACCAAGCTCTCCCGCCCCGGCATCGCCCTCCGCGCGCTCCCGGTCACCTCCCGCATCGCGCTCGGCGTGCTGCTCGTCGTCCTCCTGGGCGCGGTCCTCGCACCGCTGCTCACCCAGAACCCCCTCACCACCGGAACTCCCGTCCAGGCACCGAGCGGCGACCACTGGTTCGGCACCGACCGGGCCGGCCGCGACATCTTCGCCCGCGTCGTCCACGGCTCGCGCTACTCGCTGGTCATCGGCCTCGGCGCGACCGCCGTCGCCCTGGTCGCCGGCTCCCTGCTCGGGGCACTCGCCGCCACCTCGCGCAAGCTCGGCGACGAGTCCGTGATGCGCACCCTCGACGTGGTGATGTCGTTCCCGCCGATCGCGCTGGCCGCCGTCCTCGTCGCGGTCTTCGGGACCAGCGTCCCCGTCATCATCTTCACCATCGCCTTCGTCTACACCCCCTCGCTCGCCCGCGTCGTCCGCGCCAACGTGCTGTCCCAGTACGGTGAGGACTACGTCGCCGCGGAGAAGGTCATCGGCGCCCGGCGCGGCTACATCGTGCTGCGGCACGTCGCCGTCAACTGCATGGCCCCGGTCATGGTGTTCGCCACCGTCATGGTCGCCGAGGCGATCATCTTCGAGGCCAGCCTCTCCTTCATCGGCGCCGGAGTGCAGGACCCCGACCCCAGCTGGGGCAGCGTCCTCGCCTACGGCCGGCAGATCCTCCTGGCCGGCGGCTGGTGGGCCACCTTCTTCCCCGGCCTCGCCCTGCTGATCACCGTGCTCGCCCTCAACATCCTCTCCGAGGGCCTCACCGACGCCTCCGCCGCGCCGAAGGCAGCCCGCGCCGCCGCCGTCCCCTCCGACGCCACCACCGCCCCCGACCCCGTCGAGGCCCGCTCCACCGTGGACATCGACGCCGCCCTCACCAAGCTCGCCCGGCGCGTCGACGCCCAGGAACCCACCATCACCCCGGTCCCCGAGGACGCCGCCGAACTCCTCGTCGTACGCGACCTCGCGATCCGCTTCCCCGACCGCTACGGCACCACCCCGGTCGTCGACTCCCTCTCCTTCACCGTCCACGAGGGCGAGACCCTGGGCCTCGTCGGCGAGTCCGGCTGCGGCAAGTCCATCACCAGCCTCGCGGTCATGGGCCTCCTCGCCCGCAACGCCGAGGTCAGCGGCGAGATCCTCTACCGCGGCCGCAACCTCCTGGAGCTCCCGCCCAAGGAGCGCCGTGCCCTCATGGGCCCCGAGATCGCGATGGTCTACCAGGACGCGCTCTCCTCCCTCAACCCCTCCGTCCTCGTGGGCACCCAGCTGAAGCAGCTCACCTCGCGCGGCGGTACGAAGACCCCGGCCGAACTCCTCGAACTCGTCGGCCTCTCACCCGAACGCACCCTGCGCAGCTACCCCCACGAACTCTCCGGCGGCCAGCGCCAGCGCGTCCTGATCGCCATGGCCCTCTCCCGCAGCCCCCGCCTGCTCATCGCGGACGAGCCGACCACCGCCCTCGACGTCACCGTCCAGGCCCAGGTCGTCGAACTCCTCGTACGGCTCCGCGAGGAACTCGGCTTCGCCATGGTGCTCGTCTCGCACGACCTCGCCCTCGTCGGCGACCTCTCGCACCGCGTCGCGGTCATGTACGCGGGACGGCTCGCCGAGATCGGCGCGACCCGCTCCGTGCTCACCGCCCCCACCCACCACTACAGCCGGGGCCTGCTCGGCTCGGTCGTCTCGCTGGAGGCCGGCGCCGACCGGCTGCACCAGATCCGCGGCGTCGTCCCCGCACCCCAGGGCTTCGGACCGGGCTGCCGGTTCGCCTCCCGGTGCGGCGCGGCCACCGAACTGTGCCGCACCACCACCCCGGCACTCACCGCACGTGCCGCCACCGAGGACCACGGCTTCGCCTGCCACCACCCGGCGAAGACCGCACAGCTGGAAGGGAGCGCCCTGTGATCAGGCTCGACGGCGTCCACGTACGCCACAAGGCACGCAGCGGAGGCGTCTTCCGCCGCGACGCCGTCCACGCCCTCACCGACGCGAACCTGGAGGTGAAGCGCGGCGAGATCGTCGGCCTCGTCGGCGAGTCCGGCTGCGGCAAATCCACCCTCGCCCGGGTCCTGACCGGCCTCCAGAAGCCCACCGAGGGCACGGTCACCTTCCATGGCCGCGATCTGTGGGAGATGTCCGGGGCCCAGCGCCGCCAGGATTTCGGCTCCGCCGTCGGAGTCGTCTTCCAGGACCCCTCCACCGCCCTCAACCCGCGCCTGACCGTCGAGCAGATCCTGCGCGACCCGCTCGACGTGCACCGCCGGGGCACCCGCGAGGAGCGGACCGCCCGCGTCGCGGAACTCCTCGACCTGGTGGGCCTGCCCGGCCACACCCTCGCCGCGCTGCCCGGTCAGCTCTCCGGCGGACAGCGCCAGCGCGTCGCCATCGCCCGCGCCCTGGCCCTCGAACCGGAACTGATCGTCGCCGACGAACCCACCTCCGCGCTCGACGTCTCGGTCCGCGCCCAGGTCCTCAACCTCCTGGTGGACCTGCGCGAACGTCTCGGGCTCGGCATGGTGTTCATCTCGCACGACATCCAGACCGTGCGCTACCTCGCGGACCGCATCGCCGTCCTCTACCTCGGGCGCATCGTCGAGGAGGGCCGCGCGGCCGACGTCGCCGGGGCCCCCTCGCACCCGTACACCGAGGCACTGCTCTCCGCGACGCCCAGCCTGCTGGAAGCCACCGAGCGCATCGTGCTCACCGGCCCCGTCCCCTCGGCGACCAACCCGCCGGCCGGCTGCCCGTTCCGCACCCGCTGCTGGAAGGCGGACGACGCCTGCGCCGCCGCCTTCCCGGTCCGCACCGAGGGACCCGACGGGCACCGCTACCACTGCGTCCATCCCCAGACCCCCGCGTCCCCCGCCGGGAACCCGGCCCCCGTACCGTCCGCAAGGAGCACCGCATGACCGCCCGAACCCCCCGCTACACGGGAGTGATCCCGCCCGTCGTCACCCCGCTCACCGCGGACGGCGAGCTCGACCTCCCCTCCCTGGAGCGGGTCGTGGGCCATCTCATCGACGGCGGTGTCACCGGTCTCTTCGCCCTCGGCAGCTCCGGCGAGACCGCCTACCTCACCCCGGGACAGCAGGACCGGGTCATCGAGGCCGTCACCGCCGCGGCCGGCGGTCAGGTGCCGGTCCTCGTCGGCGCGATCGAGACCACCACCAACCGGGCGATCGAGCGCGCCCGCCGCGCGGCCGAGCTGGGCGCCGACGCCGTCGTCGTGACCGCGCCGTTCTACACCCGCACCGACGGCACGGAGATCGACCGCCACTTCAGGGACGTGGCCGCCGCCCTCGACCTGCCGGTCCTGGCGTACGACGTGCCGGTCTGCGTCCACAGCAAGCTCGACCCGGAGCTGCTGCTGCCACTGGCCGCCGATGGCGTGCTGGCCGGGGTGAAGGACTCCAGCGGCGACGACGGCTCGTTCCGCCGGCTGGTCATCGGGGCCCGGGAGCTGCCGGAGTTCTCGGTGCTCACCGGTCACGAGCTGGTCGTCGACGCGATGATGCTCGGTGGCGCCGACGGCTCGGTGCCGGGACTCGGCAATGTCGACCCGCACGGTTACGTACGTCTCCACGAGGCCGCGACGCGTGGCGACTGGGCCGCCGCACGGGCCGAACAGGACCGGCTGGTCGCGCTCTTCGACATCATCCGGGCGGCCCGCCCCGGCACGGCGTCCGCCACGGCGGCCGGGCTCGGCGCGTTCAAGACCGCGCTGATGCTGCGCGGGGTCATCACCACCAATGTGATGAGCCCGCCGATGCGCCGGCTGGACGCCGAGGAGACGGCCGTGGTCGCCGCCTGTCTGGAACGCGCGGGGCTTGCCACGGTCTGACGGGGAAGCACCACCGGACACCGGAAACAAAAGGTCCGGCCGGACAGCTCAGGGCTGTCGGGCCGGACCTTTTCGTGCTCGGGGGAGCGTCAGATCACTTCTTGACGGTGCGGGCGCGGCGCATCAGCAGACCGCCACCGAGGACCATCGCGGCGCTGGCGCCACCGGCGATGCCCAGGTTCTCGTTGGCACCGGTGTGCGCCATCTGCGGCGGCTTGTGGTGCTTGGGCGGCGTGTGGTGCCAGCCGGTGTGGGTCGGCGGGTTGTGCGTCGGCGGATTGTGGGTGGGGGGGTTGTGCGTCGGCGGGTTGTGGGTCGGCGGGTTGTGGTGGTGGCTGGGCGGGCAGTCGTCGTTGTGGTGGTGCACCGGGGGCTTCGGAGGCTTCGGCGGGTGGTGCGGCTTCGGCGGCTGCGGCGGGTGGTGCGGCTTCGGCGGCTGCGGCGGGTGGTGCGGCTTCGGCGGGTTGTGGTGGTGGCTGGGCGGGCAGTCGCCGTCGTGGTGGTGCACCGGGGGCTTCGGCTTCGGGGGCTTCGGCGGGTGGTGCGGCTTCGGCGGGTTGTGCTCGGTGCCGCAGTGGCAGTCGTGGTCGTGGTGACCCTTCGGCGGCTTGTGGTGCGGCGGCTTGTGGTGCGGGGGCTTGGGGTGCGTCGGCGGGTGCTCGGTGGGCGGGTTGCCCTCGTCGCCACCACCGCCGTTCTCGCACGTGTTGCCGGCGGCCGGGTTCAGCAGGCCCACCACGTTGATGCTGTTGCCACAGACGTTGACCGGGATGTCGACCGGGGCCTGGACCACGTTGCCCGAGAGCACGCCGGGGGAGCCGGCGGCCACGCCCTGGGCGCTCGCGCCCTGCGAGCCGCCGTTCTCCGAGTCACCGCCCTTGTTCTCGCACTTGTTGCCGAAGGCGGGGTTGAGCGCGCCGACCACGTTGACCGTGTTGCCGCAGACGTTGACGGGCACGTGCACCGGGACCTGGACGACGTTGCCCGAAGCGACGCCGGGCGAGCCGACGGCCGCACCGTCGGCCGTGGCATCGGCGAAGGCATAGCCGCCGGAGGCGGTCAGGATGCCTGACGCCGCCGCCATGACGAGCATGCTTTTACTCAAGGCTTTTCGCATTGGTGCCCTTCCTTGGGACATTTCTCGCGGACACGCGGCCCGCAGTTCGTTCATCAGGCGGTGCAGCAGCCGTCGGACCTGCCCATGTAGGGGACGGCCCTCCCGGCGGAGCGGCTTGACGACACCCATAACGACGTCCGCGTGCGCGAGAAACGTGAATCCGGTGAATTTCCTGTGAGCACGCGGCGAGGCTACGAGTGAACGTTTCCTCTCTCGATTTCCGACAGTATGACTCGATCACTTTCGTACGGACGTCCGTGTCTTCCCGGCATTCGAGTGAATAGTGATAACCAAACGCCGGCCCGGCAGTTGTTCAGGGCGCTCCGGCTACGGGGTATCCAGTACGAGAAGGGTTCATCGTGATCAAGAAGGTCCTGGCTACGGGTGCCGTCGCCGCCTCCATCCTCGGGCTCGGCGCCACGCAGGCGATGGCCATCGGCAACGACGGCGGGACGACCTCGGTCAACGGCAACGGTGCCTCGCAGTCGTTCGGCAACGCCGTGACCAAGGGTGACGGCAGCCCCCAGTTCGACCTGGTCCAGGGCTCGCTGAACAAGCCCTGCGTCGGTCTGCCGCTCAAGGCGAACGTCGGTTCGCTCATCGGTCTCGTCCCGATCGCGGTCCAGGACGTCAACGTCCTGTCCAACCCGCAGAACCAGCAGTGCACCGAGAACTCCACCCAGGCCAAGGGCGACGAGCCGCTGTCGCACATCCTGGACGGCATCCCGGTCCTCTCGGGCAACGGCGCCGGCAACAGCTGATCCGGCCGTCCACGGGCCCGAGCCGCCGGCGCTCCTCCTCCCTGCGGCTCGGGCCCGTCGCTGCCCTCCGTGTCCACCCGCCCGGACCTCGCACGATCCGGGTGGAGACACGGGAGGGTGACCAAAACTGCGTCATTCGGGCGGTATTCGGGTCATCTGCTCGCTGAGCAGTTTCGCATATCGTCCTAAATCGTTACGAATGAAGGCGGCGGAGTTACGAGCGATCAGGTCCGCGCTCGTGCGGCACGAAAGCCGTGACCGCTCCGGACTCCGCCGAAGAAAGGGTTACCAGTGAAGTACACCAAGATCGCCGCCGTCGCCGCCGGTACGCTCATGGCCGTGGGTGCCGCCACCCCCGCGTTCGCCGACTCGGGTGCCGAGGGTGCCGCCGTCGCGTCCCCGGGCGTCATCTCCGGCAACACCATCCAGGTTCCGGTTCACATCCCGGTCAACGTCTGCGGCAACACCATCGACGTCATCGGCCTGCTGAACCCGGCCTTCGGCAACGCCTGCGTCAACGACTGATTCAGGCACGCCGAATTCTCTCGGCTCGAAAGCCCCGGACCGCGCTCCCCGCGGTCCGGGGCTTTCCCGTGCGCGCCCGCCATTCCCGGCCCAGGGGGAATCCGTAACGCCCGCGAGGAAAAAGGAACGGTTCCCCCAGTTGCCCCGCCCCGGCCGGGTCGTTAGGCAAGGGGAAAGCGGCGGAAGTCACGGCCAAAGAAGGCTCGTGCGGCGCGGGGACGCGACCGAGTGAACCGCCGCCGGAGAAGGGAACCTGAAAGTGAAGTACGCGAAGTCCGCCGCACTCGTCGCCGGTTCCGTGGTCGCACTCGGCACGGCTGCCCCCGCCTTCGCCGTCACCACGCCCACGGCCCCCAGCTTCAGCCTCGACGGAGGCGTCAACCAGGTGACCGCGGCCGCCCCGCAGGTGGTCGACCCGGTCCTCGGCACCGTCAGCGGCGCCGCCGACAACCTGCACGAGAACGGAACCGTCACCAAGGTCGCCGGTCAGGCCACCGGAGCGGTGAAGGACGCGGCCCCCCTCCTCGGCGGCCTGCCGCTCTCCCGCTGACCTCGTGGCGCTCGCACGTTCGACCGCGCGCGACTTCCGGTCGTAGGCGCACCTTTCGAGTGACGGGCCACAACCATTCCCGCGACGCCGAGTTGATCAGTGCGCTCGGCACCGGCGGGCAACCAGAGAAAAACCAGAAGGGCAGTTTCATGATCAAGAAGATGATGGCCTCGGCGGCCGTCGCCGCATCGATCGTCGGCGTCTCCGCCGCGGTCGCCCCGTCGGCCATGGCCATCGGCAACGACCAGGGCACCACCACCGTCAACGGCAACGGTGCCATGCAGTCGTACGGCAACTCCGCCACCCACGGTGACTGGAGCCCGCAGTTCGCGCTGATCCAGGGCTCGCTCAACAAGCCCTGCATCGCCCTGCCGGCCAAGGCCAACGTCGGTTCGCTGCTCGGCGTCGTGCCGATCTCGGTCCAGGACATCAACGTCCTGTCCTCGCCGCAGAACCAGCAGTGCACCGAGAACTCCACCCAGGCCAAGGGTGACGAGGCCCTGTCGCACATCCTGGACGACATCCCGATCCTCTCGGGCAACGGTGTCGCCAACGACTGACGGGCCCGACGCCCCGCGGGGCCGGTGCGTCCGCGGCAGCCGTACACCGGCCGTCGCGGACCCGCCGGCCCCTTGCGTGTGCCCGGACCCGAGCGGCCCGGCGGTCGTCCGTACGGGCGGACCGCTGGGCCGCTTGCCGTAGCGGGGGAGGCCGGTTCCCGCCGCACCGGGTAGGGCCCCCTCATGGACCAGCACCACAGCCGGCACCCGCAGGGCTCCACCCCGATCTACGACCGCCTCCTCGCCGAGTGGCAGGCCGCGCGCGCCGCCCCGGCACCGGAGCCCTCCCGCGCGGGTGGCCTCGTGCCCGCGGCGCGGACCTCGGACGAGGTGAACGGCAGGGGCTGATACGGGACGGCCCGTCGAACTCATGCCGGATGCAACCCATATGGGTGGATCAGCGGAACCGAAACCTCCGCCCGGGGTTGATCAGTACGTTCCAGAACGGAACGCTCCGAAAGGTGAAGCGTGATGAAGAAGATGATGGCCGGCGCGGCAGTGGCCGTGTCCCTGGTCGGCCTGTCGGCCGCCGCGGCCCCCTCGGCCATGGCGATCGGCAACGACGGGGGAACCACCTCGGTCAACGGCAACGGTGCCGCCAGCTCGTACGGCAACGCCGAGACCCAGGGTGACGGCAGCCCGCAGGCCCAGCTCATCCAGGGCTCGCTCAACGACCTGTGCCTGGGCGTCCCGGTCAAGGCCAACGTCGGTTCGCTGGTGGGCCTGCTCGTGCCCGTCGCGGTCCAGGACGTCAACGTCCTGTCCAACCCGCAGAACCAGCAGTGCGCCGACAACTCCACCCAGGCCAAGGGCGACGAGCCCCTGTCGCACCTGGTGGACGACATCCCGGTCCTCTCCGGCAACGGCGTCGGCAACAACTGATTCCGTATCCCGCCCGCGGCGGGCGGCCCGGTTCCGGGCGGCCCGCCGCGCGTCGTCCGTCCTGTGCGACGTGTGCGCGTACGGCATGACGGAGGCCCATCACCCTCTCAGGGTGGTGGGCCTCTTCCGTGCGGGGCGGGTCAGCCGAGGCTGCGCACCGGGAGCACACAGTGCGCGGAGGTCGCGATGACGTCCGGGTCACCGGCGAAGGCGCGCAGCTCCGCCTCGCCGACCGGGAGGCCGGGAGCGCCCTGCGGCCACGGGCGGGTGGCGAACATCGCGTGCACCTCGCCCTGGTCGCGCGACGCCGCCAGCCACTCGGGCGGCACCGGGTACTGCGCTTTGAAGTGAGGCATCGTCAGGACGGCCTGACCGGCTTGCACGAGGAGCTTCACGGGGAGCCCGGGGGTCTCGTCGGCACGCACCGGGGCGCCGCCGACGGTGAGCCCACTGCGCTGCAACGCGAGCCGCATGGCGTGCTCGCCGGCCGCCGGGCCGTCCGAACCGTCGCCCAGCGAATAGGCGAGCAGGAAGGCGGCATCGCGCCCGCTCTGCCGGTACTCGCCGCTCCAGCCGATGAGGATGAGGGTGCCCAACTGGGCCTGCGTGAACGTGCCGGTGGCTGTCTGGGGGGAGGTCATGTGCCGCACCCTAACCGTCCGCGACCGGTCCAACTCCATGCGTATCACCCGATCGGGGGATGACGGCCGACAACCCGGCCCGCGCGAAATAATCCGTTGAGCCGCCGGGGCGCAGCGGGCTATCGTGTGCGACGAGACGGACGGCGGATGGCCGCCGGTTCCGGACATGGACGAATGCGGAGGTGAGGACATTGACGACGGTCATTGTGATGGGCGCTGCCCACACGTCGAAGTTCCTCTGTGTCACCTCCGTGGCCACCGGCTGACCTCTTCAGACCTCCGCGCCGACGCGCGCACCGCCGGGGCCACCCTGTGAAGGGTTTCCCTTGTCTTTCCCGTCCTCCTCCCTCTCCTTCTCTTCCTCCTCTTCCTCCGCCGCCGCGCACCCGCTCGCCCCGTACGGCTGGGACGACGACTGGGCGGCCGAGTTCGCCCCGTACGCCGCCCAGGGACTGGTGCCCGGACGTGTGGTGCGCGTGGACCGCGGGCGCTGCGACATCGTCACGCCCGAGGGCACGATCTGGGCCGACACCGCCTTCGTCGTGCCGCGCGACCCGATGCGGATCATCTGCACGGGCGACTGGGCCGCCGTCGACCCCGACGGCGACCCGCGGTTCGTCCGTACGCTGCTGCCGCGGCGCACCGCGTTCGTCCGCTCCACCTCGTCCAAGCGCTCCGAGGGCCAGGTGCTCGCCACCAACGTCGACCACATCGCCATCTGTGTCTCGCTGGCCGTGGAACTGGACCTCGGCCGGGTCGAGCGGTTCCTCGCCCTGGCCCTGTCCAGCACGGACGGCGACGCGCTGCTCGGCGACGCCGCCGGGGCGGGGGAGCGGACCGCCGAACCGATCGTCGTCCTCACCAAGGCCGACCTGGTTCCCGACGCGGTCACCCTCTCCCACCTCGTCGAGGACATCGAGCGCATCGCACCGGGCGTCCAGGTGCTCCCGGTCAGCTCCGCCACCGGCGAGGGCGTCGACGTGTTCTCGGCGATCGTCTCCGGCGGTACGAGCGTGCTCCTCGGTGCCTCCGGCGCCGGCAAGTCCACGCTCGCCAACACCCTGCTCGGCCAGGACGTGATGGAGGTCCAGGCCGCCCGCGACGTGGACGGCAAGGGCCGGCACACCACCACCACCCGCAACCTGCTCGTCCTGCCCTCGGGCGGAGTCCTCATCGACACCCCCGGACTGCGCGGGGTCGGCCTCTGGGACGCCGAGGCCGGCGTCGGCCAGGTGTTCTCCGAGATCGAGGAGCTGGCCGAGGACTGCCGGTTCCACGACTGCGCCCACGAGGCGGAGCCCGGCTGCGCCGTGCGGGCCGCGATCGAGGACGGCACCCTGCCCGAACGCCGTTTCGACAGCTACCGCAAGCTCCTGCGCGAGAACCAGCGCATCGTCGCCAAGACCGACGCCCGCGTCCGGGCCGAGGTCCGGCGCGACTGGAAGCGCAAGGGCGCCGAGGGCCGGGCCGCGATGGACGCCAAGCGCGGCCGGATCCGGTAGCCGGACCGCCCTGGTCGACGTCCGAAAACCGCGAGTGAAGGCGCCCGGCGGGGCGCACACTGGACGGTGTGATGGACGAAGAGACCAGGTACGAGGCGGTGAGCAGCCGCGACGCCCGTTTCGACGGCGAGTTCTTCTTCGCCGTCGAGACGACCGGCATCTACTGCCGGCCGAGCTGCCCCGCCGTCACCCCGAAGCGGAAGAACGTCCGCTTCTACCCGACCGCGGCGGCCGCCCAGGGCAACGGCTTCCGGGCCTGCCGACGCTGCCGCCCGGACGCCGTCCCCGGCTCCGCCGAGTGGAACGTCCGGGCCGATGTGGTCGGGCGTGCCATGCGGATGATCGGCGACGGTGTGGTGGACCGGGAGGGCGTCCCCGGGCTCGCCGGACGGCTCGGCTACAGCGCCCGCCAGGTGCAGCGCCAGCTCAACGCCGAACTGGGCGCCGGACCCGTCGCCCTCGCCCGCGCCCAGCGCGCGCACACCGCCCGGATCCTGCTCCAGACCACCGCCCTGCCCGTCACCGAGATCGCCTTCGCGGCCGGGTTCGCGAGCGTGCGCCAGTTCAACGACACCGTCCGCCAGATCTACGCCCGCACGCCGAGCGCCCTGCGCGCCGAGGCCGGAACGGGGCTGGGCGCCGCCGTCCGCGAGGCGCGCACCACCGGCATCCCGCTCCGCCTCGCGCACCGGGGACCGTACGCGGCCCGGGAGGTCTTCGACCTGCTCGCCGCCGGTACGGTCGCCCGGGTCGAGGAGGTCAGCGGGGAGCCCGGCGGCCGTACCTACCGGCGCACGCTGCGGCTCCCGTACGGCACCGCGGTCGCCGCCGTGGACGAGCGGTCCGCCGGGAGCTGGCTGGACGCCCGCATCCACCTCACCGATCTGCGCGACCTGACCACGGCGGTGCAGCGGCTGCGCCGGCTCTTCGACCTGGACGCCGATCCGTACGCCGTCGACGAGCTGCTGGCCGCCGACCCACGGCTCGCCCCGGACGTCGCGGCCCGGCCGGGTGTGCGCTCGCCGGGCGCCGCCGACGCCGAGGAGTTCGCCGTACGGGCGCTGGTGGGCGACGCGGCGGCGGGGGAACTCGTCGCGGAGTACGGCAAGGCGCTCGACGTACCGTGCGGCGGGCTGACCCATGTCTTCCCGGACGCGGACGTGCTCGCCGACGCGGCCGGCGACCCGGCCCTGCGGGCACTCGCGACCGCCCTCGCCGACGGCACCGTACGGCTGGACGCGGGCGCCGACCGGGACGAGGCGGAACAGGCGCTGCGCCGGCTGCCCGGCCTCGGCCCCGCCACCGCCGCGCTGATCCGGATGCGCGCCCTGGGCGACCCGGACGTGGACCCGTACGGGACCCCCGGCGCGCCGCGCTGGCGGCCCTGGCGCTCGTACGGGGTGCGCCGGGCGCGGCGGGAGGGTCAGCCCCAGACCAGCGCGCCCAGCCAGGCGCCCGTCACCAGCAGGCACGCGAACAGTTCGACGAGCACCGAGTAGCCGGTCGCCCGCATCACGGAGCGGACCGACGCCCAGCCCGCGCCCCGGCTGCCGAGGCGCAGCCGTTCGGCCCCGTAGATCACCCCGACGTAACCGGCGACCGCGCCGACGACGGGCACGACGAAGAAGCCGGCGATCGCGCCGATCCCGCCCAGCATCAGTGTGCGACGCGGGGCCCCCGACTCGCGGGGCCGGCGCGGCGGCAGGAGGGGTTTGAGCGCCTGGTTCAGCAGGAGCAGCGCGGTGGCCCCGATCAGCACGACCCAGGCGGCCGGGGTCATGTCGGTGAGTGCCCACCACAGGACGGCGGCCCAGACGATCGCCTGCCCCGGCACGCCCGGCACCAGGACACCGATCAGCCCGAGCAGCATGACCAGGCCGACGGCGACGAGCTGCCACACACTCATCTGTCCAGCGTGCCGGAGTCCGGCGCGTCCCGCCCGTTCGCATGCCCGCCCCGGGCGGCCGTCGACGCAGCTCAGGGGGTGTTACGGGAGGGAGCGGGCCCGGGGTTCGCGGGCCACCCAGCCCCGCTCGTAGGCGTGCCAGCCGAGCTGGAGCCGCGTCGAGACACCGGTGAGCTCCATCAGGCCCTTGACCCGGCGCTGCACGGTCCGCAGCCCCAGTTCCAGCTGCTTGGCCACGCTCGCGTCGGTCAGCCCGGCCAGCAGCAGCGAGAGGATCTCCAGATCCGTCGGGTCCGGCCCGCCGGGATCCTCCAGGACCGTGCCGCTCTCCCCGAGCCGCAACGGCATCGCCTCGCGCCACACCGCCTCGAAGAGCCCCATCAGCGACTCCAGCAGGCCCGAGGCGTGCACGACCAGCGCGGCGGGCTCCGCGCCCCGGCCGGTCAGCGGCACCATGGCCAGCGCCCCGTCGGCGATCACCAGCTTCGTCGGGACGCGCGGGACGACCCGGCACTGCTCGTCGCGGCTGAGCGCCGCCGACAGCTCCAGGATTCCCGACTCCAGGCCCAGCACCTCGCGCTCGATGACCACCCGGAACGAGACACCGCGCGTGGCGGCCTCCTCCTCGGACTCGTTCTCCAGGCCGCTGACCGCGATCGGCTTCCCGGTGACCAGCGCGCACACCTCGCTCGTCGCCCCCAGCTGGAGCTGGTGGAAGCGGTGGGCGACCGCGCTCGCCCCGGTGACCACCTCGACCAGGTCGTGCACGGCCGGTTCGGCGGAGTCCGCCCGGTACTCCTCGGCCAGCAGCACCGCCGCCAGCTCCGCCTGCTCCAGCTGATGGCGCTGCTGGGTGAGCAGGGCCCCCAGCGCCACCCCGGGCGGCGCCGCGACCCACCGGCCCGTGCGGGCGGAGGACTGGGCGGCCAGGCCGTGCTGCTCCAGCCGGCGCAGCGCGCGTTCGGTGTCCTGTTCGGGAAGGGCCAGCCGGTGCGAGAGATCGGACAGTTCGGCGGCCCCCAGCGCCACGAGTGCGCGGTAGGCCGACTCCTGCCTCTCGTCGAGACCTATGGCTCCCAGCATCCCCGATCCCTCCCCGGAGCAGTGCGTACGCAGGTCGGCGCACCCGCCGTGGCGAAAAGTCGCCACGGCGTAATCTCGCCACAGCACATCATCGCCGTACGGTGCGCCACTCTGCCAATGTGTCGGCACAGCCGATGCGAGGACGCTGCCGCACAGGCCACCGTCCTGACGCCGGCTCAACGGACCGGTCCGCCGGGCTCCCTTCCCGTGGGGGGTGGGGGTGCCCGGCGGACCTTTTTCCGGATGCCCGTTTTCGTACGCCCCCGGCGGTCGACAATAAGGACATGAGTCAGCAGGGGGAGAGGCCGGCGGCCCACGAGGACGACTGGTGGCGCAGGCTGTACGACGAATCCGCCCCGGACGCCGGGGCGAGCCCGGCGGCCGACAGTCTCGACGACCGCTTCGACTCGGCGTCCGGCACGGTGGCGTCCGGGAACGGGGCGGCGTACGGGACCCGGGCGATACCGGAGGAGACCGTCGCTCACACGCCGGGGGAGTCGCCGGCCGGCGCCGTGCCGGGTGCTCCGTGGGGAAGGCCGGCCGGTGCGGTCGTCCCCGCTCCGTGGGAGCCGTCGGCCGGGGGCCCGGTTCAGCCGCGTACGTTTCCGGGGCCGGTTCCAGAGCCTCCGCCGCCGGACCCCGAGCCGTCCGTCGTGGCCGATCCGCGTCTCGACGGCGGGGCACCGGAGGCGCCCCCGCTGCCCAGGCGACCCGTCGCCGACCGGCCTGCGACGGACGGCCGGGGCGCCGACGAACAGCCCATGGAGACCGCCGCCGCGCCCCGGCCCCTGGTCGCGCACGTGGGTGCCCGGCCGCCCACCTACGACGCCGAGCCCACGGCGCTGCCCGCCACCGACCCGTACGAGCTCGACCGCCTCGTCCCGGACACGGTGCTGGACGGTGCCACCTACGGGACGTACACCCTGCGCGCCGCGTCGGTGCGCGGGGACTCCGCCCGGTTCCGGGGCGAACCGCGCCGCGACGCGCTGCTGACGGCACGTTTCGGCAGCGGGGAGAGCGCGCTCGTCCTGGTGGCCGTCTCGTGCGCGTCCCGGGGCGCGGAGGGGGCGCACACGGCGTCGGCGGACGCCTGCCACTGGATCGGCGAGGCCGTCGGACGCAGCCACGCCCGGCTCTCCGACGACATAAGGGCGGGCCGGCGCGCCGACCTCAAGTCCGGACTGCACCGGCTCACCGACCGCGCCTTCGGCAAACTGCGCGCCCGCGCCGCCCAACTCGGCGTCGAACCGGACGCGTACACCGCGAGCCTGCGCTGCCTGCTGCTGTCCGCCGACCCCGACTGCCGTACCCGGGTCTTCTTCGGCATCGGCGGCGGCGGTCTCTTCCGGCTCCGCGACGGCAGCTGGCACGACCTCGAACCCGCGCTTCCCCCGCCGGCCACGCTGAGCGGGGAGCCGGTGGTCGGCTTCGGCTCCTCCGCGCCCGAGAGCGGGCCCGACGGCGACCGGCTGACCATGGACCTGGACATCGTCACCGGACCCGCCCCATACGTCGAGGACCCGCTCCCGCCCCCTGCCGAACCGTTCCGCTTCCGGGCCTCCGTCGCCCGGCCGGGGGACACCCTGCTGCTCTGCGGAGCGGGTCTCGCCGAGCCGCTGCGCGGGGAACCGGAGCTGGCCGCCGAGCTGGCCGAGCGCTGGTCGCCGGTGGCGGCGCCGGGGCTCGGGGCGTTCCTCGCGGACACCCAGATCAGGGTGAAGGGGTACGCCGACGACCGGACGGCGGTCGGCGTCTGGGAGGCGTAACGGCGCACGCCATGGGTTGATGGACTCCGGATACCCGTCCGGGCCGGGGTTTGGCACTCCGCGTCCCGGACAGCCGAACGTGCACGGAGCCCAGGCAGAGGGAGTGCGTCACCCATGGCCAAGCAGAACGTGTCGGAGCAGTTCGTCGACATCCTCGCGCGGGCGGGCGTCAAGCGCCTGTACGGGGTCGTCGGTGACAGCCTCAACCCGGTCGTCGACGCCGTGCGGCGGCACGCGGACCTCGAGTGGATCCAGGTCAGGCACGAGGAGACGGCGGCGTTCGCGGCCGGCGCGGAGGCGCAGATCACCGGGGACCTGGCGGCCTGCGCCGGGTCGTGCGGTCCGGGCAACCTGCACCTCATCAACGGCCTGTACGACGCCCACCGCTCGATGGCGCCGGTGCTGGCGCTCGCCTCGCACATCCCGTCGAGCGAGATCGGCCTCAACTACTTCCAGGCGACCCACCCCGAGCTGCTCTTCCAGGAGTGCAGCCACTACAACGAGATGATCTCCAACCCGCAGCAGATGCCCCGGCTGCTCCAGACCGCCATCCAGCACGCGGTCGGCCAGGGCGGGGTCAGCGTCGTCACGATGCCGGGCGACGTCGCCGGGCAGCCCGCCCCGGAGCGGTCCGCCGAACACGCCCTGGTCACCTCGCGGCCCACCGTGCGGCCCGGCGACGCCGAGATCGAGAAGCTCTGCCGGATGGTCGACGAGGCCAAACGGGTGACGCTGTTCTGCGGCAGCGGCACGGCGGGCGCGCACGCCGAGGTCATGGAGTTCGCCGAGCGGGTGAAGGCCCCGGTCGGGCACGCCCTGCGCGGCAAGGAGTGGATCCAGTACGACAACCCGTTCGACGTCGGCATGAGCGGGCTGCTCGGCTACGGCGCCGCCTACGAGGCCACCCACGAGTGCGATCTGCTGATCCTGCTCGGCACGGACTTCCCGTACAACGCCTTCCTGCCCGACGACGTGAAGATCGTGCAGGTCGACGTGCGGCCCGAGCACCTCGGCCGGCGCACCAAGCTGGACCTGGCCGTCTGGGGCGACGTGCGCGAGACCCTGCGCTGTCTCACGCCCCGGGTGAAGGCGAAGAGCGACCGCAAGTTCCTCGACCGGATGCTCAAGAAGCACGCCGACGCGCTGGAGGGCGTGGTCAAGGCGTACACCCGCAAGGTCGAGAAGCACGTGCCGATCCACCCCGAGTACGTGGCCTCGGTGCTGGACGAACTGGCCGACGACGACGCCGTGTTCACCGTCGACACCGGCATGTGCAACGTCTGGGCGGCGCGCTATCTGACGCCCAACGGGAAGCGGCGGGTGATCGGCTCGTTCAGCCACGGTTCGATGGCGAACGCGCTGCCGCAGGCCATCGGCGCGCAGTTCACCGACCGCAACCGGCAGGTCGTCTCCATGTCGGGCGACGGCGGATTCACCATGCTGATGGGTGACTTCCTGACCCTCGTCCAGTACAACCTGCCGGTCAAGGTCGTCCTGTTCAACAACTCCGCGCTGGGCATGGTCGAACTGGAGATGCTGGTCGGCGGGCTGCCGTCCTTCGGAACGACCTACAAGAACCCGGACTTCGCCGCCGTGGCGCGCGCGTCGGGGGCGTACGGCGTCCGCGTCGAGAAGCCCAAGGAGCTGACGAGCGCCCTGAAGGACGCGTTCAAGCACAAGGGGCCGGCCCTCGTCGATGTGGTCACCGACCCCAACGCGCTCTCCATCCCGCCGAAGATCAGCGCGGACATGGTGACCGGCTTCGCCCTCTCCGCCAGCAAGATCGTGCTCGACGGCGGAGTGGGCCGGATGCTGCAGATGGCCCGCTCCAACCTCCGTAACGTGCCCCGCCCCTAGGGTGCCGGCATGACCTCCACGCGCTGTCCGTCCAGCAGGTACCCGGGCAGGAACGGACGCTTCGTGGTGACCGGGAAGCCCTGGTCGTAGGCGAGGCAGGCCAGGGCCAGCGGGCCGAGCGCCACCCGGGCGCGCGGCGCCGTCGAGTCGCCCCAGTAGGAGCCGTGATGGGCGACGGCCTCGTCGAGCGCCTCCGCGAAGGCGTCGTGGTCGCGGGTGAACAGCCGGTGGAACAGGGCCGCCGGCTGGTAGTCGACGAGATTCACGAAGTCCTTGGGCGCCCGGGCCAGGGCCTCGGGCGCCGATGTCTGCATCGTGGCGACCAGCTTCTCCACGACCTCGTCACCCGGCCGCTCGCACCAGTAGCTCTGCAGCGTGTCGATCCAGTGGAGTACGTACGGGTCGACGCCCTCGTCCGCGCGCAGCGCCTCCAGCGGGACCCGGCAGAGGCGGGCGGACCGCTGCCGGTCGCGGCAGACGAGGCTCAGATAGAAGGCGTCGAGCCAGGCGCGGGCGTCCGCAGGCGGCGCGGCGGGCAGCGCGGGCAGCTCCCCTTCGTTCTCCTCGCCGAGGTAGTACTTCTGGGCCTGCGCACCGGTGAAGAGCGCGGTGCCCAGCTGGAGCGCGGTGGCCCAGGCGTTCCAGCCCTCGACGCGCGCCAGGTCCGGGTCGGTGGCGCAGTGGGCGTGGCTCAGCGCGAGGGCCGGGGCGAAGGCCTCTTCGAGCCCGGCGGGCGCGTGGGCGAGGGCGCCGGCCGTGGCGCGCGTCAGCGCGTCGATGCCGGGGGCCGGCGCGCTGCCGGGAAGCCGCCCCGCCCGGTCCAGACCGGCCAGGCCCTTCATGAGCCCGAGCAGTTCGGACGGCGGCCGGAGGGAGAACGTACGACTGCCCTCATCGATGACCGTGAGCGAGGTCAGTCCGCCCCGGTGCCACCAGTAGACCTGGGGCGAGAGCCGGCCGGGACCGTCCTCGTAGGCGCCCAGCGCGTAGGCGGCGAGGTCGTTGACCGCGTCGACGACGGACCCGTCGGTGATCGGGTGGAACGCCAGCAGATGGCGGGTGGGCACGACGACCAGGGCGCCCGCCTCCGGCAGGGGCCGCCCGGTGACCCGGCGGGACAGCTCGGACAGGAACAGCGCGTTGCTCGCGACGAAGTGGGAGTCGCCGTACACCGAGTGCAGCGTCGCCCGGCCGCCGATGTCGACCAGTTCGTGCTCGACGGGCGTGCGCATCAGGTTCGCGTACGCCGCCTCGCCGAGCTTCTCGATGCCGACGCGTTCGACATCGGGGTCGGTGAGGATGCGCACGGACGTGGGGGCGTCCAGGGCGTAGCCGAAGACGAGGCCGTCGGCGACCACGCGGGCGTAGCGCATGGCCCCGGCGATCTCCGGCGTCAGCGAGTCGGTGGGCAGCAGCCGTGCGTGCGTACCGCGCAGCAGTTCGTCGATGGTGGGGGTGTGGCCGGGGGCGCCAGCGTCGTCGTGGTTCACCCGTCGACCCTACAAACCGGCACTGACAGAGAGTCATCAGGGGCCGTGCGACGACCTCTTGGCACCCTCAGAGCCATGTGACATATTACTGACGTGGTCACGAGACAGCCTCTGGATGTTGTCGTCGTCGGTGCCGGAGTCGTCGGCGCCGCCTGCGCGTACTACGCCACCCGGTCCGGGCTCTCGGTCGCGGTGGTGGACGGCGGACCGGTCGCCGGCGGCACCACGGGGGCGGGGGAGGGGAACCTCCTGGTCTCCGACAAGCCGCCCGGACCGGAACTCTCCCTCGCACGGCTCTCCGCCTCCCTCTGGCGCGAGCTGTCCGCGACGCTGCCCCGCGCGGTCGAGTACGAGCAGAAGGGCGGGCTCGTCGTCGCGGCGGACGAGGCGTCCCTGGCCGGCCTGACCGCGACCGCCGCCGGACAGGCCGGGGCCGGGGTACGCACCGTGGCCGTCGCCCCGCACGAACTGCCCGAACTGGAACCCCATCTGGCCCCCGGCCCGGCGGGCGGCGTCCTCTACCCGGAGGATGCCCAGGTCCAGCCCGCGCTCGCCGCGGCCCACTTGATCCGCGCGGCCCGCGACGCCGGGGCGGACCTGCACCTCGGCCGCCCGGTCACCGCCGTGCTCACCGGCCCGACGGGTGCGGTGCGCGGTGTCCGCACCCCGGCGGGCGATCTGCTCGCCCCGGCCGTGGTCAACGCGACGGGCGTCCGGGGCGGGGAGTTCGCCGCGCTGGCCGGGGTCGAGCTGCCCGTCCTGCCACGGCGCGGCTTCGTCCTGGTCACCGAGCCGCTGCCGCCGCTGATCAGGCACAAGGTCTACGCCGCCGAGTACGTCGCGGACGTCTCCAGCGCCTCGGCCGCCCTCCAGACGTCCCCGGTCGTGGAGGGCACCCCCGCCGGGCCCGTCCTCATCGGCGCCAGCCGGGAACGGGTCGGCTTCGACCGCACCCTGTCCGTACCGGTGATCAGCAGGCTGGCGGAGGCGGCGGCCGGACTGTTCCCGGTCCTCGGCACCGCCCGGGTGCTGCGCGCCTACCACGGCTTCCGCCCGTACCTGCCCGACCACCTCCCCGCCATCGGCCCCGATCACCGCGTGCCCGGTCTCTTCCACGCCTGCGGCCACGAGGGCGCGGGCATCGGCCTCGCCCCGGCGACGGCGGCCCTGGTGGTGGCGGCGGTCCGGGGCGAGGAACCACCGCTCGACCCCGCACCGTTCAGCCCGGACCGTTTCGGGGCGGCGGCGCCCGGCCGGGGGGCCGGGTCCGCGTAGCCGCCCCGGCCGGGCAGTCCGCCCGGCCAGGGGCGCCGCTCCTTCCCCGGCGGTCCGCGCCCGGCACCCCGCCCGCCTTCCCCACGCCCGACCCACGAGACAGGAGCCCCGGTGAGACGAGCACGCCGACCCGACCGCGACCCCGCCCGGACCCCCGCCGGCCTGGCCGGTGCCGCCCCCGGCCCCGGGTTCGAGATCACCTTCGACGGGCGCCCGGTACGCGCCCTGCCGGGGCAGAGCATCGCGGCGGCGCTGTGGGCCGCCTCCGTGCTCAGCTGGCGGACCACCCGGGTCAACGGGAGGCCCCGGGGCGCCTTCTGCGGCATCGGCTCCTGCTTCGAGTGCCTGGCCACGGTCAACGGCCGGCCCAACCTCCGCGCCTGCCTTCAGCCCGCCCGCCCCGGCGATGCCGTCACCACCCAGGAAGGGAACGGACATGCCGCCCTCCTCCCCTGACCCCGCCGAAGTCGCCGTGGTGGGTGCGGGGCCCGCCGGGCTCGCCGCCGCCGTCACCGCCGCCGACGCCGGACTCGACGTGCTGCTGCTCGACGCGGCCGACGCCCCCGGCGGCCAGTACTACCGCGCGCCCGCCCCCGGCCTCGGCGCCGCCCGGCCCGAGGCCCTGCACCACGGCTGGGGAACCTTCACCGCGCTCACCGCCCGCCTGGCCCGCCACCGCGACACCGGACGCCTGCGCCACCTCACCGGCCACCAGGTCTGGGCGGTGACACGGACCGGCGAGGGCCACACCCTGCACGCGCTCACCGGACCCGACGGCCGTGACGGCGTCACCCTGCGCGCCCGCCGCCTCGTCCTCGCGACCGGTGCCGTCGAGCGCCAGCTCCCCTTCCCCGGCTGGACCCTGCCCGGTGTGGTCGGCGCGGCCGGGGCGCAGGCGATGCTCAAGTCGGGCCTCGTGCTGCCGGGCCGGCGCGTCGTCGTCGCCGGGAGCGGCCCGCTGCTCCAGGCCGTCGCCCTCTCCCTGGCCCGCGCCGGCGCCCGCGTGCCCGCACTGGTCGAGGCCGCCGGCTACGGGGCGTACGCCCGCGCGCCGCAGGTTCTGGCCGCGAACCCGGACCGGCTCGCCGAAGGCGTACGCCACCGGGCCGGACTGGCCCGGTACGGGGTGCGGATGCTCGCGCACCGGGCCGTCACCGCCGTCCACGGCACCGAGCGCGTGGAAGGGGTCACGGTCAGCCGGCTCGACCCCGCCTGGCGGCCCGTGCCGGGGACCGGGCGGCGCATCGACTGCGACGCGCTCGCCGTCGGCCACGGCCTCGTCCCGCAACTGGACCTCGCCCTCGGACTCGGCTGCGCCACGCGCACCGACGCGGACGGATCGGCCGTACTGGAACGCGACGAGGACCTGCGCACCACCGCGTCCGGGGTCTGGGCCGCCGGGGAGACCGGCGGCATCGGCGGGGTCCGGATCGCCCTGGCCGAGGGGGAGTTGGCCGCCCTCTCGGTGATCGCCGACGCGCGCGGCGGGCGGCCCCCGGCCCGCGCGGCGGGACTGCGCCGTCGTCGGCGCCGGATGCGTGGCTTCGCCGCGCTCATGGGGACCGTGCACCGGCCCGGACCCGGATGGACCGAGTGGCTCGCGCCGGACACCGAGGTCTGCCGGTGCGAGGAGGTCACCGCCGGCGCGATCCGCACCGCCGTCGACGAGATGGGCGCCGGCGACAGCCGCACCGCCAAGCTCCTCACCCGCGCCGGGATGGGCTGGTGCCAGGGCCGGACCTGCGGCTTCGCCATACGCGCCCTCGCCGGTCCGCCCGGCCCCGATGCCACCCCCGGCCGGCGCCCGCTCGCCTGCCCGGTCCCTCTCACCACACTCGCCCGGACCGCCCGGTCCGAGGACGCCTGACCACCCGTACCCGTACCCGTACCCGCACCCAGTCCCAAGGAGCCCGTATGACAGCCGAGCCCAGCCGCACCGATGCCCCCTGGCGGGGCGTCATGGTCGCCACCCCGCTCACCCTGCGCGAGGACCGGTCCATCGACTTCGACGCGTACGCCGCCCACGTCCGCGACCTCCTGGCCGCGGGGTGCGACGGCGTGGTGCCCAACGGCTCGCTGGGGGAGTACCAGACCCTCAGCGACCAGGAGCGCCGGGACGTCGTGCGCGTCGCCGTCGAGGCGGCCGGGGACGGAGCCAGGGTGATGCCCGGCGTCTCCTCGTACGACAGCGCCCAGTCCCGGCGCCGGGCCGAGGAGGCCGCCGACGCCGGAGCCGGCTCCGTCCTGCTGCTGCCGCCCAACGGCTACCTCTGCGAGGACGCGGCCGTCCGCGCGCACTACGCCGAGGTGGCGGCGGCCGGCCTGCCCGTCGTGGCGTACAACAACCCGTACGACACCAAGGTGGATCTGACGCCCCGGCTGCTCGGACAGCTCCACGCGGACGGTTCGGTCGTCGCCGTCAAGGAGTTCAGCGGCGATGTCCGCAGGGCGTACGAGATTGCCGAGGAGGCACCCGGCCTCGACCTGCTCGTGGGCGCCGACGACGTCCTGCTGGAGCTCGCCCTGGCCGGGGCCGTCGGCTGGATCGCCGGCTGCCCCAACATGCTTCCGGCCGGCTGCGTCGAGCTGTACCGGGCGGCCGTCTCCGGGGACCTGGAACGGGCCCTGCCGCTCTACCGGCGGCTGCACCCGCTGCTGCGCTGGGACTCCAAGCCGGAGTTCGTCCAGGCGATCAAGGCGTCCATGGACATCGTCGGCCGGCACGGCGGCCCCACCCGGCCGCCCCGCCTGCCCCTCGACGCCGAATCCCTGGCCGCCGTACGCGCCGCCACCGAGAAGGCACGCGCCGAGGGCCTGGGCTGAGAGGGAGGACACCGGATGCGCAGCCGCCACATCTTCCACGCCGTCGACTCGCACACCGAGGGCATGCCCACCCGCGTCATCACCGGCGGGATCGGCACGCTCCCCGGCGCCACCATGGCCGAGCGCCGCGCCCACTTCGTCGCGCACCGGGACGCGGTGCGCACCCTGCTGATGTACGAGCCACGGGGCCACGCCGCCATGAGCGGTGCCGTCCTCCAGCCGCCGACCCGGCCCGACGCCGACTTCGGGGTCCTGTTCATGGAGGTCTCCGGGTGCCTGCCGATGTGCGGGCACGGCACCATCGGAGTGGCCACCGTCCTGGTCGAGACCGGCATGGTCCCGGTCACCGAACCGGTCACCACCGTACGGCTGGACACCCCCGCCGGACTGGTCACCGTGGACGTCCGGGTCGAGGGCGGGGCCGCCACCTCCGTCACCCTCACCAACGTCCCGGCCTTCAGCGCCGGCCTCGGGCTCACCGCGAAGGTGCCCGGGTTCGGTTCCGTGCCGTACGACCTCGCCTACGGCGGCAACTTCTACGCGATGGTGCGCCTGGAGGACCTGGGCCTGCCGTTCGACCGGGAACGGAAGGACGAACTGCTGGCGGCGGGACTGGCGTTGATGGAGACGGTCAACGCCACCGAGCGTCCGGTCCACCCCCTGGACCCGGCCATCCACGGGCTCAAGCACGTCCAGCTGATCGCACCCGGCTCGGACGCGGCGCACTCGCGGCACGCCATGGCCATCCACCCCGGCTGGTTCGACCGTTCGCCCTGCGGCACCGGCACCTCCGCGCGGATGGCCCAGCTGCATGCCCGGGGCGAACTCCCGCTGGACCAGGACTTCGTCAACGAGTCCTTCATCGGCACCCGGTTCACCGGCCGGCTGGTCGGCGAGACCACGGTCGGCGCGCTGCCCGCGGTCGTCCCCACGGTCACCGGGCGGGCCTGGATCACCGGGACCGCGCAGTATTTTCTCGACCCGGACGACCCGTTCCCCGAGGGGTTCCTGCTGTGAACCCGCACCCGCGTCAGGGGCAACGTGACATTGTATTCTGGGTCCCCGCACGGTGCTGGAGGAACAGACATGGCCCGCCTGACGTCGCTCAACGCCCTCTCGGCGCAGGAGCACCTGCGCGACCAGGTGGCGCACGCGCTGCGGGCGGCGCTCATCTCCGGCGAGCTGAGGCCGGGCACGGTCTACTCGGCGCCCGCGCTCGCCGCGCAGTTCGGCGTCTCCGCCACCCCGGTCCGTGAGGCGATGCTCGACCTGGCGCGCGAGGGCCAGGTCGAGGCCGTCCGCAACAAGGGATTCCGGGTCACCGAGCTGACCGACCAGGACCTCGACGACTACACCGAACTGCGGGCGATGATCGAGGTCCCCACGGTCGGCCGGATCGCGCGGATGGGCCTGACGCACGAGCTGGAGGCGCTGCGGCCCGTCGCGCTGGAGATCGTCGCAGCCGCGCGCCGTCACGACATCCTGGGCTACCTGGAGGCGGACCGGCGCTTCCACCTCGCCCTGCTGAGTCTCGCCGGGAACCGCCGGCTGGTCGAGGAGGTCGGCGAGCTGCGCAAGCGCTCCCGCCTCTTCGGCCTCAACCGCCTCTCCGAGTCCGGGCAGTTGACCGCCTCGGCCGAGGAGCACGTCCAGCTTCTCGATCTCGTGGTCGCGGGTGACGCGGAGGCCGCCGAGGCCTGCATGCTCGCCCATATGTCGCACGTCCGCTCCCTGTGGGCCGACGGCGACCGGACCGGCGACGACCGGACCGTACCGGCCCAGGCCGGTCAGGCCTAGCCTTCGAACTCCCCAGCCGCACCACGGCCGTTGACGCGGCGACGAATGTGGTCACAGCCGCTTCCCCAAGACATGTGACATGTGCCATTGTACTGACGGTCGCGCTTGAGGTCGTGTCCATGTCATTCCGTGACGGCTCCGGTCGTCCGCCATCCCCGCCCGGCCTCACCCCGCGCCATCCCCCACGGCCGCGCAGCGTCGCGCGGTCACCACACCGCTGGGAGGCGGCACGTGAAGAAACGAACGGTCCGACAGAGATTCACCGGACTCTCCACCGCGGCCCTGGCGGCCTGCCTGGGCATCGGCCTGCTCACCACCCCGGCACGGGCCGCCGAGCCCCGGCCCGCCGCCCCTGCCGCGACCGCCGCCGCGCACCGATCGGGCGCCCCGGCGTCGCCCGAGCCCGGCGGCCCCGCCGCGCAGGCCCTCACCGCGCCCGCACAGGACCCCGCCCACCTGGGCGACACGGCCCGCGACCCCGCCGACCGGGCCCCGGTCAGCGCATCCGACGACGCACTGCGGCGTGACTACGACGACCCGCGTGCCACCCGGCCGAGCCACCCGGCCCCCTCCATGAAGGCCAAGGCCCGCGCACGGGCGGCGGCATGCTCCGTGAGCGACTTCACCAGCCGCACCGGCAGCGCCCTCGTCCAGCAGATCAAGTCGTCCACCACCGACTGCGTCAACACGCTCTTCTCGGTCAAGGGCAACGACGGCTACCTCGCCTTCCGCGAGGCCCAGATGGTCACCGTCGCCGACGCCCTGCGCGACGGATCGGCCGCCTACCCCGGCGACAGCAGCACCGGCATGCCGCAACTGGTGCTCTATCTGCGCGCCGGGTACTACGTGCAGTACTACGACCCCGGCACCGTCGGCCCGTACGGAAGCGCCCTGCGCACCGCCATCCAGGGCGGCCTGGACGCCTTCTTCGCCTCCGCGCACTCCCGTGACGTCACCGACGCCAACGGCGAGACGCTGGCCGAGGCCGTGACCCTCATCGACAGCGCCGAGCAGAACGCCCGCTATCTGTACGTGGTCAAGCGGCTGCTGGCGGGCTACAACTCCTCGTACAACAGCTCCTGGTACATGCTCAACGCGGTCAACAACGTGTACACCGTGACGTTCCGGGGACACCAGCTGCCCGCGTTCGTCAGCGCCGTCGAGGCCGACCCGAGCCTGCTCGACGCGCTGGCCGGCTTCGCCCGCGACCACCTGGACCTGCTGGGCACCGACCAGTCGTACCTGGCCTCCAACGCGGGCCGTGAGCTGGCGCGCTTCCTCCAGGAGGACACGCTGCGCCCCAAGGCGAAGCCGCTGGTCATCGACCTCCTCGGCCGCAGCTCCCTCACCGGGCCGACCGCGCCGCTGTGGGTCGGCCTCGCCGAGATGGCCGACTATTACGACAACGCCAACTGCTCCGCGTACGGCACCTGCGACCTGGCCGCGCGCCTGAAGAGCGCCGTCCTGCCGGTCTCGTACACCTGCAGCGACAGCATCCGCATCCTCGCCCAGCAGATGTCTTCCACCGACCTGACGAAGGCCTGCACCAGCCTGCGCGGCCAGGACGCCTACTTCCACCAGGTGGCCCGGGACAACGGGCCCGTCGCCGGCGACCGCAACACCACCATCGAGGTGGTCGTCTTCGACTCCAGCACCGACTACCAGACCTACGCCGGAGCCATCTACGGCATCGACACCAACAACGGCGGGATGTACCTGGAGGGCGACCCGCCGGCAGCCGGCAACCAGCCGAGGTTCATCGCCTACGAGGCCGAGTGGGTCCGGCCGGACTTCCAGATCTGGAACCTCAACCACGAGTACACCCACTACCTCGACGGCCGGTTCGACATGGCGGGCGACTTCGACGCCGGTGTCACCACCCCGACCGTCTGGTGGATCGAGGGCTTCGCGGAGTACGTCTCCTACTCGTACCGCGACGTCACCTACGACGACGCCCTCGCCCAGGCCGCCACGCACACCTACACCCTGCGCACGCTGTTCGACACCACCTACGAGAACGCCGACCAGACCCGCATCTACAACTGGGGCTACCTCGCCGTCCGTTACATGCTCCAGTCGCACCGGGCCGACATGGACAAGCTGCTGGGCCTCTACCGCGCCGGTGACTGGAACGGCGCCCGCACCCTGCTCACCTCCACCATCGGCACCCGTTACGACGCCGACTGGAACACCTGGCTCACGGCGTGCGCGGCCGGCAGCTGCGGCACCACGACCAACCCGCCGACCGAGCCCGCCACCCAGTGCACCGGCACCGACGCCCGCGAACTCGGCCAGGACTGCGCCCGCGACGGACAGCACGCCACCCGGGGCAACTACGCCTATCTGTACCTCTACATACCCGCAGGCACCGAGCGGCTGACCATCACCACCAGCGGCGGCACCGGTGACGCCGACCTCTACTACAGCGCCAACGGCTGGGCGACCACCGGTTCGTACACCGCCAAGGCCACCGGCAGCGGCAACGCGCACACCCTCACGGTCGACCGTCCGGCCGCCGGGGCGCACTACATCAGCCTGTACGGCGTGCAGGACTTCGGGCAGGTGAGCGTCGCCACCCGCTACTGACCCGGCCCGCCTCAGAGCAGCCTGAGCGTGTCCGGCCCCGACCGGTCCCGGACGATCTCCACCAGCCGGTCGAAGAGGGTCGGGCCGACCCCCGCAGCCGCCTGCGCACACTCCTCGCGCAGGCGGCCGCGGTTGCTCTCATGGGCGCGGGCGGCCATCCGCTCCAGGTAGCGGGCGGTCTCCGCGTGCCCCAACGCCCTCGCGGACAGGGTGTGGTCGCGCCACTCGAAGACGAAGTCACCGTCGTCCGGCGTGCCCATCCCGCCGCTCAGGCAGTCCGCGAAGGAGTCGAGATTCCGGCCGAAGTAGCCACCGGGCCCGTTCACCGCCTCGCCGACCACGGTCCAGAAGCTGTCCGGGCCGGTGATCCGGGAGCCCTCGATCACATAGGTCACGGTCATGGGGCGAGCGTACAAGCCGCCGGACGCGGTGATCCGCGCCGCAGGTGGGGGACTGCGGCGCGGACCGGGGGAGTGGTCAGCAGGCGTGGTCGACGAGGTCGAACGTCTCGTAGTGGTCGGCGGTGTAGTAGTCCTCCTGGCTCTCCTCACCCGTGACGATGCGCCGCGCGCCGCGCGTCGGGGAGCCGGGGGTGATCACGGTGTACTCGTGGTAGTAGCCCGTGCTCTGCGAGGGCAGCACGCCCTCGCGGTTCTGGAAGACCGTGCCGTCCTGGTCGTACGGGAACGGGCCGCCGGAGTCGATGAGATCCAGGGTGTCGTAGGCCTGGGACGGCAGGTCCGAGTAGCAGATGCTGCCGACCGACGTGGTCGTCGCCGAGGCGGTCGCCGTGACGGGGCCGCCGACGAGGAGAGCGGACAGAAGGGCGGCAGCGCCGCCGAGCGTGGTGATCCGTGGGGGGATTCGCATGCTCCATGATGACGCGCGTAGACAGCGCCGCGTCAACGCCAAGTAGGGTGAATTCTTCTGGAGTTAACCGTGGAGAGGGAACACCTCCCGCCCGGGAGGGCGCCGGAGTACCACGGACGTGCGGCGCTCGAATGCCAGTTTGTGGCCCGCTCAGGGGCTGACGGAGCGCCAGATGTGGTACGGGACCGTGCGGACGGCCTCCTCGATGTCGATGTCCCCCACGGCGAGCCAGCGGCGCGCGATGCTCGTCACCGGCCCCAGGAGCAGCGACTCCAGAACGGGCAACGGCAGCGCGGCCAGCTCGCCCGACTCCCGGTGGGCGTGCAGCCAGGCCGCGAGCGGGGCGAGCCGGGCCTCCTGGGCGCCCCGCAGCTGCCGGGCGTTGGTGATGGCCTCGCGGTCGGCGGTGACCGAGTGCATCAGCCGGGCCGCGTCCGGATGCTCCTGGACGAAGCGGAGGTACGCCTCCGTCAGCGCGTGCACCCCGTCGCGCGCGTCCGGCACCCCCTCCAGGGCCGCGCCCACTTCGCCGAGGAGGCGGCCCAGCCAGGACTGCGCGAGGGCGAGGGCGACGCCCTGGAGGCTGCCGAAGTGGTGGTAGATGCTGCCCGCGCTCACCCCGCTCGCGGAGGTGATCGCTGCGAGCGTCAGGCCGTCCTCGCCGTGTGCCGCGTACAGCTCCAGGGCGCAGTCGAGTACCTGGGCGGCCGTGGCCTCGCCGCGCTGCTGCTTCGGACTCATCGGTGCCGCCCCGCTTCCGGAATCAGTGGCTCCTCATGATGCCCGGGAGGGCACCGCAGGAGAAGGTTCCGGAAATGTTTCCAGAAGTTGTTCCAATGAGTGCCCACTTTGCTTCACACTGAACGTTCGTCGCGCCAAGTCGCGGCCCTACATGGGGATTTAAGGTGGCGGAGGCGGTCCCGGGGACCGCTGTCCGGGACATACGGGGAGCAGTCGCACATGACCGGCGTGAACAACGACGACCACGCGGACAACGAGGACTACCTCGACGGAGGCATCAAACCGCTGACGCCGGCGGACCCGGCGCGCATCGGGCCGTATCTGCTGCTGGGCAGGCTCGGCGCGGGCGGAATGGGCCGGGTCTACCTCGCCCGGTCCGAGGGGGGCCGCACGGTCGCGGTCAAGGTGGTGCACGCGGAGCACGTCGCGGACCCGCAGTTCAGAGCACGCTTCCGCCGCGAGGTCGAGGCGGCCCGGCGCGTCGGCGAGCGCTACACCGCGCCCGTCCTGGACGCCGCGCCGGACGCCGACTCCCCGTGGGTGGCCACGGGCTACGTCCCCGGGCTCTCCCTGGAACAGGTCGTGCGCGGCCACGGCGCGCTGCGCGCCGCCTCCGTGCGGACGCTCGCCACCGGACTGCTGTACGCGCTGAAGGACATCCACGCGGCGGGCATCGTCCACCGCGACCTCAAGCCCTCCAACGTGATGCTCACGATGGAGGGCCCCAAGGTCATCGACTTCGGCATCGCCCGCGCCGTCGGAACCACCGTCGAATCCCTGCTCACCAGCACCGGCATGATGATCGGTACGCCCGGCTTCATGGCCCCGGAGCAGGTGCGCGGGGAGAGCGCGGTACCGGAGAGCGATGTGTTCACCCTCGGCTGCGTGCTGACGTACGCGGCCACCGGCACGCTCGCGTTCGGCCAGGGGGCGAGCAACCAGCACGCGATCATGTACAAGATCGTCGAGGCCGAACCCGACCTCGCGCGCGTCCGGGACGCGGGCCTGAAGGACCTGATCACGCGGCTCCTGGCGAAGCGGATCGAAGACCGGCCCTCCGTGGACGCACTCCTGGCCGAGCCGGGGCGCGAGGCGGGACCGGTGCCGTCCTCGTGGCTGCCCGCCGCCGTGGTGAGCCACCTGGCGCGTCAGTCAGCGCAGTTGCTCGACGCGGAGACGGAACCGCTGCGGCAGGAGGAGGACCGTGCGACGGTCGACCTCCGGGCGGCGCCCGAGGTGGCGGCGCTCGTGGCGGGCGAGAAGACGGCGAAGAAGCCGAAGCGGGAGCGGCGCCGCCCCTGGATGGTCGCCGTACCGCTGGTGGTCGTCCTCGGCGGCGGGGGCGGCGCACTGGCCGTGCTCCAGCCGTTCGGCCACGACGGCCCCGACGCACACGCGGCGCCGCCGGTCGCCTCGGCGACGGACACGACCCCCGCTCCGGAGCCCTTGGCGGCCGGCAGCGCGTCCCCCACCGGCACCACGAGCCCGAAGGCATCCCCGAGCAAGAAGAAGAAGGCGGGCGCCGGCAAGGACGGGAAGGACGGCAAGGACGGGGAGCCGGGCAGGGACGGCCAGGACGCCGGGGACGGGGGCGGCGGCTCGTCCGCCACCGGGGGCTCCTCCGGCGGCGGCTCGTCCACGGGCGGCGGCAGCACGGGCGGCGGGAGTTCGAGCGGCGGCGGCTCCTCCACGACCAGTGGCGGGAGTTCGGGCGGCAGCAGTTCGGGCGGCTCCACGAGCACGTCCGGCGGCGGGGGTTCGTCCAGCACGTCGGGCGGCTCCAGCGGCGGTTCGGGCGGGGGCAGCACGGTGCCGGCGTCGTTCGTGGGCACCTGGAAGTTCGGGGAGGTCTACAACCCGACGAACCAGCCCGGCACCATCAAGATCACCAAATCGGGCCTGGTGACCATGAACGACTACATGTACAACAGCTGCCCGTACGAGGCCAAGGTGACCTCCAGCAGCAGCGGCCGCCTCAACATCGGCGTCTCCAAACTCGTCGGCCCCAACCCCGGCTACTGCTACAGCGAGGTCAAGGCCTCCTTCTTCGTCACCAACGGCAGCGGCATCCAGCACGACGTGGACAGCTTCAAGTACTACTACAAGCGAGCCTGAACGCCGCACGATTCGCTCCTTCCCGCCGCTCTCCGCAAGCGTGACAGCCCGTACGTGGGGCATGCATTGCGTGAGCACCTTCGAGACAGGGGGCGAATGACCGTGTGGGCGGGGGAAACGATGGAGCGTCACGAGGTGGCCCGGATGCATCGCAGAGTGGACCGGGCCGATCTGGCAGCCGTGGGCGAAGTGCGCGGTGCGGTCCGTGAGTTATTGCGGTACCGGTGGAAGGAGGAGCCGGCCCAGGTCGCCGAGCTGTTGCTCAGTGAACTGGTGACCAACGCCCTGGTGCACACGGACGACGGCGCGGTCGTCGCCGTGAGCGTCGCACCCCGCCGGCTGCGCGTGGAGGTGCGGGACTTCGTCACCGGCATGCCGCCCGAGTCGCACGTACCGCCCGCCGACGACGGTACGCACGGCCGGGGGCTGGTCCTGGTGGAGAGCCTTGCCGACTCCTGGGGGATCAGCCCCCGTTCGCTGGGCAAGGTGGTGTGGTTCGAACTGGACGGCGAACGGCCCTGACGGTCCTCGCGGTCCGTCAGGGCCGTTCGTGCGCGACTGCCGTCCCGCTTCTCAGCCGAACTGCTGCTCCAGGTCCTTCAGTTTCTGCTCCAGCGAATCGAGCCGGGGCAGGGCCTGGGTGTCGTCCTCGGCGAGGGGATCGGCCGAGGCCGATTCGCTCGCGCCCAGTTCAGGGACGCTCGCCGAGTTCGAGTGGTTCACGGCTTGCAGGGATGGCCGGGGTCGCAGGGGCAGCTGACCCGGCTCGGATATGGCGGGCTCCGCGACGGACTGCGCGGAGCCCGTCGCGGGGGCGAGCGCGGCCACGTCGACCGGGGCGCCGCCCCGGCCGAGCCGTCCCCAGGCCCGGTTCTGCCGGTTCAGGGCCTTGATGTGCGCCCGGTCCAGCTTCTCCTGGTCTCTCCTGCGGAGACGGTTCTGCTCCTTCTCCCTGCGGTCCTCGCGTACCTCGTCGACCGCCTCGTCCAGCGTGCGTACACCTTCGAGGAGCATCAGCGACCAGGCGCCGAAGGTCTCCCGGGGCGCGCGCAGCCAGCGCACGATCCGGATCTGCGGCAGTGGCCGGGGTACGAGGCCCTGCTCGCGCAGGGCGGCCCGGCGGGTCTGCTTCAGCGCCCGGTCGAACAGCACGGCGGCCGAGAGGGACATCCCCGCGAAGAAGTGCGGGGCGCCCGCGTGGTTGATGCCGCGCGGCGCGTGCACCCAGTTGAACCAGGCGGCGGCACCGGCGAAGGTCCACACCAGCAGCCGCGAACCGAGCGCCGCGTCCCCGTGGCTGGCCTCCCGCACGGCCAGGACCGAGCAGAACATCGCCGCCCCGTCCAGACCGAAGGGCACCAGGTACTCCCAGCCGTCGGAGAGGCCGAGGTTCTGCTCGCCGAAGCCGACGAGCCCGTGGAAGGAGAGCGCGGCGGCGACCGCCGCGCAGCAGAACAGCAGCACGTACGAAGCGGTGGCGTACAGCGCTTCCTTGCGTCTGCGCCGCTCCTCGCTGCGTTCCCAGCTGTCGTCGGCCGCGGATGCGTCGGAGGCACGCTTGCCGCGCGCGACGACCGCCACCGCCGCCATGACGCCCACGAGCAGCACGGCGCCCGGAAGCAGCCAGTCAAGCGATATGTCGGTCAGTCTCATGCGCGGTCCCTTGCGTCACGTAGGGGGTTTCGGACGCCATCGTGGCGGAAACTCCCTTACGTTCAGGCTGTTTCGAGGCAAGAGAACGCCAATGGGGTGCACGAGAGCGCCGATATCGACGATCTGGTCGAACACACCTCAGCGGGGCGCGCATGTTGTTCGAATGGGTGCCACTCGTTCGGGTGGTGTGGATCAGGGAGCGGGCGTCAGCCTGCTGATCCGCTCCGCGTCGCAGGTGCGCGGGCAGGTGACGCAGGTGTCCTCGGGGCGCAGCGTGTAGAAGAGGCAGCAGCTCGCACGGTCGCGGGTGGGCAGCGACTCCCCATTGGGGCCCGTCAGTTCGCGGAAGCCCGCGGTGCCGACGTACGGCTTCGTGGTGCCCGGCAGCAGCGCCTCCAGCTCCGCCATGGCGCGCTTCTCCTCGCCCAGCAGATGGGCGACGTACCAGAGCCCCTCGACGATCTCGTCGGTCGCCATCCCCCACAGGGCCCGCTTGCCGCGCCGCATGCGCGGCCGGAAGCCCTCCAGCACCGGTTCCAGGTGTTCGGCCACCGCGTCCAGCACCTCGGCCCGCAGCGCGGCCTCGTCGGCCACCACGCGGGCTCCCGGCAGCACGGCCGCCGGGTCGTCGGGCAGGCAGGCGAACTCCCGCACCCGCAGCGTCAGGTGCCCCAGCGCCCGCTGGAACGAGACGTCCTCGACCGGGACGCGAGGCACCCGGCGGTGCAGGAACCACGGCACCGTCACCAGAAGACAGGCCGGCCAGGCGTAGCGGTGCAGTCCGAAGCTGGCGATCACATCGGGCCGGCCCTCCTGGCCGTAGTCCCGCCGCACCTGCTCGTCGTCGAAGGCGAGGAAGGTGTCCAGGGCCTCGCCGCCCGCCGCCAGCTCGTGCGCGCCCACCCAGCCGGGGCCGCCGGGGGCGCTCTCGCCGTCGGCGAGGATCTCGGCGCGCAGCCCGGGGAAGACCTCGGTCAGGCGCGCGTACGCGTCGGCCACGGGCGAGGCCGTCACTGCGGGAAGCAGGGCGGGCATGGTCATGCGGGGACCACCGATTCACGATCGTCAGCAGGTAAGCCTTACCTTACCCTGCCGGATCGATGTTTGAACTGGGGCCCCATGCGCCTATCGTGCACTGAGGGCGCCCGACGCGCGAGCCGCGCCCCGCGACCGGCCGAGGAGGTGCCCGTGGAGCAGGGCAGAGCGCGCGAGGAGGTGCGGCCCCCGTACGGGGCGTCCGCAGGCGTGCCCGCATCGGCCGTACGGGTGCCCGAGCAGGCCCGCGGCGAACACACCCACGGCGAGCACCCGCACGGGGATGCCCCCCGCGCCCAGGTGCGCCGGCACTCGGTGCGCGGCCAGATCCTGGACGCCCTGCGCGCCTCCCTCGTCGACGGTGAGCTCATCCCCGGGCAGGTCTACTCCGCGCCCGCCCTCGGCGCCCGCTTCGGGGTCTCCGCCACCCCCGTGCGCGAGGCGATGCAGCAGCTGGCCGTCGAGGGCGCCGTGGAGGTCGTGCCGAACCGCGGCTTCCGGGTCGCCGAGCGCGGACCGCGCGAGCTGGCCGAGCTGGCCGAGGTGCGGGCCCTGATCGAGGTCCCCGTCATGCTGCGGCTCGCCCGGACCGTCCCGCCCGCCCGCTGGTGCGCACTGCGCCCGCTGGCCGACGCCACCGTGGCCGCGGCGGCCGTCGGCGACCGGGCGAGCTACGCGGAGGCGGACCGGGCCTTCCACGGCGCGGTCCTCGCCCTCGCGGGGAACGGCAGCCTGGTCGCGGTCGCCGACGACCTGCACCGCCGCTCCCAGTGGCCCCTGATGGACAACCCGGTCACCCGGCGCGCCGATCTGCTGGCCGACGCCTCCGAGCACACCGCGCTGCTCGACGCGCTGATCGCCCAGGACGTGACGGTCGTCCAGTCGCTCGTACGCGAACACTTCGCGGGCGCCGACGGCTGACCCCGTAGGGCGTACGGGGTCAGCCGTCGGCGCGCGGTCTCAGTTCGCCCCGACCGTCTCCGGCGGGGGCGGGTCCAGATGCGGGCCCAGCCACGTCGGGACGCCGCCCAGCAGGCGGAAGAGCCGGCCCGCCTCGGCCCGCAGCCGGGTCGCCTCCCCGGGCTCCGGCTCGGCGTCCGCCAGGGCGATGAGCGCCGGGGCCGTACCGACCAGATAGCCCAGCTCCTCCCTTATCCGCAGGGACTCCGCGAAGCCGTGCCGGGCCTCCGCCAACTCCCCCTCGCGCAGGGCGATCAGCGCGAGATGGCGCCAGGTGGAGGAGAGCAGCAGCGCGTCGCCCTGCGCGGCGGCGCCTGCGTGGGCCCTGCGGTAGGCGGCGCGGGCGGCCTGCGGGGAGTCCGCGATGTTCTGGGCGATCAGACCGCGCCGGAAGTCGAGCAGCGGCCGGCCCAGGGCGGCGGGGGAGAGCAGGGCGGCGGCCCGGCTCAGCGCCACCCGGGCCTCGTCGGCCCGGTCCCGCACTCCGAGGAGGGTCGAGGCGTACGCGAGGTAGCCCCGTTCGCAGGCCGCCGCGCCGCGCTCCTCGTCGTCGTGGGCCAGGGCCTCGGCGGTGCGCAGGGCGTCCTCGGCGTCCGTCCAGCCCTGCCCGGTGTACAGGCATCGCTCGGTCAGCAGGGCCGTCCGCTGGAGGGCCGCGGCCGGGTCGGTGGCGGCGTCGTGCTCCAGCAGGGCCGCGGCATCCGTCCAGCAGGCGCGCGAGCGCAGCCGCCATACCGCGGTCTGGAGCGGAGGATCGTCATCTGCTGTCGTTCCGGAACCAGACATGGCGGTATGCGCCACATTGCCCTCCCCGAGCGCGCCTTCGAGCTGAGTATGGGCCGCATCACAGCACGGAATGGCACGCCGGGCCAAGAGGTCGAGGCAATGTCAGGTGAAACTTTTCACAATCGACGGGAGGCGGCGAAGCCGTTGCGGGGCCCGGGAATTCAGCTCATCCGCAGGGCGAGGAAGAAATCGAGCTTGTCCTCCAGGCGCGCCAGGTCACGCCCCGTCAACTGCTCGATTCGCCCGACCCGGTAGCGCAGCGTGTTGACGTGGAGGTGCAGCCGCGCCGCGCAGCGCGTCCAGGAACCGTCGCAGTCCAGGAAGGCTTCCAGGGTGGGGATCAGCTCCGCGCGGTGGCGCCGGTCGTAGTCGCGCAGCGGGTCGAGCAGCCGCGCGGTGAACGCCCGGCGCACGTCGTCGGGGACGAACGGCAGCAGCAGGACGTGCGAGGCCAGCTCGTGGTGGCCGGCCGCGCAGACCCGCCCCGGACGGGCCGCGGCCACCCGGCGCGCGTGCCGGGCCTCCTCCAGGGCGCCGCGCAGCCCCTCGGCCGAGTGCACCGAGGCGCTGACACCCAGTGTCAGGCGGCCGTCGTCGGCGAGTCCCGCGGAGAGCGGGGCCCGCACGGCGGCGAGCAGCGCGTCGGCGTGCAGGGCCGGTCCGTCGTCCGGTCCTTCGGCGTCCGCGTCCCCCTCCCGGGGCGCGTCGGCCGCCTGGTCGGGGACGGCGGGCAGCGGCACCAGGGCGATCGCCTCGTCACCCGTGTGGGCGACGGCGATCCGGTCCGCCGAGTCGGGTCCGGTCACGGCCGGGTCGACGAGGATCTCCTCAAGGAGGGCCTGCGCGACCGGGCCGCCCCGGACCTCGGACGTTCCGTCCCCGTCCCACTCGACCCGGGCCACCACCACCTGCCAGTGCGGTGCCGTGCCCAGGCCGGGGAGCAGGACCGGGGTGGCCACGCGCAGCCGGGCGGCGATCCCGGCGGGCGCGGCGCCCGCCTGGACCAGCTCCAGGACCTCCTGGGCGAGCCGGCGGCGCACCGTGCGGGCCGCGTCGCGCCGGTCGCGCTCGACGGCGATCAGCTGGGTGACGCCCTGGAGGAGGTCCAGGCGGGCGGCCGGCCAGTCGCTCGCGTCGGCCTCCACGGCCAGCAGCCAGTCGGAGAGCACGGACTCCCGCACGTCGCGGACGGCCGGAGCCGCCCCACCGCGGCCGTTGTTCCGGATGGGGAAGAGCGAATACGTCGTACCGCCGAGGGCGGCCCGGTGCGGGGCGCGGCGGCCGGAGCGGACGGCGGCCAGATGCAGCCCGGCCAGCTCGGCCCCGGCGGCGGCGGAGAGCGGGGCGCCCGCGCCCGCGATCTGGCGCCCGGTGGGGGAGAGCACCCAGGCGTGGAGGTCCAGGTCGGAGCCGAGGAGGTCGAGGACCACCTCCGGGCCGCCGCCCGCCGGGCCCGAGGTCATGAGCCTGCGGTGCCGGTCCACCACGGCCGCCAGGTCGCCGGCCCGTTCCCCGGACACCTGGCGCACCACGTACTCGGTGATCGTTGCGAACGCGACCGTCTCGTGGACGGCGAACAGCGGCAGCCGGTTCCGGCGGCACGCCTCGACGAGATCGTCCGGGATATCGCCCAGCTCCGCCTCGCCCGCCGCGAGCCCGGCCACCCCGGCGCCCGCCAGGATGCGCACGAAGGGCTCCGAGTCCTCGGCGTCCCGGCGCCAGGCCAGTCCGGTCAGGACCAGCTCGCCGCCGGTGAGGTAGCGGCTCGGGTCGCGCAGGTCGGTGGTCATCACCCCGCGGACCGACCGGTCCAGCTCCTCGTCGCCGCCGAGCAGCCGCAGGCCCAGCGCGTCGTTCTCCAGCAATGCGCGCAGCCGCATCGGGTCGCCGCCGATCTCTTTCGTTGGTACGGGTGAAGTCTGGGTGTTGCGGTGAGGCTGTTGAGCCCCGCCATTCGTTCGAATCTACAAGACATGAGCGGAGACCGGCCAACCGCTTCATGGGTTCGGTGACTGCACCAGGTGGAGCAGGGCTTGTGTACTGGGCCACACACCGCGTGAACAAGACATGAACAAGTTCGAGGGCCGGCCGTCACCCAGCCCAGCGTGAAGACACGATTGAGAAGAAGAGAGCCACCATGGACTTCCTTCGCCCCGCAAGCTGGGAGGAGGCGCTCGCCGCCAAGGCCGAGCACCCGACGGCTGTGCCCATCGCCGGGGGCACCGATGTGATGGTCGAGATCAACTTCGACCACCGGCGCCCCGCATACCTCCTGGACCTCAACCGCATCGGTGAGCTCACCGAGTGGGAGGTGGGCCAGGAGAACGTACGGCTCGGCGCCTCGGTCCCGTACAGCCAGATCATGGAGCACCTGCGGGCCGAGCTGCCCGGACTCGCGCTCGCCTCGCACACCGTCGCCTCCCCGCAGATCCGCAACCGCGGCGGCGTCGGCGGCAATCTGGGCACCGCGTCCCCGGCCGGTGACGCCCACCCCGCCCTGCTCGCCGCGGGCGCCGAGGTGGAGGCCGAGTCCGTACGCGGCACCCGGATGATCCCCATCGACGCCTTCTACACCGGCGTCAAGCGCAACGCCCTCGAACCGGACGAGCTGATCCGGGCCGTGCACATCAAGAAGGCCGACGGGCCCCAGCAGTACTCCAAGGTCGGCACCCGCAACGCGATGGTCATCGCCGTCTGCGCCTTCGGCCTGGCCCTGCACCCCGAGACCCGCACGGTCCGCACCGGCATCGGATCGGCCGCCCCGACCCCCGTACGGGCGAAGGAGGCCGAGGAGTTCCTGAACGCCGCCCTGGAGGAGGGCGGGTTCTGGGACAGCCGGACGATCATCACCCCGTCCGTCGCCCAGCAGTTCGCCACGCTCGCCGCCGGCGCCTGCAACCCGATCGACGACGTGCGCGGCACCGCGAGCTACCGCCGGCACGCGGTCGGGATCATGGCCCGCCGGACCCTCGGCTGGGCCTGGGAGTCATACCGCGGCAACGGCCGCAGCACCGAAGGAGCCGCCTGATCATGCGCGTCAATTTCACGGTCAACGGCCGCCGTCACGAGGCCGACGACGTCTGGGAGGGCGAGTCCCTCCTCTACGTCCTGCGCGAGCGCATGGGCCTGCCCGGCTCGAAGAACGCCTGCGAGCAGGGCGAGTGCGGCTCCTGCACGGTCCGCCTCGACGGGGTGCCCGTCTGCTCCTGCCTGGTCGCCGCCGGACAGGTCGAGGGCCGCGACGTCGTCACCGTCGAGGGCCTGGCCGACTTCGCCGCCCACCGCGCCGAGGCCCACCCCGGCACCGGCTGCGCCTCCGGCGCCTGCGGCACCTCCCTCGACCGGGCCAAGCGCTGGAAGGCCGAGCCCGCCGCCGGTGAGGAGACCCGGGACACCGGGGAGCTGTCCCCGATCCAGCAGGCGTTCATCGACGCCGGAGCCGTCCAGTGCGGCTTCTGCACCCCCGGCCTCCTGGTCGCGGCCGACGAGCTCCTGGAGCGCACCCCGCAGCCGTCCGACGCGGACATCCGCGAGGCGCTGTCCGGCAACCTCTGCCGCTGCACCGGCTACGAGAAGATCCTCGACGCGGTCCGCCTCGCGGCCGCCCGCGCGGAAGAGACGGTCTGAGCCATGGGCGTTACCGGTTCCCCCACCAACATCAACCAGGGCACCCGCACCAAGGGCGGCATCGGCGAGTCCACGCTGCGCCCCGACGGCATCCTGAAGGTCACCGGCGAGTTCGCGTACTCCTCGGACATGTGGCACGAGGACATGCTCTGGGGCCACACCCTGCGCTCCACCGTCGCGCACGCGGAGATCGTCTCCATCGACGTCTCCGAGGCGCTCGCCACCTCCGGCGTCTACGCGGTCCTCACCTACGACGACCTGCCGGCCGCGATGAAGAACTACGGCCTGGAGATCCAGGACACCCCCGTCCTCGCCCACGGCCGGGTCCGCCACCACGGCGAGCCCGTCGCGCTCGTCGCCGCCGACCACCCGGAGACGGCCCGCCGCGCCGCCGCGAAGATCCGGATCGACTACCGCGAGCTGCCCGTCGTCACCGACGAGGCGTCCGCGACCGCCCCCGGCGCCCCCCTCATCCACGAGGGCCGCGACGACCACCACATCGGCCATGTGCCGCACCCCAACATCGTCCACCGCCAGCCGATCGTCCGCGGCGACGCGGAGGCGGCCGAGGCCCGTGCCGATGTGATCGTCAAGGGCGACTACTACTTCGGCATGCAGGACCAGGCGTTCCTGGGCCCCGAGTCCGGCCTCGCCGTGCCCGCCGAGGACGGCGGCGTCGACCTGTACGTGGCCACCCAGTGGCTCCACTCCGACCTGCGCCAGATCGCGCCCGTGCTCGGCCTGCCCGAGGACAAGGTCCGCATGACGCTCTCCGGCGTCGGCGGCGCCTTCGGCGGGCGCGAGGACCTGTCGATGCAGATCCACGCCTGCCTGCTCGCGCTGCGCACCGGCAAGCCCGTGAAGATCGTCTACAACCGCTTCGAGTCCTTCTTCGGGCACGTCCACCGCCACCCGGCCCGCCTCCACTACGAGCACGGCGCCACCCGCGACGGCAAGCTCACGCACATGAAGTGCCGCATCGTCCTGGACGGCGGCGCCTACGCCTCCGCCTCCCCGGCCGTCGTCGGCAACGCCTCCTCGCTGGCCGTCGGCCCGTACGTCATCGAGGACGTCGACATCGAGGCGATCGCCCTCTACACCAACAACCCCCCGTGCGGCGCGATGCGCGGCTTCGGCGCCGTCCAGGCATGCTTCGCCTACGAGGCGCAGATGGACAAGCTCGCGGCCCGGCTGGACATGGACCCGGTCGAGTTCCGGCAGCTCAACGCCATGGAGCAGGGCACCCTGCTGCCCACCGGACAGGCGGTCGACTCGCCCGCCCCGGTCGCCGAACTGCTGCGCCGCGTCAAGGCCATGCCGATGCCGCCCGAGCGCCAGTGGGAGAGCGCCGGCGAGCACGCCGACGTACGGGCCCTGCCCGGCGGCCTGTCCAACACCACCCACGGCGAGGGCGTCGTACGCGGCGTCGGCTACGCGGTCGGCCTGAAGAACGTCGGGTTCTCCGAGGGCTTCGACGACTACTCGACCGCCCGGGTCCGCATGGAGGTCATCGGCGGCGAACCCGTCGCGACCGTGCACACCGCGATGGCCGAGGTCGGGCAGGGCGGCGTCACCGTGCACGCCCAGATCGCCCGTACCGAACTCGGTGTCGCCCAGGTCACCATCCACCCCGCCGACACGCAGGTGGGCTCCGCCGGATCGACCTCCGCCTCCCGCCAGACGTACGTCACCGGCGGCGCGGTCAAGAACTCCTGCGAGGCCGTCCGCGAACAGGTCCTGGAGATGGGCCGCCGCAAGCTCGGCACCTACCACCCCGCCTGGGCCACCGCCGAACTCCTCCTGGAGGGCGGCAAGGTCGTCACCGACGGCGGCGAGGTGCTGGCCGACATCGCGGACGTCCTGGAGGACGAGGCGGTCGACATCGAGCTGGAGTGGCGCCACCGGCCCACCGAGGCCTTCGACCTGCGCACCGGACAGGGCAACGGCCACGTCCAGTACTCCTTTGCCGCGCACCGCGCGGTCGTCGAGGTCGACACCGAACTCGGCCTGGTCAAGGTCATCGAACTGGCCTGCGCCCAGGACGTCGGCAAGGCGCTCAACCCGCTGTCGGTCGTCGGCCAGATCCAGGGCGGCACCATCCAGGGGATGGGCATCGCCGTCATGGAGGAGATCATCGTCGACCCGGTGACCGCGAAGGTGCGCAACCCCTCCTTCACGGACTACCTCCTCCCCACCATCCTCGACACGCCGACCATCCCGGTCGACGTGCTCGAACTCGCCGACGACCACGCCCCGTACGGGCTGCGCGGCATCGGCGAGGCCCCCACCCTGTCGTCCACCCCGGCCGTCCTCGCGGCGATCCGGAACGCGACGGGTCTGGAGCTCGACCGCACGCCGGTGCGGCCTGAACACCTCACCGGCGTCTGACCGAGGCTCCACCCCAGCTCTCCGGGCGGTGCGTGCCACCGGCGAACGTCACACTTCCCCGGCCCGCACCGCCCGGAGGCCCAGGGCCGCACCGCTCGCGGCCCCGAGCCCCCCGCACCCGGAACAGCGGCAGCCGTTCCGATTCCTTCCTGCATGAACAGTTCGTCTCGGGCCGTCCCCCGGGTCGTGCCGCCAGCGCAGTCATCCCAAATCCCGCATTTCGATTCTTCATCGCGGGTGCCCCTGTGAACCTTGGGAGTCAGGCATCATGACCCAGCAGTCAGTGCAGCCGAAGACCGGTGCGGAGGACGCGGGCCCCGGCTCGCGCGTCCCCGCCGGCAGATCATGGCTCGACCGGTACTTCCACATATCCGAGCGCAACTCGACCGTTGCCCGGGAAGTGCGCGGCGGCGTCACGACCTTCATGGCCATGGCGTACATCCTTCTGCTCAACCCGCTGATCCTCGGCGGCAAGGACGTCGACCAGAACGTGCTCAGCCAGCCGGCGCTGATCACCGCCACCGCGCTCGCGGCGGCGGCGACCACCCTGCTGATGGGCTTCGTCGGCAAGGTCCCGCTCGCGCTCGCCGCGGGCCTCAGCGTCTCCGGCGTCCTGTCCTCACAGGTCGCCCCCGAAATGACCTGGCCGCAGGCCATGGGCATGTGTGTGATGTACGGCCTGGTGATCTGCCTCCTGGTGGTCACCGGTCTGCGTGAGCTGATCATGAACGCGATCCCGCTCCCGCTGAAGCACGGCATCACCATGGGCATCGGCCTCTTCATCGCCCTGATCGGGCTCTACAAGGCCGGCTTCGTCGGCAAGGGCACCGCGACCCCGGTGACCCTCGGCCCCACCGGGGAACTCGCCGGCTGGCCCGTCCTCGTCTTCGCGGTGACCCTGCTGCTGATCTTCATGCTCCAGGCCCGCAACATCCCCGGCGCGATCCTCATCGGCATCGTCGTCGGCACCGTGGTCGCCGTCGTGATCAACAAGGTCGCGGACGTCGACCCGAAGATCTGGAGCAGCGGTCCGCCGGAGCTGAACGGCTCCGCGGTCTCCTCGCCGGACTTCTCGCTCTTCGGTGACGTCGACTTCGGCGGCTGGGGCGACGTCGGCGCGATGACCGTCGGCTTCATCGTCTTCACGCTGGTGCTCGCCGGGTTCTTCGACGCGATGGCCACCATCATCGGCGTCGGTACGGAGGCCGGGCTCGCCGACGACAAGGGCCGCATGCCGGGCCTGTCCAAGGCGCTGTTCATCGACGGTGCGGGCGGCGCGATCGGCGGCGTCGCAGGCGGCTCCGGCCAGACGGTCTTCGTGGAGTCCGCGACCGGCGTCGGCGAGGGGGCCAGGACCGGCCTCGCCTCCGTCGTCACCGGCCTGTTCTTCGCCGCCTGCCTCTTCTTCACCCCGCTCACCGCGATCGTGCCCGCCGAGGTGGCGTCCGCCGCCCTCGTGGTCATCGGCGCCATGATGATGCAGAACGCCCGGCACGTGGACTGGAGCGACCGCTCCGTGGCCATCCCCGTGTTCCTCACGGTGGTCCTGATGCCGTTCACGTACACCATCACCACCGGTGTCGCGGCGGGCGTCATCTCCTACGTCGCCATCAAGGCCGCCCAGGGCCGGGCCCGCGAGGTCGGTGCCTTCATGTGGGGCCTGACGGTGATCTTCATCGTCTACTTCGCCCTGCACCCGATCGAGAGCTGGCTAGGCGTCAGCTGACCCGCCGCTCCCACACCCGCAAGGAGACCGAGATGCTCGACATCGCCGAAGAGCTCGACCGCTGGGCCGGGCAGGGACGCGATTTCGCCGTGGCCACCGTCGTCGCCGTCGGCGGCAGCGCGCCCCGCCAGCCGGGGGCCGCACTGGCCGTCGACCGCGACGGCACGGCGATCGGCTCGGTCTCCGGCGGGTGCGTGGAGGGCGCGGTGTACGAACTGTGCCAACAGGCCCTCGACGACGGCACCACCGTGCTCGAACGCTTCGGCTACAGCGACGAGGACGCCTTCGCGGTCGGCCTGACCTGCGGCGGCGTCATCGACATCCTGGTGACCCCGGTCCGGGCGGACGACCCCGCCCGCCCGGTGTTCACCGCCGCGCTCGCCGCCGCCGCGCAGGGGGAGGCGGCGGCGGTCGCCCGGATCACCGAAGGGCCCGCCGAACTCCTCGGCCGGCCCCTCCTGGTGCGCCCCGACGGCACCTACGAGGGCGGGCTCGGCGGACACCCCGAACTGAACCGCACCGCCGTCGCCGAGACCCGCGCCATGCTGGACCAGGGCCGCACCGGCACCCTCACCATCGGCGCCGACGGCTCGCGCTGCGGGCAGCCCCTCACGCTGCTCGTGGAGTCCAGCGTCCCGCCGCCCCGGATGATCGTGTTCGGGGCCATCGACTTCGCCTCGGCCCTGGTCCGCGCCGGGAAGTTCCTCGGCTACCACGTCACGGTGTGCGACGCCCGGCCCGTCTTCGCGACGAAGGCCCGCTTCCCGGACGCCGACGAGCTGGTCGTCGACTGGCCGCACCGCTATCTGGCCGGCACCTCCGTGGACAGCCGCACGGTCCTGTGCGTCCTCACGCACGACGCCAAGTTCGACGTGCCCCTGCTGGAGGCGGCGCTCAAGCTGCCCGTCGCGTACGTCGGCGCGATGGGCTCCCGCCGCACCCACCTCCAGCGCAACGAACGGCTCCGCGAGGCCGGGGTCACCGAACTGGAACTGGCCCGCCTGCACTCGCCGATCGGCCTCGACCTCGGAGCCCGTACGCCCGAGGAGACGGCCCTGTCGATCGCCGCCGAGATCATCGCCGTCCGGCGCGGCGGCAGCGGCGCCCCGCTCACCGGCGCGCACACCCCGATCCACCACCCCGGAGGGCTGCCCCCGGCGGGCCGCATCGGCTCGGTGGCCTGAAGTGGCGCGAACTCGCCCCGGCCGCGCGGTGTCCGTGTCCGGCGGGTAGCCGCCACGGCACATTCACGCCAGGCGCGGACCGTCCCACGGCGGCGGGTTTGCCGGTAGATCATCAGCATGACATTCACCCCCTCCACCGCGACCGGCAGGGCGAGACCCGCTCGCGCCGGGCGACGCACCCTCCTCATAGCCACCGCCGCGGCCCTGATGAGCGGCGCGCTGCTCCCCGTCACGGGCACCACGTACGCCGCCCCCGCTTCCCCCACCACGGCAACCACCCCCGCCGCGAAGCCCGTTCAGCGCTACGACATCACCCTCGTCACCGGCGACGTCGTCCACTACACGGACGGCACGGGCAAGCAGGACACCGTCACCGTGGACCGCCCCGAGGGCGCGACCGGCGGCGTCCACGTCCAGCAGGCCGGGGACGACATCTACGTCCTGCCCGACGAGGCGCAGAGCCTGCTCGCGGCCGGAAAGCTCGACCGCCGCCTCTTCAACGTCTCGGCGCTCGCGAAGATGGGCTACGACGACAAGTCGACCGGCGGCATCCCGCTCATCGCCACCTACCCGGCGTCCACGGCCCGTTCGCTGCCCGTCGCCCCGCGCGGCAGCAAGGCCGTACGACAGCTGGAGTCCATCCACGGCGCCGCCCTCAAGGCCGGCAAGGACACCGCGCGCTCCTTCTGGAACGACATCGCGCGCACCGCCACGGCCCGTTCGCTGGACAACGGCATCGCCAAGCTCTGGCTCGACGGCCGCGCCGAGGCCGCGCTCAAGGACTCCGTGCCGCAGATCAACGCCCCGCAGGCCTGGGCCGAGGGTTATGACGGCAAGGGCATCAAGGTCGCCGTCCTGGACACCGGCATCGACGAGGACCACCCGGACGTCAAGGACCGCATCCTGGAGACGAAGAGCTTCGTGCCGGGCGAGGAGGTCGACGACAAGAACGGCCACGGTACGCACGTCGCCTCCACCATCGCCGGCTCCGGCGCCGCGTCCGACGGCGTCAACAAGGGCGTCGCCCCCGGGGCCGGGCTGCTCGTCGGCAAGGTCCTGAGCAACGAGGGCTCCGGCGCCGACTCCGGCATCATCGAGGCCATGGAGTGGGCCAAGGCGGAGGGCGCCGACGTCGTCTCCATGAGCCTCGGCTCACCGGTCGCCGACGACGGCACCGACCCCATGTCCCAGGCCGTCAACACCCTCTCCGCGGACGGCGGCCCGCTCTTCGTGATCGCCGCGGGCAACGCGTACGGCGCCGGCACCATCGGCTCGCCCGGCTCGGCCGACAAGGCGCTCACCGTCGCCGCCGTCGACAAGCAGGACGGCCGCGCGGACTTCTCGTCCATGGGCCCGCTGGTGCGCACCTACGCCCTGAAGCCGGACCTGTCCGCGCCCGGCGTCGACATCAACGCCGCCGCCTCGCAGTCGGTCCCCGGCATCGAGGGCATGTACCAGTCGATGTCCGGTACGTCGATGGCCACCCCGCACGTCGCGGGCGCCGCCGCCATCCTCAAGCAGCGCCACCCCGACTGGACCGGCCAACGCATCAAGGACGCGCTGATGAGCTCGTCCAAGGTGCTGCCCGACTACACCCCGTACGAGCAGGGCACCGGCCGGGTCGATGTGAAGACCGCCGTCGACACGACCGTCGAGGCCACCGGCTCCGTCGCGGTCGCCGCGTACGACTGGCCGCACAGCGCCTCCGACCCGGTCGCCGAACGGACCATCACCTACCGCAACACGGGCACCGCCGACGTCACCCTCGACCTGGCGACGGACAGCGACTCGGACGCGTACACGCTCTCGGTGAAGAAGCTGACCGTCCCGGCCGGCTCCACCGCCGAGGCCGTCCTCACGCTCGACCCGTCGAAAACCGCCGCGGGCACGACGTTCTCCGGCCAGGTGATCGCCAAGGACGCCTCCGGCGCCGTCGTCGCGCACACCGGCTTCGCGCTCACCAAGGAGCAGGAGCTGTACGACCTCACGCTCCGGCTGCGCGACCGCTCCGGCAAGCCCATGGACGGCACCGTCGTCCTCGGCGCGCTCGGCGACCCGAACCTGTCGCCGGTCCCGGTGTCGGGCGAGACCACGCTCCGGCTGCCCCCGGGCAACTACACCGCCTGGGCCGCCGCCGACGTCAAGGGCGACACCGCCGACTCGAAGGCCGTCGCCTTCCTGGCGGTCCCCGAGATCATCCTGAACAAGCCGGTCACGGCCACCCTCGACGCCTCCGAGGCCCGCAAGATCAGCGTGCGCACCCCGAAGGAGACCGAGACCCGCCAGCTCCGCTACGACATGGCGCGCACCGCGCCGGACGGCACCGTCCAGCGCGACGCGTACCAGATCCCGCTGACGTACGACCAGCTGTGGGCGGCCCCGACCAAGAAGGTCACCGAGGGCAGCTTCTCCTTCCTGACCCGCTGGCGCCAGGGCGAGAAGCTGGTCGACCTGACGGCCGATGGCCGGGACGTCCCGGTGACCGTGCAGAGCGGTTCGCCGGTCGCCGAGGACAGCCGGGCCAAGCTCCGCGGCGTGTTCGCGGGTGACGGCGCCGCCGCCGACTACAAGCACCTGGACGCCAAGGGCAAGGCGGTGGTGATCCGCAGCAGCGACACGGTGGCCCCGGCCGACCGGGCCGCCGCCGCCATCGCCGCCGGTGCCAAGGCGCTGTTCGTCGTCAACCGCGGCGACGGCCGCCTGATGGAGTCCTACGCCGACTGGGGCACCACGCTGCCCATCCCGGTGGCCACCGTCCAGCGGCTCGCCGGCGAGAACCTGATCAAGGCCGCCCGGCGCGGCGAGAAGCTGACCGTCGAACAGCACAAGTTCGCGAGCTACGTCTACGACCTGGTCGACCGCCACAACGGCACCGTCCCGGACCGCTCGCTCGCCTTCGCCCCGGCCACCCGTGACCTGGCGAAGATCGAGAACACCTTCTACGGCCACCGCGACGTCGTCGGCGGCGGCTTCCGCTACGACATCCCCGAGTACGGCCCCGGCCTCGGCTTCGAGGAGTACGAGAAGTTCCCCGGCACCCGCACCGAGTGGGTCAACCCGCTGCCGGGCGCCTCCTTCTGGTACGAGAACCACTCCCAGTTCAACGAGGAGGGCAGCGACACCGCGCTGGAGGAGCGCGGCGGCGAGATGGACTACCGGGCAGGCTCCACCAACAAGGCCCAGTGGTTCGCCCCCGTCACCCGGCCGCGCCTGGGCACCGCCTACTGGGGCCCGAACCGCTCGCAGTACGGCGACATCCAGTACAACATCACCCCGTGGACGGACGCCGGGGCCGGGCACTCGGGCTCCATGCCGGACAAGGAGTACGACACCGGCAAGGTGACGGTCTACCAGGGCGACAAGGTGCTGGACGAGTCCCCGGGCCGGGCCGGCTACATCGGTGATCTGCCCGACGAGAAGCTGCCCTACCGCCTGGTGCTCGACGCCTCGCGCGACGCGGACACCTGGAAGACGTCCGTACGCACCCACTCGGAGTGGTCGTTCGTCTCGGGCGCCCTCGACCCGGAGGGTCCGTACCAGGTGGACATCCCGATGCTCCAGCTGGACTACGACGTCGCCACGGACCTCGCCGGTGACGTCCGGGCCGGCCGGTGGACCGAGATCGGTCTGTCGTCCACCACGCAGGAGTGGCTGGAGGGCGCCGTGAAGGCGACGAAGGCCTCCCTGTCGGTGAGTTACGACGACGGGAAGACCTGGAGCCCGGTGTCGCTCGACAAGGACCGGACGGGATCCTGGACCGCCCGGTTCAAGACCCCGAAGAAGGGCGCCAAGGCGGTCTCGCTCAAGGCCCACGCCGAGGCCGCCGGCGGCCTCGCGGTGGACCAGGAGATCATCCGGGCGTTCGGCCTGAAGTAACGCGCCGAACCCTCGTACGAGGCGGCCGCTCACCCGCTCCCGGGTGGGCGGCCGCCCCCGTGCGTCAAGGCGCTCCCGTGCGTCAGGCCGCGTCCACCGCCTCGGCCCCCGTCCGGGACCGCCGGACACCGGCGCCCCCGACGGCCGCCGCGCACAGCAGCGCCGGGGCCGCCGCCACCGCGCAGCACAGCGCGAGCGGCAGCCGGTCCACCAGCAGCCCCACCGCCGCCGTGCCGCCCGAGGAGCCCGCGTTGAACGCGGTGTTGACCCAGGCGCCCGCTCGGGTGCGCCGGGCCGCGTCCGCCGACTCGTCCGCTATCAGATACGCGGTCGTGAGCGCCGGCGCGACGAAGAGACCCGCCACGCCGGCCACGGCGATCAGCACGTACAGGTTGCCGGCGAGACCGGCCGCCGCCACCGCGGCGGACAGACCGGCGGCCGTCGCCGGCAGCCGCACCCCCAGCGGGGCCCGCCACCGCAGCGCCCCGTAGGCCAGGCCCCCGACGGCGCTCGTCGCCGACAGGGCCGCCAGCACCCAGGACACCGCCGACGCCCGGTGCATCGCCTCGGTCAGGGCCACCACCAGCAGGTCCAGCGCCCCCAGGCAGAGCCCCACGGCGGCCGTCACCAGCACGGCGCGCCGCAGCGCGGGCACGGCGCCCAGCCGCAGGCCGGGACCGGCGGAGCCGTCCGCCCCGGTGCCGTGTTCCGGCTTCCCGCGCGGCACGCAGGGCGAGGTCACCAGCGCCCCCGCCCCGACGGCGATCAGCACCGCACCGGCCAGCACACCGGCGGCGGGCCCGGTGACCGTCACCAGGACGCCCACCAGCAACGGGCCGGTGACGTACAGCAGTTCCTCGGCCACCCCGTCCAGGCTGTACGCGCGGCGCAGCAGCTCCCGGTCGGGGACGAGGCCGCTCCACAGCGCCCGCATGACCGGGCCCAGCGGTGGCGTGCAGGCGCCCGCCGCCGTGGCGAGCGCCCCGAGGAACAGCGGGGAGGCGTCCGCCCGCCAGGTGACCAGGGCGAGGGCGGTGAGCAGCACCGCGTACAGGCCCGCCATCGGCGGCAGGGCGCGGCGCGGCCCGTACCGGTCGATCAGCCCGGCACGGGCGGGGGAGAGGAACACACTGGCGGCCCCGAACAGGGCCATGACGGTCCCGGCGGCGGAGTAGGAGCCGGTGGCGTCCTTGACGGCGAGGAGCAGGGCGAGCGGAGCGATTCCGTAGGAGAGCCGCCCGGTGAGCGCGGCGGCGAAGGTGCGCGCGGCATGAGGGGCACGCAGGACAGCGGCGTACGAGGGCGTGGACATGGTGGGCTTCCTCGGAGGGCGGGGCGGACTCGGCCGCGCCGCGGGCATGCGGGGACACCGGGGCGCCGCACCCAGTGGGCCGGGCGCGGTCGGAGCGGGGTCCTACGCACGAGGAAGGGACACGCGGGCAAGGTAGCAGAGGGGCCCCTAGGGCCTTTCGTTTGGATCAGGCCGGGCTCGCGGGCTGCGGCACCGCACCTCGCGGCGTTGTCGTCAATCACCAACGCTCCGCGTTGATTCAATCCTCCGCCTTGCGATGCACGGCACCGCAGCCCGCTCCCTGATCCGCCCTGATCCAAACGAAAGGCCCTACCCGACGACCTCCGTGCCGGCGGCCAGGATCTCCTCGGTGGCGGCCCACAGCCGGGGCACGAAGCGCAGCACCTCGTCGCGCCGGGCGAGCAGGTCGCCGGCGCTCGTGATGCCGGTGAGGCCGGCGACCGCTTCCCGGAACGCGGGCAGCCGGGCGGTGTGCAGGTCCGGCGCGTCCACGGCCAGGACCGTGTGGCAGCGGGCGAACGTCGCGACGATCCAGAAGACCGCCTCCCGGTGGTCGCCCCGGTCGATCAGCTCCCGGCTGCCGTCGACGGCGACGGGGCGCGCCCGCTCGGTGAGGTCGCTGCTGAAGAAGAACGGGGTGCGCGCGACCGGGACCGTGGCGTCGAACGTCCTTGTCAGCTCGGCCAGATGGTGGCGCACCCGCCGCGCGGAGACCTTCTCGCAGCCCAGGAGCGCCAGCAGTTCCGGGTAGAGCGCCTGCTGGCCGTATTCCGTGAGGACGTCGCGCACGGCGGGGTAGCGCAGCCGGATCGTCGGGTTGCGCAGGGCGGCCACCAGCGGGACGTGCGTGGTGACCCCGGTGGGGAAGAGCCACGCCATCACCCGTGCGGCGAAGGGCTGTCCGGTGTCCAGGGCGGCGAGGCGGCTCTCGATCCGGTGCCGGGCGTCCAGACACCGCCGGCGCACCTGATCCCGCTCGGCGAAGCGCGGCGCGACGTACGCGTGCAGCGCGCGCAGCCGCCCCGTGGGGTCGTCGATGACCGTGTCCCGGCAAAAGCCGCCCGCCAGGTGGTACGCGCCCAGCACCGCGTCCGGGTCGGCCAGCGCGGCCCACGGCTCGTACGTGATCTCCAGCAGGGCGCCCTCGTGGAGCAGCTTGCCGGGCTTCGCCGGTGCCTCGTCCCCCTCCGTCACCACGACCACGTCCACATCGGAGGAGACCGCCAGCTCCGCCCCGTCCGGGCGCCCGACCGTGGACCCGCTGAAGTACGCCCCCAGGTAGCCCGGTGCGGGGCGGGCGTGCGCGGCGACCCAGTGCGCGGCCGCGGCGCGCGCCTCTCCGACTCTCATGCCCGACTCCTATGCGCCGCTGCGGCCCGGCGTCAAGCGCGGACGGTAGCGTCGGCGGCATTCCATCGCCCCGTCCCCGCGACCGCCCGGTGAGGTGCCCCATGCGCAAGATCGTCTACTGGATGTCGATGTCACTCGACGGCTTCATCGAGGGCCCGGGACAAAACATCGACTGGCATACGGTGGACGAGGAGCTCCACCAGTACTTCAACGAGCAACTGGCCGGTATGGGCGGCATGCTGGACGGGCGCGTCACGCATGAGCTGATGGCGGGCTTCTGGCCCACCGCCGACCAGGATCCCGCCAACGAGGGCCCGATGGCCGACTTCGCCGTCATCTGGCGGAACATGCCGAAGTACGTCTACTCGCGGACGCTGGAGCACGCCGACTGGAACACCACCATCGTCCGCGAGGTCGTCCCCGAGGAGGTCAGGGCCCTCAAGGAGCAGCCGGGCGGCGACCTCGCCCTCGGCGGCGCCGATCTCGCCGCGTCCTTCGCCGCGCACGACCTGATCGACCAGTACCGCGTCTACGTCCACCCGGTCCTCATCGGCCGGGGCAAGCCGATGTTCCCGGCGGAGGAGACCCTGCGGCCTCTCCGCCTCACCGGCACCCGTACCTTCGGCACCGGGGTCGTGGAGCTCTGTTACGACCGCGCCGACCGGTGACGCCCCGGGACCGGCCCGGGACGCCACCGCTCCGTCAGCGGCCCGCCTGGAGGGCCGCCCAGGTGCCGGGGCCCACGATCCCGTCGGCCGTCAGCCCCCGCCCCGTCTGGTAGGAGCGCACCGCGGTCGCGGTCGCCGGGCCGAAGGTGCCGTCGGCGTCCACCGTCGAGCCGAGCGCCGCCGTCAGCGCGCGCTGGAGCCGCTTCACGTCCTCGCCCGTCGCGTCCTCGGCGAGCACCGGCGTCGTCCCGGCGGACAGCAGCGCCGTCCACGTCCTGGCGCCCACGACCCCGTCGGCGTCGAGGCCGTGCGCCGTCTGGAAGGCCGTCACCGCGGTCGCCGTGGCCGGCCCGAAGGTGCCGTCCGCCTCGCCCGCCGGGTAGCCCTGGTCGGTCAGCAGCCGCTGGAGGGCCGTGACCTGGGGCCCCGTCGAGCCGCCGCGCTGGGTCGTGTACGTGGTGAAGCTCAGCCCGTCCCGGGTCTCGCCGCCCGTCCCGTTGCCCTTGACCAGCTCCATGTAGCGGTCCCAGTCCCAGTAGGGGCCGGGGTCCGTGTGGTCGTTGCCGGGGGCCTCGCTGTGCCCGATGACGTGCGCCCGGTCCTTCGGAATGCCGTACGTGTCGCAGAGCGAGGCGGTCAGGGCGGCCGACGAGCGGTACATCGCGTCCGTGAACCAGGTCGGGTCGTCGATGAAGCCCTCGTGCTCGATGCCGAGCGAGGAGGCGTTGGCGCTGCGCGCGTGGTACGCGGTGTCCGCGTCGCGCACCATCTGGGTGATCTGCCCGTCCGATGAGCGCACCACGTAGTGCGCGCTCACCTCGGACACCGGGTCCTGGAACCAGCTGATCGAGCCCGCGTACGAGCCCTGTGTGACGTGGATGACGATCTTGTCGATCTTCGCGGTGCGGCCGGTGGTGTAGTTGTTCGGGTCGGCCGGGACCCACAGCGCCGCCGGATAGTCGGCGCTCCGCGCGCCGGTGTCGGCGGCGGTGATCCCGTCCTTGTGCGGGGAGACGGGCCGGCCGGTCACCGTGATCCGCTCGCCGTCGGGGGTGAGGGCGTCGAGGCCGTCCGCGAGGAACGTGTAGACCGTGTCGGCGTAGAGCGCGGCGGCCGGGCCCTGTGTACCGCTGTAGCGGGCGACGGCCGGGTACCAGGCGTCGAGGTCGTCGCGGTCCCGCGCGTCGAGGCCGAGCGTGTCCGCGTAGCCCCGCAGGATCGCGGCGCCGCCCAGGATGTTGGCGGCGGTGTCGGAGCGCAGGGCGGCGACCGGTTCGCCGGTGAGGGCGGCGGCCCGCTCCAGGGTGTGGTGCGCGGGGTTGCTGACCAGGTGCATCACACCGAAGCCGTTGGCCTGGCTGGGCCGTCCGGCGTGGCCGTCGAGGCGGGTCTCGCCGTATCCGACGGCGGCGAGCAGATCACGCGGTACGTCGAACTCGTGGGCGGCCCGGTCGAAGGCCCGGTCCATGGTGTCGCCGGCGGCGAGGGCCGGGGCGCCGGTGGCGGCCAGGACGGTGGCGGTGAGGGCTGCCAGGACGGAGGCGCGGGCCCTGGGGGCGGCGGCGCGTGTGGGCATACCTGCTCCTGCTCTGTGGGGAGGGGAACGGCCCCGGCCCCGGAGGGGACGGACCGGGCGGCCGCGAAGCCTGCTCACGATAGGGAGCCGATAAAGGTATGACAATCATGTCGCACGCGTGTCGAATCCCCGTTCACTCCAACGGAGTTGGCGGCCGGTGGGCGGGAGCGCGCCGCCCGGGATTCGTACACCTGGACAGCCCCCCACCGCACGGGGGAACGCGGACCGGGCCCGTGGCCGCCAGGGCGTATAACAGAGAACTCCGGACCGGCCGGCGTCCCCGATGGCAGTCACATCTCACGCGGCAAGGCGTCACCGCGTACGACAGCGGAGAAGTGCCCGATGAGCATGAGCACAGCAGACGAGATCAGCACCTTGCTGACGGCGAACTTCGGAACCGACCCCGTGGCGATCCGCCCCGACGTGCCCCTCCGACAGCTGCGCCTGGACTCCCTGGCGCTGGAGGAGCTGCGGCTCCTCATCGAGGACCGGCTCGGCGTCGACCTCGACGACGTCCAGCTCACCTCCCGCGACACCGTCGGCCAACTGGTCGACGCCGTGCACCGCAAGGCCGCCGCGTGACGGCCCCCTACCGCCTGCCGCCCTTCGCCGCGGCCGTCACCGGGATCGGGCTCGTCACCTCGGCGGGCGTCGGCACCGAGGCCACCTGGCGCGCGCTCAACGACCCCGCGACCGCGCCCTGCGTACCCCACCGGGACGAACTCCGGGGCCTGCCCTGCGACTTCATGTACAGCGTCACCGGCCTGGACACCCGGGCCGTCCTCGGCGTCGCCGCGCACCGGCTGATGGACCGCTTCTCGCACCTCGCCGTCATCGCCGCCCGCGAGGCCGTCGCGGACGCCGGGCTGGACCCCGCCGTCTGGGACAGCGGCCGGGTCGCCGTCGTCATCGGCTCCGCCCACGGCGGCCTGCCCTTCTACGACGAACAGCACACCGCCCTCACCGAGCGCGGCGCCCGCCGCGTCTCGCCCAAGCTCGCCCCGCTCACCGTCGTCAACGGCGCCGCCAGCAGCGTCGCCACCGACCTCGGCGCCCACGGACCCAGCCAGGCCGTCTCCACCGCCTGCTCCTCCGGCACCGTCGCCATCGGCACCGCCCACCAGATGCTGCGCACCGGCGCCTGCGACATCGTCGTCGCCGGCGGCGCCGAATCCGTCTGCTCCCGGCTCCTGATCGCCAGCGCCTGCCGCCTCAAGGCCGTCTCCACCCGCATCGACGACCCGCGGGCGGCCTGCCGCCCCTTCGACACCCACCGCGACGGCTTCGTCGTCGGCGAGGGCGCCGGACTCCTCGTCATGGAACGCCCCGAGCACGCCCGCGCCCGGGGCGCCGCCGTCCGCGCCCACATCGCCGGCTACGGATCCTCCAGCGACGCCTACTCCGCCGTCGCCCCCGACCCCGACGGGCTCGGCATCGAGCGGGCGCTGCGCACGGCCCTCGCGGACGCCGGGGCCGGCCCCGCCGACATCGGACACGTCAACGCCCACGGCACCTCCACCGTCTCCAACGACCTGATCGAGACGGTCATGCTGCGCCGGGTCCTGGGCGAACACCCCCTCGTCACCTCCACCAAGGCGATGACCGGCCACACCCTCGGCGCCGCCGGCGGCATCGAGACCGCGCTGACCGTCCTCGCCCTCCAGCACCAGCTCGTACCGCCCACCGTCAACCTCGACGCCCCCGACCCGGACATCCCCGTCGAGGTGGTGAGCAAGGAGGCCAGGCCGGCCGCGTTCCACGCCGCCGTCAAGACCTCGCTCGGCTTCGGGGGCCACAACGCCGCCCTCGTCCTCACCAGGTGACCGGAGCCCAAGGACCAGACCTCATGACCCAAGAGATCATCCGGACCCTCACCGTGGACGGGCTGACCTACCGCTACCGCGTCCTGCGGCAGCCCGCGCCCCGCACCGAACCCGTCGTCGTCCTCGGCGGCGCGCTCCAGGGGATGTACGGCTGGCCGCAGATGGACGAGCACCTCGGCCCGCACGCCGACGTCGTCACCGCCGACCTGCCCGGCATGGGCGGCGCCGACCCGCTGCCGCCCGGCACCCGGGACGACCTCCTGTACGCCGCCGTCACCGGCATCATCGACGACCTGGGCGCGGAACGGGTCAACCTCTTCGGCTTCTCCTACGGTGCCTCGATCGCCTTCGGCTGCGCCCGGCGCGACCCCGGCCGTACCGCCCGCCTGGCCCTCGGCGGCGTACCGTCGCACATCAGCGACGCCCAGCGCGACGGATGGGGCCGGGCCGTCCGACGGCTGGAGGCCGGGGACGCGGAAGGGCTCGCGGCCCTCACCGCCGAGGCGCTGATGTGCCTGGACCCGGAGCGTCCGGTCCACCGCAGGGACCTCGCCCTGCGCTATGTGCGCCGGTCCTTCGTGCACGCCCTCACCCACTCGCCGCACGCGGAACGCTCTCTGCGCCGGGCGCTGGACCACCGCCCGGACTTCTCCGGGGGGCTGCGCGGGGTGCCCGCGCTCGTCTTCGCGGGCGAGCACGACACCGTGACCTCGCCGGAGCGGCAGCGCGCCTTCGCGGCGACGATCGAGGGCAGCCGCTTCCTGACCATCGGGGAGTCGGACCACTGGGTCGTCCTGGAGCGGCCCGACGATGTGGCGGACCTGGTCGCCCGCTTTCTCACCGACCGTCCGCTGGAACCCGCCCCCGCGCTGCGGCCGGTCGGCCTGCTGCCGCGCCCGCGCACGGGGACGGCAGGTCATGCCCTGCCACGGGCGGGCGGCTGAGCCGCCCGCCCGCGCGCCGGGTCAGTGGTGGCCGTGGTGCCCGTGGCCGCCGTGTCCGTGACCGTGGTCCGGGGCGTTCACGTCGACCCGCACGATCTGCGGGTCGTGGTCGCTCGCCTGGTCGGCGAACTCCGCGTTGATGTGCACCACGTCGTAGTCGAAGCGGCGCACCCCCGGGCTGGTCAGGATGTGGTCGAGGGTCTGCGAGTTGCCCTCGTACACATAGCTGTACTGCTCGTTCTTCGGCAGCGTGGTGATCAGCGGCTTGAGCACCTTGCCGGCGGTCAGCGCGCCCACGGTGGGCGAGAAGGCGAAGTCGTTGAGGTCACCGAGGACCACGACCCGCGCCGACTTGTCCGCGGCGAGCAGCGACTTGACGAAGGTGTTGACCTCCTTCGCCTGCTGCACACGCTTGGTCTCCGAGCTGCGCACCGGCTCCTGGTAGCGGCCGTGCAGCGGCTGGTCGCCGCCCTTGGACGCGAAGTGGTTGCCGACGACGAAGACGGACTTCCCGTGGAAGCGGAACTCGCCGACCAGCGGCTTGCGGCTGTCGTCCCAGGCCGCACTCGCCGGGGCGATCCGGCCCGGCGACACCGACAGCGTGACGCCCTTCCTCGTCTTCACGGCGGCCACGGGCGTCGTCGCGTCGCCGCCCGGACGGTCCACGAAGCCGACCCGCTTCGGGTTGAAGAGGAAGACGTTGCGGATGTTGCCGCCGGGCTCGCCGCCGTCCTTCCCGTCCTGCGGGGCGACATAGCGCCAGGAGTAGCGCGGGCCGCCCGCCGCGACGATCGCGTCCGTGAACCGCTTCAGCGTCGCCTCGGAGCCGACCGTGCCGTCGTTGACGGCGCCGTTGTCGTCCTGGATCTCCTCCAGGGACACGATGTCCGGCGAGGAGAGATTGACCGCGACGCCCTCGGCCAGGGTGTCGAACTTCGTCTGGTCGTCGAGCGCGTCGAGGTTCTCCACGTTGTACGTGGCGACCGCGAGTTCCTTGCCCTTCTGCTTGCGCGTGACCTCGCGCCGCAGGTGGTGGTCGGTGAGCTTGCCGAGCGCGGTGGCCTGGAGGTTGTAGCCGCCGTACGAGTCGTAGTCCAGGACGCCCGAGGTGGTGCCGGAGAGCACGTCGCCCACGTTCGCGGTCGGCACCGGCGCGGCCGGGTCCAGCGACAGGACCTTGATCCGGCCGGTGTTCTGGTCGGTGTACGAGGCGTAGAGCGTGCCGCCGCGCCGGGTCGGGTTCTGCTTCGGCGCGACCGTCACCCAGACCTCGTGGTACGCGGTCGTCGCGCCCGTGACGCGGGTGTCGGCGATCTGGACCCGGGTGCCCTCCAGGGACTCGTACAGGTCCAGCGCGTACGTCGACGGCTCCAGGGGCAGCGCGTCGATCGAGCCGCCGCCGGCCGAGGGCACGTACTTCGAGGGCACCGCCTTGGCGTCCAGGACCACCGGCGCGGGCAGCGCGTTGCCGGAGGAGACGACCGTGACCTTCGGCGCGGTGATCTCGGTCACCGACTGGGTGGTGGCCGACGGGTAGTACTCGTCCACGGTGCCGCTCACCAGTACCGAGTCCCCCACCTTCACGGCCGGGGCGGCGGAGCCGGTGTATACGAAGACGCCCTCGCCGGTGCGCGGGTCGGCGTCCGGGGCGGTGTCCTGGATCCAGAAACCGCGCGAACCCGAGGTGCGCACCGCCGTGACGACGCCGGGGACCCCGGTGACCGCCTTGCCGTCGAGCGGGGAGACCCGGGTGGTGCCCTGGATGTCGTGGATCCGCACGGTGCCGGGCGCGGTGGGGTTGCCCGGGTCGCCCGGGTCCTCGCCGCCGCCCGAGGTCTCGCCGGCCGCGTTGACCGGGGAGGGGGCCGCCTCGGTGAGGTCGGCCGCGTTGTCGTCGGTGTCCGCGAGCGAGGCCGCGCGCGCCACGGATGCGGTGGCCGAGGCGCCCTTCGCGGGGCCACTGCCCTCCCGGACGACCGCGGTGCCGTAGCCGACCAGGTCCACGACGCGGGTGTCGGCGGCGCAGTCGGCGGCCGTCTTGCAGGTCAGCGGGGTGGTCCCGGAGACCAGGGCGACGGTGCCGGCCGTGGCGGACATCGCGACGGTGCCGGTGGCGTCCGGGGCCGGCAGCGCGACCGTGCCGCCGGTGCCCGCCGCCTGCGCGACGAGGTAACGGCCGCCGGGCGCGACGGAACCGGTCAGCGCCGAGACCTGCCACAGCGACCCCGCCGACGGGGCACCGGGCAGGTACTGGACGCTGAACCCGGAGAGGTCGTACGCGGCGGAGCCGGCGTTGGCCAGCTCGACGAAGTCACGGGTGAGCGTCGCACCGGAGTTCCCGCCGCCCCCGTACACCTCGGAGATCACGGCGGTCGAGGACGGGGCCGCGAAGGCGGCGGGCAGCGCGGTCGCCGAGAGCGTCACGGCTACCGCGCCGGCCAGCAGGGCGGAACGGGTGGTGGATATGCGCACGGAGAATGCCCCTCAGAGTGTGGTGAGGGAGCACAAGCTATGCGCGTAGAACAGGCGATGACAAGGCATCAGGGGTGAATTCCGGAAAACGTTCGGTGACGAGCGGAGCTGTCCAGGATGCGGCGATGGTTTGACCGGGTTGCGCCGGTCCGGCTACGTTGCGCGGCATGCAGCGATCCGCACATCTCACGACGCGGGGTCACATCGACCTCAAGCGGGTGTGCTCCGCCGTGTGTCACCGCGTCTGAGGCACCCCGCCCGCGCCCTCCCGCTCCCCGAGGACCCGCGACCGCGCCCCGTGCCACGCCGACACCGCGACCGTCGCCGCCCCCGAGGACCTGGAAGACACTGTGAAGAGTCTGTCCGCCCCCGTCCGCCGCCCCCACGACACCCGTACCGCCCCGCTGCGCCGCGCCGACATACCCGCGCCGGTGCCGGCCCGCCGCGCGACCGGCACCGGCTCCGTCTTCGGCGCGATCCTGGATCACGGCCCCGTCGCCCGGTCCACCGTCGCCCGCCTCACCGGCCTCTCGCCCGCCTCCGTCAGCGGGCACGTCGGCCGGCTGCTGGCCAGGGGGCTGGTCCGGGAGAGCGCCGAGACGGCCGGGCCCAAGGGGCTCGGCCGGCCGCACATCCCGGTCGAGATCGACACCGGCGGCTATCTGGTCGCCGGCGCCCATATCGCCGTCGCCCACTCCACCCTCTCGCTGATGGACCTGCGCGGCCGGATCGTCGCCCAGGACCGGCAGCCCCACCGCACCACGGACCCCCACCGCCTGCTCGCCGGACTCGCCGCCCGGCTGCCCCCGTTGGTGGCCGCCCACGCGGGCGGGCGCACCGTCCTCGCCCTCGGCCTGGCCACCGGCCACCGCGTCGACCCCGAGAACGGTGTGATCGTCGCGCACCCGCAGCTCGGCTGGGAGGACGTCCCCGCCCGCGAGGTGCTCACCGCCGCGACCGGGCTGCCCGTCCACGTGGACAGCCACTCCCGCGCCCTGGCCCGTGCCGAGCAGCTGTTCGGCCAGGAATCGACGCGGGCCAGCACCGTCCTGCTCTTCGTCGGCGCGGTTGTGGACGCCGCCTTCGCCACCGAGGGCGCCCTGCACCGGGGCCCGCGCTCCGGAGCGGGCAGCGTCGCCCATCTGCCGCTGGGCGCCGGGGGATCGGGCGGCGCGGAGCCGTGCTCCTGCGGGCGGTCCGGCTGCCTCCAGTCGGAGGTCTCGGAGCGGGCCATGGTGCGGCGCGCCGCCGCCCAGGGGCTGGTGACCGGGTCCTTCCCGGAGCTGCTGGAGAAGGCGCTGGCCGGGGACGCGCGGGCGGTCGAGCTGTTCCGCCGGCGGGCCCGGCTGGTGGGCCGGGCCGCGGCCCTGCTCCTGGACATGTTCGACCCGGAGGTGCTCGTCGTCGTCGAGCCGGGGGCCGGGCGGATGCCGGAGTGCCTGGCCGATCTGCGCGCGGAGGTGGCCGAGCGCTCCTGGGTCTGCGACGACCCGGAGCGGGCCGTGGTGCCGAGCAGCTTCACCGGCTCGGTGCTGGCCGTGGCCGGCGGGGCGGTGGCGCTCGGCTCGCTGTACACGGACCCGCTCGGGCCGTGGCCGGCACTGCCCGCGGTGTCCTGAATCCGGACGCGCCGCACCCCTCCCGTCATCCGACTTAATTCAGTCAGTTGCATTGTTGACCGGCCCCGAACCCCGACGGGATGATGGATTCATGACCAGCCGACAGCGGAATTCAGGGAAAGCGTCCTCGGTGACGCGGCCCTTCCGCTCGTCCGCGCCCACGGCCGCCCCGCTGCGTCCGTGTTGCGGCCGCTGTCCGGGCCTCCGGTAAATACCCGCTGATATTCGGCGAACGTTCCGCGCGTCCGCGCGCCTCGCCGTGCGCGATTCCGTGAATGCCTCCGTGCGCACCGCCGCGCGCGTTTCCCCGCGACCACGGCAATTCCTCGCTGCCCTTTCCGACTTCCCACCCCGGGAGAGACGTTGACCGTCACTGTGCCCTCGTACGCCGCCCCTGCCGCCGTCCCCGCCCAGGCGGGGATCGCCCCCGACCGCTTCCGGAAGGCGTTCCGCCGCTACCCCGCCGGGGTCGTCGTCATCACCACCGACTCCGGCCGCGGACCCGTCGGCTTCACCGCCACCTCGCTCACCTCGCTCTCGCTCACCCCGCCGCTGATCTCGTTCGGCATCGGGACCACCACCTCCTCCTGGCCGCACTTCGAGCACGCCCGTACGGCGGTCGTGCACTTCCTCGCCGCCGAACAGCAGCCCCTGGCCGCCACCTTCGCGACCAGCGGAATCGACCGCTTCGCCGCCCCCACCCGCTGGCGCCGCCTGCCCGGCGGCGAACCGCTGCTCGACGAGGTGGCCGGCCACCTGCGGGTGGAGACCGAGCAGATCGTGCCCGCCGGTGACCACCGCATCGTCATCGCCCGGGTGGTGGACGCCCAGCTCGACGAGGGCCGTAGTCCCCTGCTCTTCCACGACGGCGCCTACCTCTCCCTCTGACCGGATCAGGACCTCTCCCATGCCACGCCACCGCACCTCCCCGACGCTCGGCCGCCGCTCGTTCCTCGCCCTCGGCGGCACCGCCCTCATCGGGACGCTCGCCGCCTGCTCCCCGCAGACGAAATCCGCGGCGAGCGCCGAACCGGCCGGAAAACTGCCGTCCGGGGCGCCGCCACCCGGCACGAAACTCTCCGTCGCCGTCCGTTCCACGCGTCTCCAACTCGGCCCCGCCGGACTGGAGAAGGACCTTCCCTTCACCGTTTCGCAATGGCCTAACCTGAGCGCGGGCCCCGATATCATCCAGGGATTCCGGGCGCATTCCATCGACCTGGCCGTCAACGCCGGAATTCCGCCGATCCAGGCCCACGCCATCGACGTCGGCGCGAAGATCGTCGCCGTGCAGGTGCGGAACAACCCCTCGTACGTCTTCGCCACCGCACCCGGCTCCGACATCCGGTCCGTCGACGACTTCCGGGGCCGGAAGATCGGGTTCTCCCAGGGGCAGGCCCAGGGAGTCGTGGTGCTGCGGGCGCTCAAGCAGGCGGGCATCGACAACAAGGACGTGGAGCTGGTCGCCCTGCCCAGCACCCAGTTCCTCACCGCCCTGCAGTCCAAGCAGGTCGACGTCGCCCCGCTCGGCGAACCCACCCTCACCAAGTACCTCTCCCAGTACGGCAAGGACGGGGCGCGCGGCGTGAAGACCGATGTCGTGGACCTGCTCTCGGTGCTCTGGGCACCCAACGAGGTGCTGAACGACCGGGCCAAGGCCGCCGCCGTCCGCAGCTTCATTCCGCTGTGGGCCAGGGGCCAGGTCTGGGCGTGGGAGAACACCGACGAGTGGATCGACACGTACTACGTCAAGGACCAGGGCGTCTCGCGGGAGGACGGCAAGCGCATCGTCGCCTCGCTCAACAAGCCGCTCTTCCCGGCCTCCTGGGACAAGGCCATCGCCTGGGAGCAGGAGACCGCCGACCTGCTCGCCGCCGGCGGATTCGTACCGGAGCAGGACGCCACCGAACTGTTCGACCGCCGCTTCGAGGGGCTGGCGGCCGAGGCCGTGTCCGCCCCGTACCGGGAGAAGCCATGACCGAGCTGCTGACGCACACCACCCGCCCCGCCCCGCCGGTCACCACGGCCGCCGCCCCCGCCAAGGCACCGGCCCCGGCACCCAGGGGCACCCGCAGACGGCTGGGCCCCGGCCGGGCCGTCCCCTTCGGGCGGCTCATCGGCCCGGTGCTGGTCATCGCCCTGTGGTGGGCCGCCTCCGCCACCGGCTATCTGGACCCCCGGATCCTCTCCGGACCCGGCACCGTCCTGTCCACCGCGTCGGACCTCGTCTCCAGCGGCCGGCTCCAGGACAACGTCCTCATCTCGCTCCAGCGCGCCGGACTCGGCCTCTTCTTCGGGGTGAGTGCCGGGGTCCTCCTCGCCGTCGCCGCCGGACTGAGCCGGACCGGCGAATACCTCCTGGACGGCCCGCTTCAGATCAAGCGCGCCATCCCCTCCCTGGCCATGCTCCCGCTGCTGATCCTCTGGCTCGGCATCGGCGAGCAGATGAAGGTCACCGTCATCGCGCTCGGCGTCGCGGTGAACATGTACATCAACACGTACGCCTCGCTCACCGGCATCGACAGCCGGTACGTCGAACTCGCCGAAGGGCTCGACCTGAGCCGTGCGCAGTTCATCCGCAAGGTCGTCGTGCCCGGCTCGCTGCCCGGCTTCTTCGTCGGGCTGCGCCTCGGCGTCACCGCCTCCTGGCTCGGGCTGATCGTCGTCGAGCAGATCAACGCCACCAGCGGCATCGGCTACATGATGTTCCAGGCCCAGCAGTACGCCCAGTCCGACGTGATCATCGTGGGCCTGGTGGCCTACGGGATCTTCGGATTCGCATCGGACGCGGCGGTCCGCGCCGTCGAGAGGAAGGTCCTGTCATGGCGACGCACCCTGGCGGGCTGACCGGCCCCGGCGCGACGGCCGTCGCCGCGCGCCCCGCCATCCGCACCCGGAAACTGGTCCGCCGCTTCGGCGACCGCGACATCCTCAAGGAGCTCGACCTCACCGTCGCGCCCGGCGAGTTCACCGCCCTGCTCGGCCGCAGCGGCTCGGGCAAGTCCACCCTGCTGCGGGCCGTCGCCCGACTCGACCACACCGTCGAGGGCTCCGGCGAACTCACCGTCCCCGACCGGGTCTCGCTCTCCTTCCAGGACTCCCGGCTGCTGCCCTGGCTCCGGCTCATCGACAACGTCACCCTCGGGCTGCGCGGCCCCGGGGCCCGGGAACGCGGCCTCACCGCCCTCGCCGAGGTCGGCCTGAAGGGCCGCGACCGCTCCTGGCCGCACGAGCTGTCCGGCGGCGAACAGCAGCGCGCCGCCCTCGCCCGCGCCCTGGTCCGCGAACCCGAACTCCTCCTCGCGGACGAGCCGTTCGGCGCCCTCGACGCGCTGACCCGGATCAAGATGCACGACCTGCTGCGCGAACTCTACGAACGCCACCGCCCCGCGGTGCTCCTGGTCACCCACGACGTCGACGAGGCCGTCGAACTCGCGGACCGGGTCCTGGTCCTGGAGGACGGCCGGATCTCCGTCGACCTCACCGTCGACCTCCCGACCCCGCGCTCCCGCCGCGACCCCCGCTTCCAGGAATACCGCGACACCCTGCTGACCGCCCTCGGGGTCGGCGGCCCCCAGCCCCTCACCGATGCGAAGGACTCCCATGACCACCACGCCTGAGCGCAAGCAGCTCCACCTCAACGCCTTCCTCATGTCCACCGGCCACCACGAGGCGTCCTGGCGGCTGCCCGAGAGCCCGGCCGAGGCCAACTCCGACATCGAGCACTACAAGAACCTCGCCCGGATCGCGGAACGCGGCAGGCTGGACTCGCTGTTCCTCGCCGACAGCCCCGTCCTGATGGGCGACCCCGGCCGCCGGCCCGCCGCCAAGCTGGAACCCACGGTCCTGCTCACCGCGCTCGCCGGGGCCACCCGCCACATCGGCCTCATCGCCACCGCGTCCACCAGCTACAACGAGCCGTACAACCTGGCCCGCAGGTTCGCCTCGCTCGACCACGTATCGGGCGGCCGGGCCGGCTGGAACATCGTCACCACCGCGGGCGCCGACGCGGCCCGCAACTTCGGCCTGGACGACACCCCGCTGCACCGCGACCGCTACCGGCGCGCCGGCGAGTTCGTCGAGGTGTCCACCAAGCTCTGGGACAGCTGGGCCGACGACGCGGTGATCGCCGACAAGGAGCGCGGGGTGCACGCGCTGGCCGAGCGGGTGCGGCAGATCGGGCACCGGGGCGAGTTCTTCCGCGTCGACGGGCCGCTCAACGTACAACGCCCCCCGCAGGGCTACCCGTTGCTCGTCCAGGCCGGCTCCAGCGAGGACGGCAAGGACTTCGCGGCCCGGTACGCGGAGGCGGTGTTCACCGCCCAGCAGACCCTGGAGGAGGGCATCGCCTTCTACAAGGACGTCAAGGAGCGCGCCACCGCCCTCGGCCGCAACCCCGACGGCATCAAGATCCTGCCCGGCATCGTCCCCGTCATCGGCGACACCGAGGCCGAGGCACTGGAGCTCGACGCCGAACTGGAGAACCTCATCGTCCCCGAGTACGCCAAGATCCAGCTGGCCAAGCGGCTGAAGATCGCCCCCGACGACCTCGACCTGGACGCGGAACTCCCCGAGGACATCCCCACCGAGGACGACATCGAGGGCGCCAAGAGCCGCTACACCCTCATCGTGGAGCTGGCCAGGCGCGAGAAGCTGACCGTACGTCACCTCATCGGCCGGCTCGGCGGCGGACGCGGCCACCGCACCTTCGCCGGCACGGCCGAGCAGGTCGCGGACACCATCGAGCACTGGTACGACAGCGGGGCCGCCGACGGCTTCAACATCATGCCCGCCGTCCTCCCGTCCGGCCTGGAGGTCTTCGTGGACCGGGTGGTCCCGATCCTCCAGGAGCGCGGCCTGTTCCGCACCGAGTACACCGCGAGCACCCTGCGCGGCCACTACGGGCTGCCGCGCCCCGCGAACCGCCTCTTCGACGAGATCGTCCGCGGCGCCGGCGACTACGGCATCGGTCTGGCGGAGGCCCGGTGACCGACTGTCCGAACCCGGGGACCGGTCCGGGCGGGGGCGCGGTCCGGCAGCCGTCGCCCGGCTGGGCGCGGCGGCTGCTGGGCTACTGCCTGCGCCACCGCACCGATCTCCTCATGGCCTTCGGTGCCGCCGTGACCGCCGCCGTCGCCACCGCCACCCTGCCCCTCGTGCTGCGGCACGTGGTGGACGGGGTGGCGGCCGGCACCACCGCATCCCTCGCCCCCTGGACCGGGCTGCTCGTCGCACTCGGCGCGCTCCGGTTCGGCGCGGCCTTCACCCGCCGCTACCGCTCGGGGCGGCTCTCCCTGGGGGTCCAGTACGACCTGCGCAACGACGCGTTCGCCGCGCTGCTCCGGCTCGGCGGAGCCCAGCAGGACGACCTGCGCACCGGACAGGTGGTGAGCCGGTCCATCTCCGACATCACGCTCATCCAGACCCTGCTGCAGTTCCTGCCCAACCTCACGGGCAACGCCCTGATGTTCCTGTTCTCGCTGGTCGTCATGGCCTGCCTGTCCCCGCTGCTGACCGTCGTGGCGCTGGTCGTCGGCCCGCTGCTCTGGCTGATCGCGCTGCGCAGCCGTCGCGAGCTGTTCCCCGCCAACTGGCATGCCCAGCAGGAGGCCGCCGAAGTCGCCTCCACCGTCGAGGCGACCGTCACCGGCGTCCGGGTGGTGAAGGGCTTCGGCCAGGAACAGCGCGAACTCACCGGCCTCGAAGCACGCGCCCGCCACCTCTTCGCCTCCCGGCTGCGCGTCGTCCGCTTCACCAGCCGCTACAACCCCGCCCTCCAGGCGGTCCCCGCGCTCGGCCAGGTCGCCGTGCTGGCGCTCGGCGGCTGGATGGCCCTGCACGGCCGGATCTCGCTCGGTACCTTCCTCGCGTTCACCACCTACCTGGGCTCCTTCGTCACCCCCGTACGCCAGGTCGCCACCCTGCTCACCGTCTGGCAGCAGGCCCGCGCCGGCGCCGAACGCGTCCTGGAGGTCGTGGACGAGGCCCCCGTCATCACCGACGCGCCCGATGCCCGCCCCCTGCCCGACGAACCCCCCGCCCTCTCCTGGGACGGCGTCACCTTCGGATACGGCGACGCGGCCCCGCTCCTCGACGGCTTCACCCTGGACATCCGCCCCGGCGAGACCCTGGCCCTCATCGGCCCGGCCGGCTCCGGCAAATCCACCGCCGCCGCCCTGCTGCCCCGCTTCTACGACGTACCCTCCGGGGCGGTACGGGTCGGCGGCACCGACGTCCGCGACCTCGCCCTCGCCTCGCTGCGCTCCCGGATCGGCTACGTCTTCGAGGAGAGCCTGCTCCTCTCCGACACCGTGCGCGCCAACATCGCGTACGGGAGGCCGGACGCCACCGACGAGCAGGTGCGCGCCGCGGCCCGGATCGCCCGCGCCGACGAGTTCATCGAACGGCTCCCGCAGGGCTACGACACCCTCGTCGGCGAACAGGGCCTCACCCTGTCCGGCGGCCAGCGCCAGCGCATGGCGCTCGCCCGCGCGCTCATCGGCGACCCGGCCGTGCTCGTCCTGGACGACGCCACCTCCGCCATCGACGCCCGGGTCGAGGCCGAGATCCACCACCGGCTGCGCGCGGACGACCGCCGCCGCACCACGCTGATCATCGCCCACCGCCGCTCCACCCTGGAACTCGCGGACCGCGTCGCGATCCTCGACGGTGGCCGCGTCACGGACATCGGCACACCCGACGAACTGCGCGGCAGATCCGCCCTGTTCCGCGAGCTCCTGGCCACCGACGACCCCCACGACGACGCCATCGCACCCGACCCCGGCTGCCCCACCCCGCACCTGTGGCTGCGCCCCGAGGAGGACGAGGACGAACAGCTGGAGGGCACCGCCGTGCGGGCCGCCCAGGCGCTCGCCGAGGCCGCCGCCACCTCCGGGCCCGGACGCGCCGGACCCGGCGGCGGGGTGCTCGGCTCGGCCCCGCCCACCCCCGAACTCCTCGCCGGCCTCGCCCGCCTCCCGCTGCCCGCCGCCGACCCGAAGGTGCCGACCGAACAGGCCGTCGCCGCCGACGCGCACTTCGGGCTCGGAGTCCTGCTGCGGCCCTTCCGGCTGCCCCTGCTCCTCGGCCTGCTGCTCGTCGCGCTCGACGCGGGCGCCCAGATCACCGTGCCGGTCCTCGTCCGGTACGGAGTGGACCGGGGCGTCGCCCATCACGCCGGGCACGTCCTGCTCGCCGCTGCCGCCGCTGCCGCCGTCGTGGTGGCCGCCAACTGGCTGATCGGCGTGGCCCAGGTGCGCACCACCGGACGCACCGGCGAACGCCTCCTCTACACCCTGCGGGTGAAGACCTTCGCCCAGCTCCAGCGCCTCGGCCTCGACTACTACGAGCGCGAACTCGGCGGCCGGATCATGACCCGGATGACCACCGACGTGGACGCCCTGTCGAACTTCCTGCAGACCGGCCTGATCACCGCCGTGGTCAGCCTGCTCACGGTCCTCGGCGTCCTGGCCGCCCTGCTGGTGATCGACGCTGAACTCGCCCTGGTGCTGCTCGCCGCGCTCCCGGTGCTGATCGCGGCCACCGCTGTCTTCCGCCACTACTCGGTCCCCGCCTACCGCGAGGCCCGGGAGCGGATCAGCGCCGTCAACGCCTGCCTCCAGGAGAACGTCACCGCGATCCGCGTCACCCAGGCGTTCCGCCGCGAGCAGCGCAACGCCGCCGACTTCGCCGTACTGGCCATGGCGTTCCGGGACTCCCGGCTGCGCGCGCAGCGGTACATGGGCACGTTCTTCCCGTTCGTCGAATTCCTCGGCACGCTCTGCTCGGCGGCCGTGCTCACCGCCGGCGCGGCCCAGGTCCGCTCGGGCGAGCTGAGCGCGGGCACCCTCATCGCGTTCCTGCTGTACGTCGAGCTGTTCTTCTCGCCGATCCAGCAGCTCTCGCAGGTCTTCGACGGGTACCAGCAGGCGGTCGTCGGCCTCGGCCGCCTCCGCACCCTGATGAACACCCCGGCCGGCACCCCGCCCGCCGAGCACCCCCGGCCGGTGCCCGCCCTGCGCGGCGAGGTCGAGTTCGATGCGGTGTCCTTCGGGTACGCGGGCGGCGGCCACCAGGTCCTGCACGGGGTGAACCTGCGCATCGAACCGGGCGAGACCGTCGCGCTCGTCGGCGCCACGGGCGCGGGCAAGTCCACGGTGGTCAAGCTCCTCGCCCGGTTCTACGACCCGTCGGCCGGCGCGGTCCGGGTCGACGGGCACGACCTGCGCGACCTGGACCTGGCCGCCTTCCGGCGCAGGCTCGGGGTGGTCCCGCAGGAGGCCCACCTGTTCAGCGGCACCGTCCGCGACGCCATCGCCTACGGGCGGCCCGACGCCACGGACGCCGAGGTGGAGCGGGCGGCCCGCGCGGTCGGCGCGCACGACATGGTCGCCGGGCTGCGGCTCGGCTACCTCACCCCGGTGGGGGAGCGGGGCCGCAGCCTCTCCGCCGGACAGCGCCAGCTCCTCGCCCTGGCCAGGGCCGAGCTGGTCGACCCCGATGTGCTGCTCCTGGACGAGGCGACCGCCTCGCTGGACCTGGCCACCGAGCGCCGGGTCGCCGCGGCCACCGAGGTCCTGGGCCGCCGCCGTACCACCGTCGTCGTCGCCCACCGGCTGACCACGGCGGCCCGTGCGGACCGGGTGGTGGTGCTCGACGCGGGAACCGTGGTGGAGACCGGCACCCACACCGAACTGCTCGCCGCCGGGGGCGCCTACCGGCGGCTGTGGGACGCCTTCCGGGAGACCGGCCCCGGCGCGGCCGTCGACCACCTCAATGTCAGTGAACTCGTCAAGGAGAACGCACGATGACGCAGTACCGCGATTTCGGCCGCACGGGCGTGAAGGTCAGCCCGTTGTGCCTGGGCACCATGATGTTCGGCGCCCGCGGCAACCCCGACCACGACGACAGCGTCCGGATCATCCACCACGCCCTGGACGCCGGCATCAACTTCGTGGACACCGCCGACGTCTACTCGGCCGGTGAGTCCGAGACCATCGTCGGCAAGGCGCTCGCCGGCGGGCGCCGCGACAACGTCGTGCTCGCCACCAAGTTCCACGGCAGCCTCGGCACCGACCCCAACGAGCAGGGCAACTCCCGCCGTTGGATCATCCGCGAGGTGGAGAACAGCCTGCGCCGGCTGGGCACCGACTGGATCGACCTCTACCAGGTGCACCGCCCCGAGCCCGGCACCGACTTCGACGAGACCCTGGGCGCCCTCTCCGACCTGGTCCACCAGGGCAAGATCCGCTACATCGGCACCTCGACGTTCGAGCCGTCCGCGATCGTGGAGGGCCAGTGGACCGCCGAACGGCGTGGCCGTGAACGCGTCGTCGCCGAGCAGCCCCCGTACTCGGTCCTCGCCCGGGGCATCGAGCGCGAGGTGCTGCCCACCGCCCGGCGGTACGGCCTCGCCGTGCTGACCTGGAGCCCGCTCGCCGGCGGCTGGCTCTCCGGCCGCTACCGCAAGGGCGCCGGCCAGCCGGACTCCAGCCGGGCCGCACGGCAGGCCGAGCGGTTCGACATCGCGTCCCCGGAGAACGCCGCCAAGCTCGACGCCGCCGAGGCCCTTGCCCAGCTGGCCGACGAGGCCGGGATCACCCTGGTCCAGCTCGCCCTGGCCTTCGTGCTGGAACACCCCGCCGTCACCTCGGCGATCATCGGCCCGCGCACCCTGGAGCAGCTGACGAGCCAGCTCGGCGCGGATCAGGTGCGGCTGAGCCAGGACGTGCTGGACCGGATCGACAAGATCGTCCCGCCCGGCACCAACCTCTCGTCCCGGGACGCCGGTTACCACCCGGCGGACCTCACCGACCCGGCCCTGCGCCGCCGTTCGCACCCCGCCGCGTGATCAGACGGCCGGCACCCGGTCCAGGAATCCGCTGACCGAGGTGATCCGGCCGTCCTCCGCGAGAGCGGCCACATCGAAGCCGGCGACGGGCGCCGAGCCGTCGGGCGCCACCAGCTCCCAGCCGAAGCGGACCAGCGCGTGGTGCCCGTCCACCGCGCCGAGGAGGCGGAAGACGAAGCCGGGGAACTGCTCCTGGGCTCCGGCGATCGCGGCCGTCAGCTGCTCGTGGCCCCGTACGTCCGCCAGCGGGTCGGTGTACGCGGCGTCCTCGGTGAACGCCGCGGCGACGGCCTTCTCCAGCTCGTCGGGGCCGGCGTTCCAGGCGGCGAAGTAGCGCTGTGCGGCGTCGTCGTACGTGGTCATCGTGGGGTCCCTCCCGTAGGGCTCCCGGCCGGTGGGCCGGGAGCGCTGTGCTCGTGAGGAACACGATGTCCGACGCCGCGCGGGGCGTCGATTACCTGCCGGGTAAGGGAAACGGCCCCGGCTACGCCTGGTCCCGGCCGTCCGCGATGACGTGCACCGCCGCCTCTTCGGCCGAGGCCGCGGCGCCGTCGATCCCCACGTCCTCGCCCATCGTGCTGTCCGGGTCGTCGATGTCCAGGTCCCGGGTGAGCCGCCCGGCGCGTACGGTGCCGACCTCGCGGTCCCACGGCTCGCCGTCCCCGTCCACGACATCGCCCACCCCGTCCCCGGGCGGGACGCCGTTCTCGGGCCGTTCGCGCGCGAGCCGGCTCTCCAGGGTCTCGCCCCGGTGCTGCTCGGCCGCCGTGGTGCCCACGTCGTCCACCGCGTACGGGCGCTCGGGCGGCGAGTAGCCCCGGTCCAGCTCGTCGGCGACATCCGGGTCGTCGAGGATGTCCTCCGTATCGAGCTGCTCGATCGGGTCGGAGGCCTGCGACTCTTCCTGGGGCTGATAGACGTCGTCGCCCCGGTCGGCATCATCCATGGCGCTTCCCTTTCCGCGGCGAGGCTCTTTCTCAGGATAGGCAGCGCATGCCCGCCCCCGCAGGGCGCACACATGCGCATCTGCGTCCCGGCCGGGTGTGCGCCACCATGGACAGTGCAGGCCGGGCACCGCCCCGAGGGGCCGGCCCGGAGATGTCGTCTGGAGAGCCTCGCCATGGATTATCCGGAGAGCTACCAGCTCGTGTTCCAGTCGTCGGCCGTGGAGGACGACACCGTCACCGTCCACCGGACCGCACAGAGCGGAGCGGGCGGTCACCCCGTCTACGAGGACGAGACGGGCATCGTCCGCGCCGAGATCAGCGATCACGAAGAGGTGCGGATGCTCGCCAGCGGTGGCCATCAGCGCCTGGGAACGCCGGTCGCGGTACGCGAACAGGCCGCCTGAGACCGGCCGCCGACGCACGCCCGGTCCGGGACGCGGATTCGCTCGACCCCGAGCGCCGCGTCCCGGACCGGGCGTGCGCGTCTCGGGCGTATCACGTGGACACGTACCCGTACATCGTGCCGAGGCAGGACAATCCGGCCGGACACGTCCAACACTTGGTCGAAATTTTGCCCCTGGTGAGGAGTCGCGGGAGGACACCAGGCAGACTCACCCTGTAGGAATCTCGCCACGAAGAGGATCTCGAATGATCACGTTGAAGAAGGAAGACGGCCCGGCGGACCTGGACGGGGTGACCCATCTCTCCATCGGCGTCTCCTGGGACCCCACCGTCGGCAGCAGTGGCGGGCTGATGGGGAAGCTGAAGCAGAAGAAGGGCACCGACCTCGACCTGATCGCCATCGCGATGCAGGGCGCGGACCCGGTCCGGCTGGCCGGCCTGGACTCCCTGGACCCGCTGGGCAACGGCTCGCTGGCGCACAGCGGTGACAACCAGACCGGCAAGGGCGACGGCGACGACGAGACGGTCACCGTCGACTTCGCCAGGATCCCCTCGAACGTCACGTCGATCGTCTTCATCGCCGCCGCGTACAAGAAGGGCAGCTCCTTCCAGAACGCGCGCAACGTCAGCATCAAGGTCTACGACGCGACGGGCGGCAGCAGCCAGCAGGTCGCCGACATCTGGCCGAGCCTGCTCACCAGCGACAACGGCTGCGCGGTGGCCAAGGCCATGCGCGTCGGCGCCGGCTGGAAGCTTCAGGTGATCAACGAGACCGGCAAGATCAAGCAGGGCGACGAGCACGCCCTGATGCGCTTCGCGATCAGCAAGTAGTACGGCGTGCGGCCCGGCCCCGGTCCGTGTGCGCCCGGTCAGTCGACCCGGCGCGCGCGGGCCGGGGCCGTCGGGTTCCCGGTGGCCAGCGGCGAACGCGCCAGCTCCACGCACCCCGCCGCGATCAGCCCCAGCGCCAGCAGCTCGGGCAGCACCCACCAGCCGGTGCGCAGCTCCTCGCCGAACAGCGTCACCCCGTACAGGACGCTGATCAGGGCGTCGCCCAGCGTCAGGCACGGCTGCACCGCGACGAGCGTGCCCGCCTGAAGGGCGTTCTGCAGCAGGAACAGCGCGCCGACACCCGCCGCCGCGGTGGCGTACAGCTGCCAGGAGCTGAACAGCGCGCCGGCGCCGCCCTCGTCGAGCCGTGCCATGGCGTCCTTCATCAGCGCCGCGGTGAGCGCGTAACCGCAGGCGGCGGACGTGGCCAGCAGGGCGGCCCGGACATTGCCCCGGGTGGCCAGCGCGCCCGCGATCAGCAGCGCCTCGAACACGCCCGTGAGGATCAGCGCCGGCACCCAGGCGGCCCCGTGCACCCTCTCGCTGCCGCCGCCGGGCGCGGCCGTCGCCATGCCGAGGGCGAGTCCGGTCGTCACCGCGACCACCCCCAGCCAGACGGACCGGGGCAGCCGCGCCCGCATCATGAACCCGGCCAGCAGCAGCGTCGCCGGCAGCTCGATCACGAAGATGGGCTGCACCACGGAGATCGGGCCGGTGGCCAGCGCGACGGCCTGGCAGACGGCGGCGACGATCACCAGGGCGATCCCCGCGAGCCACACTTTCTGGCGCAGCAGATGGCCGATCAGCGACAGCCGCATGGTCTCGGTCTGCGGGACGTCGAGGGCGGCGCGGCGCTGGAGGACGGAGGCGGAGCCGTTGCTGAGGGCGGTCAGGACGGCGAACAGGACGGCGATCACCGGACCATGATGCGGGCGGCCCCGCCGCGATCCCGGCTCCCGCCGGGCGACGGCATGGCGGGCCGGAACCACGTCCTCCCGACGGACCGCGACCTCGCCCCGAGCGGGCTCCCCAATAGGACAGAATCCGGCCGCATGGCCGCGTAGCGTGCGGTCATGGCCGCGAAGAAGAAGACCTCCACCGGTAGCGCTCCCGCCCCCGTGCTCACGCCCAGGGCGCTGGGCCGGGCGACCCTGGCGCGCCAGCACCTGCTGCGCCGGACCGCGATGAGCGCCCGGGACGCCGTCACCCACCTCGTCGGCCTCCAGGCGCAGAACACCAAGCCGCCGTACTACCAGCTCCTCGCCCGGCTCCAGGGCTTCCGGCCTGCCGAACTGTCCGCGCTGATGGAGTCGCGCGAGGTCGTGCGTATCCCCAGCCTCCGCTCCACCATCCATACCCACACCGCCGAGGACGCCCTGACCCTGCGCCCCCTGACGCAGCCGGCCCTCGACCGGGAACTCGGCATGTTCCGCAAGCGGCTCCCGGGCGTGGACCTGGAACGGGTGCGCGAGCTGAGCAAGGCGTACGTCGAGGAGGCGCCCCGCGCCCCGAAGGAGATCCGCGCGCTGCTGCTCGCCGAGTGGCCCGAAGCGGACCCGCTGGCCCTGACCATCGCGGTCCGCTGCCTGCTGCCCCTGGTGCAGGTCACCCCGCGCGGCCTCTGGGGCGAGAGCGGCGGCGTCGCGCTCACCACGGTCGAGCACTGGCTCGGCCGTACGGAGGAGGAGGCACCCGACGTCGAGGCCGCCGTGCTGCGCTACCTCGGCGCGTTCGGCCCCGCATCGGTCAAGGACATGCAGACCTGGGCCGGGCTGACCCGGCTGAAGGACGTCTTCGAGCGGCTGCGGCCCCGGCTGGTCACCTTCCGCGACGAGCACGGCACCGAACTCTTCGACCTGCCCGATGCCCCGCGCCCCGCCGAGGACACCCCCGCCCCGCCCCGCTTCCTGCCCGAGTTCGACAACGTCCTCCTCGGCCACGCCGACCGCACCCGGGTCATCCCGGCCCACCTCAAGGGGCTCAACGGGGTGGGTAACCAGAACTACGGCAGCGTGCTGGTGGACGGCTTCCTCGCGGCGGTCTGGCGGCTGGACACCCCGCGCGACGCCCCGGCCGTCGTCACGGTCCAGGAGCTGCGGCCGCTCACCACGGCCGAACGCGAGGCCCTGTCGGAGGAGGCGGCGGACCTGGTCGCGACGATGACCCGGGCCGCCGGCCACGACATCCGGTTCGCCACGTTCGTCGACCTCGGCCGCTGAGGGGTCCCGGGGCCCGGCCCGAACGACAGGCCCTTACGGCAGCAGCCCCGCACGCCGGGCCGCGACCACCGCCTCAAGCCGGGTGTGCGCCCCCAGCCGCCGCATCGCGGAGCGCAGATACCCCTTCACCGTCTCCGGGCGCAGCCCCAGCCGCTCCGCCGCCACCGCATTGGTGGCGCCCGACGCGACACAGGCCAGCACATCGACCTCGCGCGGCGCGAGCCGGACCTCCCGCGCCCCGGGCTCCCGGGTGCCCGTCGCCGACGCCAGCCGCCCGCACACCGCGAGCAGCTCGTCCCGCAGCGCCGGGTCCAGCACCTTCGGCATCAGGGCGCGCAGCTCGCGGTGCGCCTCCCGGACGTCCTCCCAGGCGCCCGCCGCAGCCCCGCCCCCGGCGTCCGGCTCCGGGCGGCTCCCGGCCAGCAGCTGCCGCACCTCGTCCCGGACCGCCAGCGCCTGCTCCACATCACGGGCGGCGGCCACCGCCGCGTCGAACGTGCGGTCCCCGAGCGTCAGCGGCTCGCGCAGCGCCCCGTACAGCACACCCCGCACCTTGCGCCGCACCACCACGGGGACGGCCACCACCGAGCGCAGGCCCTCCGCCGCGACGGCCGCGTCGTACTCGTGGCTGATGTGGCGCGAGATGCGGTAGTCGGTCACCGCGCAGGGCCTCGACAGGGCCATGGACTTCCCGCCCAGACCGCTGCCCGAGGAGATCAGGAGACCGCGCAGCGCCGCCGTCCGCGCCCCGTTCACCTCGGCGATCCTGGCGTGGCGGGTGTCGGAGAGCAGACCGCCGAACGCCACCGGCAGACCGCTCGTCCGGCGCAGCCGCAGCAGCGCCGCTTGCATCTCGACCGCCTCGACGGATTCCGGCACCCCGACGCCTCTCTGCCCGCCCCCGATGGAATGGCAGTCCCGCGACACCCCCGTCCGGGGGTGGTGAGACCTGGGTCACTGTTTACATCATGTGAGGACCCGAGGGACCGGGTGGGTCGGTAAAGAGGAGGGCACATGCCGGAAACGAGTGCGACGGAGACGTTCCGGGCGGCCCGGGACTTCCTGCTGCGGCACCGCGAGGACTACGCCGCCGCCCGCGCGGGCTTCCGCTGGCCCCGCGACGACCACTTCAACTGGGCGCTCGACTGGTTCGACGTCATCGCCCGGGACAACGACCGCACCGCCCTGCACATCGTGGAGGAGGACGGCACCCGCACCGAGGTGTCGTTCGCCGAGATGTCCGCCCGCTCCGACCGCGCCGCGAACTGGCTGCGCGCCCAGGGCGTACGCGAGGGCCACCGCGTCCTCGTCATGCTCGGCAACCAGGTCGAGCTGTGGGAGACCGCGCTCGCCGCGATGAAGCTCCGGGCCGTCGTCATCCCCGCGACCCCGCTCCTCGGCCCCGGCGACCTGCGCGACCGGGTCGAGCGCGGCCGGGTCCGGCACGTCCTGGTCCGGGACACCGACACCGCCAAGTTCGACGAGGTGCCCGGCCGCTACACGCGGATCAGCGTCGGCGCCCCGACCGAGGGCTGGCTCGACTACGCGGAGGCCGCCGGGGCGCCGCGCACCTTCACGCCGGACCGCGAGACCGACGCGGACGAGCCGCTGATGCTGTACTTCACCTCCGGCACGACCGCCAGCCCCAAGCTCGTCGAGCACACCCATGTCTCGTACCCCGTGGGCCACTTGGCGACGATGTACTGGATCGGGCTCAAGCCCGGCGACGTCCACCTCAACATCTCCTCGCCCGGCTGGGCCAAGCACGCCTGGTCCAACCTCTTCGCCCCGTGGAGCGCCGAGGCGACCGTCTTCATCTTCAACTACACCCGCTTCGACGCCGGCCGCCTGATGGCCGAGATGGACCGCTCCGGCATCACCAGCTTCTGCGCCCCGCCCACCGTGTGGCGCATGCTCATCCAGGCGGACCTGACCGAGCTGAAGACCCCGCCCCGCGAGGTGGTCGCGGCCGGCGAACCCCTGAACCCCGAGGTCATCGAGGCCGTCCGGCGCACCTGGGGCGTCACCATCCGCGACGGCTTCGGCCAGACGGAGACCGCCGTCCAGGTCGCCAACACCCCCGGCCAGGTCCTGAAGCCCGGCTCGATGGGCCGCCCCAGCCCCGGCTTCGACGTGGTCCTCCTCGACCCGGTGAGCGGGGAGCCCGGAGCCGCCGAGGGCGAGATCTCGCTCGACCTGTCCTCGCACCCGGTGGGCCTGATGACCGGCTACCACGGCGACCCCGAGCGCACGGCCGAGGCGATGGCCGGCGGCTACTACCGCACCGGGGACATCGGCTCCCGCGACGAGGACGGCTACATCACGTACGTCGGACGCGCCGACGACGTCTTCAAGTCCTCCGACTACAAGATCTCCCCGTTCGAGCTGGAGAGCGCCCTGCTGGAGCACGAGGCGGTCGTCGAGGCCGCCGTCGTCCCGGCGCCCGACGACGTACGCCTCTCCGTCCCGAAGGCGTACGTGGTGCTCGCCGAGGGCTGGGAGCCCGGACCCGACACCGCCAAGGTCCTCTTCGCCCACTCCCGGTCCGTGCTCGCCCCGTACAAGCGCGTGCGCCGGCTGGAGTTCGCCGAACTGCCCAAGACCGTCTCCGGCAAGATCCGCCGGATCGAACTGCGCGAGCGCACCGCCCAGGGCGGCGGCACCGAGTACGCCGAGGGGGACCTGGCATGACCGAGCTGTCCTACGCACACGGCACGGGCACCACCGCCCTGCTCGGCGACACCATCGGACGCAACCTCGACCGGACCGTGGCCGCCTGGCCCGACCGCGAGGCGCTGGTCGACGTACCGTCCGGCCGGCGCTGGACGTACGCCGAGTTCGCGGCGGACGTCGACGAGCTGGCCCGCGCGCTGATGGCGTCGGGCGTGGCCAAGGGGGACCGGGTCGGCATCTGGGCGGTCAACTGCCCCGAATGGGTGCTCGTCCAGTACGCCACCGCCCGCATCGGCGCGATCATGGTGAACATCAACCCCGCCTACCGGGCCCACGAGTTGGAGTACGTGCTGAAGCAGGCGGGGATCTCCCTCCTGGCCGCCTCGCTCGCACACCGCACCAGCGACTACCGGGCCCTGGTCGACCAGGTCCGCGCCGACTGCCCGGACCTGCGCGCGGTGCACTACATCGGCGACGACACCTGGGGCCAACTGCTCTCCGTGGCCGACCAGGTGACGGCTGATCAGCTCGCCGTGCGCGAGGCGGAGCTGTCCTGCGACGACCCGATCAACATCCAGTACACCTCCGGCACCACCGGCTTCCCCAAGGGCGCGACGCTCTCCCACCACAACATCCTCAACAACGGATACTTCGTGGGGGAGTTGGTCGCCTACACCGAGCAGGACCGGGTCTGCCTGCCGGTGCCCTTCTACCACTGCTTCGGCATGGTGATGGGCAACCTCGGCATCACCTCGCACGGCGCCTGCATCGTGATCCCGGGCCCCTCCTTCGAGCCCGCCGCCGTGCTGAGCGCCGTGCAGCAGGAGCGCTGCACCTCGCTGTACGGGGTGCCCACGATGTTCATCGCCGAGCTGAACCTGCCGGACTTCGCCTCGTACGACCTCTCCTCGCTGCGCACCGGGATCATGGCCGGGTCGCCGTGCCCGGTCGAGGTGATGAAGCGGGTGGTGGCCGAGATGCACATGGAGGAGGTGTCCATCTGCTACGGCATGACGGAGACCTCGCCGGTCTCCACCCAGACCCGCCGCGACGACGACCTGGAACGCCGCACCGGCACGGTCGGCCGTGTCATGCCGCATATCGAGGTCAAGGTGATCGACCCGGCGAGCGGGGTGACCCTGGAGCGCGCGAAGTCCGGCGAGCTGTGCACCCGGGGCTACAGCGTGATGCTCGGCTACTGGGACCAGCCGGAGCGGACCGCCGAGGCGATCGACGCGGGGCGCTGGATGCACACCGGGGACCTCGCGGTGATGCGTGAGGACGGCTACGTACAGATCGTCGGCCGCATCAAGGACGTGATCATCCGGGGCGGTGAGAACGTCTACCCGCGCGAGATCGAGGAGTTCCTGTACCGCCACCCCAAGATCGCCGATGTGCAGGTGGTCGGGGTGCCCGACGAGCGCTACGGCGAGGAGGTGCTGGCCTGCGTCATCCCCGCCGACCCGGCCGACCCGCCGGCCCTGGAGGACGTACGGGCCTTCTGTGACGGGCAGTTGGCGCACTACAAGATCCCGCGCCTGCTCCAGATCCTGGAGACCTTCCCGATGACGGTCAGCGGCAAGGTCCGCAAGATCGATCTCCGGGAGAACTACCGGCGTTAGGGCGTCGCGGACGCGCGCCGGCGGCTCAGGCCGCCTCGATCACGTCCCCCGCGTCGCCCCGCGTCGCCGCCGCCCACTGGAGCAGCAGCACCTCGTAGGCCGCGGACTCCACGGGGGACCAGTCCTGGCCCGCGCGGGCGTCCACGAGCGCGCGGATCGCCTCGTTGGCCTCCAGGGCGGAGCGCCTGGGGAGCGCGGGGGCGTGCGCGGGCGTGTCCGAGGGTGGTGAAGTCCGTGGAGTTAAGACCATGCGCTCCACTGTAGGGCCCGCCACTGACAACGAACCGCACATCGGGGGCCGTTGGCCAGAACGTGACGGATCACACGCAGTGTGGCCGGGCGGTTTCTGTGAGGCACGACACGCGGACCGGTCCCCGTGTCCGAAAATGTGCGTCCGTGCGCGATCAGGCGCCGGTGCTGACGAGTTCGTCCGCCGCGCCGTTCACCGGCTGCGGTGAGCCGGTGAGGTCCATGACGAACAGCGGGACGCGCAGCGCGTCCGCCCGCTCCCGGGCCTCCGGCGCGTAGCCCGCGAGCGAGAACAGCACCCCGCGCACCGAGCCGTTGAGTGCGTTGAGCCACAGGCACTCGACATCGCGCGGAGCGGTCGGCCGGGTGGTCGAGTCGACCTGCGCGATCAGCCCGGCCGCCCGCAGGTCGATCCGGGACGCGGGGCGATTCACCGGGTGCGTGACGTCCCGGAAGCCCAGCCACGACAGATAGAGCGCCGCAGCCGCGACCGCGTCGCCCCCGGTGCGGATCGTCAGCGGGCGGAACGCCGGCCGGGGGGCCGCCGCCGTGCGCGGCAGCGGTATGTGCGCGGGCCTGACCGCCCCGGCGGACGCCGCCGGCCGCACCGGCACCCGCAGCACCGCCCCGCACGGGCAGCACAGCTCGGGCTGCGGCCACTGGTCGTGCCGCCCGCAGCCCCGGCAGCGCACGGTCACCCAGTCGTCGCTCCAGGTGCGGTGAGTGATCGGGGTGACGGGCGCGCCGCGCAGCAGGGGCGGGGCCGTGGGCTCCCCGCAGGGGCACGGGTAGACGGGGGTCACGTACGCGTGGTCGCGGCGGCAGTCCGGGCACCGTACCGGCACTGACTCCACCCGGGGCTCCTTCCGTACCGCTGCCGTAATCCACCCATGCTCCACCAAGAGCCCGCCGCCGGGTGGGGAATCGCTCCACTTGCCGCCCTTCTCCGCGCACTGCTCCCGTCCCTTGACGACGGTCCGGGCACGCCTTAGATTTGCTTCCACATAACAGAAGAAACTTTCCGCATTACGGAATAGGTGCTCTCAGGTGGCGCGAAGAGCCCGACTCCACCCAGGGACGAGCAGGAGCACTCAATGCCTCGTATGACCGCTGCCCGCGCGGCAGTCGAGATCCTCAAGCGCGAAGGCGTCAGCAACGCGTTCGGTGTGCCGGGCGCCGCGATCAACCCCTTCTACGCGGCCCTCAAGGCGGCCGGCGGTGTGCAGCACACGCTCGCCCGCCACGTCGAGGGCGCCTCCCACATGGCGGAGGGCTACACCAGGGCCCGGCCGGGGAACATCGGCGTCTGCATCGGTACGTCGGGGCCCGCCGGCACCGACATGATCACCGGCCTGTACTCCGCGATCGCGGACTCGATCCCGATCCTGTGCATCACCGGCCAGGCGCCGACCGCCGTCCTGCACAAGGAGGACTTCCAGGCCGTCGACATCGCCTCGATCGCCGCCCCGGTCACCAAGGCCGCGACGACCGTCCTGGAGGCCGCGCAGGTCCCGGGCGTCTTCCAGCAGGCGTTCCACCTGATGCGTACGGGCCGGCCCGGCCCGGTCCTCATCGACCTGCCGATCGACGTGCAGCTGACCGAGATCGAATTCGACCCCGACCTGTACGAGCCGCTGCCGGTGCACAAGCCCGCCGCGACCCGCAAGCAGATCGAGCGCGCTCTGGAGATGCTGAACGCCTCCGAGCGCCCGCTGCTCGTCGCGGGCGGCGGCATCATCAACGCCGACGCGTCGGAACTCCTCGTCGAGTTCGCCGAGTTGACCGGCGTCCCGGTCGTCCCGACCCTGATGGGCTGGGGCATCATCCCCGACGACCACGAGCTGAACGCCGGCATGGTCGGCCTCCAGACCTCGCACCGCTACGGCAACGCGAACTTCCTGGAGTCCGACTTCGTCCTCGGCATCGGCAACCGCTGGGCCAACCGCCACACCGGCAAGCTCGACGTCTACACGGCGGGCCGCACGTTCGTCCACGTCGACATCGAGCCCACCCAGATCGGCAAGATCTTCGCCCCGGACCTCGGCATCGCCTCCGACGCGAAGGCGGCCCTGGAACTGTTCGTCGAGGTCGCCCGCGAGTTGAAGGCGGCGGGGCGTCTGAAGGACCGCTCGGAGTGGGCGGCGTCCACGCAGGAGCGCCGCGCGACCCTGCAGCGCCGTACGCACTTCGACAACGTCCCGCTGAAGCCGCAGCGCGTGTACGAGGAGATGAACCGCGCGTTCGGCCCGGAGACCCGGTACGTCACGACGATCGGCCTCTCCCAGATCGCCGGCGCCCAGATGCTCCACGTGTACCGCCCGCGCCACTGGATCAACTGCGGCCAGGCGGGCCCGCTGGGCTGGACGATCCCGGCCGCGCTGGGCGTCGCCACGGCCGACCCCGAGGGCTCGGTGGTCGCGCTCTCGGGCGACTACGACTTCCAGTTCATGCTGGAGGAGCTGGCCGTGGGCGCCCAGCACCGCATCCCGTACGTGCACGTGCTGGTCAACAACTCGTACCTGGGCCTGATCCGCCAGGCGCAGCGCAACTTCGACATCGACTTCCAGGTCAACCTGGAGTTCGAGAACCTCAACTCCCCGGAGCTGGGCGTCTACGGCGTCGACCACGTCAAGGTCGTCGAGGGCCTGGGCTGCAAGGCCATCCGCGTCACCGAACCGGACGCCCTCCTCCCGGCCTTCGAGGAAGCCAAGAAGCTGGCCGCGGAACACCGCGTCCCGGTGGTGGTCGAAGCGATCCTGGAACGCGTCACGAACATCGCGATGAGCGGCACGGACATCGCCTCGGTCAACGAGTTCGAGGACGTGGCAACGGACCCGTCACACGCCCCGACGGCGATCAGGCCGTTCGTGGGGGCGTGACGGCGTAGAGCCCGTGACCGGACGCGAAGAGCACCTGCGGAACTCCGCAGGTGCTCTTTCCGCTGAGAGCTCGTCACACGATCTTGTTCGGCTTTTCCTGCAGACCTTGACCGATGGTTCGATTCGGTGGACAGCAGCGCCGGCGCTCGAGCGCGTTGCAACGCAGGCGGCGACTCTGCCGCTGCCGTACCGGAGGCGGCTGCCGACGTGACCGTCAGGGCCACGATCGTGGCAGCGAGCCGGGAAACGAGAGCGTGGCAACCTCAGAAGCATGGGAGCGGATGCGGCATGCAACGATGTCAGGATGTCTCGCCGATCACGCCTCCTGTCGTGGGCTGCCCCAGCAGCCCTGTCTGCCGTTCTGCTCGGCCTGTTCATCTACTCCCAGGACGACCAGGGTGATTCCGAGGTCTTCCCGGCCAACACTGAGGCCACATCACCCGCGGTGGCCCGGACTGTGCGTGAGCACCTTCATCTGTCCGGCCCGTCGGGGAAGGAGAAGACGGTGCGGATGACCGTGGACGGCATCCTGCGCGGACAGCACTACAACTTCGTCGCGGGCACCCTGGACTTCCTTGACGATGAGGGTGAGGTCGTCGACAGGGTCCCGTTCACCGACGGGGGTCTGGCCGACGGACCGATAAAGAGTTCGACCAGCGAGCACATTCCGCACCAGCGCCTCGACGACATCTCCTCGGTCAAGCTTGGACCTGGACTGAAGTTTTCACAGTGGCGTAGCTAGGCAGTGCCCGGCGGATCACGTGACCTTCCGAGACCGGTCGCTCGTTGCTTCGGGCATGGGCCGGGGGGATCCGACGAACCGCGAGTGATCGTTGCTGGAGCCGTATCTGCCACCTCTGGGTGGCCGGGGCGGGGCGGTGGAACGACCACCGCATCGTGGTCAACGGGATCCTGTTCCGGGTCCGGACCGGTGTCCCATGGCGTGACCTGCCGGAACGTTATGGCTCGTGGAAGACCGTCTATGAACGGCATCGCCGCTGGTCGGCGGACGGCACCTGGGACCGGGTCCTGCTAGGGCGTGCTTCGAAAGTGCTGGTCGCAGCTACGGCCTGTACCGCAGGATGACCTGATGGCCCATATCGTGTTGTTCCACTCCGTTCTCGGCCTGCGCTCCGCTGAGATCCTTGCCGCCGGGCGACTGCGTCGCGCCGGGCATGAGGTCATCACGCCCGATCTGTTCAGCGGCGAGACTGCCTTCACTCTTGACGAGGGATTCCGACTGGTGGATCGAATCGGTTGGGCAGCGGTGGTGAAGCACGCCCGGCAGGCTCTTGCGGGTATGCCGGACGAGACCGTACTCGCTGGTGTGTCCATGGGGACAAGCGTCGTGGCACATCTCTGGCCCGAGCGTCCCGCCACCACGGGCGTTCTCCTCCTGCACGCCGCCGTAGACCTCCCCGTCTCCGTTCGCCCCGGTCTGCGGGTTCAGTTGCACGCCGCTGAGCCGGATGACTTCGCACCGCCCGAGCGGGTTGCCGCTCTCTGCCAGGCGGCACGAGAGGCCGGCGTCGATGTGGAAGTCTTCCGCTACCCGGGCGTTGGCCACTTCTACATCGACGGTGAACTCCCTGACCACGATCCTGCGGCGGCCGAGCTGACCTGGCGCAGAGTGCTGGATTTCCTCAACCCGTTCGGCAGTAACTCGAAGGTGCAGGTCACAGCCACTCATTGATGGCTGCGATGACGACGGTCGCCTCGTAGCGGACCGCTAGCTTGTCGTATCGCGTAGCGATGGCGCGGTGCCTCTTGAGGCGGTTGATCCCGCACTCGACCGCATGGCGCTCGCGGTAGTCGACCGGATCGTAACGCGGCGGTCGCCCGCCGCGGGAGCCGAGGCCGCCGCAGCAATCCGCCTCCGGCTCCGCCAATGATCCGCCGGACAGAACCTAGTGGATCGTCTCGGATCCTTGGTCGGGATCTCTGTAAGCTGCCGACTGGCCCCGTGGCCACCATTGTGGATATGCGCTTGCGGGATGGAGGGCTGGCGCGTGGCGGAGAAAGCTGTGCGGAACTCGGTGTCGTTGGGCGTGTTCCTCGCTGTGGCAGCTCACCCCAAGGTGCCGTTCAGCGTCGTCGAACTGGCCGGTCGAGGCATCACCGCGGACGCGGCTGCGAGCCGTTGGGTACTTGAGGTCGGGAAACCCTCGCTGGACGGCTTCGCACTGGCCGACAAGCTCATCGACTCCGGCGAGCGGGAGGACCAACTCGTCGAACTGTGGCAGGAGTATGAAACCGGTGAGGTCAACGCGGCGGCCTTCGAGACCCGGCTCGCGGAAATCGTCGCAGCCATGGAGAAGTGGCCTTCGGCCCCGGAGGGGCCTGTCGAGGACTTCTCAAGCCGCCTTCGCCGGGTACTGGGTCCAGGCATGGATGGGTGAGTCGGGAGCGAAGACCGTCTTCGGTTCGGCGCGGGCGTTACGCCAACGCATGTAGGCGGCGATCGAGGCGTTCTGCTCACCGTGGTTGCGGTGGTCCGTGCCGTTGAGAGCGAAGTAGCGCAGGGCGGCGAACTCGGCCTCGATCCAGTTCAGCCACGACCCGTAGGTCGGCAGGAAGACCAGCTCGACGTCGTTGGCCGTGGCCCAGGCGCGGACGTTCGGGTGCTTGTGCGGGGAGAAGTTGTCCAGCACGACATACAACTTCTCGCCGGGCCAGCGGGCGCGCAGTGACTTGAGTAGGGACAGGAACTCATGCCACCGCTTGCGCGGCTGGATCCGGTAGTACATCTTGCCGGTGGCCAGGTCGAGGGCGGCGAGCATGTGCATCACTCCGTCGTAGCGGTTGTAGGTGGCCCGCAGGCGGCGCGGTGAGCGGAGCGGACGCCATGCCTTGCCCTTGCGGGGCGTCAGGTTCAGCGGGCCGAACTCGTCCACACACACCACGCGGCCATCACTTGGCGGGGTGTCGTACAGGGCCAGGACCCGGCGCATCTTGGCTATGAAATGGGGGTCGTTCGAGGAGATCGGCCTGGCCTGCCTGGACCCTCAGTGGGCGGGGGCCGTTCCCGCCTGCTCAGTCCTGACGACGAGGACTTCGTCGTCCAGACGGCCACCACCCACCCAACCAAGCTCGGCCAGCCCTTCACTCGCTGGTCCATCCGCAAGCTCGCCGCCTACCTCCCGAAGGTGCACGGCCGCCTGATCAGGATCGGCCGCGAGGCGTTACGGTGCCTGCTCGCCCGTCGCGGGGTCACCTTCCAGCGCACGAAGACCTGGAAGGAGTCCCCGGACCCGGAGCGCGACGCCAAGCTGGACCGCATCGAGGAGGTCCTGGAGCGTTTCCCGGACCGAGTGTTCGATGAGTACGGCTCGCTCGGTATCCGACTGACGGGCGGTTCCTGCTGGGCCGAGCAGGGTCGTCCGGAGCGCCATCCCGCGACCTACCACCGCACCCACGGGGTGCGCTACTTCCACGGCTGCTACTCGGTTGGCGACGACAACCTGTGGGGCGTCAACCGGCGCAAGAAGGGTGCCGCGAACACGCTGGCCGCGCTGCGGTCGATCCGTGCGGCCCGGCCGGACGGCGCCCCGATATACGTGATCCTGGACAACCTGTCCGCCCACAAGAGCGACATCATCCGGCGCTGGGCGAAGAAGAATCGGGTCGAGCTGTGCTTCACTCCGACCTACGCGTCATGGGCCAACCCGATCGAGGCGCACTTCGGGCCGCTGCTGCAGTGCACGATCGCCAACTTCAACCACCTCAACCACACGGTCCAGCCCCGGGCCCTGCACGCTACCTGCGCTGGCGCAACGCCAACGCCCGTTACCCCGACGTGCTGGCCGCCCAGCGCAGGGAGCGGGCCCGTGTCCGCAGCGAGAAGGGCCTCCGTTGGGGCGGAAGCCCACTTGCCGCGGCGGCCTGACTACCGACCTGTGAGCTCAGCTACGAAGCCGACAGGTTGGCGCAGACCCGGTGGAATGCAGACAGCGGATCCGGCGCGCGAGTGACCGTGCGGCCTACGACTATATGTGAGGCTCCGTCCGCGACGGCGGCCCGCGGTGTGCCGGGGCGGGCATGGTCGATAGCAGACTCGCCGGCCAAGGCAACTCCGGGGGTGACGATCAGGGCATCATTTCCCAACGTCCGTTGCAAGGCTGCGACTTCCTGCGGTGAGGCCATCACGCCGTGGCATCCGGCCCGCTTGGCCAGGCTGGCCAAACGCAGCACTTGGCCCTCGGTGGGGCCGGCAACGCCGATGTCGACGAGGTCGGCGTCGGTCATGCTCGTGACGACGGTGAGGGCAAGGACCCGAAGGTCGGGATAGTCGCGAGCCGCATCGACCGCGGCGGCCATGATCCCCGTCCCGCCCATACTGTGCACAGTCACCATAGAGACGCCGAGTGCGCCTGCCGCGCGGACTGCACCGGCGACAGAGTTCGGGATCTCGAAGAGCTTGAGGTCCAGGAACACCTCGTTGCCCCGGGCGACGAGGTGTTCCACGAACTGGGGCCCGACCGCGGTGAGGAGTTCCAGGCCGACCTTGTAGAAGCGGCACTCGTCACCGAGTTGATCAACGACAGCTTGAGCGGCGGAGAGGTTGTCGCAGTCCAGCGCGACGATGATCTGACGGGTCGGCTCCATGACGCCATTGTGATCTCACGGCGTCGACCGCTTCACACCGCCCTATTCTCACTGCCCTGCACCACCCCGGAACAGGACCTCGGCGACACCGTGAACGTTTCCGGTCGCAGCACTAGCCAGGGCGAGCGCCTGACAGCCCGATGTGTCACACCCCTCCGCCATGCTCTTCGACATGAACGAGAACGCCTTCTGGCAGCTCATCGAAGCGTGTAGCCCCGCTGTCCCCGACCCCGAGGGCGATGAGCTCGCCGCTGTCCTGACCGCCCGCCTGACGAACGGCCCTGTATCTGACGTGGTCGGCTTCGCCGAGCAGCTTTCCTGGGCCCTGTACAGGCTGGACCGCAAGGAATACGGCGATGGCCTGTCGAGCGATCAGTTCCTCTACACCCGGGCTGCGGTCGTCGCGGCCGGCCGTGAGGAATTCGAGCGCGTACTTCGAGACCCAGAGCGGTTCATGCCGTACGTCAGCGACCTCGTCTGGGCCGAAGCCCTGCTCTACGTGCCCGACAACGCATACAAGCACCTCACCGGAGACGAATGGGACCGCAGCACCCGCTACAGCTACGAGTCCTACTCCAACACAGCTGGGTGGATCGCCGCATAGGCGCGAAGAGGCCCGTACGGCCGACCTGTTGTCGTGGTTGGTATTCAGAGCAGGTGCTGATTGGAGGTCTGCGCGGATTTCGTGTACTCGGGCATCGTCACGACTGTTACGCCCTTGGCTTCGAGTGCCTTAGTTCCGTTTGCGTTGGAGACGAAGGTGTCTGGTTCGGTCCAGGCCGTTACTACGCGGCGCAATCCGGATTCCGCGATGAGCTGGGCGCACGGGTGGGTGCGGGAGGCTCGTTTGGCGCAGGGTTCCAGGGAGCTGTAGATCGTGGCTGTGGTGAGGCGGGAGTCCTGGGGTGGCAGTTTGGCCAGGGCCGCTTCTTCGGCGTGGTCGTGGGGGTCGGATTCACGGGAGTAGCCGTCGGAGAGTTCGGTTCCGTCTGCGGCGACGACTACCGCGCCCACGCTGAACGCGGTTTCCGAGGGTGGGCACAGGGTGGCCAGCTCACAGGCGCGGGCGAGCCATCTGCCGTCGGCGGCGTTCGGCTCGCGGCCTGTGCCCGGCGCGTCGGGTGAGGGGGGCGTCGTACTCATCGTGACTCCGTCGAGGTGTCCTTGGGGGCGTACCTCAGGAGTACCACGTCGTCGATCTGGCGCGTCTCCAGCAGCCGCAGGCGCGCGGCGGGGCCGCCCGGGTAGGCAGCCGGACCGAGCATGCGTACCGCGTCCGGCTGGCCGACGAGCAGCGGGGCGACCACGAGTTGCAGTTCGTCCGCCAGGCCCGCCGAAAGGAGTTGGGTGTGGATGGTCCCGCCGCCCTCCACCATGAGCCGCTTGACGCCGTACACATCTCCTAGGGCATCGAGAGCAGCCGGCCACACGGACTCGGTGGGGACAGTGTGGACCGTCGCCAGGTCACCGAGGTTGGCGCGGGCCTTTCTGGTGGCCGCCTCGCCGGCGGCCAGGACGAGCTTGTCTCCGCCGTGGTGCCAGAACTTCCAGTCCGGGTCGAGGTCTCCCGTGGCGGTGACGGTGACTTTAAGGGGGTACTCCGACTGACCGGAAGCCAGCCGGTCCGCCCTGCGCTGTGCCGAGTTGACCAGCAGGCGCGGGTTGTCGGCGCGCAGTGTCCCGGTGCCGACGAGAATGGCGTCGACGCCGGCGCGTACAGAGTCGACCCGGTCGAAGTCCGCCTTGTTGGACAGCAGGAGCCGGTCCTCGCCCGGACGGGTGTCGAGGTGACCGTCGATCGATACTGCTGCGGAGAGCAGGACGTACGGGCGTGCCATGGGAGTCTCCAGGATTCCTGCGCGGGGTGGCGTCGACGCCGGGACAGCAAGTCCAGGGCGAGACTCCGGGGGCGGGCCCCGGGGTCAGCTTCTGCGGTGCCCGTCTCCCGGCCCAGCGGTGTCACGGATCATCACGGTGAGGACCGGTGAGGCCGGGGACGGCTGGCTTTGGCCTATGTCCTCGTAGCCCCATGATCTGTAGAGCGCGTGCACCCTTCCGTCGCCCGCGGCCCCGTTGACCATGAGTGTCACGTACGGCTCGTCGCGGGTGGTGAGGAGGGCGTCGTGGATGCGGCGGGCGGTGCCGGTCTTGCGCCAGGCCGGGCTGACGCCGATCTCCTTGAGAGCCGTGGCCGGGTGCTCGGTGTACTGCTCTGCGGGAGCGGGGCTCGTGCGCTGCCAGTAGCGGTCGCCGTGCTCGATCGTGTTGCTGTACGCGTAGCCGACCGGTTGGTCGTCCGCGTATGCGAGGACGGCCGTGAACCCCGGTTCGGTGGAGTGCCGGTCGATGCGTTCACCGAACGCGGTGACCGCGTAGTTCGGCAGGTGGAGCAGCGGGGCGCGTACCTCGGCGTACACATCGAGGAGGTCGCCACGGATGATGTCCAAGCTGGTGAAGGTACGCAGCTCGGTGGGGGTTGCGATGGTCATGCGGCCGTACTCCAGGTGGCGGTGTGCTCGGTCCAGGTCTGGACCGTGGTGCTGCGCGGTGCGGTGGCGCGGAGGGCGGCCCCGAATTCCTGAAGCATGCGCGACACGCGGGCGTGGCGGGTGGCGGCATCTGCCGACACGCGCATGGCGGCTTCTGTCGCGGCGTCGGCGGCTCCCTGCGAGAGCAGGGCATGGGCGAGCCGAGTCGTGGTGATGGCGCGGGACCTCACCATGTGGGGCCGGCGCCCGGCCAGACAGCGGTGGGCGTGGTACTCGGCGGTCGGGTAGTCGCCCAGCGCCAGATACGCGGAAAGGGCCAAGGAATCCAGTTCGGCCTGGTCGTAGAAGGCGAGCAGCCAGACCGGCCGGTGATCGGCGGGATCGGCGCGCAGCATGGCGTCCTGCGCCTGCTCGAACGCGCGACGTGTCTCGGTCCTGTTGTGAGCCGTGCCGTGGATGGCTCCTTGGCGGGCCAGACCGAGGGACGCGAACAGAGGGTCCCGGCGAGTGAGATGCAGATTGCGGGCGACATCGTTGGCGGCGAACGCGTCGGCGGGTCGGCCCATGTGCCGGTACATGGTGCCCGCGTGACTCCAGATGCGGAACTTGATGGCCTGGTCACCCGACATCTCGGCGAGAGCCTGGGCCTCGCGCATGTGCGCCTTGGCGACGTCGTAGCGCCGGCCGTCGATGGCCGCCCACATTGCAGACGAGCGGAACGCGGCTCCGGAGGCGTAGAGACTGCTGCGGACTCGTTGCGTGGCACTGCCCGCGTTCTGGAGGTTGAGCGCCTCATCGGCCAGCGCGGCGGCCTGTTCCTCGATGCGAGGTTGCCCGCCGTGGCGGTGGTCGCTGGCGATGATCTCGGCGAAGCGCTTGTTCAGCCGGTTGACGTCGCTCATGCCGATGCGGCGCGGTGACGCGGTCCCTGGGGCCGCTGCTGCGGCAGCCGCCGCAGCGATGCCGCCGACGAGGGTGCGGCGCTTCAATTCGGGTTCCTCCTGTTGCGATGACGCTGGGGTGAGTGAAGGCCGGCCTCGCGGAACGAACCCTAAGGCGACGGCGGGTAAGCCGGCGACATTCTCGAGCGCGGTACGCGTTGCCGACTTCGGCCAAGTGACTCGGCCTGCCTTCCATGCCCGCACCGATGAACCGTCGAGTCCGCCCATACGCCCTGTCAGTTCTTCAACAGCACTGTTCACGGCATCGGCCAGGCTGTTGGAGCTGTACCCATGCTCGGTCATCCACGCCTCAAGGACGGTGTTGCGGATCGCGGCCATGCGGGCACGGTAGCCGCCGTGCTCTTGGCCCACCACGTAAAGGGCAGGTCAAAACGCCCTAGGCGAGCCCGTTGGGCGAGTGCTTGAAAGCCCTAACCGGCCTTCGGTGAAGCGGAGTTATCTAGATGTCCAGTCACTCTTCGAGAGCGGCTGGTGACTATTTGTTCCCTCTCCGAAGCAGGAGGCTCGCCATGCCGCACGAACAGCCCCGGAGGAGCCGGCTCGCGTTGGCGGATACGCCCAATGCCGTCGCTCTGGCGCGGCTCCACACTGCTGATGTTCTCTCGGGCTGGGGCGTCTCCTCCGACATCGTCGAGACGGCGAAGCTCCTGGTGTCCGAGCTGGCGACCAACGCCGTGCGGCACTCGGAGACGGGACAGGCGCCCGCCCTTCCACTCGCGTCGCCGAGCAGCGTGCAGACCTTCGAGCTGCTACTGGAGGCCCTGCCGTGCGCCGTCAGGCTTTCGGTGTGGGACCGGGATGTGAGACCGCCCGTTCTGAAGGAGGTCGGCGTCGACGCGACGGGTGGGCGCGGGATCTTCATCGTGGCGGCGATGAGCAGGAACTGGGGTTACTACCCGGCCCGTGGCCTGCCGGGCAAAGTGGTGTGGGCCGAGATCGCCCTCGCTTCCGTGAGCCCGGAGGACGACCGCGACGCTTCGGTGTCGTCCCCCGGCCGACGCGCGACGGGTGATCTCCGTGCGTCCGGGGATGAGCGGGCCGACCCGAACGTGATCGGTCGCGTACTCGTCGGCATCAAGGAACTCTGAGCGCCCGCCGACCGAATGTCTTCCGCCCGCGCAGCTCGTCGCTCCGTGGCTTCGTACGGAAGTCACCGAGTCAGCGCCCTGCGAGATGCGACATAGGCGAGTGAACCACCAGCACGTACTGGACCTACCCCTACGAGGACAACCTGATGACGAACTCGCTTACGACGGCGGCGGACGCCCCCGATACGACGACCGAGGCGGCCACGACTCGCGCGCTGAAGCTTGTCCTGGAGTACGCCGGTCTCGGCTTCGAGCTGGAGGAGGGCGGCGCGGCGGGTGGCTGCCGTCTGCGGTTGACTCCCTCGGCCGCCCACCCCTGGACGCGCGGAGACGTGCGGGGTCACCTGCTCGCCGAAGGCATCGCCGTAGAGGCGGCACGTTGTGAACAGCCCCTGCCCGGTCCCGGCCCCGGCCACGAACTGCTTCTCCTCCTGCCTTCGGACGCGGAAGTCCGGGCTCTCGGGCGACTGTTCGAAGCCCGTCTCACCGAGGCGCAGTACGCGGCACTGCAGCTGCATCGCGCGCTGGCGCGCATCGGTGTCGAGCGGCATGTGGACATCCAGACCACGGGGGACCGGGCCCTCATCGACATCGGCGTGTTCGACACAGACGCGGCCACGCTGCTGTACCGCGGTCTCGGCGGTGACGAGGCGGTTCTCCGTGACCTCGATCTTGCGGACTGGCACGACCACGAGCGGTTCGCCCGGGAACTGGAGCGGGCCATCTCCGCGACCGGGCAGGTGCCGCTTGTCGAGTCGGTGCCCACCTGCGGGCATTGCCAGGGCCGGTACGGCGGCAACCGCATCCGGCTCGACTACCTGGATCCCGACGACGCTCTGCTCCTCGCGGACGCGCTGCTCCGGGTTGCCGCGCCGGCAGATCCGACCTAGGTCCGCGGCCCCGACAGGCATGGGCGCGGCCGTAGCGGCGATGCGCGCGGGCGGCCGTTGATGTCAGGCGCGCTGCGGGGTGATGCTCACCGCGCGGTAGTCGTAGCCGTCCTGCTTGAAGCCGGGCGCTTCCCAGGTGAGATCGACCTTCTGCCCCGGTGACAGCGTGCGGAAGCCGGGCGCCTGAATGTCGGAGTAGTGGCCGAAGCACCCTCCGGGGGTCTCGGGTGAGTCGAGGACACCCCAGCCCTCCTCATCCCTCCACTCACGCACCGTCGCCGTCACGACCGCCGTCTTCTTGCGGACCTCTTTACGGCGTCCCATCTGCCGCTCCTTTCACCTAGGGCGTTGTCACCAGTTGACCGGGCGCCGGCAGGCGATGTCGAGCCATTTGTCCTTGGTGTGCCGTACCCATCAGCACGCGGTCCGAGCCCGTCGGCCGCCCTACCTGGCGAGTTCGACCGGCTCGTACAGTCGCGTCAGCTTCAGGGGATTCCGCACCAAGTAGACGCGGGTGACCCGTCCCTCCTCCACCACGAGGCTCACCGCCGTGGCCGGCTCGCCGTCGATCTCGATCCGGCCGCCGGACGCCCCGTTGAGCCACACCGGTGTTGTCGTGAGTGCGGCCATGTGCACCCGGTTGGTGCGCGCGAGCACATTCGCCACGAGTTCGACCCCGTGGATCGGAGCCAGAGCGGCGGCGGCAAGTCCGCCACCATCGGCGATCAGGACCACGTCCGGCGCCATGACCTCCACAAGTTCCCGCAACTGCCCGGTACGCAGGGCGAGCAGGAACCGCTCCACCACTGCCCGCTGCTCCGAACGGCTCACCTTCACCCGGGGCTGCCGGGCCGCCACATGCTCGCGTGCTCGCCGCGCGATCTGCCGCACCGTGGCCGCGGGCTTCCCGACGGCCTCGGCGATCTCGTCGTACGGCAGCTCGAAAACCTCGCGGAGCACGAAGACCGCCCGCTCCGTCGGCCTGAGCGTTTCGAGGACGGTCAGCATCGCGATCGAGACGCTCTCCGCGAGCTCCACGTCGTCGGCGACGTCAGGGCTGGTCAGCAGCGGGTCCGGCAGCCACTCGCCGACGTAGTCCTCGCGGCTGCGCGCCAACGTCCGCAGCCGGTTGAGCGCCTGCCGTGTGACGGTCCTGACGAGGTACGCCCGCGCGTCGCTCACCCGCGAGCGGTCGACCCCGGCCCACCGCAGCCAGGACTCCTGCAGCACGTCCTCCGCGTCGGCCGCGGAGCCGAGCATCTCGTAGGCGACCGTGAACAGCAGGCTGCGATGGGCGACGAACGGGTCCTCGGTCATGGCGCCGACACCACGTCGGCCGTCTCAGGACGCGCGGCCAGCGGGATCTCGCAGGCATCGGAGTATCCCTGTGAGGTGATCCCGTGCGCCGTGTTGCACCGGGCCGCCAGGTTGGCGAAGCCGATGTACACGGTGAGCTCGACCAGCGCCGCCGGGCCGAGACGGCCGAGCAGGCTCGCCGACAGCTCATCGGTGACGGTCGTCGGCGTGCTCGTCATGGCCTCGGCGTACTCCATCACCTCACGCTCCAACGGCGTGAACACCTCCGCCTCCCGCCAGCGCGGAACCTGGCTCGCCTTGGCCAGGTCCAGGCTCTGGTTCAGTGCCGCGAAGTAGTTGATGTCCAGGCACCAGCTGCATCCGACCTGCGCTGCGACGGCCATGTGCGCGAAGGTCTTGAGGCTCGCGTCGACCGCGTCCCAGGTGGCCACCTTGGCCGCGAACTCCTGGTTGGCCTCGGCGAGGGCGGGGTTGTTCCACAGCACCTCGTTGGGCTCGGGCACGGAACCGAGCTGCTTGATCAGATTCTCGCGGAGCCCGGCGGGGAGCTCTGCCTTCGGTACGCGTAGCGCCATCGTGTTCTCCCTGGACGTTTGCCTGTTTGACATGAAGACACCGCCGGGCCCACGAATGTGACAACCGCCGTCGCCACTGCGCGGAAATCGTCAGCACGCGGGTCGACCCCCGGCCGCGCCCAGGAGGCAGGAGGCGCGGACGAATCCAGGCCTCTGCCCGGTCCCGGGAAGCCCACGACGCGATACGTGGCAGGGAAGAGCCTCCGCTTCGCGGAGGTGCGCTAGTAGTAGCCCTTCGTGCCGTCGAGCAGCTCGCGGACGATATCCGCGTGCCCCGCGTGCCGCCCCGTTTCCTCGACGAGGTGGATCAGTATCCAGCGGAGGTTGGCGCTGCCGTCGTGGAAGTCCGGGTGGCGGCCGATGTCGTCCAGGCCGGCCGCGGCGACGATCTCGTTACTGCGGGCGCACTGGGCCTCGTACTCCGAGAGGAGCTCTGCGAGGGGGCGGCCGTCGGTGTGCCAGTCGGCGCTCTCGCGTGACTCGTCGAATGCGGGGTTCTGCTTCTTGTCGCCGCCGAGGAACACCACTTCCAGCCATATGTGCTCGGTCCAGCGCATGTGGGAGATGAGACCGGACATCGTCATGGCCGGTGAGGTCGGGATCACCGCGCGGTGCGCGTCCTCGTCGTTCAGGCCCTTGCATTTCCAGCGCAGGATCTGCCGTTGCAGGTCCAGCCAGCCGATGAGAGCGGTACGTTCGTCCGCTTGGCGCGGGGGGCGTTGCAGTTCCGATGACATGCCGGCGCACGCTACCAGGGCGGTGGGGAGGGGCACCCCGGATGACGGGTTGCTCCGCCGTTCACGACGTCGGCCCGCCGTTCACGACGTCGGCCCGCCGTTCACGACGTCGGCCCGCCGTTCACGACGCCGGGCCGACGTCAAAGAGGCACGCGCTAGCCGGAGATCTGATCCAGCAGCCCGTACACGGCCGCGTAGGCCACCGGGGAAGCGACCACCGCCACGGCGAGGCCCAGGCCGCGTTCGCGCCAGGTGCGGGCCAGTGCCAGGGGCAGCGCGCAGGCGATCACGGCACAGGCGACGGCCTGGTCGGCGTACCCGAGCGTCAGCCAGTAGTGCAGACACTCGCTCCCGAAGAGGCCGCCGACCGCGCCCAGGGACCCGACGCGCCGCCACAGCCGGGGACTGCGCCGCGACCAGGCGCCGGCCGTACCGAAGAGCGGGCCGGCGACACACGCCATCACCAGCCAGACGAGGGGGAAGACGAGGCTCCCCATGCCCTCGCGGCCCAGTTCCGCGTAGCCGTAGTAGCCGACGACGAGGCCGATCTCCGCGAGCGCACCGGCCACGGCGATGCGGCGGACATCGCCGACGCGCGGCGCGAGGACCGCGCCGGTGGCGAAGGCGAGCACCGACCACACCCCGCCGGAGTTCGCCAACTGGTTCCAGGACGAGGGCAGCCAGCCCTGGAGCAGGTTGGTCAGGACGCCGAGCGCGATACCGGTGGTGGCGCACACCGCTTGCGTGAGGGTCGCGTGGTCCCGACCGGCGGCGGGGCGCCCGAGGGCATGGGCCGGGGTCGCCACGGACGTGGAGGACGGGGAGGTCATGGCGGTGACTATACATTCAAGTTATACACGCGGTGTATAGGGGGGTGACCAGTGGCCGAAGCGGGCTCCGGGAGTCTCGGGTGCGTCGAGGACGCCCCAGGCCTCCTCGTCCCGCCACTCACGTGCAGTCGCGGTCGCGACCGCCGGGTCCTTGCGCGGCTGTCCTCGGCGGCCCGTGCGCCGCTTACTTCGCTCGTGGCCGCAGGAGTTGGCCCTGTGTGGTGATCATTCCAACTCTTCCGCCGTCGCGGGTCCCATCTCTTCGGCCCACCGTCGACTCCAGGCGTCCAGCGGGCTCAGCGACTCGACGAGATCGCGGCCGAGCCGTGTGAGGCGGTAGCCGTCGCCGTCCAGGGCGAGCAGGCGGGCTGCGGACAGTTCCTCGATCCGGGTGCTGAGCACGCTGGAGGACATGCGCTCGCAGCGGCGCTGCAACTCACGGAAGCCGGCCGGAGCCTGGCTCAGTTCCCACAGGATCCGCATCGTCCAGCGCCGTCCGAGCAGGTCGAGAGCAGCCATCACCGGGCGACCCGATGCGGACCCCCGTACCGGCTTGCCCGGACGTGGCGCTCTGGCTTCCATGCTCACTCCTTGCGCTTCGGTTATCAAAGCATCATAGTGGTTCGAAAATCGAAGCAGGAGGTGCCGTGATGCCCCGCATCGCACCGCTCACCCCGCCCTACATCGCCGACATCGACCGGGCGCTCCGCCGATGGATGCCGCCGGGTGTTCCGCACGAGCCGCTTGCGCTGTTCCGCGTCCTGCACCGCAACCCGGAGCTGGCCTCACGCATGTTCGCCCTCGGCGCCGGGCTGCTGGGCCACGGGCTCCTCCCGGCCATGGACCGGGAGATCGTCATCGCCCGTGTGACCGCGCGATCCGGCTGCGCCTATGAGTGGGGTGTCCACGCCGCGACTCTGGCGCCGCAGACCGGACTCACCCCGGAACTGCTCCGGGCGACTGCCCAACCCGATGCGGCAGGCAGTGCTTCATGGTCGCCACGCCACACGGCGCTGCTCCACGCGGTTGACGAACTCGACGGCACGACCCGGCTCACACCGTCCGCCTGGGACGCCCTGCGGGCGTACTACGAAGACGATCAGGTGCTCGAACTGTTCGTACTGATCGGCTGGTACCGAACCATCAGCTGTCTGGCCAACGGGCTTCTTCTGGAGGAGGAGCCCTGGGGTACTCGTTTCCCCACGCGGTGACTGCGTTTCGCGTCAGACCGTGAGCAGCCGGCTGCTGCGCGTCGCGAGCGGTGAGTCCCCCGCAGCCGTGGGATTACCGCACGCAGCAGCGCATTCTCGAACCGTTGCCGGTGCGCCCCGAGGCACATTCCCTGCGTCCGGGCGCCGTGGTGCTGGCGGGGCAGTCCGCCTTCTTGTTGTCCCTGGACGAGTTCAGCGATGACCAGCACGCCTGGTTCTGGGTTCTCGTCACTCGCCGACTGGTGAGAGAGGCCGTTACGAATCCCTGTACGGCGGCGAGAACTTCACGGTGACGCCGCGGGTCTTCTGAGCGCCCGCAGCGCGTGAAAAGGGCGCGGAGTACGGGACCGTATCCGTACTCCGCGCCCTGGTTCAGGGAAAAACAGGGGCCGCGGCGGTGGTGCGAAGGGGGGCTGCACGGGCCTTCAGGTCTGGTGACCGGGCCGCCCTCCCGCGTACCACCGCACTGGCATCACGCCACCGCCGCGGCCTCGTCCTGCCCGCGTCGCGCACTACCCCTCATCCGGGTGGACGCGTCGGCGCGGGCAGGGCTCGGGGGGAGGTCAGTCCTCGCGGAGGGCGCGGACCGCCTCCTCCACGCGCTTGCCGTACTCGGGGTCGGCCGCGTGGAAGTGGGCGAGGTTCTTCTCGATGACGTCGTCGCGGGAGACCTGGGAGAGGCCGCCGGCGATGTTGGCGATCAGGCGGGACTGCTCGTCGGCGGACATCAGCCGGTACAGCTCGCCCGCCTGGAAGAAGTCGTCGTCCTTGGTGTGGGCGGGCGCCTCGTGGGTGCCGGTCCAGCCCTGGACGGGGAGCGGGGCGGAGAGCGCCGTGTCCGTCTGGGCGGGGCCCGCGTACGAGTTGGGCTCGTAGTTCTTGTCGTGGCGCGAGCCGTAGCGCGTGGCGTGGAGCCCGTCGCGGCCGTAGTTGTCCGCGGTCGCCGCGCGCGGCGCGTTCACCGGGAGCTGGGTGTGGTTGATGCCCAGGCGGTAGCGCTGCGCGTCCGCGTAGGCGAACAGGCGGCCCTGGAGCATCTTGTCCGGGGACGGGCCGATGCCGGGCACGAAGTTGTTCGGCGAGAACGCGGCCTGCTCGACCTCGGCGAAGACGTTGTCCGGGTTGCGGTCGAGCACCAGCCGGCCCACGCGCTGGAGCGGGTAGTCCGCGTGCGGCCACACCTTGGTGACGTCGAACGGGTTGAAGCGGTAGTCCGCGGCCTCGGCGGCCGGCATGAGCTGCACGTACAGCGTCCAGGACGGGTTCATGCCGCGCTCGATGGCCTGGAGCAGGTCCGTCTGGTGCGAGCTGCCGTCCTTGCCGACGAGCTCGGCGGCCTGGTCGGCGGAGAGGGAGCGCACGCCCTGGTTGGTCTTGAAGTGGTACTTCACGAAGTACGCGTCGCCCGCGGCGTTCGTCCACTGGTAGGTGTGCGAGCCGTAGCCGTTCATGTGGCGGTACGAGGCGGGGATGCCCCGGTCGCCCATCAGCCAGGTCACCTGGTGCGTGGCCTCGGGGGCGTGCGCCCAGAAGTCCCAGACGTTGTCCGGCTCCTGACGGCCCGTGAACGGGTCGCGCTTCTGCGAGTGGATGAAGTCGGGGAACTTGATCGGGTCCTTGATGAAGAACACCGGGGTGTTGTTCCCGACGAGGTCGTAATTGCCGTCGTTCGTATAGAACTTGAGCGCGAAACCGCGCGGGTCGCGCACCGCGTCCGCGCCGCCCAGCGAGTCGGCGACGGTCGAGAAGCGCAGGAACGTCTCGGTGCGGCGGCCCACCTCGGAGAGGAAGTCGGCGCGGGTGAAGGCGGTGACGTCGTCGGTCACCTCGAAGTAGCCGTACGCGCCGGAGCCCCGGGCGTGCACCACGCGCTCCGGGATGCGCTCCCGGTTGAAGCGGGCGAGCTTCTCCAGGAGGTGCCCGTCCTGGAGGAGGATCGGGCCTCCGGCACCCGCGGTGGCGGAGTTCTGGTTGTCGGCGACCGGGGCGCCGGACTCGGTCGTAAGCACACGCTGCGTCATGGTGTCGGGGCGACCTTCCGTACGGGAGCTGCTGAACTGCGACGGCCAGGGGGCAGAGTCCTGGGGGCGTGTCCGGAGCGTAGAGAGGCCCGGGATGCGGCGTCAACAGTTTGTTGAAATTCGTGGTGGGAGGGTGTTCCGGACGGTGCCGGCGCCTGGGCGCGACAGGACAGGTGTCAGCGACGGCACCGTCCGGAAGTCTGGGGGGAAGGGGTGGAGCGGCCGGCGATCAGCCCTTGACGGGCTGGCCCGACAGGCGCTCGACCGAGCGCAGCAGCGCCGAGTGGTCCAGGCCGCCGTCACCCTGCGCGCGCAGCGAGGCGACGAGCTGGGCGACCACACCGCCGACGGGCAGCGCGGCACCGACGTTGCGGGCGGCGTCCGTGACGATGCCCATGTCCTTGTGGTGCAGGTCGATCCGGAAGCCCGGGGCGAAGTCCCGGTTCAGGAAGTTGTCCTTCTTGCGGGTCAGCACGGTCGAACCGGCCAGGCCGCCGTTCAGGACGTCCAGCGCGGCGGCGAGGTCCACGCCGGACTTCTCCAGGAAGACCACGGCCTCGGCGCACGCCTGGATGTTCACCGCGACGATCAGCTGGTTGGCGGCCTTCACCGTCTGGCCGGAGCCGTGCGGGCCGCAGAGCACGATGGTCTTGCCGAGTGCTTCGAGCAGCGGCTTCGCGGCGTCGAAGTCGGCCTGCTCGCCGCCCACCATGACGGAAAGGACGGCCTCGATCGCGCCGGCCTCGCCGCCGGAGACGGGGGCGTCCAGGACCCGGATGCCCTTCTCGGCGGCGTTCTTCGCGAGGTCCACGGAGGTCTGCGGGGTGATCGAGGACATGTCGATCAGCAGCGCGCCGCGCTTCGCGTTCTCCAGGATGCCGTCGGGGCCGTACGCGATGGCCTCGACCTGGGGCGACGCGGGCACCATCGTGATGACCACGTCCGCGTCCTTGACCGCCTCGGCGATCGAGGAGGCGCCGGTGCCGCCGGCCGCGGCCAGCCGGTC